>CANSEY010000012.1 GCA_947646015.1 uncultured Bacteroides sp. | reverse complement strand
AAGATCGAGACTTAAAGATACAAAGACAACGGGTACTTTATCGGGGGCTTACTTTCAACTTCTCGTTCGAGAACTTTGCACCTTCAAGTTCTGAATTGTGCACATACAAATTGTTTATTCGTATGTTATCCAATGCCTGAATTATATCAATATTTGTCATTATTAGTATTCTTTTGTATATGATAATTTAATAAGTCCACTCTCCAATAGTTTTCGGAGATAGTCATGATCTAAATCAGATGGCGTTAACTCTAAAGACTCTTTTTGTTGAAGCCAGTTTATCTCTGTTTCCAATCCAGATTTTTTCATGATGTCTTCAAATATCTGCTGAGTTTTATTCTTATCCTCAAGCATTGTATCTAAAGTTTCATCAGAAATAGAATTCATAAAATCAGAGAGTGGCCCTAAACCATTCACAATTGTTGCCAGAGTTCCATTTTCAGAATCATATATTGAGTCAATATCATTTTGTAATTCTGGATGAGTTTTTGCAATCTTTTCCAACATAGCTTTTTTGGTCTTGTTATAGTTTGCCAAGAATTCATCAAAGCAGTCTTTTACTTCGTCAAAAATCTTTATTTCTGAACTATGGAGCTTTGCAATTTCATTATGACATTTGTTTAGTTTTGGAACGATTTCCTCAAATTTCACAGTAAGTATCTGTGGTAGTACATTAGCGTTTCTTACTGTCTTGTAATTCTTTATGAGCAGATCTATCTCACCTTCTTTTTCGAATCCATCCCAAGTTTTATTAAACGACAATTCATCTTCTGCATAGAATTCTTTTATGTCAATGTACTTGGCTTCAATATCATTCCAAGTATTCTTAATAAAATTATTCAAGCATTCAGCTACATCTCCTTTTGTTGCCAACATGGTGTCATCGAACTTCTTGAAAAGTTGCTTAAGTGTATCATCCGAATTACTTGAGATGCCAGTATCAGAAAGTATGGTTATTACTTTCTTAATAGACGCGATTCTGTTTCTTACTCGCAAGTATAGTTTTGACTTATTTTCGGACTCATTAAGTGCTGTAAGATTCTGTCCATTTTTTATAGACTGCTTAATTATTTCGGAATAGAATGATATTGTCTCATCATTCTTTTGTTCTTCCGTATATAGATCTTCTACCTTTGTATAAGCCAATTCAGAAATGTCTGCTAAACCAACAAATTCATCCTCTAAATCTGTCAAGAATCCATCAATATTATTCTCAAATTCATCTGGCTTATTAACAAATGCTGAGACATCTGATTTCAACTTTTTATTAAATTCAGAGATGATTTTATTAAATATACACTTGTCATCATCAAAAGAAATGTTTTCAAGTGTACTTAATATTGAATCAATTCTAGAAGAATATGTTTCATAATTACCTTTTAGGAAATCTCGCAATTTAGCAATATTATTTTCGTTATTCTTTGTATGTTCCTCAACCCATGACACAAATGCATCTAACCCTGGAGCTGTCATTTTTTCATACAAAGAATCAAATAACTGTTCAAGTTGCTTTGTGCATTTTTCAAAATCTTTTTTGGTAAGGATGTTTGAAATCCTTTCCTCAATTGCGTTAAGCTCATCTTGCCACTCTTGCTTGCTAAGCTCTAATTTAAGAGTTTCGGCATATTTATCACCTTTTTTTATCTCAAGAGCCTTATTGTATTGCTTTGTAATTTTATCAATATTCATATGGTTACTCTTTTAATAAATCTTTGATATATTCATAAACCTTGGTATAACTCAATGCTTCTGCCTGACAATCTCTACAGAACTTTAAGGTTTCGTCCATTCGAACTTTATATGTAGAATTAGTCAAACTTGTTTGAAGAAAGGCCTTGAACTTATGAATATCAGACTCGTCAATTGAAGTTTCTTTTGCAGGATGCAATTTTGCATCAATGACATTTTGAACTTCTGATCTTGGCGTCAAATATCTAGCATACTGTGTCCAACACCAATCACCATCATATCTTTGTGGCTGACCATTAGGCTTAAGATCAGAAAGGTTAATAAGTTTTGATGTCAATGAATCCTGATATATTGTATTGATAGGTAACTGATATTCTTTCTCGATAAGTTCCTTCTTATTCTTTAAGGATATCAAAATACCATTAATTTGATGTTCAACAACTTTGGCTTGTGAAACTATATTTGAGATTCTCCATACGATTGATGAAATTATTGCAAATATTGATACACCATCCTTGTCTTCTAATACGATTCTCTTACAGTTTGACAGTAATCTAGATACCAATTGTAATTCAGATACATATCCTTGGAAAGGCATTTTCTCTGGATTCGCTTTCGCATAATTCTTAGAATACAACAAATCTGTTATAGCTGCTATGTGTTGAGTTGAATTCGATATTGTTGAAACAAGCTCTGTTTGCTTTTCTTCAATTCTTGTATTCAACTGACTACGCAACAAAGAGAAATCAATCTTTTCGATATACGCTTTAAGATATAGCAATTTTATCAATGTACGCCCCTTGCTAAATCCATAAGACATATCATTATTATATGAAGCTATCCAATGATCATTTAGAGAATCCTTCATAAAAGTCAGCAGTTCGTCCAACTTACTTACAGATCTCTCATTATTCATCATAGCTGTGAAAGAACACAGATGTTTAATGATGTAGTCTTCATTATCATAAGAACTCATCAATTTACTGGCAGTTTCTCTTGATAAAATATTTAATATTTGATCAAAGAATAAGGATTCGTTAATCCTATCTTCAATTGGGGGCAGATACAAAGCATTTCTAAAGTTTCCTACTTCTTGAAGGATCTTTAATAATGATTGATAACTTGATGTAGGCTTCTTTGCATTCTCCAATATATAGTACATTGCAAGATACTTACTTTTTGTATCAGTTATATCTGCAGATTCAAGACTGGTAAAATCCCAAAGAATATTGTCTTCATAATCCCTCTTTTCGCAGATTAGGTTTTCCATTGCTGACTCATGGTCTTTTTTCTGCGCAAGAGAAATTGTGTTAATAACACAACTATCCCCTTCCAATACAAGTCTGGAATAGTGTTCAATTGTTCTAATAGCCTCCTTTTGCTTTGTCCATTCTCTATTTTTAATAACGTCAATGGCTGTATGGAAGTCGTATGTACGATTGTCGTCAATCAAAACAATATCATTGCAAGATCCAGCTACTATGACAATTTTTGCCACAGAGTCAATAAAATCTGCTATTTGTCCCCCAAAATTGAACTGATAGTGATTGTAATCCTCAAAAACCAACTTTTTCATTTTACAGATTGGCAGAAGGTTACCTGAACCATCCTTACATACTTCTTCTTTCAGTTGGCTTATATATTCATGTTCTTGGAGATATACTATTCTAATAGTTTTACTTGCATTGGTATGCAAGTCATTCTTTTGTGATTTGATATAGTCTTTAAGCCTGAGGATATACTTTTTTAAAGGTTCATCCTCTAAAATAGGTACAAAGATAATTGTATTGTCACTACTACGAGAAGTCAAAAGGACACTCTGTCTGAAATTTGAGGATTCAAGTTTTTTATCCAAACTCATATCCTTATATTTCAACTTCGGAGAGCCAATAGGCTGTTCAATGATTTCCCTAATGGCACGTAATGAATACTGCATATAAATCTCATTTCCTGATTTAATTTTGCAAGTTTCAAAAATACTATTAAGATTCTCAAAGTTATCATCAATTGTTTCCTCTTCGACAGAAGATTCAATAAATTTGATAGAATCTAAGATAAAATCTTTTGTCTCTCGTGTTACTTGGTCCTCATTATCCTCATACTGACTAATAAAGTCGTATGTTAACTCTAGTAATGGAATCAAGAAAGTTGTAGCAAGTGCTTTCTCTTTGTTATTTCTGCATGCAGTTGAAAAAGCAATTTTACCGTCAGAATTAGAACAAGCAGAGAGAATATAGCTAAAATACTTACCAACATTTCTTATATAATCAACGCTTGTGTATTTCCCTTGTTCTTTACACTTTTCAAGATATGCAGAAAAATCATCACTAATTGCAGGATTGAGTTCTTTTACTACAGATACTAACTCATCTGTACAGAAGAAATCTTCTGCACTATCCTTCATTGCCTCTCTGTATGAATCCTCAATCTTAATGGATTGTGGTTCAAAATCTAGTAAAAGTCTACCAACAATCGGACGAATGTAACTATTCATTTGATTGAAATAAGAAACCTTTAGGTATTTTACTTCTTCACCACTTTCATCTATTGGCTCATTGAAAATGTCCTTTACAAGGAATTCTGTTGCATCATATTCCTTATAAATACTATAATCAATGGCATCCCACAATTTCTGTATATGACCTGGACGACAACGAGACATCCACCATATAAAATTCACATATCCATTAGCGCACTCCTTCATAAACTTACGTTTAAGTAAGGCTACCGTTGGAAATGGAATCTGAATTGTCTTCAGTCTTCTATTAGCAGCTGTTTCGCTATCATTATTTCCATCTGTTCCCTTTTCTTTTGCTACTTCATAGCCAGAAGCTGGTCCATTGCCAATAACTAATAAGAAAGGTTTTGTCTGAACAACTTGATCAAACAATTCACGAAGGATACCACCCCCAGATGATTCAACATAACGTTTGAGTTCATAGAATTTTGACTCAAATTCATCCACAAGGAGTATAGGAGGTGTAGTGCTTTCTAATGCTTGGCGGATAACTTCTTCGGAAAAAACAAGTTTGCTAATTTCTGATTCTTTGGTATTATTTGAATCCAATGTGACAGGAATGAAATCTTCCAAATACTGGTTTAAGCTTGGATTCTCAGAATCATCACCAGACTTAAAATCAGGGAAATCAATATCGCTTATATCATTCCAATTAGAGTTTCTCAATTTGTCGATCTGCTCTTTAATGATACTATTGATAATTCTGCTAAGTTGGTTATTTTGAACCTTACCAGATTCCAATGACTCTGCTTCCTTCTTTACAGCATCAACAATCTTAGCCAAAGGCATGTAGAAGGTAGGCGTTTTTAGCACTTCCCAACCGTAATGGAATAGATAGTATAATGTTGTTGATTTACCAATACCAAAAGCCCCCTGTAACATTATTGGTTGGATATTGCCTTTGTTACAGCCTTCTTTTAGATCAGACTCTACAGTTTCTCTTAGTTTTTTATGTTCGTTACTAAGATCAACCCATTTAGTTCTTTTTATGAGTGGGATGTAAGTTCCTGCCATATTATTACTTTAATCTAATTGTTATCGTTTTATTCAGAAGTGGAGATTCTATTTGGTATAAACCTTTTCGCAAACCTCCATATACTATTCTCTCAGAATTTGAGGTACCTTCTATTTGTTTGTTTTCTAGATTCCGCAGTACTACTTCTACTTTTGGAATAATAGTTAAAATGAACTCTGCTTTCTTTTTCCTGACCTCAATAAAGAAAGGCATATGCTCATAATTGAACTCAATGCAATCATTCTCAGAAACAATATTATTGGTTCTGGCAGCCATCGCATATTCTTCATGTCCATTAAGAGGAATCAATCTTGGCTTAAGGACATTCATTTGAGGCATGTGTTTTGTCTTAGAATAATCCTCATAGTTAACATCTACAGAGAATGAAAAATTCTCAGACCTTTCAAGATTATTCATAAACGCAATCACAGAATGGTTTAAGAATCGAGCATTTGATATTTCTATTTCTCTGAATTCTTCTTGATCATTTGTCAACTTACAGTCTTTGGAAGAGCTATCCAAATAATAATCACCTACGTATTTATCCAGAATTTCAGTAAGAATTGGCTGCTCATTCCATCTCTCTATAAAGAAAGGAAAACCTGTTATTGATTCCTCTTCACAAATTTGATCATTCTCAGAAGCCATTTCAACAAATGGAGATATAGGACATACTCTAACAAACATTCCATCTTCTCCTATCATTTCTTCTTGAGAAACCAATAAAACCATAATAGGAGCAGCAGCCGACTGGAGTATTCCTTCGTAATCCATATAACTTCTTTTAATTGTCCATATCTGATTCTCTTTGATTTTAGGACGTAGATGCAAATAATTGACAGGCACATCATTCGAAGCGAATAAGTCGTTAATGCTGGCCAATTCTTTATCTGATACTATAATGTCTTCTTTCACCTCAGGAATTATCGGGTTCTTGAGGAAATCATTTATGATGTTCATATATTCTACGTTTGTCATAATGGTAATACTCCCGTTTCTGATATTTTGTCCAAAGCTAAAGCAATATTTTGCAAGAAAGAAATACCTTCCTCTTCATTATTAGGCACATAAGTAGAGAAAATTTTTTTCTTAAAATCTTCTATCTTGCGATGGACAGAGCTTTTCGGAAGGTTATACTTATCAGCGATGGATGATAATGATATACCACCTGTATTCTGAAATATGTACTCTAAGAATATACGTGAATCTACTTGACCTACGTCTTCGATTATTGTCTTTATTGCTTTGGTTTGCTCATCGTCAAGTTGATTATAAACAATTTGATTTTCTGACATATTTGTCTTGAAGACTGACTGATCTAATAATTCAAAGACAGCTTTAGCCAAAGAAGAAACCGATACATAACCATCAGCCGACAAAAGAATATCTTCTATTGCCAGTTTAACAATTGGCTTAAAATGTTTAGTATCTTCATTTATTGGATAATGAGCAAGATACTTAACGACATCATCTAACTTATCTATCCAATTATTACCATCGGACATTGAACTTTTAACATAAGCACTATGTTCGTGAGTTTCTTCATCATAGTCTTCTTGGCATATTTCTTGAACAAGTTCCTGACACTTTTGAAAACTCAGACCGACCTTTTGTTGTTCTTCCTTAATTCTGTTTGAAACAAAAGAAATGAACATTTGTGTAAAATAATAAGACAAATATTCAAATGGCACTTTTGACAAATACTTAATCTTATTTTTGGATATAATCCACTCAAAGAACTGGTGACTCAATTCCTTAATATCATCACTTTGCCAATCATTGTCATTATGATCCGATACTATGATACTTTTCTTCCACTGGTATTTCCTCACCATCGAAGTAATCGTACCAAGTATGTTTGCGTAGCCTCTGGATGTTAGTTTTCCAGAGAGCAACTCTAATAGATATTCTTCCTTAAACATTGATTCCTAGGCTAAATTTGATTTGTAATTTGAGTTCTTCTATTTGGCTGTCACTTAAGGAGTCTATTCCATTCCAACCTCGTTGCAAATTAGTTAAATCCTTAGAATTATATGTCATTCTAAGTTTTATCAAGAAGTAAGAGTAAGGACAATCGGGATCATTTGGATTGATCTTTACCCTAAAGACATTTGTGCCCTTATTATAGTCTTTGGACGTTCCTGGAATTATCCAGCATTTTTTGTTTTCATCAAATACTCTTCCAACAACAGACGGATGAAAATCATCTTTGTCCTTGTTGTGAGCAAAATGATTATCCCAAATACCATTAGGAGCAACCCATATAGAGCCTATTACAGGACAATAAATATCCTGTAGTATGCTCTTCCAATTGGATAATTGTAAATTAATCATTTTAATGTTCTATCTATAAACTTTTTGTTACCGTTCGTTCCTTTGCATCAATCATTTAAATCAAAATACTGGCTACCCAAGAATGGCAGTTTCACTAATTTACCTTGTTTATATGCATTATAAGGCGAGAGATTCTTATGTAGCCCTAAAGCTGAAAGACGAACCACATTTGTTTCTCCCTGTTCATCTTTATCCGTAAACCATATTGTATCACGTCGTATAAACTCCTCATTTAATAGGTTAATGTCGTGAGTAGTCAATAGCATTTGTGAAGTCTGATTGCTATTAGCCAAGAATACTTTTATAAAATAGGATAGCAATTCATAATGAATGCTTGTTTCAACTTCATCTATGGGTACAAACTGGTTATTTTTCAGAAGGAAATTCAGTATTATGGCCATTCCTAAAAATCTCATAGTACCGTTTGATTCATACTCTTCAGATAATTCATATAAACTATTCCCTGTCCTATGAGTGAATGTCAATTCCGTATTTGTTATTTTACCTTTTTTCAACATTTCTGATTTTGCATCATCAGCAATTGGAGCTTTCTGAATCAGTTGTTCTAGTTCAGGCGTTATAAGTTCTTCTTCTTCATGAAGAGTAACATCTTCAATATTAAAATCCGAATCCTTTAAAAAGTTCAAAATAAATTTCTTCAGATTTCCATCCTTGTCCTTATCCAAATGACGTTTCACATATCCCGACAAAAGCATTCCAGGAGCAAGAACATCTTTTACTTGCTTTGCAAAATAGTCATAGACATCATTTAGCTTGGTCTTCCCTACATTGCAGTTTCCAAAAGCAGCAAGCACACTGCAGTTATTTATTGTGTTTCCTGCTATGGTATCCTGATTTTTCTTTGCCATTTTCAGGTTTGTTCCAAATTCTATAACTGAAGAATCTGTATAAGGATCATAGCTACGGCTATAAAGTTTTGTAGGGCGTATGGATTCATATACAGTTAATGTTTCGGAATATATACGCTTTTTATCAAGCTCAAAGCTAAGGATATACTTCAATTGGTTCACATAAAAAGACATAGACATCTTTGTCGTTTTAGTCTTTGATGTTTCGTCTAATAAAAAGGAACAACTCTAGTAGTATCATTACGACCTTTTGGCACCCTTAACACCAGCATCTTGAAAAAATCTATAGCTTCCAGCACATTGCTTTTACCAGACGCATTAGCCCCATATATTATTCCTACTTTCAGTAATCTTACACCATCCTTAACTTCATAAGTGTATTCATCCAACATAAAACTGTCTGATGAAGGTTCAAAGCTTATTTTTTGAGTCGACCTTATTGAGTAGAAGTTTTCTACTGTAAATTCTGCTATCATAGTCAATCTATTTCTTCTTTGATTGCAAATATATCAAATAAAATAAGAAATAGAATATTATACTACCTGTTTTTTGTAAAATAGCTACATTTATCCTGTTTATAATTAGATAAAATCAAATTATTCGCTTGACAACTTTACTTTACCCACGTACTAATATATACGTCCATTAAAGTAAAGTCAAATAGAGGGAAAAGAATTAATTCTATTTTTTTCCCTTTGTTCAGTAAAACAATAAGCGTGAAACTCCCTTGCATTTAGTTGACATACTTGGCGAAAAACTCACGTATTATTTGTACCTTTGTAAGTAGATAGAAAACTGGTGAACTTCAGTTGGGAAAAACTAAATTTTCCGTGGTTCTAATTAAAAGGCGGAAGGAAGTATAGAATTAATAGATTCAGCTTCAAAAACAACCCATTATGGCCTCAAAAATACTTTTCTACCGTTTAAAATATAAGTTTTTGATTATCAATTATATCTACATGTTGCATCGGGAAATAATTATCACAAAACAGCAACTGACAACTTGCATTTTTTTACAATAAAACAAGAAATCCTCATATCAATTTTAATAAATAATTAATCAACACATTACAACAAAAGCACATTAAAGCTCATAAATACAGCATACAATAAACAAAGAATCAATATTAAAAACAAACATTACAAGAAAATATTAAATTAAAAGAGGCATATTAAAAACGAATATGACCACCATATAACAATGATAATTTCTCGGCTAATGACGACAATTGGAATAGAATGAATACTGTCAAATGTGAGCTATTATCAAAATGAAGTAGTAAAAATTGAAGGTACAAAGATTTTTTTCACCAACCTATGTTTAAATATTATTTTTGAAAATAAGTACTTCTAATAAAAGGATAATACCCATTTTAATATAAAGCTCTGATTTTTATAACAGTTTAAATATATGTAAAAAACGAATAAAACATAATGAATTAACCTTGTTTATTACATATATTTCAAATAACGGGCATATTTGTCTGCAATAATTACCCATATTCATACATTATTAGTATATTTGTACCCACACATAAGAAATTTTGTTGTAGAACGAGATTTAAACAAAATAAAAGTAATGCTGGCAGAAGATAAACATATCAAAAGATTAAAACAACAGTTAGATAAAGATTCTATTACTGTATTAAAGTGGTACACCAATATACTAGGACTTGATACATTTATAGAAATAGCCCAGTTACTAGATGTTGATGCGCAAAAATTAATAAGGACGCTGAGAGTTAGCAAGTAAAGTAAGAAATATGAAATTATTGAGAATACCTCCAATGTATAAATGCATAGGCTTGATAGATGCTGATTTACTAGATAAAGGAAGCCGACATCCCAATCTTGCTTTACTAAAAATTGCAGGTTTCCTATTTGACAATCACATTCCTTTTGAATTAATTTTAGATTACAATTCTGATTTTCATAGATATGAACGGATATATCTTTCTAAGGTTTTTACTTTCACAAAATTACCAGATTTTTTGGAAGATATTCAAGACCCATATTTAGTAGATAAAATTGTCAAGGGAGGGACTGGCTTTTATGCTAATGCAAAAGGAGGGACTTATCGCTACGAGCGAGAAACGGATATGATTAAGTTAGAAAACGATTCTTTTCTAATTACATTGTTAAATCATAGGGGTGGTCATAATAGAATGGGGATAAATATGGCACGACAAATGCCATATTATCATTTATATGACGCATTTGTAGATCAACAAGTTGCATTGGGATTTAAAAGAGAGAAATACAAAGATTACTATAATTATTCTATAGGCTTTCTAACACGAGGATGTGTACGACACTGTCCTTTCTGTATTAATAAGTATGAAAACATAATTCATCCATATTCAAAAATTGACTGGTTCTTAGATCAAGAAAAAGATGTACATGGGCATGATAAAAGAAAATATATCTATTTATGGGATGACAATTTTTTAGCCTCAGATAAAACAATTTGGAAACCTTTATTAGAGCAACTGATTGCAACTAAAAAGCCTTTTCAATTCCGTCAAGGACTTGATGAACGTATGCTCGCAGAGAGTCCTGATGGGGAAGAAATGGCAGAGTTATTATCTAAGGCTCGTTATCATGGTGACTTTATATTTGCTTTCGATAATTGGAAAGATCGTGATATAATTGTAAAAGCTTTGAAAATATGGAAGCATTACAATCCGAAGAAGTCCACAAAATTTTATTTATTTTGTGGATTTAAACAAACTCAAGATAATAAAGAGAAATTCTATAATGATATTTGGGAATTATTTCAACGAATCAAAATATTGATGCAATATGGATGCGTTGGCTATGTAATGCGTCATGAAGATTACCATCAAGCACCAATAGCTAATATATATATTCAAATAGCGCGTTGGTGTAATCAACAAGCATTTTATAAAAAAATGTCATTTTGGGAATTCTGTTACCGTAATCAGTCTTATTGGGAAGAACATTCTGGTATTCTAAATAGGCCCAAACAAAAATCTTATAAAGAATTTGAAGAAGACATTAATATTGGATATTATGATAGTGTAAAGATGTGCCTTCCACTAGTCTCAATTAAGAATATATTAGCAATGTTTCCTTCAAAAAAAGATGAACTACTGGAAATGTTTAACTATAAAATGGAAAAGTTAATTTCACCATCCCTTTGGGAACATCAATAGCGATAGAATGAAAGAAACAAATTTGATGAAAGAATTACAACGCTTGTGTCATGGTTCACAAGAAGCTGTCCAAAGTGGTTCAGCACTAAGCCCAATGGATCAGTATCTGCACGTTGAGCGCCTGATAGAATCAGACATCCGTATAAAGATGGATGAAATAAGTGAGCAAGGAGGGGGCCTTCTCCTTCTTGTAGGAAGTGCTGGTGATGGAAAATCACATATCATCAGCAACTTAAAAGCCTCTGGAAAATACGCAGACTTTGAATTCCTTAATGATGCAACAGAAGGATGCTCTCCTTCAATGAATGCAGTGAAAACGCTTAAATATACTTTGCAGAATTTCTCAGATGAGCGAATCGAACACACAACGGATAAGATTCTCGTTGCAATCAACCTGGGTAAGCTGTTAGACTTTGTTGAAGATAGTGAAATAAAGTCGCGATATACGACTTTCTGTAATGTGGCCCAATCCTTGGCAGAAGGAGACCAGCAGACCATCCACAAAACAAACAAGATAAAAATAATATCACTCTCTCATCAGCAAATATTCGAATTAGACACTGAAACTTCAGATAATACATATCCTGTATCATCTCGTTTCCTCTCATGCATACTTAGTAAAATCGCATCCAAAAGTGAAAACAACCCTTTCTACCAAGCTTTTTTAGAAGATAAGGTGAAAGGACAGAATGCAATAGATCCAGTAGCAATTAACTACGAACTCCTACAAGTGACCGAAATTCAAAACACGATTGTAAAACTACTGATTGAAGCCATTATCCGTTTTAATCTACTTGTTACTCCTCGAGAATTTCTGGATTTTGTATATTCAATTCTCGTCTATCCTAGTTGGAAAACTTATAGAGAATCGAAAGATTTCTTTTCTGCGTTATTGCCAACCATGCTCTTGAATGGGGGTGAAAACAAGATTCAGCGAGCCATTTCACTATTGGATCCAATTAAATGCAGTTGCCTATCTCATGATAACAATTTAGCGGTTTTATACTCAACGTTTGACTTTAATCCCCAAATACTTCAAGAGGCTCTTGGTCCTAAATTGATAGAAGAGTTAAGCATAATTCTCAAAAAGTTTTATGCTAACAAAGATGTGAATAGCCGGACACAGTTAGCTACTTTATTATTCCGTCTGAATCATTTATTCTCCTATCATTCAGACAGCCAAGCCTACAAAAAGTTTTTGAAATACTTGAAGGGGTATTATTTGAAAGATGGAAAAGCATTCCACTACTTAAATCATCTCGTACTTAACGCAATACCTCGCCATTACGGCTCATATATTGATAAGCCTAACTTTATTCCTTTAAACATCCAAGGAAGTCATTATAAGCAATTCGCAACACTCAAGATGCCTTCCGCTAAATATGATGTCCATTTTAATGCAAATAAACCTCATATATTTGATATTGCAATGAACTTAAATTGGACTTTAGAAGGCAATAAAATTCCACTCCACATAGATTATCCACTCTTCGAGCATTTAATTGAACTAAAGAATGGAAAACTCGCTACCACCTATGAGGGAGAAAAAAGTTTGGCATTTAGCAATTTTGTTAGAGAACTTTCACAATATAGCGAGGCTAAAGAGGAAGTCCTCATTCTGAATGATAAGAATGAGATCATTACATTTAGTGAAACATATGGTAATATTCAAATGGCTTAGTTATGATATACTTTCAACGATTTTACGAGAAATATCGATATGGGGAGGATGAGAAGATTAGTGACTCTTTTCATGAAGGAATCAATATCCTTCCATTTACAGCAAACCCAGCCACATCTAATTTTGATAATACCTGTAGCATAAAAGGGATAACAGGAGAGTTCTTTCGTTATAATAGCCAAGTACCTGCAAATCCTGTATTAGACTACACCACGTATATAGAAGAATTTGTAGTCAACTATCTCAGGCAGAAAGAACTCAGCAAAGATGGCATTGAGAAGTTTAAGTTGATTATGAAGGACTTAATGTGTACTGATGGAAACTTTGTACCTTTTAATTCATCTTTCCTGAAGTATATTCCGCTTGATATGGTGAGCAAGAAAGGTTCACCTGTCTTGTCTAAATATGGCAGTGGACAGAAAAAACTAGCGGAATACCTCATGTCATTGATCCCTAATTCATCTTTAAACTTGAAAGAAGAGGAAAATCGTAATGTCTTCTGCCATACCATTCAGGAAGCTTTGGAACAACAAACACAAGCTTCCCCTTCTAAACCTGAAACGAGCTATTATGTTCTTCCTTTTATTCAACAGCAATTTGTAAATGACATTAAATGGCTATTGCAAAAAAAAGACTATGTAGTTTTGAAGTATATTGATATGTTGCTCTACTTCTATGCATGTTATTCCATTACACAAACTATTTTCAGACTTGATGCAGCTAATAAACTTAATGACTCATTAGAGAATCCAGAATCACTATATTTTATCCTGGACAATGAGTCAGCCTCGGAGCGTCGAGACGTAGTAAAACAAGGCTGGGCGACTAAACTTCCTTCTGAATATGTGTCAAAACTATATGGTAGAATGCAAGCTGTAGATATGTTAAACATCTTACTTATGGATAATGAGAATACGAAACCTATTGGCTTATATAAAAATCTTTTAGATAAAATTAAAGAGACTCCTTTTGACTATGAAATTAAAAACCAATGTGAAAAACTTTTAGAATATTGCAAGATAGGTAAATACAATGCTTTGAAAAAACGAACCTCAGGAAAGAAAGTAGATGAAATAAAAGTAATATCAGATCTATCTGTAAATTCTTACGAGGATTTTTTTAAAAAGTTAGAATCTATATGTAAAAGCTATCAGTCATTTGAATACCATGGACGTATGCTTTCAAGAGTTCAAAATCTCTTAAAAGTACGATTGTTACAAACTAGACGTGGGAGGGGATTTCCAGTCTTAGTTCTAGACAATGATATGCTCACATTTTTAATCGCAATGATAACGAGAGAGCAAAGATTTAAGCTAAAAAAACTATATCAAAGATTTAAAGAATATGGTATTTGCTTCGATCTACATACAAAGCAGGCTATAGAAGCACAATTATTGAAGTTAAATTTATTAGAACGGAGAAGCGATTCCGGGGAGGCCCAATATGTCAGAATCATTTTATAAATATCTTATTGATGACATCCTAGCCAAATTCTTTGCAAAGAATCCAGCTAAAGAGGGTGAACACTATTGTCTTGTGATAGAAAGTGAAGAAAATCGAATAGGCATTATCAACGGATTTAAAAATTCCACACATAGTAGAGAGCTAACAGTGGAAGGCATTTATGAAGGCCGGATAGAGAATCCAGAGCTTGATCGATATGAAACGATTCAGTTTGATGCAGATGATGAGGGAGCCTCTGTACCCTTTATCATCGCAGATATAGATACTGGAGGAGAGTACTTACCCACAATTCGTAATGCAGTCAACAAAGGAAAAAAATATGATAAATACGCAACCCTCTTTATACTCTCAAATTACGCTACAGTTGATACCTTATCAACAGCTAGTATCAATCTGCAGGATAAAGGACAGCCCTTCAATGCCCATGAGATAAAGAATTGTATAGATGCTTGCATTAGCGACACTGTCATTATATCTAATTACGAAAAAGAATATTTAAAGGCAGCATTGAACCGAATCGTCGAAATGATAGATTCTGAAGGTTGTGACATGTTCGATTTTGAGGATGTACTTTCTATTCTCCAAGAAGGAAGTATGAATGGTGCATTTAATAGGTTAAAGTATTTTCCAGACAATAAAATTTACGGATTATTAGAAGTTCCAGAGTTAGAAAAGCGTGTCTATCATAATCAAGACCTTTTCGAAAAGGTAAATAGTATAATGATTAATCTCGATGAGGATAGTCGTGAGACCTTACTTTCGAAATTCTTAGACGACAAAATGGTAAATCGCATTATATCGAACCCCTCATCCTGGAAAGAAATTGATGTGGATGATGTGATTGAAAGTGTTAATAGAAAAAATGCGAATGCAAACTTGTCTATTGAGAAGATGAGCTTCTTCGATATGTTCAACCATAACATTGAAAGTCAGTGTGTGATAAAGGAGAATGGCACGGCTAAAAAGCAAAAGATACAGGTAATCGTTTGCAGTGAAGATGCAAACGTTAAAGTTAAAATTGTATTTAACAATTCAATCAAAGACATAGTTAGCGAGGGATTCAATGGAACAAAGGGAGAGAAATCACTTACTTTTATCTTAGATGATAAGGTAAAATCCTTTTCAGTTGGAAAAGAAGATAACAAACATAACTTTATCTTTACCAAGATTGCAGTACAAAGAAGTGCCTTTGCTGAAATTGAACCTAATATGAAAATTGGGGTTGCAGATACAATTACAGTGATGGTACCTGAAGATGTCGATGAACTCCACTTTGGAAGTGGAAATATTGTATTAACTCCTGGCTCACAAGAAATATGGAAAGATAACTATCAGATGCGCTTTCATACAAAGGATGCGAGTAATTCTGAGATTAATCAGATATTGACATTTAACGACAAAAAGGTGAAATTTAAATTTAAGTTTGACAATGTTCAAATTGTTCCTAAGTCCGCATTAGAACTCTTTGAATTAGTTTGGTCAAAAAAAATGTCATTCAAGGATGCGCGCGTCATCCCCAATTGTGGTTATACCTATTCAGTTGTGACTAATGGAGAAGTAGAATATTCAACTTACAAAGACAATCAGTTTAGAGATTTGTTGCTGTTAGAACAAAAAATGGTTGATGAAAAAGCTATTTATCTCTGCAACACATTAGAAGGAGAAACGTTCAATCATCCGCTAAATAAAAAATTACGCGAAACTATTGATGCTATTTTTAATTATTATCAAAAAGCTGGCTCTGTACCAACCTTGACCTATATTGATGAAACTTTAGCTTCGCTTTATAAAAATTACCTTAGAGAAGTAAAAGATATTATTCTACACATTTCCACCAATAGATATCTTACAAAGGAAGAGTGGGCCATCACTAAGTTAGGCGTTGTGGATTTTGAAGATGGTACTATTTGGCTCTCTCCTTTTCATCCGATGAATGTTGCATTTATGCTTGAATTCCGAAAGCATTACAATGAACAAAGCTGTCCAAGTAATGTATTAAAATTGGTAGGTCCATATTACTTAATACCTTTTATCACATCAAATAATATAAAATTGTGTCCCAAACTCAATTTTTTCACAGACGAACTTAAGACATGGATCTGTTACGAACCAATAGAGGGGCATGAACAAAATCATTCATATAATATCGCCACAAAAATGGTGCAGGATAAGTTGAATGCCTTTATAAAACAGTTTGACTTCCTCTTCATGAATAAAGAGTGCCCAATTATTATCAATACATTTGGAATTACTGACGATACTAATATTATCAAAGGCATTGTCCTTTTTATCATAGAGCAATATGCAAAGGATAAAGAATCAAAAGTCCAACGACTTGAAGTACATGAATATGTAAGTGAGCTACTTGTAGAAAGTTTCTACGAAAAACTTAATAGACTCGGTACAGATGATTTGATCACTACTGAATTTTATAAGATCGGCGTAAAACTAGATAACAATACTAATTACTCTGTACGTGAGATCATTCACCAGATATTTTCCCGTGTAACTTTCTATAAGCATGGACTCAAAAGCACATCAGACTATTCTGAGATTGGCTATTGTCATGTTGCATTTTATCAAATGGAGGTAGAAAACAAAATACGCCGTCCAAATACGAACGAACTTCGTTCCGAACTTTCATTTAACGGATTAATTTCAATACCTTCCACTTTTAATACTGGTAAGGATTATGTGATAGGTTTTGGCACCAAAGATGTAAATGATAGGACTTCTATTGTCTTTGATATAGCCAAAGCTATGAACGAATTATATGCCAACGAGGAGCAGGAAGGTTGCGCACATCAGTATCAGAAGAATTGTTGTGTAGCCAAAGCTATTCAATTTGAACAGGATGAGTTGCTAAATGAGATTTACGAAAAAGCTAATTGGGTTACTTTCTTAAACCCCGAAGTTGACCTAGATTTCTTTTACAAACAGAATCTCTATATTGTGCATTATACAGATCAATATACAATTAATGCAAAATATGACAGTATTACCGTAACTAAGCATGTTGATCGTTATAAATCATTGCTTCACAACTCCTTCCCTCAGACGATATCAGCTAGTATAAACGTAGATCTTTTTACCACAAATATGTTGAATTACTTCAACTGCATGAATGGTCGTTGGCTTTTAGATGTTTCCAACAAAACGGAGTTTCAAGTTCGCGAAAAAATTAGTATTGTTGCTGCTGTCATAGCAATAACCCGTTTCTTAAAGCGAAACGAGGATATCATATGGATCCCTATCTCTCTGGATGAAATATTAAGAGTGTCAGGTTCTATAGGCCTGCCTAAAGATTATTTATTTACAGCCAAGTCCTTAAAATCTGCTGGGCAACCCTTATCCGACGATCTGTTAATGTTAGGATTATCTGTGGTAAATGGTAGAGTAAAGTTATATTTCTATCCTGTAGAAGTAAAAGCTTCAAAGGATGATGTACATGCAAAGAAGGGTGAAATCCAAGTTGCAAATACATACAAGTTACTGCGCGAACGCCTGTTCGGAGAAAGCACTTTCGTCAAACAGATTTATCGTACTTTTTTCGCATCTCAACTATTGACTAATGCAGAGAAACTGAAGGCTAATCAACTTATTTCCGAATCCAATTTTGAACTTATTGATAAATGTCGCTATGATTTACTTAATGCACGTTATGACATAGTTGATGACGGACTTCCCATTCAAGAAATGGGTCTTGCTAGTCTTATTGCTTTCAATTCTGCTCAAAATAAAATTGGCACAGAAGTAATAGATGAGATTCCAATCTGTCATATAAATATTAATAACGTAGAATATTTGAAAATCATTGATGGCTCTGCTTTTGAAAATGAAGATTCTTTCCTATATTCTGAACTAAGTGCTTCGGATGGTTATCTTCAAACAATCCAGCTACTTAGTGAAAGAAAATCAAAAGATGATACAATAAATGAAAAAGATAAGATTCACTTCTCAGAAACCGGTGGAGCCTTTCATCCTGAAAACAAAGCTATAAAAGATGATTTGAAAATGGATACTATTGATATAATTGAAGAATCTTATGAAAAAAATGCTTTGACTGAAACTATAAATTTTAAAGGAGTTACTTTATTGATTGGTGAACACAAATATAACCATTCAAAAATATTCTTTTACCCCAATAACACATCGTTAGTATCACATCCCAATTTAGGAATCATTGGAACTATGGGTACAGGTAAAACTCAGTTTGCCCGATCGATCATTGCACAATTCTCTCGTGAAAGCTGCCACAACGTAGATCAAACACCTATTGGAATGTTAGTTTTTGACTATAAAGGCGACTACAATGATTCGGAGTTTCTTAATAAAGTAAAGGGAGAATGCTTCAATGCAAACTTCCCTTTTAATCCTCTCAAATTGATCATCACGGACCAAGTTAAAGTACTTAATCTGCCTGCAATCACGGCAGGCAGAATAGCAGATTCAATGACAAAATCATTTGGACTCGGTGAAGTGCAATCTATCACTATTAAAGATGCAATAATTGAAGCTTACGAAGACGCTGGAATTACGAAAGATCCATCCACTTGGGATAGACCAGTTCCCACTATGCAGAAAGTTGTCGATAAATATTTGCAAGAACATGATGCAAAGGATAAAGTATATATGATATTTCGTACACTAGAAGATTATCCAATGTTTACAAATGACAGTGAGCATTGTGTCTCATTGTTCGAATGGTTAAATGCGGTAAAAGTAATAGACCTTACTCTCTATGATGATAGTGTAAAAAAACTTATCGTATCTTTAATTCTTGATCTCTTCTATGCAGAAATGAAGCAATTGAAAGGAAGTAAGCAAAAAAATGGTTTTCGTGAACTTCGAGCCATGATTCTTGTTGATGAAGCACATCAGTTCATGAAGATGAAGTTTAATTCACTTAGACGAATCATTAGCGAAGGACGTATGTTTGGAGTAGGAATGATTCTGTCTACTCAAAATTTATCAGACTTTAAGGCTGATGAGAATTATTCAACTTTCATTAAAAGCTGGATAGTCCATAACGTTAATAATCCGACGCGCTCAGAACTTGCTGCTATTTTTGGTAATACAGATCCTAATTTAGATAATTATCTGAACTATATCAATAAGGCTGTAGTTTTTGATAGCATTTGCAAAATCGGTAACTTTGTTGTGCAAATGCAGGATACTCCTTATTTTAGGTTGGTAAAGGAAGATCCTAGATTTGATGAATAAAAGAATTATAATAAAAATATTTCATGAGTAAAGACAATATGTATATGTAAACCAGCATACAGATAAGTAAATAAAAAACAACATAATATGGCAACAATAGAAGAACTTACAGAAACCATTGTGAAATTCAGAGACGAACGGGACTGGGCCCAATTTCACAATGCTAAAGATTTATCATTGGCATTATCCATTGAAGCAGCAGAACTGAACCAACTCTTTCTCTGGAAATCACCGGAAGAGGCAAATGTTGAAAAAATAAAAGAAGAATTGGCAGATGTCCTCAATTACGCATTACTCATTGCTAATAAATATAATTTTGATGTTGCCCAAATCATACTGGACAAAATAGAGAAGAATGCGCAAAAGTATCCAGTTGAGAAAGCCAAAGGAACTGCTAAGAAATATAACGAATTATAACCAAACACGATGACCGGAAAAAGAGTATTATACCAAGAACCGCAGGCTACGTTTTTTCATGATGTAATGACCAATCTGTTTACAGACAAAATGACAAAGGCCGCCACCTATTATAACTTACACCCAAGCAATTCAGAACTAATGTCATGGGGAAATAATGCCCCTAAAATAAAAGACTTGCTTCAGTTGAGCGGAGTTACTGATACATATGTGACATTCGAGTACCTCGTTCCATACAACATGAAACGCATTGACTGCATCTTATATGGTAGGAACTCACAAAATCAGGGAAATGTAGTCCATATCGAATTAAAACAATGGGACAACAAGGGGGTTCGGGATACTGACTGCGAAGGAAACTTCAACGTCGACGACGAAGATTCAGACACCACATTCCAGGTACAGGCATACACAGGCGGAGGACACCGGCTGGTATCCCACCCTTCCCAACAAGTAAGAGGATACAATGATTATCTGACCGGATTCATCGAAGTATTGAGCAGCAAAGAACTTCATATCGAAGGACTCGCATACTGCTACAATTACCGCAAAAACAAAACACCCAATACCTTATTTGATGAGAAATACAGCGAACTCCTGCAAGCATACAAAACGTACGCCGGCGACGAAGTGCAGGAACTCGCCCAACACCTGCAGCAAGCATTAGGCAACGGCGATGGCGAAACGATCTTCCACAAAATGATCAGCAGCCCCATACGCCCTTCTAAAAAACTGCTGGAATCGGCAGCCAACCTGATTCACGAAGGCAATGTATCCGCATTCGCCCTAATCGAAGAGCAGATTATAGCGCGCAATGTCATTCTTGATAAAATCCGCAAAATCGGTAACAAGAAAAGTATCATTATCGTAAAAGGAGGACCGGGAACCGGAAAAACAGTGATTGCCTTACATATCCTGGCTCTATTGGCGGGAAACAAGAAAAGTTATAATATCCGTTATGCCACAAAATCAAAACCTTTACTGGAAGGGGTAAAAGACCGATTGCCGCGTGGCAGTAAGGCTAAACTGCTATTTTCAAATGTAACTCAGTTTATTCCGGCCAACTGCGAACCTAATAATATAGACGTATTGCTGGTCGACGAAGCCCATCGTATCTCTAATAGTGCAAACAACCAATACACGCCGACTGATAAACGAACCAATCTTACACAGATTCAAACAATCGTCCAAGCAGCCAAGATATCCGTATTCTTTATCGACGACAAACAAGCCATCCGAAGCGTCGAGATCGGATCTTCCCAACTCATTCGGGAATGTGCCAAAGAATACAATGCCGATATTGTAGAAGTCGAATTAAAATCCCAGTTCCGTTGCAATGGTTCGGACAACTATCTGGACTGGCTTGAACAAGTTATCTATAATGAACCTGTAAAATCATCCTTCAAAGAAGATGAATTTGACTTTAAAATATTCGACGATCCTCAAACACTGTATGATGAGATAAAGAGAAAAGACAGTATAGACGGACAAAGCGCACGCCTGACTGCAGGATTTTGCTGGCCATGGTCAAGTTCTCTGGATGAGAACGGAGATTTTGTAAAAGATGTTGCCATCGGGAACTTCGCAATGCCGTGGGAAACCAAAGATACTATTGCCAATATTCCCAAGGGATATGTCAAGTGGTATGAATGGGCATATAAACCCGAAGGCATCAAACAAGTCGGATGTATATATACGGCGCAAGGTTTTGAATTTGATTACATAGGTGTCATCATCGGTCCCGATTTACGGTATGACACAGAGCAACAATGTCTGATTACAGACATTAAAGAAATCAAAGATCCTATGTTAAAACGAAATGCGGCATATTTTGATAACTACGCCCGCAACATCTACCGTGTTTTAATGTCCAGAGGAATGAAAGGTTGCTATGTATATTGCTGTGATGAAAATTTAAAAGAATATTTGAGAGCTAAAATTAGAGATAGAAAATAAGAAAGTATGGCAGGCTGGCTGGAACTTGTTTCAAACAGGTTCCAAACAAAATAAAGCGTTTGTTTTCGGTATCATTTACAAAAAGCTGTCCTACAGACGACATCAGATACGAAGATAACCATTACCGTTATACACAATCAAAAAAACAAAGTATGTATCTTACAAGTATGACTCACGAGGAACTGTATGCCGAAGTGCATAAGGACCTCATCGAAATATCGACCCAAGCAAATATGTTCATGGATAAGGTTCGTAAGAAAACAAAGAACATGCTGCCATATCCTTTGGCGACCCAGCGTATAACCCTCACCACCACCCGAAGAAATGTGTGGACAGTGGTGGGAAAACACAATTCATATATGCAAGGCGTAGGATTTCAGGCTTACGCCCCCGTTATCGGCGCTTCAAGCAATGGCTATATCCAAATGTCGGGCTTCAAGCCCCGTGATATGGTGATGCATTACACAGCGCATTTCATGCAACGATATAAAGAACGTTACATCGACCATTATCAAATAGACCGCAAGGGAGAAAACTTATTCGAGTACTTTGTGTATAACAATCCGCAAGTCTTGTATACCCGCAAGAATAATGGCGGCTATTTCATCGTTTCCGACCATGGTATCGCTGTAGCCGATTTCAGCGACGGACTAAAACTCATGACCCATGTCACTTTTCTGGGAGATGATGAACTGACGCTAAAGAAACAGCTCATCTATGATGAGGAAATCAAAATCTACAAAGGGGCACTTGAGCTGAAACGGTTAAAATCAAGAAAACAAAAGGATGATCTCGTCACGATTTGGAATGTTGCCAAGAAGCATAATGCAGGTATTGAGATGGTAAAACGATGGTACCAATGGAATGGAGTAAAAGTGGACGAAGATTATCTTCAACAATGCATTGATCTCATTGAGAAATATAATGTCCAGTCACTCGATCAATTTGCGGAACTCATGTCCCGACAATAAAAAGGACCTTCATAAAATCTTTTTTATTAAAGATTATTACACCAACATATGCTAAAACCTCAGAACTATCGAGCACGAAGTTGCCAGAAAGCTACGGCAGCCGCAGCGGCTACATTGAGCGAATCGACGCCGTGCGACATAGGAATACGGACTACGTAGTCAGCTTCGGCAATCGTTTCCGGCGAAAGTCCGTCCCCTTCGGTACCCATCACGATAGCCAATCTGGGTTCGGTTGCCAAGACAGGATCATCAATGGAAACAGAGTTATCCGTGAGTGCCATGGCAGCTGTACGGAAGCCCAACTTGCCCAAGTCGCTGAGAGAACCGTCCATCCAAGTCCATGGTACAAGGAAGACCGTTCCCATCGATACTCTGACTGCACGACGGTTCAACGGGTCACAAGAGTTACGCGTCAGTAGTACGGCATCAATTCCCAGGGCGGCTGCCGAACGGAAAATAGCACCGATGTTGGTTGTATCAACAACACCATCGATCACGACGATGCGCCGGGCTTCCCGACAGACTTCTGCCATACTGCGCACCGCAGGACGACGCATGGCACAAAGAACACCACGTGTCAGGACATAACCGGTCAATGTAGCAAGCAGTTCCCTGCTACCCGTATAGACAGGCACATTGCCACAACGTTCAATGATGTTGGAGGCATCGCCAGTGATATGTTTATGCTCACACAAAATGGCTAAAGGTTCATAACCGGCGTCCAGAGCTCTCTCTATGACCTTTGGACTTTCTACGATAAAAATACCCTTGTCAGGCTCGATACGATTGCGTAACTGAGCCTCGGTAAGAGTACAGAATATCTCAACTCCGGGATGAGACAAAGAGGATATTTCGACAACAGGCATATTCTTATTTATTACTTTCAGTTTGACATACAATCGCTACCTTGATGACGCCGTCCAGCTTGTTTTCAAAGATACGATATGCCTCCTCAATCTCGTTCAGCGAACAGCGATGGGTAATAAGAGGAGTGGTATCAATCTTTCCCTCTTCAATCAGACTGAGGATCTCAGCACAGTCACAGCCGTCTACACCTCCTGTTTTGAAAGTCAAATTCTTGCCATACATCTCAGGCAAAGGAAAAAGCAGAGGTTTGTCATAAAGAGCCACAATCGTGACTATCGCATTGGGACGGGCACAGTCCCACGCCATCCGGAAACTATCTTCGGTCCCCGCCACTTCCAGAACAACATCAGCTCCACCGTGATCACTGTTTTGGAGTACAAACTCCTTGCAGTTCTCAGGTGTCGTTATCAGTACATCGGGATAATGTTCACGGACAAACCGAATCCTTTCAGGGGACTTTTCACAGACAATGATACGCTTCGGATTCTTCAGCATCGAGCAGAGCAAAGTACAAATTCCGGTAGGTCCGGCACCAATGAGGAGGACAGTATCTTTCTCCGTAATCTCCGAGATACGAGTTGCCCAGAAGCCTGTGGCAAGGACATCACCGACAAAAAGAGCCTGTTCATCACTGACTGTATCGGGAATACGGTTCAGTCCCTGATCGGCATAAGGTACTCTGACATATTCCGCCTGTCCGCCGTCGATACGGCAGCCTAAAGCCCAGCCACCGTTGGGGTCGGTACAGTTATTGACATATCCGTGATGACAAAAGAAACACTCTCCACAGAAAGTCTCGACATTCACAGTCACTCTGTCGCCGGGTCTGACTGATGTAACTTCAGCTCCCACCTCTTCCACGACACCTACCATCTCGTGTCCAACCGTTATTCCGGGTACTGCACGCGGCACACTACCGTGTTTGATATGCAGGTCACTGGTACAGATACTGCCAAGAGTCACACGCACGATTGCATCCCGTGCATCCGTAATTTTCGGTTCCGGTTTTTCTCGCAATTCAAATTTTCCGTGTTCAATATATGTATATGCAAGCATAATCTCTTCTTTATTTAATGAATAGATCCATTGCAAAGATAGTGATTTCAAAAAGAAATCGCATAGAACAATGGTATTAGCTTATCAATCATTTCTCATTCTTGAAAGAAAGCCTTACATTTGTAGAGAATACAAAACTTGTATCCCTTGCTATCATAAATAAAACAAAGTCAACAAATGAAAGAAGAACCCGACAGCCTGTCTGTCCCTTACAATTTTGCCCGTTGCTTCAACGACCAATGCCCACAAGCCTCCAAATGCTTACGCCACATAGCTGCACAATATAACGGAGCCGACTATCTTTATATCACCAGCGTTAATCCGGCACGCTATCCTGCGGACGGGAATCAATGCGAATGTTTTAAAACGGCTGTAAAAGTTCATGTAACATGGGGACTTAAACGGTTGCTTGACAGGATTCCTTATGAAGACGCAGTCAGTATCCGATCACAGTTGGTGGGACACTATGGGAAAACAGGATATTACCGCCTCTATCGTGGAGAACGAGGCCTTATGCCCAAAGATCAAGCTTATATAAAACAATTGTTTCGTAACAAAGGAATAAAAGAAGAGCCTGCTTACCAACGCTACACAGAAGAATATATATGGTAAGTTGCTGTCATCTGTCACCAAACAGGAGATAACAGATTAATTATCAACGAATCAGCCCGTGACAGCAGGAGGTGATTGCATTGTGACGGCATTTTTGCTGTCACAATGCAATCACACATTTATTATTTGTTCCCGCTACCCGGTCACTAACTTTACGACATGGTAAAGCGTACCGCTACGTACATGTTTGGAGGGGATTTCCTGCTTTTTCAGTATTCTTCCAAATGAATTGACCCTTTTCACGGACATCGGTATCGAACTATTTCTCTGAATATCTTCCATAATCTCCGCCGGAGACAACCACTCCCCTTCTTCAGGCTGTGCGGCACGAAAATAACGAAAAAACAACTGTTCTTCCGGAGGAACTTGCTCAAATTCACGATTGTTTTCCATCATAATCTTTTCATCCTCCTGGTCGAACCAATAGCGTTCGCCATGTTCCAATTCATACATGGCTTGCGCGTAAAGCTGCTCATAATCTATCGGACGATTCGTGTCAATCACTCCCGTCACTTCGATACAGATGAAACGACGGCTACCGGAAGGATCGGTCAACAGGTCTTTTTGATTACTCGTAGCGATAAATGAAGCATACCGGCGCATTTCGAGCACGGCACTGGCATGAGGTTTCCGCATATTTACCACAGGCTTTTGCAGAATATGTTTCAAGAAGCCCTGTTGTGTCGAACTGACCTGATCAAATTCATCAATATTGATGAGCGCAAAACGATTGAGATAAAGTTCCGCATCTTTCTTTCGCGAGAAATCAATGCTGTCAGTATAATAGGAACGTTCCGAAGGTGGCATTATACTCCGGCAAAAGGTAGATTTTCGCGTCCCTTGCGCCCCGACCAGCAATGGCGAAACACTGTTCGCGTATTTTTTATCATACCCTCTCCAATGAGAAACCATATTGAGAAACCAGCGGTGAAACAAGTCTGTCCAATACGGATTCCGGCAAGGAACGGTAGCTGCCAATTCACGGATACGGTCTTTACCGTCCCATCCGGGAAGTCGATAGAGAAAATCCTCCAACGGATTGAATACAGGCACGCGATTTGAATAGATATACCGACTGATATCCCTGTCCCACAGTGGAATACCCTCCATTTGTGCATCTAGGGCAATGCTATTCAGCGCCCGTTTGTCGAGAGGATTGAAACGAAAACGGAAAGACAGCCTTTCCCGATATTCCACCTCGGCGATTTGTGTGTTATAGCGAAATTCATAACGGCGTTTCATGAATTCTTCGGTCTGTAAGGCTAGCTGTTGCTCTTTGCTCAGACTGATATTTTTGCCGAAACCTTTACATTCGAGATATACGTTGCCAATCATCTCCCGGATCAACACTTCTTGTTTATACATATAGAAATGAAAAACGGTACGTTTCACGACTTCTTCCTGAGGCAATCCCGAAGCAAAACAATTTTTGGCCAATTGTACGACCAATGGTTGCCATTTATCTTCCCGTAATTGGAGGCCTGCTTCGCTAAGATCTGTATAAGCTTTCCGAAAAGCAGCTTCAAAAAGCATCAAAAAAGCATTTTCTGTATCATATCCCGGCACGGCACGAGTCAACGGAGACTTCTCTGCCTGCACTGCCTCCCGGAAAGTCGTCTCTTCGGGCATCGCTGTGGGCTGCGAGAGATAAAATTGCACGGAATTCGGACGATACATAATATCCGGATCATAAGACAATCGCGAATATTGCTCCAAAGTCGGCTCTTTGGGAAGTATATCGAACGGGATTTGGGGCTGATAACATTTCACGGCCAGCCGATAGGCGTGAGCGTGAAACAGTTCCGCCTCTTCCCGTGTTTTGGGCAGTGAGTTATCCGGACGAGTAAAAGTGGTCCATATCTTCACCGTTTTTCCACTCGAACCCATAAAAGCGCAACGGGTCTGCGGTTGTTCACTCGCTTTTTGTTTCACCAGAGCTATCTCCGATTTATTGGACAGGGGACCGACAGTCAGTTCAATAATACCATTGTACGCTTTCATCTGCTTCTGCCCGTTTACTTTTCTAAATTCTGCGGCAGGAATTATCTCGGGAAGCTTGTCGGCAAACATACACCGATCATCTGGAAGCATATATCTTAATTCTTCTCTGAAAGTGGAAACCGGACGGGATTTTATCTCTGTTTTTACTTTGTTTACCAGTTTTTCAAGATCCATTACGCTGAGCGCTGTTGTATCTCCATTTTTACGGAATTGGGTAATTTTCATTTATATAATAATAGGTTGTTTGTGTCAGCGTCTTCGTGTCGTTGAGACTGCTAAATTACTCATTATATCCGGGACCGACAAGAAAAAACGAAAGTTTAATATAGAAAAGAGAAGACACTAAAGAAGCAATCTAAGCTGGGGCATGATAAGGTTATAGCACTGAATTAGTTTCGTCGCCTTGAAACCATAGTTTCAGCGAAGAGAAACCATAGTTTCAAAGGCTTGAAACTTTAGTTCCAACAGCTTGGAATCATTAGTTTCAAGCGTTTGGAACTATGGTTTCAAGCATTGGGAACTTTAGTTTCAAACTGCAAAACAAACTGTTTCTTACAGTAGAAAAGATAGTTACATACCGTGATGAAATCAACGACTTCACAACATATCCCGAATCACAAATACAAGGGTGACAGCATAATTGCCATCACAGTGCTGTCACCCACTGCTGTCACATCATTAACTATTTATAATCTGATAGTTAGAATGAAATCGGTGACAGATGACAGATATATTCTTCTTTTTAATTTATAGGGAGTGACAGCCAGACGGATGCAAAGTTATAAGACTTTAAAATTTTTCGTGTGTTCAACCATTTTCCGCCATCGCATTATATTCTGCAATTTTCTCTTTGCAAAGACGTTCAGTCATTTCCTTTAGAATCTCTAAACGTGAAATTAAGTATTCCAGCTGTTCGCGTGTAATTTTGTAATCTTTGTTATAGCGGGCCTCGATATAGGCTCGGCATAACAGATCGAAACACTCTTTTTCATCATCCGTATTTTGAGGAAAAACCGTTACCAGTTCCATCGAAAAGCGCTTTACCATTCCACCAAGGTCTTGAAGTCTGTGACTTTTCGGACGGTAATTCGTAAAAACCATCAATATAGTATTATAAAGTTTCTCACAGGATTGATGAAGCATAAAGGCAGAAAGGTTGTATTTTTCTTTAAGTATAAAATAATCCTTTACACCAGTTAGGAAGTCACAAGCATAAGGGAAAAGTTTATCAAATTCATTTTGTGCAATATCCCGAATCTCCCTAAAACTCAACTTCCGTGGTTTAGCCAATTGATATTTGCCACTATCGTAAAGCAAAATTCCTTCTTTTACAATATCTGTAAAGAAATACTGGCTAACCTCCAGATTATTGTTAACCGTATTTATATGTTCGACAATGAATTGCGGAAAAGCGTGACGACGGTATTCAAACAAATCATGATATTTGTTAGTGATACGCTCCAGTTTTCTTTCTGCCCGCTTGACTGCTCCGTTGGTGATGACAAGAATATCATAATCACTCTGATACGAGGTACGAACACCGAACTCTATTTTAGTATCCCATAAAACATAATTACCCCTGGCATAACTCCCGAACAGGATAATCATCTGACAGTTATCGACGCTTTTGCAGACTAAGTCCAGCAGAACTGTCAGTTCTTCCTGCGTTCGCTTGGGCAAATGTTTTATAGACTTCTTCATGAACACTTATTTTGATGACCTTACAAAGGTAAGAACTTTACCATACCAAGCCAACAAGGATACCAAAAATCTTATATGAATGATCCATTTCAGACTGTTCATTTATTCGATGGCGGGAAGTATCAAAGAACAGTCCGCCTATGCCGACATAGCATCTCTACGAACAGTCCCTTTTCAGTTATCCCTGCCGCAACATTTCTTATATTTCTTTCCGCTCCCACAAGGGCAAGGATCATTCCGTCCGATTTTCGTTCCGGAGAATGTATCATAAAACATACCATCAACCATTGTTTGCATTTTAGGAGTGATATCCATGCCTGCTGCTTTCATCGTTGGTCCGGCAACGATACGAGGAGGAGTTTTCACCGATTCACCCCTACCAAGTAAAGCAGATGCTTCGGTGGACGAGTGACCTTTCAAGAACCAACGGGGACAATCATTACAATAGTTTACAGCTATTCCAACCACTTCCTGAAGTTCTTGCATAGAAAGAACCTTCGTGTCTATTGCCGAAACAATAGCAGACATCGGATTTTCGTCCATCTGTATTGCATACCACAGCCACTGTATCTTGGCCTCAGCCAGTTCTTCATTATAACCTAATTTCCTCATCATAAATCCTTTCAGTTGATCCGAATGCGGATTGGAAATATAGAACACAGGCATCGTTCCAGCCGACAAAACCTCTTCGACGGTAAACTTCTTCAAACTTTTTATAGCACGATGTGCATATAATCTTTCCTCCAAGTCCTCAACTTCCAATAATAAGGGAGATCGAACATACATAACAGAATTATATATATCTTCTATATCAATCGTCAGTTGTCTCATCAACATTGAATTTGATAAACCTTTAGCAATTTCGTCCTTTGTCATTGAACCCTTCAAGTATCCGGTCAGTTGCTTCAAGAATTCTGTATAAGGTAAGAGACCATAAAGATTTAAAATTCCTAAAGCATACTGCTCCAGCACAAAACGGCTGTTCTCTTCCGTTGATGTCAAAAACTTATCAATATGGGGAGCAACCGCTTCACGCAACTCATCACAAATCATATAACGAATCTTGTCTCCGTTCAAACCACGGTCGGTCGCAACAAAAGAAAGTAATTCTAATGTACTCGTCATTATCATATTAGGTTCTTCCACATAGGTATTGGCTCCTGCTTTCACCAATTTTTGAAGGAGCAACCATTCATAATGTGTCAACTGCGGAATCCATATATCCGGACAAGTCAGAACAGCTTCTGCAAGACAGGATACATACTCTTCTTTTCGCAATTTTGAAGGAATGGGAAGAAGAAGTAACTGTGCTACATCTTTCAATTCTTCTTTTGTACTCAATCTTAAACCATCCGCCAACTTCACCGACGATTTAAACAACTCTGAATGACATTTTAACATATAGAAGGCTTATTATTTTGTTTACCGACAAAAATAGATAATTCTTATGTAGGATTACTATTTCCAAGTAAATATTTGCTGATAAAATTAGTATTTATATCTTTGTGACTCTTAAGACCCAAATACAAACCAATTAATGAAAAAATTAGTATGCGCTCATTCATCCTGCTTCTCTGTCTGATCCCCACTATTATCTGTGCACAGAATCTTTCTCTGGAGGACCAACTCAAACAGGCTATCAAAGGCAAGAAAGCTAAAATAGGTATTGCCGTCATTATCGACGGAAAAGATACGGTAACTGTCAACAATGACATTCATTATCCATTGATGAGTGTATTCAAATTTCATCAGGCGTTGGCATTGGCTGATTATATGGGAAAGCAGCAACAGTCATTGAACTTTGAACTGACCATAAAGAAAGAGGATTTAAAACCCGATACTTATAGTCCGCTGCGGGATAGTTTTCCACAGGGAGGATTCAATATAGACATTGCGGATTTATTGAAATACACCCTGCAACAAAGTGACAACAATGCTTGTGATATTCTGTTTCAATATCAGGGAGGGGTAGATACGGTGAACCAGTACATCCATTCTCTAGGCGTTACGGATTGTGCCATTGTCTGCACGGAAAACGATATGCACCAAGACGAAAGTCTGTGTTATCAAAACTGGACTACTCCGCTGGCCGCCGCGAGACTCTTGGAGATATTCCGTAAAGAAGCACTGTTCCCACAGGAATACAAAGACTTCATCTATCAGACCATGACAGAATGCCAGACCGGACAAGATCGACTGGTTGCTCCATTGCTCGGCAAAGAAGTTACAATCGGCCACAAGACGGGGACGGGTGACCGCAATGCCAAAGGACAACAGGTAGCCTGCAATGATATCGGCTTCGTCCTCCTGCCCGACGGACACGCTTACAGTATAGCTGTCTTCGTCAAAGATTCCGAAGAGAATAATCAGGAGAACAGTAAAATCATTGCGGACATCTCACGTATCGTTTACGAATATGTGACGCATCAATAAAATAGAAGTATAACAACATTAACTACGATTCTTATGAAACTACATCATATCGCCATCTGGACTTTCCGTCTGGAAGAATTAAAAGATTTCTATGTCCGCTTTCTGGGCGGGACAAGTAATGAGAAATATATCAATCCCAAGAAGGGGTTCGAATCATACTTTATCTCTTTTGATGAAGGTCCCACTCTGGAGTTGATGAGTCGGGCAGATGTGCAGAATACCCCGATAGAGGAAAACAGGCGGGGACTGACACATCTTGCGTTCACATTTCCCAGCAAGGAGGAGATTCTTCGCTTTACGGAAGAAATGCGCTCCGAGGGGTATACCATAGCAGGTGAACCACGCACTTCGGGCGACGGATACTTTGAGAGCGTTGTACTCGACCCCGACGGAAATCGTTTGGAATGTGTATACAAGAAAGAACCGGAAGCAGAAAGAACCGAAGCGGCTCTATGCCCGAATATCGAAACGAAACGTCTGCTACTGCGCCCTTTTCAGGAGAATGACGCAGAAGCATTCTTTGCCTGTTGCCAGAACCCCAATTTGGGGAATAATGCCGGATGGGCTCCCCACAAGACGTTGAATGAATCCCGTGAAATCCTTCACGGCGCATTTATAGGACAGGAAGGTATATGGGCTGTTACATTAAAAGATACACAGCAATTGATAGCTTCCATCGGCATCGTACCCGATCCGAAACGGGAAAATCCTCAGGTACGTATGCTGGGATATTGGCTGGACGAACCGTATTGGGGAAAAGGATACATGTCGGAAGCAGTGCAAGCCGTGCTCAACTATGGCTTCAACGAACTACAGCTCAGCCTCATCACTGCCAACTGTTATCCGCACAACAAACGTTCGCAACAAGTGCTGAAGCGAAATGGATTTATCTATGAAGGTACACTTCATCAGGCAGAACTTACTTATAACGGGAATATATATGATCATGAATGTTACTACATTCCCAATATAGCACGCCCCACCGAACAGGATTACGATGAACTAATACAGCTGTGGGAGAAGTCTGTGCGTACCACGCACCACTTTCTGACAGAAGAGAGTATCCAGTTCTATAAGCCACTGATACGCAACCACTATCTGCCGGCAGTAGAGCTCTTTATCATCCGCAACTCTCACGGAAAGATTGCCGCATTCATGGGATTGAGTGATGAACTGATCGAGATGCTGTTTGTACACCCCGACGAACAGGGAAAGGGATACGGAAAGCGATTGATAGAGTATGCCATCCGCCAAAAACAGATCGACAAGGTGGATGTGAACGAAGACAACGACCAGGCTCTCCGGTTCTATCAGCATCTGGGATTCGAGATCATCGGACGGGATGAAACAGACAGCATGGGCAAGCCGTATCCAATCCTGCACTTACAACTGGCCGACGATAAAAAATAAGATACTGAACCCAAAATAAAAATGGATTTACGCACACAACTGGCCACACGCTTCCATATAGAGAATATACGGGAACTACTTCATTATATAAAAGAAGACGAACGGCTCAGAGAGGAAATTTACCGGCTGATCTTTGATGAGGATGACGTTGTCTCTTATCAGGCATTGTGGGTTTGTACGCACTTCTCAAAGCCTGAAGTAGAATGGCTGACTCTGAAACAAGACGAACTGATAGACGCAGCACTTACCTGCCCGCATTCGGGAAAACGAAGGATGTTACTGAACCTGCTATGCCAACAACAGCTAGCCGACCCTCCACGAGTAGACTTACTGGATTTCTGTATGGAACGAATGGTATCAAGAAATGAGCCGGCAGGAGTGCAGTCTCTTTGCATCAAACTTGCCTATCAGCTGACCTGCTCCATCCCCGAACTACAGCAAGAATTGCGCACTATGCTGGAGATAATGGAACCGGAATTGTTGGTTCCTGCCATACGTTCAGTAAGAAAAAATACATTGAAAGCTATCCAAGCAAAGAAAAAGAAAGAACATCCGAACTCATAATATATTCAGATGGAATATCTGGGAAATACCTGTGACGGAAATCTGTATACCGATGCAAAAGGTAAAAAAGGCAACGAGTTTATTAATAATCTGATTTCCTACAGGTCCCAGTTTCTGAATGATCCTCTGTCCCTGTGAAAGAAACACATAGAGTATCCCAGCCATACAAATAATGACCAGCGCAATGACCAGATAATTGATTCCGGTATGCAACAGTTTGCCTTTCACACTGGCAGATGCCATCAAAGTAAAGATCACGGATATACTGCCCGGACCGATACTGATAGGAAACGTGATGGGATAAAATATCTTCTGCTCGATGCTCTTCCACTTGAAGCTGTCCACATTCTGGCTGGTCCCTTCTTTATCGGAAGAATTGGAATCACCCAACAGCTCAATCGCTGTCTTACAAATAAGTATTCCACCACCCAGTTGAATCACAGGAATCGCCAGACCGAAAATCAATAAGAATAAATGACCTATCAGTAAAGTGCCTACACCGATCATTATAAAGTTAATGGTTAGTTTCTGAATAGCAGTTTTTCGTTGTGAAGGATCAAGGTTTGCAAAGAATCCATTGACGACAAAACCGTTTCCTAAAGGATTGATCACCGGAAACAATGCCATAAAAGAAGATGAAAATATGATTAAAAGACTACTTAAAGACATAACGCTCACTTTTTAATTGCTTCATGATTATTTGAATACATATATGATATGTAAAACACTCAGCAGCGCTTATGGATGCCACAATCATGACAAACCTCTTATTATTTTGATATTTTAACCGATTTCCGTGTATTTACATATTTTACATCCAATAAATAAAACAAAAGGCCGCTTCCTTTGCAGGAAACAGCCTTATCTTATCTTTTCGTCGTTACTCAATTAAAATAATACAGGAACACAGCAATCCCTTCAAGGGCTTTCTTCGGTTGATCCTTAATCTCAATTGCAAACTTGATTTCAGCTTTTGCCACACCGCGCAGATTGGTCAGTGAGTGTAGAGTAGTTACCAGACGAATGCTCTGTCCAGACAAAACAGCCTGACCGAATTTCATCTTATCCATCCCGTAGTTGATCATCATTTTCAGATTGTTCACCTGAATAATCTGATTCCACAGGTAAGGAAGCATGGAAAGCGTCAGATAACCGTGAGCAATCGTACTGTGATACGGACTGTCTACTTTTGCACGTTCTGTGTCTACGTGAATCCACTGATGATCCAGTGTTGCGTCTGCAAAAAGGTTGATACGTTCCTGAGAGAGTTCCACATAATCGGAAACACCTATTTGTTGCCCTACCAGCTTTTCAAATTCTTCGTACGAGTTGATAATAACTTTTTCCATCGTCTCATCGTTTTATGGGGGGTATACATATTGATTAATGGGGCAAAAATAGGAAAAATAAATGATATGCCACCTATTTACATGACAAAAGCGTTAACATAAAATTTCATAGATGCTCCTGTCCGTTGAATGCCTGCTTCAGCGCCGTACTTAATATCCGATACCCTTTTCCATTCAAATGCAGATCGTCAATAGTCAGCTCCGGATTTAATCTGCCGTTCATCAGTAATTGATCAAAAACATCCAGATAAATGACGCCTGTCCCTGTCAGTTTTGCAACTATCTTCTCATTCAGTATGCGGATGAACTTGTTCACAGCCGTACTGTAATCATCATAATCATTACGGGGAAAAATACAAAAGAGATACGTTTTTCGGGAAGGAACCGCAAGAACAGCTTTCACATACCGTTCTACATAATCATCTGTATTTTCTTCATTCAGCTGATAAATGTCATTGCTCCCGAACTGAATCACTACCTGGCAGTCGGATGTATCTTCATGAAATGACTCGACATACGCCAGCCCTTCTCCGGGAGCGCCGTAGTTCAGACATTCCCATTGAGGGAAATATACATTCAGTGCCCAGAATGCCATGTGGCTGTTACCTACAAAAGCGAATTTTGGTTTGTCTTCCATTTTATTCCTCTTATTGTTCTATATCCATTCCAACTACAGAACAAATATAGAACAATAAATGCTTAAAACGAAGACACCTTTACAAAAGTTTATCCTTAAAGAGCTTTTGTCATGATAATATAAGTAATAATATTCCTGAAAGTACCAACAATATCACTCCCCAAATACGATAATTAGAATACCATTTTATCTTACTCAATTCAACAGTTTCTTTCCTGTAAAAGTCTAGTGTGAAAATATTCTGATTCAGTTTGTCCGACAGTGGAGCAGCAGAACATAAACTCATCAGATACATCACCAGTATACTAAAGACAAACAGTATAGGAACAATAAACAAGAAATGCATATCACCGAATATCGACGTTTTAAAGAATAGCAATAAAACAGCAATCACAAATCCACTCATCAAGCCGAAAAAGACTCCTTGCCCATTGACCCGACGGCTGAATATCCCAACAATAAATGCCGCTACAATAGGGGGAGCCAGATAAGCGAGCATTTCCTGATAATACTTCAGGATTGAACCGAATTTTCCTATCTGGGGAGCCCACAATGCTGCTATGACAATAACGATGACAGAGACAATTCTTCCTACACGTACCAGCTTTTTATCATTCGCATGCTTATCTATCTTACAATAAAAATCCATAGTAAAAAGAGTGGATGTCGAATTCATTATTGCACTTAATGCAGACGTGAGAGCCGCAAACAATACAGCTATCATTATTCCCAGCAAGCCTACAGGCATCAAATTCAGAATCATGGCAGGATATACCATATCGGGACTGCCTAAATCGGGAAATAGCTTCTGGCACATCACCCCCGGCATAGCAAAAAGGAATAAAGTAGTCAGAGTAATACCTCCGTTCAGCATCACTCCCTTACGTCCCTCGTTCAGATTTTTAGCACTCAATACACGCTGTACCAACGTTTGATTGTTTGCCCAAAAATAGAGACCGGTAATGGGCATTCCTATGATCAATGCCAGCCAGGGCGTAGAAGAGTCATCTAAAGGACGAATCAGCTTGACCATATAATCGCCCGAAATAAACAGTTCTTTCAAATAATCGAACCCGCCACTGACCGTTACATATATTGCCAGCAAAACGGAGCCTACTATTAAAATGCAGGCTTGTATAATTTCGGCATTAATAGCCGAGGATAGTCCTCCCGGAATGGTATAGGAAGCTGCCAGCAGTGCAAAAACAATCACAATCACCTGGATATCGACAGAAGGCACCAGCAATTTTATAATCAAAGCAGCCGCGTATAAAGCGGTTGCCGCATCCAAAAATACATTCCCTATGATGCAGATAGCCGAGAAATAATAACGGGAACGGACATCAAAACGCCGTTCCAAAAATTCGGGTATGGTGAAAATGCCGCTATTAATGTAAATAGGTAAAATAAAAGTTGCGAAAAACACCATAACAACAACACCCACTAAATTATAATTAAAGACAGCTATCCCTGTAGAATAAGCATCTCCAGTCTGCCCGATAAGTGTTGTACTGGAAATACTGGCAGCAAAAAGAGACAGACCAACCACTATCCAGGACATACTGCGTCCCGCCAGAAAGTATGACTTGGAATCTCCGCTTTTGCCTTTTTTCAGTGCCCACCAAATGATAAGTCCGGTGCTGACCACTATGACAGCTATGTCAATAAAGGAAACTGTAACCTGCATAACTTAGTCTATTTTTATATTTGTATATAATTTAAAGCTGCGGGGAAGAATCTTTATTTCTTCCTCACCCGACAACAAATCCTTTGCCCGGGCTACAGATTCGGCAACCGGAAAGGAGTTTTCATCTGTCTTATACCCCGTCTGCGTATAGCTATAAACAGCAAAGTCCTGCTTGCTGCTACCCACATTCATTTTCAAACAGAAAGTATAGGTTGAATCACCAGCATTCAACAATGCAATCGTAGCCTCTTCTCCTTTTCTTCCTGCAACGACTCTCAAATTAGGAAACAGTTCTTCATTCTCCGGATTAAAAATTTCCATGCCCGGCAGGAAATATCGACACATCAGCGACCATGTAAAGAACCACGGACGAATTTCTTCCTCTTTCTCATCATTCAGCAACTCCGTCCCCAATGAATTCCAGAATCCCCAAACCTTGAGTTGGTTCTTGTCTCCCAAATCTCCAATCGTATGCATCGCATCATCGAGCATCCATGCACTGGCTCCCTGGAATCCGGCTTTCATCGACTGTATTAATGCATCGGCGGCATCAATACCATAGACATAATCGTACACATGCAGCTGGGAGTCTTCACTGGCAAACGGTTTCTGTGGAAGTAACTTCTTATATTCTTCTCCCAACTCACCGGTCTTATAAAGTACTCCTATTTCTCCGAAGATAACAGGCTTTCCTGTTGTCTTGAGTATATCCGCGACTTCCTTATGATGTTTCTGAAAACGGCCGTCCCTTACAAAGTAAGCATCCGCATAACAATGGATATTATAATTGCCTACTATTGAATCCAACTGAATCATAGTCTGTTCAACCCACTGCCTGCCCGTATATTCGGAAGCCGGATTATCAGACATTTCAACGACATCGGGAGCAGACATTTCCAATGGGAGTCCTGCCGCCTTAAACCCTTCCGCAAACATACTGACTCCCCTTTTCCATTGCTCCCAATCACCATTGGTACATGCCCAGGTTCCATTCGGTTCATTGGTTATAATGTAATATTTAATGCAATCATATCCCCGTTCCTTTATCAGATAAGAAAGATATCTGATAGTCATATCCACATAACGAGGATCATCTACCCTGTCAACCTTGCCTTTATATCCCCAAAATCCGGGTACACCATAATCGCCAATCAAAACTGTTATCCCATTCTTCTGACAATAGTCCAATAGCTTGCAGACCATCTTCACTTCCGCACATTCAAAGTCCACTATCGGATTGCCTTTTGTATCCACTCCCTTGAAATAACGCCATCCGGCTACATCCATCAAGCGAACAATACGCGGTTTCATGTAGTCAAGCCGGGAACATACTTTCTGCAACTTCTCATCTGTCATTAAGTATCCCCATTCGGCTTCGGGAGAGTCACCATGCGGATAAGCTGACCACTCCACTCCATTTCCCATAAAATTAGCGGATACAGGCTGATCGGATATAACCAACGTGCTTTTCTTCTCTCCGCATGCCGTGCAAAACCACAAAAGTATGGCCAACAAAGGTATTACTTTATTCATTACTCCCCTTTTTTAATATACTGAATCAATTCTTTTACATCACAAGTAGCCATGCAAACGTACTTATCTGCTGCTCCATAATACACATATAATGTATTATCTACAATTACATTTCCCGTAGGAAACACACAACCTTTATAATAACCGTTTATCTCGCAGTCCATCTCAGGCTCAAGAATATAATTTCTAGTACGTCCTATCACACGAAGCGGATTCTCCAGGTCCAACAGTAACGCTCCTACCCTGTAATATCCCTTTCCGCCATGTTCTACTCCATGATACAGCACGAGCCAACCTTCATCCGTTTTCAAGGGTGGAGTGCTTCCGCCGATTTTTTCTTCCCAAGTATTCTCTATGCCCGAAATCAACAAATGGCTTTCTTTATCTGACCAATTTAGTAAATCATCTGAGAATTTCAACCAAATAGACGGATATTTAACATTATACTTATCACCCGTATATTGTTTGGGACGATGCAGAAGTACATATTTTCCATTCACTTTCTCAGGGAAAAGTATAGCGTCCCTATCATCCAGAGCCGATTCGGTAATCCTCCCCAACCGTCTGAAGTGCCTGAAATCTTTAGTTACCGCCAATCCTGAATTTCCCAGATTCTCCTTAATAAAAACGGGCGCATGACTACCACACTGCGGACGCAATACCACATCATGCGGAAACTTCCAATACTGTCCCGGAGGATAAGGACGGAAGGCATAGGTGACGTAGTATTCATCATCAAATTTCACAATACGGGGATCTTCCACTCCACCGGCATCAGGCCCATCAATGCTGGGTCCGAATACCGGTTGAGAAGAGGCTCTTCTAAAATCATATCCGTCTTTACTCGTAGCCAATCCCAAACGAATGATATGTTCTTCATCATCACCTGCTGCCCGATAGAGCATATAAAATATACCATCTTCATACCATACACCGGGATTGCATACCACTAAATTTTCCCATGCATTCGCTGAATTTGGTGACAGAATAGGATTGTTATCATATTTCTTCAGTCTCATAACTTTTAATTTTCAGTTTAACATTCTGTTTTGTTTTACCGTAAACGAATACTCCCCGGATTCCAGATCAATTATAACCCAGTTGCCATCCGTCCTTACTCCGGTTATACTTTTAATGTCATTCAATTCTTTATTCCCTTCTTTTATCTCCTTGCCGACAGCTTCGGGCAGATAGACAGAAGCAGTCGTGTTAGCCGGGATAGCAATATCCCAGATAAAGGTAGTTCCTTCTCTCCTCCAATGACTTCGGATTTCTCCTCTGATCGATTGATAAGAGGCATTGACATAAGTCAGATCCCCCACAAGCAATGGCTTCATTTCAATCTTTTTAAATCCTGTTGAGGCTGCTTCATTCCTGATGCCTGCCAGGTACTCATAATACCATATTATAAGGTCCCCCAACAACATTACATGATTGGCGGAATTCATTGCCGGATCGGCCGTATTGCCGTTCCACAATTCCCAAATGGTAGTAGCATCATTTTCAATCATATATCCCCAACTCGGATAGGTTTTGTTGGTGGCAATCTTATACGCCAGTTCCGGTTGCCCATAGTCTGACAATCCTCTCATAAGCCATTGAATACCGATCAGTCCAGTACTGACATGCCCCTTAAACTCATTTAGAGTCTTATCAACAACATGTTCGAAAACGACCTGACGGACAGAGTCGGGAGCCATCCCGTTCATTAAAGCTAATAAATTAGCCGTTACCGTATTATTGGAATAATATCCGGTTGATGCATTATAGAATTTCCTATTGAAAGCTTTTAATATCCGATCACCTGACTCCCGATAATAGGCGATATCCTTATCATTACCTGATAACGAAGCAAATTTCCGCATTAAGACCAAAAGACGATAATAATATGCGGTTGAGAGCAATTCCCCTGAAGTCTTCCGTGAAGGATCTTGTGAATGAATCATTTCCATAGACTCCGGTGGCATACACCAGTCACCGAATGTATCATGAATAACGATATCATCCTTCAGATAGTTATCCCGAATAAATTGGATAAATGCTTTGAATGAATCATAATGGCGGATGATGGGACGTACATCTCCATACTGTTTGTACAGCATATCGGCAACGGTGAAATATGCAGCCGGCCATGTGACATCATTGGTATACATCTCCCAATAATTAGGAGCGACATCCGGTAATGCTCCGTTCGCTAATTGTGAATCTTCAATATCTTTCAGCCATTTTGCATAAAGTTTCTGATTGTCATAAATATAGCTTTCGCCGTATGCTCCGGTAGTTCTATCGCCCAGCCATCCCATCCGTTCGTCCCGTTGAGGACAGTCTGTCGGCATTCCACGGTAATTACCTTTAATACCCCAGCATGCGTTTTGATAAATCCGGTTAATGATGGCATTGGAAGTTTCAAACGTACCGGTGGTCTTCATTTCGTCATAAACGACTCTTCCTTCGAAATGATCAACAGTAGGTACACCGGGGAAACCAGACACTTCAACATAACGGAAACCATGAAATACAAATTTAGGTTCCCATGTTTCCTCTTCATCTCCCTTTAAGATATAAGTATCCGTAACTTTGGCTCCACGTAAGTTGTCCAGATATAAATGACCGTCTTCTTTCAATAACTCCGCATAGCGAAGCGTTACTTTGTCTCCCTGTTTGCCACGTACTTTCAACGTCATCCATCCTACCATATTCTGCCCCATATCCACAATATATTTGTCATCACCCAGTTTATGGACAGAGAGAGGTTTTATATGTTCCATCACTTTAATATTCGGATTTTCCTGTGCCTGCAGCTTTCCTTCGGGGGCATTTACTAATTCAACCGAATACCATGCCGCATCGTCAAAGTCGTTCGTGCTCCATCCCTCCATTTCTTTACGGGCATCATATTCTTCGCCGTCGAACTCATTATTTACTCCCAAAGGACCATCCAAAGTAACTTTCCACGATTCGTCACTCACGAAAGTGTCTTTCGTATCATCTTTGTAAGTAACTTCCAACTGAGACAATAGTTGAGGCAATCCAAATGTACGGAACCAGGGAATACGCATCGAAAAGAATCGGCCATTTCCCAATATCACCCCGATAGTATTCTCTCCTTTATTCAAATAAGAAGTGACATCAAAAGTGTTGTATGGAACAGTTTTACTGTAATCTGTCGGAGTAGGAGCTAATACCTGATCTCCAATCTTATGGCCGTTCAGATATGCTTCGTACAGGCCTAAACCGGAGATATAAAGCATTGCACTCTTTACATCTTTCCCCAGTTTTATCACTTTCCGCAAGTAGCGGGCACGAAGGCGAGTCTCACTTTTCAGCCGAAGTTCGTCTTCATTCTCTGGAACAAAATTCATCTTTCGATCTTCTCCTTCCGCCTCTATACTCTCCAAGCCAATCCATTTGGCTTGCCAATCAGATGCCTCTAGTCCCATCGACCAAAAAGCTCTTTCCGATGAAACAACTTCACCCAAATTGGTTTCAATCCTTACTTTCCAGTAACAAAACTGCCTGCCGGACAACGGCGCACCTTCATAAGGAATTAAAACTGTTTCGGAAGAAGGGATTCTGCCCGAATCCCATAAGTCTCCTACATTTTCTTTCAGCTTCTCCTCAGACGAAGATACGATGATACGGTATGCCTGTTGATGGACTCCTCTTTCTTCAGAATGCAGTTTCCAGCTTAAACGAGGCTGCTTCTGCTCAAGACCGAGAGGATTCACCAGACTTTCCACCTTCAGGTCATAGACCTGCACTTTCTCAGTTTTATGACATGAGAAGAGTGTCAGCATGAGCGATACCGCCATGCATAATAATATTCTTGTCTTCATCCTAAATTGTCATTAATCAGTTTACAGCCCCAATATTAGAAGGTACACTATCCGATACTTTCTTTCCGAAAATATCCTGACCACCATGATGATCGATCACCGCACCTGCCTGACCGGCAGAAGAATTCTTCTTCAGATAATAACCTGACAGAGATTCAATTCCTCTTTTCCCGCTGCCCGGATTGACGAATTTCGGATCAGCAGTTATTTTATTAAGTTCAGCAGGTTCTGTCGAAGGGTGGTTGCCATGATATACATTGTTGGAGAAAATTCCATTCTTTCCCGGTATCATATAACCACCACTTCCATAATTGCAGATAATGTTATTCTTAAATATCCAAGGCGCATTGATATCTCCCGCCTCATCCCAGGTATGTTCTATGATTTTCGTGTCCAGCCCTTCCGATATGTAAATCGTATTGTTATATATCTTCATATTAGGCTGTACTCCTCCGGCAATCATAAATATGCGTGTTCTATCATTCTGACTGATGTTGTAACGGACAATTCCTCCAGAAGAGTTAGAAGCATCGATGAACAGCATAAAGCCTCCTTCATTATCGTGGCTGTAGTTGTACTGCACGATACAGTCTATTGCATCAATATCAATGTCGAAAGCTGTTCCATCAGCATTTCCTTCCAGCATATGCGTATTGAATGCTTCGTTATACTGGATTATACAATTACTTCCACGGGTACACCAGATAGCTGCCGAGCCATTAAATCCCCCGTCTTCCCGATAGGAGCCACAGCCATCCGCCACATTATGTTCTATCAGGGCACCGTCACAACCATAGGTAAGGATTCCGTCAGAATCAATGTCCTTCACCGAGTTTTTACGTATTCTGACTCCCGTACAGGCTTCATCATATTTGGCAAAAATATGATCCCATACAACAATACCCGTACGTCCTACATTCTCAACTCTGTTACCCTCGATCAGTACATTCCTATATTTATCAGTACCGGTCAAACCGTTCACATTTACAGCAATCCCCCCAAATTGATGAGGATGAAAATTATATGCATAACGGAATGAACTGGTCACATGGTGCACATAATTATCAAGAATATGGATATTACTCAAAACGCCACCATTATCATTTTCGACCAAGATGCCTCCGCGATGTACATAACCTCGTTCCGGAGCCTGATTCGTGACTTCCAGCTGACGAATCACCCAATTCGATTGATTACGCAAGTATACTGCCGCCTTTACCTGGCCGTTCCCGTGAATCACAGGACGTGCCCCTTCACCATAAGCCCCTATTATAATCGGCGAATCGTCCGTCCCATTCCCTCTTGGAGACAAAGACCCCGTCCAGGTACAATCGGATTTCAGCAAAATCTGTTCACCCGGTTTAAACTCCCGGTCGTTGGTGTTTTTAAAAGATTTCCAGGCTTCCCCGGGCGATAGTCCGGTATTACTGTCGCTGCCGCCCAAGTTATCAATATAGTATATTTTACCACTTTGATCATTCGCATAAACAGGAGTTATACAGGCAAAGGATAAAATAACTATCCAAATTCGTATTGCAATATTCATCATTCTCTTCGTTTTATTTTATTCTACATAAGTGATTGCCACTTCACCGATTTGAACAGCCCAGCTCTCATTCACCGGATCATTAATGCGGACTCCTATAAAGTTCACTCCTTCCGGCAAGGCCCCAGCTGTATTGATTGTGGTCTTCTGCCAGCCTTCCACTACAGCAGAATCTGTCGTATAAGTAACTGGTATTTCGATGTAATTAGCAAAATCACCTCCTGTGTATGAACCATATATCTTAATGTTCTGCGGGGTTAACGTCGGATACCAGACACATAGATACATAGTGACTTCCACAGACTTTATATTCGGAAGGTTATACAATATAATTCCATCATCTGTAGTTGCCCGTACAGCTCTGGATCCATCACCACCAAAGAATTGCGGATTACTGCTGTCCAGATTCAAATTGGGTGAATAGTAAAATGCGTTACTCCAGTCATTCAGTTTATCTATCATTTCAGACTCACCCGAAGCCGTGCCATTCAATTCATGAGCACCGGGAGTAGGCTTACCGCCAGAGGATACCGGATTTCCAAAGAAGTCCATACCGCCATTCCTTGCAACCTTAACTCCCGTATTCATTATCGGAGAGTTTTCTTCCAGCTTATATCCATCCAGTGTACTGATACCTGTTCCACCGGCACCAACATTTATAAATTTCGGATCTACTGTTATCTTCCCTGTTTCATCCGGTTCGTTAGCCGGATGGTTTCCATAGTAGACATTTCCTTCAAAAACTCCACCTGTACCCGGAATCTTGTAATCACCTGTTCCTAGATTGTAAATGATGTTATTCTTAAACAGCCAAGGAGCATTGATATCTCCCCCGTCATCCCAGGTATGATCTATAATCTTAGTAGTAGCACCCGCACCCAAATATATGGTATTATTATAAATCTGCGTATTCGGAGTAACTCCTCCTGCAATCATGAAGACACGTTTCCGATCATTCTGACTGATATTATAGCGTACAATACTACCGGACGAATTAGACGCGTCTACAAACAACATAAATCCTCCCTCGTTATCGTGGCTATAATTGTATTGTACGATACAATTAACAGCATCCATGTCAATGTCAAATCCGGTTCCGTCATCATTTCCCTCCAGCGCTTTCGTATGATAAGCCTCATTATACTGAATAATACAGTCCTTTCCACGAGTACACCAAATAGCTGCCGAGCCATTAAACTGACCGTCCTCCCGATAAGAGCCGCATCCATTGGCTACATTATGTTCGATTAAAGAACCATAACAACCATAGGTGATTATACCGTCCGAATCAATGTCTTTCACCGAATTATTACGTATTACTACATTCGTGGAAGCTTCCAGATCACTGGCAAAAAGATTATCCCATACAACAATCCCCGTACGTCCCGCTTTTTCTACGGTATTATTTTCAATCAAGACCTTATCATATTTATCTGTGGCATTCTGCCCTATTACATTGACAGCTATCCCTCCATATTGATGCGGATGAAAAGCACCGACATATCTGAAGGAACCGGACACGTCACGAACCGTATTATTCAGAATCTTAATATTACTGACAGTTCCTCCATTATCATTTTCGACCAAAATCCCGCATCGATAGATATCTCCCCGTACATCCGCATAATTAGACACCTGCAAATCCTGAATTACCCAATTCGACTGGTTTTTCAGGTAAACGGCCGCCTTTACTTCACCATTTCCATTGATAATCGGTTTTTCTCCTTCGCCATAAGATCCAAGAATAATTGGATTGGAAGGTGTACCCGTCCCTCTAGGACTAACCTGTCCGGTCCATACACTCCCTCTCTTCAGTAAAATACGATTACCTGCCTGAAAAATAACACGGTTAATGTTAGCAAACGTTTTCCATGCAGACGATTCAGATTCTCCACTATTAGCGTCATTTCCCGACTCCGAATCAATGTAGTAGACGGTATTCACCTCCGCTACTACCGGATAGTTCACCAAGTTATCATCTATATCACTGCAAGCTATTCCCAAAAAGGAGAAGAGCACTGCCGATAAAGATAGTTTCAGTTTATTTATTGCATTCATAGTATACTCTTTTTATTATTTGCTGTATTTCAAAATCCATTTATACATTGCCACATTTACCTTTTCCGAAACTTCCAGAGGAGTATTTTCACCTCCATGCCCTCCATTAGGAAGGATAACCAGCGTATCGGGAACATTTTTCTGTTTTAAAAGATCACTCAACATCTCCGATTGAACTTTCGGGACGATCGTATCCTTTTCTCCATGTATCAGGAAAGTAGGCTTAAAGTTTTTTCCGTAATAAGGACTTGCCAGCTGATAATCGACATCCAGCTGAGAAGTGTCACTGTTCCACGGTTTACCGGTAACGATTGGCAACAGTCCTTCAATATCGCTTTGCTTTGCACCCGACAAGGCATCCAAAGCATCCAGTCTGGTAGGTGCTCCCAAAGTGATGACTAATGAAATAACATCTTCTTTATCATAATTATACGCATACAATAAAGATAAATGAGCTCCGGCACTACCGCCCCACATCACATAATTTGTTTTTTTAATATTCCATTCTTCTGCATGGGCCAGTACATAGCGGACTGCATCCGTCATATCCTCCATCATTTGCTTATAGCAAATTCCATCCCCCATCCGGTAGTTGATATTCACCACATTCATGCCGTTGGCATAACAGGCGATTTTCATAAAATCGGCATCTTTCTTATCGCCTGCCATCCAACCTCCTCCATGCACAAGAATCATTAAAGGAGTATCGGCAGTCCTGTTCTCCAGCAGATATACATCCATCGTCTGTAGCGAATCAGGTCCATAATGCAAATCCTGCCAGGATGCCGATTTACTCTGTTTGCCGGAAGTACATGCAACAGTCAACAGCAAAACAAAACATATTATCAGCCAATGATTGATTCTTTTCATACCCGTAGTTTTTTAATATCCGTCATTGTTACTGCCCAAATTAGGGTTCTTCTCCATTTCACCGATATTTATAGGCATCAGATAGTGCTTCGGCAAAAAGACTTGTTTAGGAAGCATATTCAATTCGAATACCTCATAATGTTTCACTCCATTCTCTTCGGTAATCTTCATACCATGGAAATACTTGTTATTCAATACAGATTCTGCCAGTTTCCAACGTCTTAAATCCCAGAAACGATGTCCTTCGAATGCCAGTTCTACTTTCCGTTCCTGTATAATTCTCTGTTTCATTCCTGTATAATCAAGGTCTTTCGGAAGATCCGGTAGTCCGGCACGGTCTCTTACGGCATTTATCGCATCATGAACAGAATCATCCGGTCCCTGCTTAGCTTCGTTCTGCGCTTCGGCATAATTCAGCAATACTTCCGCTAAACGTAACTCCTTCCAGCTTGTCTGGCTACCTCCGAAATAGAGTTTCTCAAAAGGAAGGGTTTCATCAAGAAATTTACGTATATAATAACCGGTATAAGTTCTTTCTACCAGTCCCAAGCCGTCGTCCGGCATTAGGTATCCCGTTCGAATTACTTTATTTTTAAAGACAGATCCGTCTGTAATAATGCTTGCAGCCAAACGTTTATCTCGTCCGGTATACGGATCTTTGGCATGTACAGGATTATTCCAGTCAAACGGAGTTCCGTCCAACATTTCATAGGAGTCCACCAGTTCTTGTGTCGGATTCGTCTGAGAGCCCCAGCCATTATCGATGCTGGGGGGCATAAACAAGTTATCACACGCATGCCCTTTATTAATCCCATCAAACATTACTTCGAATATAACTTCCTTATTTCCACTTCTTGACTGGAACAATGCATTGTAATCATCATCCAATTCAAAATACTTCTCATCAATTACTTTCTTTGAGAAAAAAGCGGAACGTTCATAACGTTCGGCAAAAAGCAATACACGTCCGTTTAGTGCCCATGCCGCCTCACGAGAAGCACGTCCATGTTCGGTTGCCGGTATTTCTCTCGCATACGGAAGTATTTCTCCTATCTGTTCCAATTCGGTTTCTACAAAATCATAAACATCCGATTTAGGAGTACGCGGAACGAGCAGTGCCTGCAAATTATCAAAGTTTTGTAACTCTTTAATCAAAGGTACGTCTCCATAGCGGCGAACCAGATCGAAATACAGGAATGCCCTGACAAAACGTGCTTCCGCTATCACTCTTTCCTTAAAACTTTCTGATAAGGGACTATCATCAGAAAGTCCCGCTATCAGATTATTAACTTTACGGATGGCTTCATAGCTCCGGCCCCAAGTTTCAAGAGGATTGTACGTAGAAGACATCGTTCCCGGTATCATGACTCCGTTACTCTCATTCCATCCCGCAGGCGAACGCAACAGATCGGTGCTGCCATCAAGCAGATCGGTAATCCCCATTCCACTTAATACATTCGCACCAGCTTCAACAAACAGGCCATATCCACAAGGCATATAGCCATATATTTTATAGAGATAGGCCTCTGACAGAGCCTCATCTTTAAATACCGCATCACTCGAAATCATATCCAGCGGTTCTTTATCCAAATCCATACACGAATTGGTGAACAGCAACAAAAACAGGATAAAAACGGATGATATTCTATTTTTCATAACTCTACTCTATTAAAATTCAATACTCAAACCAACATTATAGGACTTCATCTGCGGATAATAATAAGCATTATTATCAGGATCAATATTAGGAGCTTCCGGGTCAAAGTCCTTCATCTTCGAGAAGGTCAATAAGTTGTTGCCCGATACAAATATGCGTAGATTCTGCACTCCTATCTTTTTGAAAAACGGATACTTGTCAAATGTATATGCCAACTCGAAGTTTCGCAAACGGATATAAGTGCCGTCATACAGCCAGAATGAAGATTTCTCCCGATTATTCTGTACAGTTCCCGCATATAAGCGTGGATATTTAGCATTCGGATTATCTTCCGACCATGAGTTCTTGAATATAGCCAACGCATTAGACTCAAGATTGAACGGGTCCCATCTCAGATATTGATCGAAACCTGTTGCACCCTGAAAATTCATTGTCAATTCAAACTGCTTATATGACATACCTATATTCAACCCGAAAACAATCTCTGGTACCGTACTTTTACCTATCCTCTGAATATCTTCACCATCAATCACCCCACTCTTATCATAATCCTGATATTTAATGTCACCGACTTTAAGACTCGTATTTCCACGTCCGTCCTGAATAGCCCATCCGTCTATTTCTTCCTGACTCCGGAATAAACCTAATGCCTTCAATCCATAAGTCTGATCAAAAGGATGCCCGGTTCTTTTCTTCTGTTCTGCCACATTCAAGGCTTCATCCATGTAAACGACCTTGCTCTTGGCGAAAGTCATATTTCCTTCCACCATAAATCTAAAATTACCAATCTTATCATTATACCGCAAAATCGCTTCGATACCTTTATTATCAACTTTTCCTATATTTTCATCAGGCAGGGTAGCACCAAAAGTTTGTGGTACGGAAGCACTTCTGGGCAATAAGATGTCTCTCGTTTTCTTATAGAAGTAAGTTAGTTCTCCCGATAGTTTTCCACCCAGAATACCAAAATCAAGTCCGAAATCCATATTGGTTGCCGTTTCCCAGGTTATATTAGGATTAGCCATACCCGTATCTGTAATTCCCGACTGGTAGTTTCCACCGATAACTGAACCGGAATTATATTTATATCCAGATAAATACTGGAACGCTGCCACTCTGTCGTTACCAAACTGTCCGTAAGAAGCTCTAAGTTTCAGATTATGAAAGATGCCTGTCTTTTTCAGGAAAGGTTCTTCACTGACTCTCCATCCGCCCGAAACTGCGGGGAAGAATCCCCATCTTTTCCCCTGTGGAAAATTGAAAGAACCATCATAACGGAAATTAAACTGGAATAAGTACTTGCCCGAATAGTTATAATTAACTCGTCCTACATATCCCTTTCTGACTGTTTCATTCGCACTTCCTCCATTTGTCTGATCTTTATCCGGACCGGCAAATAACTGATCGATGGCTGAAGATATATAGTTTACGCGGGATGCCTGCAAATTACTGTATTTATAAGACGACTCCTCAAAAAGTAATAAAGCTGAGATATTATGCAGTTTATTAAAAGTAGCATCATAAGACAAGGCTGCCTGAATGGTAATTCTTTCATCCTCAGCCGTCCCTTCATACAGACTGATACCTCCTCCTGACTTCTGTTTGGTATACAGATCGATCTCTTTATCATATCTGTAAAACTCATAGGGAGTAGTAAAAGTCTTGGCTTTTGAGAACCAACGGTCATAAGAGAAACTGGCTCTGGCCTTCAGCCCTTTCAAGAAAGGAACATCATAGACACCCTGCAACGTTCCTTGAAATACTGAGTTTTCCGTCTTACTATATCCCGAATGGGCAGCCTGTCCGATAGGAGAAACATTTTGCCCGTTAGAAACTAAGGCACCTTTTTCTACATCGTCCGGAGCATAAGCACGCTCGGTTGGCTTCGAATTGATAATAGTAGAGAAGAGCCCGTTGCCGACAGCTGATTTGCCGAGTTTTTCATAGCGTCCGGCAAGATCTACCGAAACACTGAAGTCTTTCGTTATTTGAGTATCAATATTGGAACGTACATTATATCTTTTGAAATAAGACAAATCGTACAATCCATCCTGGTCGAGATAACCGAATGATACAAAAAACTTAGTCGATTCACTACCTCCATTCACATTCAGGCTATGCTGTTGAATACCTGCACGCTCTTTCAATGTTTCTTTCCACCAGTCTGTAGAAGGTTTCTTTCCACTTTTATAATCCTGAATTTCGGATTCTGTGAAACGAGGCACATTTCCAATGTTTACCAACGCCAAATTCAGGTATTTCGCATATTCATATGCATTCATCATCTCCGGAACGATAGTCGGTTTTTGAAAACCAAAAGTACCCGAGTAAGTGATTTTCGGTTTCCCCTGAGTTCCTCTTTTTGTAGTGACAATGATTACCCCATTGGCAGCACGCGCACCATATACAGCAGCAGACGCTGCATCCTTCAGTATCGTAATACTTTCAATCTCATTGGGATCTAGTTTACTGATAGACCGTTCTACACCGTCTACAAGCAATAAAGCACTGTTATCTCCAAATGTACTCTTTCCACGGATATAGAAAGTAGGATCATCAAATCCAGCCTCCCCACTTTGTTGTGTTGAAATGACGCCGGTCATCTTTCCGGTCAGTGCATTGGTCAGGTTGGGTGTGGCAGCTTTTATCAAAGCTTCTCCTTTCACTGTAGAAACAGACCCTGTCAGGTCAACTTTCTTTTGTACACCATATCCTACTGCTACCACCTCATTCAACATTTCTGTTACCGGCTCCATTATGACATTCAATACATTAGAAGTCACTTTTTTCTCAACAGTTTTAAATCCTATATAAGAAAACACCAGGATATCGCTTTTTTTAGCTGAAATAGAATAGTTTCCATCAAAATCGGTGGTAGCTCCCGTCTTCTTACTTTTAACAAGAATCGTCGCACCAACCAATGTTTCATTATCAGTTGACATTACATTACCCTTCACAATCATCTCTTGGGCAATTAATGGCATAGCCAATAATATAAACAATAAGGTCAACAAATTTTTCTTCTTTCCCATAAACGACATAAATTAATAAATTAATGTTTTTCAATACTACTACAACGACTAGTCATATTCGATGCCACAAATATAGGGAGGTCTTCATCTATTTTGTAATATTATACTGTCAATACATGATACTTTTTTGAAGTTTCCACCACACAAAACAAACAATCCGCTGATTATCAACCAAATAACATTATATATTATTTTTATAAAGGTTTGTACTTTCTTGAACAAAATGATATATTTGCAGAAAAACAACCCCTATGGAATACATACAAAGAGAAATTACCCCTATCGGAGAAGAAGATTTATTCATCGTATTAAATCATCCTCATGCAAAATTTGACTATGCCGCCCATTTTCATTCTGATTATGAAATAAATATGGTCATCAATGGCAAAGGTAAAAGAATTGTTGGTGATTGTGTCGCTCCATTCAGCGATATTGATCTGGTTATGGTAGGTCCTAATATTCCACACCGATGGATTAGTGAGAGCGATCATGACGAAGCACACGTCGTCACCATTCAGTTTCATAAGGAAACCTTGGAGTATCCAATTATTAATAAGAAGATTTTCTACCCTATTAAACAACTGTTCACTGACTCATCTTACGGAATCGAATTTTCTCAGGAAACATCACTTGCATTGAAAGATACGATACTGAATCTATCCCACAGGCAAGGAGTTGATTCTGCCCTTGAGTTTTTCAAAATACTATATCATTTATCTATATCTGAAAACCAAAAATTATTGCTGGCAGCCAACAACGAAAGAGATTTCGCCATCAGAGAATCAAAAAGCCGAAGAATCAATAAAGTGATCGCCTATATTCAGGAACATTTTCAGGAAGAGATATCATTAGAATTGGTTGCAAGCAGCGTGGGAATGTCTGAATCTGCATTTAGCCACTTCTTCAAAAAAAGAACAAATAGAAGTTTTATAGATTTTCTGAATGACATACGGATAGGCAATGCAGCCAAAATGCTATATGAAACATCCAATACCATCTCTGAAATTTGCTATGCCTCCGGATTCAATAATGTATCTAACTTTAATCGTCTATTCAAAAAGAAGAAAGGACAGACTCCTACTGAATATAGAGAGAATGTACAGAAGTTTATGACAAAGTTCTAAGGATGAATCTGCCGTATATTTCGCGGATTTACCTTATTTTTGTACCCCTAATTCTGTTATGACGAGTCAATGATACATTTTTTCGACCAACCGGTTTCCCATATTGCACTACCGGAAAGGTTTACATACCCTTTCAACTATACTCCTCATCCGCTATGTGTATTAGCGGCCGAAGAAGTCAAAGCCTATATTTCGACAAAGAAGGAGTGGCTAGAGGAACTGACTCTCGGAAAAATGTTCGGAGTACTGATCGTACAAACCCAGGAAGAAGGATCTTCCTCTATCGGTTATCTTGCTGCTTTTTCCGGCAATCTGGCAGGAAAGAATCTGCATCCGTATTTCGTCCCACCTGTTTACGATTTGCTGCAACCACAGGGATTCTTTAAAATAGAAGAAGAACAAATTTCAGCTATCAATGTCCGTATCAGTGCATTGGAAGTTAATCCTCATTATCTGCACTTAAAAGAAAAACTGGACAGGGAAACGGAACAAACAAGGCTGGCTCTTATTCAAGCCAAAGAGGAACTAAAGACAGCAAAGAAAGAGAGGGAACTTCGCCGCAAGTCATCCCCTGCCCTGTCTAAAGAAGAACAGGACGCACTTATTCGTGAAAGCCAATATCAGAAAGCGGAATTCAAGCGATTGGAACGGGGATGGAAAGAACGAATCAAAACGCTGGAAGAAGAGGTTATTACCTTTGAGACGGAAATAGAAAAACTAAAAAACGAACGAAAGCAACGTTCGGCAGCCTTGCAGCAAAAGTTATTCGAACAGTTCCGTATGCTGAATGCGAAAGGAGAAGTAAAAGACTTATGTACTATCTTTGAGCAAACCGTACACAAAATCCCCCCTGCCGGAGCAGGCGAATGTGCCTTGCCCAAATTGCTGCAATATGCCTATCTTCACCAACTGAAGCCATTGGCTATGGCCGAGTTCTGGTGGGGAAACTCTCCGAAAACAGAGGTACGGCATCACGGTTATTATTACCCTTCGTGTAAAGGAAAATGCGAACCGATTCTGCAACACATGCTGCAAGGACTGGAAGTAGACGGGAATCCACTTTCGCCCCAAGCACACAGGAAGGAAGAATTAGAAATCGTTTTTGAGGACGAATGGCTGGTGGTAGTCAATAAGCCATCCGGTATGTTGTCTGTCCCCGGAAAGGAAGAGGAGACGGATTCCGTTTACCATCGTGTAAAAGCTAAATATCCGGAAGCTACCGGTCCCATGATTGTACACCGGCTGGATATGGCTACTTCGGGGTTGTTACTTGTCGCCAAAACTAAGGAAGTTCATCAACACTTGCAGGAACAGTTCATCAATCGCAGTATTAAGAAGCGTTATGTAGCCTTGCTGGATAGAAATGGATTGAACCAGCAACTCGAAGAAACAGGAACCATCAATCTTCCTCTTTGCCTCAATCCGCTCGACCGCCCCCGGCAAATGGTCAGTGAAGAATACGGCAAACCGGCAGTTACCGAATACCGGATTCTGAACTATTCCGATAAGTACATACGCATCGCTTTTTATCCATTGACAGGGCGTACCCACCAACTACGGGTACATGCCGCCCATCATCAAGGATTAAACTGCCCCATTCTGGGCGATGAACTCTATGGAAAAAAGGCGGACAGGCTCTATCTCCATGCTGAATATATTGAGTTCCGCCATCCCGTTTACGGCGATATCATCTGCATACAGAAGGAAGCGGAGTTCTAAAAATAGTTTCTTCCGATATGAACTAAATTCTTTTTGAAATGTATATAGGGGTAATTACTAACTTTCAAAAAGAACCTGACTATGAATTTTAAGTTTCGAATTACAAAGTATCTGGCAGTATCCGCACTGGCGGTGCTGCTGTTAGGAGCCTGCTCCAAAAACAACATTTATATGGATGTTGCCTATCCGAACGGAGAAGAAAATAGTGGCGGAGAAGAGGGAAACAATGACAATCCTGACAAAAAAGATGCACTCATTACTTTCAGTGCTTCCGTAGAAGGAAGAAATATAACGCGTGCCATGTCTCCGATGGGAAAAGGATTGCAGAGCTGGTTATGTGCCTACCCTTCCAATACCACCAATACGATAGAGGGAGAGCCTGTCGGTGAAGGCAACTATATCACTTCTTCTCCCGGAGTTTTGACGGGAATACAAAGTTATAAAATGTATCTCAGTAATGATATCTATAGTTTTTATGCGGTTTCCTGTAATTCCAGCAACCCCGCTCCTAGCTTTACCAACGGCAAGTCCGAAGCATTATCCAATGGGGTGGATTATCTGTGGTGGCATGCCCTGCATCAGGATGTGACCAGTTCACAAGTCAACATTCCCATCACTTACCAGCACGTAGCCACTCAGGTCGTGATAACCATAACGGGAGGTGAGAATATTACACTCAACAAAGTACTCTCCGCCACTATTACTCCCACGAAACCGGGAGCTTTCATGGATCTGTCAACAGGGATCATTTCTTCAGAAGTCAGTTACGATAAGCCTGCCGACATGGGAATCAATGATTTCACGGTTCAATATATCATGCTTCCGCTGAAAAGTTCCGACCCGATGGCTTTAACGATGGAACTGATGGTCAACGGAGAAAGTTTCTCACGTACTTACAATACGACCATTATCCCGCCAGACAATATTCTGGCTGCCGGAAATTCATATCTTTTCCGTGCAGTAATCAACGAAAACTCCGTATCATTCGGTAACGTGAGCGTAAAAGACTGGACGGATGTAGATGAAAGCGGTAACCCGCTGTATCCGATACAAGACTAAAATATGATAAAGTGTGTGTCAAAAGTAACTAAACTCCCCTACGGGTATATTGACTTTTGACACACACTTCAATTATGCAACGACACTTGTCAGCACCTGACGTTTCAACCTGCGATAAACATAAATAAATGCAGGAATCAAAAACAAATCAGCCGCTATCCATGCCATCGGATCACCGTAACAAACAGCGATAAAGCCGAAAGCCGGCACGGCATAAATACTGACGAGAATGCGTGCAATCATCTCCGACACTCCCGAAAACATGGCGAGATTAGTATATCCCACCCCTTGAATGGTATAGCGCAGGATACAAAGTAACCCAAGCATCGGGAAGAAAGAGACTGATATATGCAGGAAAAGTTCTGTTTTCTCCAAGATCTCAATTTCCGACGGATCAACAAAAATCAAGGCAAAAGATTTGGCTCCCAGCATCAGAATCAAGAAAGTGACGGCTGTATAGATAACCATCATCAGCGTGCTGGCTTTAATCCCCGACCAAATACGTTCAGGCTTTCCGGCACCGTAATTCTGACCGCTAAAGGTAGCCATAGCCATACCCAGACTCTCCAACGGACAAAGAAAAAACATTTTGATACGCATCGCAGAAGTAAAAGCTGCCACACACGCCGTACCCAACGCATTATTCGCACTCTGAAGCATGATACTGCCAATGGCCGTAATGGAGAACTGCAATCCCATAGGAACACCAATGGAAAGCAACGTCTTCGCCAGCTTCGACTGATACTTCCGTTCTTTCGGCGTGCCCCGCAGAATGTCAAACTTCCGATACATATAAACGTAACAAAGAAAAGCGGAAACTCCCTGCGAAAAGACAGTAGCAATGGCAGCTCCCATCACTCCCCAGCCCAGTACCAAAATACAGAATAAATCGAGAATAATATTGAGCACCGTAGCCAGTACCAAGAAATAGAAAGGTGTCTTACTATCTCCCAAAGCACGGATAATGCTCGACAACAGATTATAAAAGAAAGTACAAGGTATCCCAATAAAAGTAACAAGCAGATAAGCATACGCTCCTTCAAAGATATTCTCTGGTGTACGCATCATCTTTAGGATATCCGCACAATAAATACTGGTAAAGATGGCTATGACCACAGACATCACAACAGCAAGTTGCAGACTGACGGAAACGTAACTGCGCATCGTACTATAATCCCTCGCCCCAAACTTCTGTGCCACGGGGATACCGAATCCTCCACAACATCCGTTGCAGAAACCCAGAATAAGAAACACAACGGATGTACTAGCCCCGACAGAGGCTAACGCATTAATACCCAAAAACTTTCCTACGATTGCAGCATCAACAAGCGAATACGTTTGCTGCAACAGATTGCCGAACAAAAGCGGCAGAGTGAAATTAAAAATCAGAGGTAATGCCGGCCCTGCCGTCATCTCTTTAGAAGTTGCCATACGTCTATGTCCTAAAAATTGGCTGCAAAGATACAGAAAAATCCGGTTGAAAGATTCTAATCCCGCACCCTCTTTTTATTGACATAAATCAAAAAAAGACGAAGTGCCGGCAACTGTCTATCTCTTCACCAGTCTTTTCGGCGAACCATGCCAGGAACAACCCAGACAATAAACTTCCGTCAAATCAAATCCATCGGTGGAAGCTGCCGGATCTTTAGGCACAACTTCTCCATTTTCGAGTACATAGACCAAAAGACGCTCTTTACGGTCATTCACCACATATAGGGCAGCAATCTTGCATTGCGGACATAATAACTTTCTCATGCCGCAAAGATACGCATAGTTTCCAGCAACGGCAATCATTCCAGTGGAAGTTCTTTGCAGAATATGCGATCAGTTTATTATCTTTGCCGAAGTGAAGCCAGCCTCCAAAGCCAAAAGAAAACAAATGGAAACAGATAAAAAACCGCGTATCACTCAGGAAAAGAGAACCGTAGAGATCATGATCCGTCTCTATTGCCGGAAAAAAGAGAAGAATGCAACCCTTTGTCCGAAGTGCGAAGAGTTGCTCCGCTACGCACATGCCCGTCTTGACCATTGTCCGTTCGGAGAGAAAAAAAGCTCGTGCAAGAAGTGTCCCGTACATTGTTATAAGCCTGCCATGCGCAAACGGATGCGAGAGGTTATGCGGTTCTCCGGTCCCAGAATGTTATTCTATGCCCCTTTAGAGGCGATACGCCATTTATTCTCCTGAGCGGCAAAGCTATACCGGCAAAATAGTCTTAACGGTTTTTCCAGAATCCCGGATAAAAGAGTAACAGAACGCTGAAAAGTTCCAGTCTGCCTATCAACATCAGAAAAGAAAGAACCCATTTTGCCAAGTCCGGCAAAGAATTCCACGAGTATGCGGGACCGCAACTACCCAAACCCGGTCCCACGTTACCGATACTGGAGATTACCGTACTGACCGATTCGGAGAAACCGACTCCTAAAAATAAAAGAATCGTCCAGCCGATCAGAATAATCACCAGATAAAAAGCAAAGAACAGTAATACAGTCGTTACGATGGAAGAAGATACGGTTTGTTTGTTAACCCGTACCGGAAGCACCGCATTCGGATGAAGCAGATGTTTGAATTCATTCCGGATGGTCCGCGCCACAATCAGTAACCGCATATTCTTGATACCTCCGCTGGTAGATCCCGTACAACCTCCCGAAAGCATCGCTATAAACAGCAACAGCCACGTGAAAGGAGGCCACAAATTATAGTCATCCGTCGCAAAGCCGCAGGATGTATGCACTGTAGCTACCTGAAACAATGATTTACGAAAAGCCAGCTCCCATCCATAGTTGTTCTGAAATACGAGTGCCAAAGTGATAAGCAATGTCAATATCCCGACAGAGCCCAGAAACCAATGCGTTTCTTCATCTTTAAACAAGCGGCCGACTTTTCCTTTCAGACACATCAGGAATAAGGAAAAGTTAATACTGGAGATAATCATAAAGATAGCGACAACATACTCGATATACGGAGAATTCCAGTAAGAAATACTGTTTTGTTTGGTAGAATATCCTCCTGTCGCCGTAGTAGCAAATGATTGACAAATGGCATCAAATAAATCCATTCCGCCAAACATCAGCAGGATCGTCTCCGAAACGGTCAATATCAGATAAACAGTCCACAGCCATTTCGCCATTACATTGATTTTGGGATGCGTGCGGTCATGAGTCACTCCGGTAGTCTCGGCAGAAAAGAGCTGTACGCCGCCTGTGGTAAAGATCGGGAGAATAGCAATCGTAAAAAAGACAATCCCCAGTCCACCAATCCACTGCGTCAGGCTTCGCCAAAACAGCATCCCATGTGAAAGGGACTCGATATCATCGAGTATCGTAGCTCCTGTGGTAGTGAATCCGGACATCGTTTCGAAGAAAGCATTGGTGATGGTATCAATGCTCCCGCTGAAATAAAAAGGAAGCATCCCGAAAACGGTAAAGAATATCCATGAAAGAGTGACGACACAATATCCGTCCCGGCGGCTCATCTTATTCTCCGCTCCCCGTCCGTAAAGCAATAATAATCCTCCTGCTACGGCATTAATCACACACGTATAAAGAAAATACTTATAATCATCCTCTCCGTACCCCAACGAAATACCAGCACACAAAAGGAACATTCCCAACTCAATAAAAAGCAACGTCCCAAGCACCCGTCCTATCATTTTCGGATTGATCATGCTGTTGCTTTTAGCACGCGCATACACACTATTGTCTGATATATACTCTTCCATAACTCATGAATTACTCTGCACGAATCCCATAGCTAATAGTATGCCAAAACAGCCGTATTTTTTTTAAGCTGCTATTTATCAGCAACATACTATTTCTGCTTTGAAAAACGAGAAGACTCCTACCCTACCAAAATGAAAAGGTTTCCTGTCAAAACGAAAAGGATGGCTTTCAAAATGGAAAGTTCTCCTTTCAAAATAGAAAGATTTGACTATCTTTGTTCCAAAAAGATGAAACGAGCCATTATCATAGGCGCCACCTCCGGTATCGGAAAGGAAGTTGCCCAACGCCTCCTGTCCGAAGGATGGCAGATCGGCATAGCGGGCAGACGCCAGTCAGCTCTCGAAGATTTCCGGCAAATCGCACCGGAACAGATAAAAATTCAATCACTGGACGTCACTCAGGAAGACAGTGCCGGAAAGCTGGATGCGCTTATCCATCAATTGGGCGGTATGGATTTATTTCTGCTCAGTTCCGGCATCGGTTTCCAAAATATGGATTTGAAGATGGAAATCGAGCTGAATACCGCACGTACCAATGTCGAAGGCTTCACACGAATGGTGGATACCGCTTTTTCCTATTTTAAGAACAATGGAGGCGGACACCTGGCTGTCATCAGTTCGATTGCCGGAACTAAAGGTCTGGGAGTTGCCCCTGCCTATTCTGCAACGAAGCGCTTTCAGAATACATACATCGATGCTCTTGAACAACTCGCCCACCTGCAAAAGTTAAACATTCACTTTACCGATATTCGTCCGGGATTTGTAGCCACTGACTTGCTGAATGACGGAAAGCATTATCCTATGCTGATGAAAACCGACCAGGTAGGCCGCGACATTGTACGCGCACTTCATCGGAAACAGCGGGTAGCTATCATTGACGGACGTTATCGTATTCTCGTATTCTTCTGGCGAATGATTCCCCGATGGATATGGAAACGTTTGCCGGTAAAAACAAAATAGCAAGATCGGATAACTGAGAACTTATTGAAAGTAACTATATTTGTAAACAGATAAAAGAGAATTATTTATCATGCTTTTACTCACTTAAAATCAATAAAAAATGGAACAGAAAATTTGTCAGTGTTGTGCTATGCCAATTGATGAAACGACATTCGGAACAGAAGCAGACGGCAGCAAGAATGAAGAGTATTGCCAGTATTGCTATGCAGACGGGCATTTTACCAAAGAATGCACAATGGATGAAATGATTGAGCTCAACCTGAACTACCTTGAGGAGTTTAATAAGGATTCGGAAGTAAAGTACACTATAGAAGAGGCGCGGGCAACGATGAAAGAGTTCTTCCCTCAACTAAAGAGATGGAAACAATAGGCTAAAAAGGGACTGACCCGAAAGTTCTTCTTCCAAACGTATCTTTGTCACAAATATCCATTACAGCAAAGAGAAAATGACTTTTCGTGCTTTTAGGTCAGCCCCTATTTATTCAACTATCCGCATTCATTTCCGGATGGCGTTCAAGCCACCTCACTGCATAGGAGCAGGTAGCTTTCGGTTTCATCCCGTTGGCGAGTGCAAAGTCGTAAGCAGCTTTCACCAGTGCGGCAGCAATTCCGCATCCTTCTATCGGTTTAGGGACAATCGTGTGAATAATATCAAGATAATCACCTAACAGGCGATATTCTACAAATGCGGTACGACCGTCGACTTCCGTCTTGAATAGTTTCTGTTCGGGCTGATGAGTAATTTTGTAATCCATAATGTTTATTTTAAAGTTGTTCAATCCATTGTAGCCGATTCGTATCATAGCCACGACGTTCGGCGGCAGTTACTAATTTCTTTTTTATATCTTCCGGCAGTTGGGGCGTCCGACTCAATATCCAGAGATATTTATCGGTACTGCTGCCTATAAGAGCATAATTGTAATTCTCCTGATCCAATTCCATCACATAATAATCGGAATAGAAATTCAAGAAAAAAGAGACTTTCAGTTTACCGGGCTGTGCAGGGTCGGGAATCTTGGCGTGTCCAGTGGCTGTTTTACAAATATCGTAAGGGGAATTGCGTTTATATCCCCGATTCTCAACACGAATTGTTCCATCGGAACGGAGGGTATAAGTAGCGGTCACTTCCATAAGCCCACGTTCGAAACGATGATCATAACGGGCTATCTCGTACCAAAGCCCCATATAGCGTTTCAGATCAAGCCGATCTACCGTACTGTGATCTGTCTCCTCAAACAACTTCTCTATGGTAGGAACGGAAAAATGGAATCCGGCTTCCAGCAAACGTGTAGGACGCACACTCTGTCCGGCTGTCAGAAAAGAGGCGGCTTCACCGTAGAGCAAACGAAAGACCGTTTGCGGAACAATCAAAGTTGTCCACGCATGATACGCCTTTCCCATCGCACGTGTAAACGTGGACTGTGAAACTGCTTGAGGAGCAACCAAATTGAAAACACCTCTCAACTCTTCATTTTCAATAAAGAAGGCCATGGCACGACAAAGGTCACGAATATCTATCCACGGAAAAGGTTGCGTACCCGGCCCTATGACGGCGGCAACCTTTGTTGCGCGTAGCGGGCGAAGCATCTGTTGCATCGCTCCCCCATCGGGAGAAAGCACTACACCGAAACGGGTAATGACAAGCCTGGTCGGTTGCGGACAACGCTTCGCTTCCTTCTCCCACGCATAACAAAGATCGGACAGAAAACCATCGCCACGAGTCTGTGTATACTCGTCCGATTCCACCAAAGAGGGGTAATATCCTACAGCAGAGGCCGAAATCATAAGTTTCGGTTTGGTTTTGACTGCATTCAAGGCACGGATAATGCGGTGTGTTACCGTTATCCGGCTATTGAAAAGCTGTTGTTTATGTTCCGGCGTCCAGCGCTGATTGATAGGAGCGCCTGCCAGATTTATAATGACATCGCAATGCGTCAGCGTCTGAACCAAAAGTCCGGACATACCTTCCCGAAACATCGCTCTTCCCAAAGGAATGATCCGATGTCCACCCTTTTCGGTCAGATAGTTAGAAAGATGTTTGCCTATATATCCGGTGGCTCCGGTCATTGCTATATTCATCTTGATTCTTCGTTTTTTTAACTATACTAGAGAAACGTATCAAAAGCAGAAAAGGTTCTTTGAAAAAAGTAAAATAAACTATTTCATTGCAGTTGTTATATATATTGATAAACTCTGCCCCCTACGGAGGTATGCTTGTGCCAACATTGTGGCACAGTTGTGCCAATGCGGTGGCACAGCCGTGCCAAGCCTTTGGCACAAGTGTGACAAGCTGTTGGCACAAGTGTGTAAAAGCAAGGCGCAGTATTAGCATGCCGGATAACGTCTCTCAACATCTCAGAAGAAAGTGACACTCCGGTAAACGGATGTATTTTGTTCTGCCGAATTAGGGCTATTCTGATTAATAAGCATTATCTTTGCAAGAGAACATTTATAGAACCATAAAAAAGAAAGAACATGATTGAGGCACCCGAAGCGCTCTATCTATGCGAGCAACTGAACAAGACTGTCAAGGGAAAACGAATCACAAATGTATTCACCCTGTTCACTCCTCACAAATTCGCTTGGTTTTCCGGAAGTCCCGACGAGTATGCCGAATGGCTGACCGGAAAGTCAATAGACCACGCACGTTCACAAGGAGGCATGGTAGAGATGACAATAGGCGACAAAATGCTGATACTTACGGACGGAGTAAATCTCCGGTATTACGCACCCGGAACGAAACTGCCTGCCAAACATCAACTCCTGATCGGCTTTGAAGACGAAAGCTGCCTTATCGCTTCCGTGCGCATGTATGGAGGAATCATGTGTTACAGCAAGGACGCCGCCAACGGCGTACTTTCCGAATATTACCGGACAGCGAAAAGCAAGCCGCAGGTCATGTCGGACGCTTTCAGCAAAGAATATTTCCTCGGACTGATTAATGATGAAAGTGCGCAGAAGAAGTCCGCCAAAGCCTTTCTGGCTACAGAACAGACTGTTCCGGGACTGGGAAACGGTGTATTACAGGACATTCTGTATCATGCCCACATCCATCCGAAGAAAAAAATAGCAGCATTAACGGACAAAGAGAAAGAAAATTTGTTCTATCAAGTAAAGGAGACCATGAACGATATCTACCGGCAGGGTGGACGAAACACGGAATCGGACCTGTTTGGAGAGAACGGCAAGTACACAGCTTGCCTCTCTAAAGACACGGCAGGCAAAGCCTGTCCCCGTTGCGGAGAAACCATTGTCAAGGAGAATTATCTTGGCGGTAGCATCTATTACTGCCGTGGTTGCCAGATATTGGAATAAGAACCAATCAAATGACTAAAAGAAAACAGAAAATGAAGAAATTTACCAAGATCAATTACATTCTAACCTTTATATTAGTGTTCTGCATCGGAGCTACCCTGCCTATTCTGATCGGTAGCAGTCATGTAGACGAACAGCATTCCGCCAAATCGGAAGTGCCTTATTGCGTCACCTCACCTACCGTCCCCGAGCAGGTGACTTTTGACGGAGAGACGATCGACCTCCGCCGTTACGACCGCCGAGAACGGATGGATCGGGAGATGATGGCGTTCACCTATATGCACTCCACCACCACGCTGCTTATCAAGCGTGCCAACCGTTACTTCCCGATTATAGAACCGATTCTGAAAGCGAACGGTATCCCCGACGATTTCAAATATCTGATGGTCATCGAAAGTAATCTCAACAACATAGCCCGCTCTCCGGCCGGTGCAGCCGGATTATGGCAATTCATGCCTGCTACCGGACGCGAATTCGGACTGGAAGTAAATGAGAACGTAGACGAACGTTATCACATCGAAAAGGCAACGGTAGCCGCCTGCAAATATTTCAAGCAGGCTTATGCCAAATACGGTGACTGGATGGCTGTATCTGCCGCCTATAATGCCGGACAAGGACGAATTTCCTCTCAACTGGACCAGCAACTTGCCAGCCACGCAATGGACTTATGGCTGGTAGAAGAGACTTCCCGCTATATGTTCCGCCTGCTGGCAGTCAAAGAAATATTCAAGAATCCTCAGCGATATGGATTCCTGCTGAAAAAGGAACACTTGTACCCGCCTATCCCCTACAAAGAGATAACGGTCACTACCCCCATTGCCAACTTAAGCGATTTTGCCAAACAGCAGGGAATCACATACGCCCAACTTCGGGACGCGAATCCTTGGCTACGCGAACAAAGCCTAAAAAACAGGACCGGAAAAACATACGTTCTCCAGATACCTACACAAGAGGGAATGTACTATGATCCAAAGAAGACGGTTGCATATAACAAGCATTGGGTAATAGATTAATGTAATAGGTAATAAGTAGCAGGTAATAAGTAATAGGTAAAATACAGGTTATTGGGATATTGGCCTGTTAACTGATTATTCTCATGAAACTAAAAGAAAGAATCCATCATTTTCTGAATGACCAAAAGCTGAAACATAAGCTGTACGTCATCATCTTCGAGTCAGACACTCCTTCGGGAAAGCTGTTTGATGTGGTTCTTATCGGCTGTATCCTTGCCAGTGTATTATTAGTCATTATAGAAAGCCTGAAAGGGCTCCCCTCCTATCTGACTACCCCATTTGTCATAATGGAGTACCTTTTCACTGCTTTCTTTACCTTTGAGTATCTGACACGAATATATTGCTCTCCACGCCCGAAGAAATACATATTCAGTTTCTTCGGCATTGTTGACCTGTTGGCTACCTTGCCGCTTTACATCGGTTTGATCTTTCCGGGAGCACGCTATCTGCTTATCATCCGTGCATTTCGATTGATACGGGTATTCCGTGTCTTTAAGCTATTCAATTTCTTGAATGAAGGCGAACGACTGCTCACCGCACTTCGGGAAAGTAGTAAAAAGATTGCGGTCTTCTTTCTTTTTGTTGTGATTTTGGTTACTTCCATCGGGACGTTAATGTATATGATCGAAGGAACTTTGCCCAATTCTCAGTTCAACAACATTCCGAACAGTATCTACTGGGCTATTGTCACAATGACCACCGTAGGATACGGAGATATAACTCCTGTCACCGGACTGGGAAAATTTCTTTCGGCTTGCGTCATGCTGATTGGTTACACTATCATTGCGGTACCTACCGGTATTGTGTCCGCCTCCATGATGAAGGAATATAAACGGAGAAGAGACAAAGAATGTCCGAACTGCCATCGGTCAGGGCATGAAGACAATGCGCAGTTCTGCAAGTATTGCGGACACGATCTGAATCCGACTTCAGAAAACGAAAATAAAGAGAGCGTACAATAAGCAATCGCCAAACAAGAGAATCAGTTATTCCAATTAACGTCGTCTGAATATTTGCTCAAACAGAAAGATAAAGATACATCCTGCTCCATAGCAGACAATATCTTTCCAATCGAACGTGGAGCCCAGAATGATTCTTAATGCACGGTTGGTGATTCCCAAAGTTTCCACTAACTGAAAATATTGCAGTACTTCGACAAAACAAGCGAACAGGAAAACGTAAAACGACAGACGGGGAACCCCTGTCGGGATAAATATACGTACGAAACTATATACCAGCACCACGACCAAAGCATCTCCCATATAAGGACGTATGAAACTATCACGTATATACAACGCTATGAATACCTCTATACAAAATATTACCAAAAAACTAATGATGTAAAATATCCTTTTCTTCATTTCTTATTCAATCTTTGGCGCAATGCATGGTTTTGTTTGCGAATATACGATAAAATGCAGATGCTACATTCAAATATTACTAAATTAATAGCACAAAAAGAGAAAAGAATTGTATATTTATAGAACTAACCGTTTTTAAAGAAAAAAACAGAAGAAACAAACAAAGAAAAGAAAGGAGACTGAACCTATGATGTTGAACGTTGATTTTATGTTAAGATTACTGGTGGCAGGAATACTGGGAGCCATCATCGGACTGGACCGTGAATATCGCGCCAAAGAAGCCGGATACCGCACTCACTTCCTCGTATCATTGGGAAGTGCCCTGATCATGATCGTTTCGCAATACGGATTTCAAGAGATCATCAAAGAAAACAGTGTGACGCTCGACCCCAGCCGTGTAGCGGCACAAGTAGTCAGCGGCATCGGATTCATCGGTGCAGGAACCATTATCCTACAGAAACAAATCGTCCGCGGACTAACCACAGCCGCCGGTATATGGGCTACAGCCGGCATCGGTCTGGCAGTCGGCGCGGGAATGTACACCATCGGCATAGCTACTACCGTACTGACTCTGATCGGCCTGGAATTACTCAGTTACATCTTCAAGAGTGTAGGCATGAAAAGTTCGATGATCTCCTTCTCTACTAACAACAAAGATACTTTGAAACAGATAGCGGACAGATTTAATTCAAAAGATTATATGATTGTCTCTTACGAAATGGAAACACAGCATTCGGGTGAAATGGAATCTTATCAAGTCACAATGGTCATCAAATCGAAACGGAACAATGATGAGGGACATTTACTTTCGTTGATGCAGAAATTTCCGGATGTGACGGTGCAGCGGATAGAATAAGCTTACTTCTGCTTCTCCGTCAGATACTTCCAGTAGCGGACAGGCATATCCTTTCTATGCTTCCTCGGATTCATGCGTTCTTTAATGCAGATAGCCTTGAAATACGTTTTCCAGAGCTTCTGAAAGATCTTCTCATTTTCATCCATCAAGCTCTCGTCCAGCATACCCGTAATCAGATGAGCTTCCCGGCTGTCGTCATCAAAAGAGATCGTAGTCACTTCCTGCAAATCATAGTAAAAGCCATAACGCCGCTTCATATCATAGATAATCCACTTCTGATCGGCAAAACGATCTTTGAAATGTTGGACAGTAAGTGGTAAGGCATTATACTGCGGTTCGAAGGCAGCAAAGAAAGTACCGTCCGCCGCTTTCTGAAAACGCACGAACTGCATCAGATGCATCCGTTCACCATCCACCTTCTTCCATATCTGGGCAAGCAGAAGCACATCCGGATCGCCGAAGTTAGTCTCGATAGAACGGGAAGCGTCGATCGCCTTACGAATATATCGAAAGATAACCATCCCTATATCCGGCAATTCCGACAACCAGCACTGGGTGAGGCAGCCAAGCGCGGAAGAAGAGACTTTCTTCTGCAAACCACGCCACACGCGGGCGGCTTTCTCTTCATCGGTGACCACCGTATGCAATTCATCATAAAACAAAGGCAAAGCATCCCCTTCCGACAACAGGAAATCGGGAAAGGTCTTACGAAAATAAGCGTCAAAGACAGCAGTCAGCAGACCATCAAAAGTTTTATCGTAGATATAGACGTTCATTATCTTGCGGTTTACAACATCTGAAACTCCATTTATTCCCCAAAATCCAGTACCAACTGGCGGTCGTCCACCTTCTTCTTAGGCTTCGGAAGCAGCAGACTGCGTACCCGCTGCGGAGAAAGCTCATTCACCGTCTGCATCTGCAAAGGCAATTCTCTGCATGTAATGAAGTACTGCGCTTTTTTCATCACTACGCCTATCTTCTTCAATTCATAAAAACCCAGACGGGAAAAACGACGGGATGCCACAATCAACTTAGCCGACTTCACCCCGATGCCCGGCACACGGAGCAACATCTCATAATCCGCCTTATTGATATCGACAGGAAACTGTTCCGGATGACGCAAAGCCCATGAGAGCTTCGGGTCTATCTCCAGATCTAGATCAGGATATGCGTCATCTACGATTTCATCCACTTTAAACTGATAGAAACGTAGCAGCCAGTCCGCCTGATAAAGACGGTTCTCACGTACCAAAGGCGGTTGTTTCAGTGCAGGCAGACGTGTATCGTACGTATTCACGGAGACGTATCCGGAATAATAAACACGCTTCATCGTCGGTCGCCCATAGAGTGCCGACGAAAGGTAAAGGATATCTTTATCCGACTCGGAGGTAGCCCCTACAATCATCTGCGTGCTCTGTCCCGCAGGCGCAAAACGGGGAGCATGACGGAACTTCTGCCGTTCTTCCTTACTTTCCAGCACACCTTGTTGGATATACTTCATCGGAGCGAAAACGCTCTTATGATCTTTTTCGGGAGCCAGCAGTTTGAGGTTCTCTTCTTTCGGGATTTCTACGTTGACACTAAGGCGGTCGGCATACAGCCCGGCTTCATTCACCAGTTCCCGGCTTGCTCCGGGAATGCTTTTCAGATGAATATATCCGTTAAAGCGATGCACCTGACGCAAATCTTTCGCCACACGCACAAGCCGCTCCATCGTATAATCCGGACTACGGACCACACCGGAACTAAGAAACAAGCCTTCGATATAATTGCGCCGGTAGAATTCAATCGTCAGCTCTACTAGTTCGGAGACGGATAACGTGGCGCGAGGCAGATCATTACTGCGCCGGTTAATACAGTAGGCACAGTCGTAAATACAATAATTGGTCAGCATGACTTTGAGCAAGGAGATGCACCGTCCGTCTTCGGCAAAGCTGTGACAGATTCCCCAACCACCTACGGTATTGCCCAGCATGCCCGGTTTGTTGGAGCGCACTGTACCGCTGGATGCACAGGATACATCGTACTTGGCCGATTCTGCAAGTATCTTTAGTTTAGTGAGGACATTTTCGTTCATGGACCCAATCTGATTACAGACGCAAATATACGATTTTAATCGGAATGCCGGTTGATAACGAACCAAATCACTCGTATTTTGTTCTCTATAAACAAAACAATCAGACTTTATAATAAAATCAGTCTATATATAAAAAAAGAGGATGCCCGTGGGAAAAATGTGAGGGGCATCCTCTGTAAGGAACAGATATCGGGAAAGAAGACTTTCACAAGCATTGCTTTCCATCTGTTCCCTGTGGGGTTATCTTCACTAACAAGTGAAGAAAGGGTTCATTGCAGAAGTCCGGGCTTTCACAAGCACGGGCTTCCTCTTTTACCTCCCATGCAGGTCCCTCATACTTTTATTAATAGAATAGAGGAATGGGGTATATACCCGCATGAGAAGTGGGAAAATATTATTCTGCAATACAGACACTTACCCGGTTTTCTTCAGGCACCCGGAAAGGCTGTACTGTATCTCCTTTAAAATCCGTAACGATTCTGTCCGGCGCTATTCCTTTGTCTTTCAAGGCATCGGCAACAATCTTCGCACGTTTTTCTGATAAAGTCATATTGATTCTCGGATTACCGGTTTCTTTGTCGGCATATCCGGTTATGGCAACTTTGCTTGCCGGATACTTTTCCATGTATGCCACCATTGCATCGATCTTCGATTGCTGGTCTTTCTGGAGAAGTGCGGAGTTCAGAGCAAAGAATATATTCTGTTTCATAGGTTCCACTACCACTGCCACAGGTTCCGGTTCGGGCTGTTTCACGACAGGTTGTGGTTTAGGTTGTTCTACTATTGGTTCCGGTTCATAATATACCGGAGCTGTTTTCTTATAGCTTTTTCCTAATTTGATGTTCAGGCCCACTAATACGTTAAATTGCCAGTCACAGTTGCCTGCCTTTTTCGAGTTGAATTTGTCGGACAGTACATTTGCGTTTCCTTCAATATTGATAGCCAGCCGGTCATTGAGGCGCAGATCACATCCCAGTCCCATACGTCCGGCTACAAGGTTTTGTTTGTCTTGCCACAGATACTCCAGTTCGTGAGATCTTGTGTCCAGTGCGTTTGCTTCGTCGTTGTCGAAAGCATGATTCAATCCTACGCCGCCAAAAATATATCCATTGAATACACGTTTCGGATTAAAACCACAAAATAAAGTACTGAGGTCTGCCATAAGGTCCAGATTGCCTTGCAGATATTTGTACTGATAGGTTTGAGAAGGAGTGACCCATCCTGCCTTTGCCTGCCAACCGCTTACGCCTAAACGGGCTCCAAATGCAGGTGCAAACTTATACCCTACATTGACAGCTGCTGCCGGAGAGATCAGATCTGTAAAATCGGCTTCGCCTACTGTGTGAGCAGCTCCTGCCTGTACTTGCATAAACCAATGAGGTTTGAACACAGTCTTGCCTTCTTCCTTGATTTGTCGCTGTTCCTGAGCGAATGCTACTGTGCTGCTGACAGTAAGTATGGCTATTAATAAATTTCTTATTCTCATAATTTTATATATTTTATGTCTTATCACAGAGTATGCAGAATGTACTTGTTATGGTGAAAAGGGTGCCCTTTTCTGATTAGAGCACCCTTTTGTTATTGAATGTCTAAGAATTCATTGACATTTGCGATTCTTAGTTATTCGGATTAACTGTAATAGTCAATGTAGAAGAAGTAGTTCCCCAGCCGTAATTTACTGTAGCAGGAATGAATATCTGATAAGTATATCCAACTGGTGAGCTAACATTCACATACTTCACAGTGTTACCAGTCTGAACCAAAGTAGCGCCATCAGGCAACTTGTTACCGTTGTATTCCAAGCTTGTAGTTACTTTGTTCAAATCCAGTGTTACATCGCCGAACGGACCATAGAAGAACCAGTATTGTCCAGGATTCCAATCCGGTCTGCCCCACTCTTTCTTCGTCCATTCCCAACATCCTGAGATCTGTCCGTAAGATGTTCCTTCGAATGCAGGCTTTTCAGTGTGTCTGTGAGGAACCATTGTCCAGTTACCTTCAACCCACTTGTAAGTTGCCGGTACATAGTTGATACTCTTCACATAGTCGTACTCAATAGTAGTGCTTGCAGGTTTAGAAACTTCCGTATATATAATATCGCCATCTAATTCAACATGTGGATATATCAACGGCCATCCAGCTAATTTCTGTGCTTCAAGAGAAGCGTCAACTTCTGCCTGAGTCAAGAACTCTTCAGTTGTGTAAGTCTTCTTAGTAGATCCACCCAATCTGTTATAGTATCTATAAGTAGCCTTACCTGTATACATAGTAGTCACAGTAGTGGTAGTAAACTTAATCGTACCATATTCTACATCCAACTGAGCCGGTGTAACCATTTCTTCGTGACCTTGAACATATTCGAATTCAGGAGTACAAACTCTCTTCCAGTAAGAATGAACATTTTCAACCCATGACCAGCTATCTTTTACAATTGCTTCGTTTCTCCAGTCAGTCAACAGACCATTCCATTGGAAGTCAGCAACATCACCGCCAGTCTTAGCGTCTATTACTGCAATACCGCTCGGCATGTTCAAGTTAACAGGACGGATAAAGTCAACCATAAATTCGTTAACAGTCACTTCGTCGCCATTGCTCATCGTGTAGATGTGTGCAACGACAGCTTGCAGACCGTTTGCGCTGTTCAACGCAGCCTTCACAGCAGCATTGCTCTTATCCAGGGTGATATAGTTACCGTCGATCTGAACACCAGACATTACAGGAGAAGTCAAGTTACCGTTAGAGTAAGTCTTGATTACTTTGTAACGAGCAGATTCGCAACCCGGAAGTCCTTTCACAGTGTAAGCAGAGTAAGCTTCTGTCAATGCTCTTCTGAACTGGCAATCACTTGCAGGAGAAGCAACTGAGTTAGGTACACTCACATTTACATTGAAGTACTTGTACTCATCACCATCTTTCGTCCAGTAAATATCATTTTCAGTAGCATCCAAAGTAAGTTCAGGCAACTTCACGTTTACTGTGAACTTGAATGTGATGCTTGCAGGATATTCAGAAGAAGTCAGCTTGTTCTTCACTGTTACAGTTGCAACAAATTGAGAACCACCGGCACCGATCTTACCCAGTTCACCATGATTGAATGACCAAACGATCTTCTTCGTAGCAGTACCTACTGAAGTATCACCGTCAACGATTCTCGGCAGAGTCATAGTGTGTGACAGGTTGTTCTTCTTCACTACAGCAACAGCACCGGAAGCATCATACAAGTTCCAGAATTCTTCGTGGCTCATGCTTGTTTCCTTACCGTTAGTAATAACGCGGTAAACATTTTCACGGATGAATTGCTCTGTGATAGTGTATTCAGCAGCTGTTTCAGTACATTTAGCTACCAAGTCATAAGCCTTGTCACCTACTACGAGGTCATCTTGCTTCGTCACACCAAATTCGATCTTCACGAATCCGCGACGTACTACATTGCCTGCTTCGTCTACCAATTCCACTTTCAGGATAGGAGTACGACCGATCGCTTCTTTATTGAAGCCTTCTGCCTGGTACAAACCTGCCGCAGCGTCGTTACATACCACCCATTTCTGCTGGTTGGTTGAAGTTTCACCTTCAGTGATGTTGTAATCAGAAGAAGCTACAGAGAACTTATATGACAACTTATAGTCTTCGATCGGGAATTCTTTGTGATTACCGTTACCGAAGCAAGTAGCCACCAGGTCTTTCAGGTTGAATACTTGATCGTAAGGAGTTGTATAGCGAACAGCTTCTGACTTACAAGCAGTGAAAGTAGTTGCATAATGAGCACCGTCAGCACCTGAAACTAAAGTAGCTTTGTCAGAGATGCGAACGTCCGGTTCAGCCAGTACGTCATCATAGATAGATACATACGGAGAAGTAACCACTACGTTAGTCTCGTCTTTGTCTACAGCATCACCCTTCAGAGTAGCCTGCAAAGCAACCATGTTTACTTTATCTTCTGCCGGCTGAGTAGAATGAACGTTAAGACGAAGCAGTTTGAAGTCCACTGTTCCTGTTGCAGCGTTAGCAACCGGAGTACCGCTGATCTGAACCCACTGGCTGGCAGCCGCGCGAGTGTTGATCACTGTAGCGCTACGATCCAAGTAGCTATAGTCAGCATTGCCCAACTTGAAGCTAGCTGGGTTGAAGTGGTAGCTTGCAGTTGCCAAAGCAGCTGTAGAAATACTATAATTCGTAGGAATAGCAGCATTTTCACCGCTTCCCATCGGAGCATATTTCAATGAGTTGAACTTGATCGCTTCCACACCGTCTACGATATAGTCGGGAGCAAACGTGATGCTTGTCAGACGGCAAGTCATTAAAGTGTGCAGGCTCACCAAGTCAGCGTTGATAGTAATAATCTGGCTGTTGATGGTTCTGATGTCACCCTGAATACCTGAGATATCCGATTTGATAGCATCCAGCTCATCGTTGATCTTATCTTCGAGGTCAGCAATATCCTGAGCTGTAGAGTTCTTCAGCGCTTCAATGGCAGATTTATTCTCACCGATCAAAGCTTTCAGACCGCCTTCACCGTTGATTTCATCCCAAAGTTTCTTAATCTCATCCTGTGCAGCTTCAATAGCTTCCTGCGCTGCCGCGATATCTTCCTTGTTAGCGTCAGCTATATCTTTTACACCTTCTGCATAAAGTTTCAAAGCGTCGAGCTGAGTCTGCAAGTCTTTATCTGCTGTAATCAACGTTTCGATAGCATCCTGAGCATTTTTGATCGCTTCAGTATTTTCTTTCACTGCTCCGTTAGCAAGATTGCTCAAACCTGTTTCTATACCTTCAATCTGAGCACCGAGTGCTTTTACAGCAGCTTCGTGTACTGTCACATCCAGTTTGTTGTCAATAGCAGCCTGCATTGAATTTCTCAATGCTTCAACCTGTGTTGCGGCTTCCGCTATCGCATCTGCTTTTGCTTGCGCAGCGGCAGCTTTCGCTTCTTCTGCCAGCGCTTTCGCTGTAGCAGCATCGGCAGCAGCCTGGTCGCCGGCAGTTTTTGCAGCTTCTGCGGCAGTCTTAGCTTCTGCAGCAGCTGTCTTTGCAGCATCAGCAGCAGCCTGTGCAGCTTCTGCAGCACTCTTCAGCGTTGTCAGCTGAGTCTGAAGATCGCCAACGGTGCTTCCGCTTTTGTCAATTTGTTCCTGCAGACTCTTGATGTCGTCATCGTAGTCTTTACAAGAAGTAAATGTACCTGCCGAGGACGCTATCAGCGCTCCAAACAGGACAGCATTTAAAAACTTTTTGTTCATAATAAAAAACTTTTAATTTATAAATTAAAAAAATAATAAAAATATAATTTCTCACTTTTGATTTTAAATCCCATGTGTTGTTCCGTTCATTTCTCGTGCGACCTCCTTTTCTTAATTCATTCAACCTTTATTTCCCTTATATAATACACTATGAAGCATACAGGCCAAACAGCCTTTACCCGTTACTTTCTAGGTAACGGGTAAACCTTTGTCCTGACTCCTGTGGAGCTATCTATATGAAAAACCGGACTATTTTACAGTGAAACATATTTACCCCTGCTTCAGACATGCGGCAGAGGGGAGGAAATTCTTTGTATCTTGATCAGAGGTTAACAGGTCCCTAACAGAAAGAAATCCGTTGTTTTATCGTATTATTTCTCTTTTTTTAGTAGTTTATCAGAAAAAATATCTTTTTTGTTTGCATGTTTTCCAAAATATATCCATCTTTGCAACGCTATTTAGCTCCGTTACCTAGAAAGTAACAGATTCATTTTCAAGCTACTACTCCAGCTATTGAATGTTTTACAAAATCAATAATCTGATTATTAGCCTCATCAATTTTCTTATTACGGAAAGGTTTTAGATAAGTCTCGGTCACCTTGATGGACGAGTGCCCCATAGCTTCGGAGATAATACCCGGGTGAATTTCGCAATAATAGGCTGTTGTAGCCCATGTATGGCGGGCGGTGTATGAACTCAGTCTATCGTTCAGTCCCAATACCTTCCCCAAGAGCGTGAGCTGCTGGTTGAAGCTGCGCAATGCCAACTGATATTCCCGGTAAGCCTCCTTTGTTCCCTCTCCGCTTTTCAACAGCGGAAAGAGATAAGGCGAATGGCTGTCGCGGTTCATATACTTCTTTAATAGTTCGAGCGCTTCCGGAGTAAGCGTCACCGACAAGGGCCGGCCTGTCTTCCGCCTGCGGTAAATGATCACATTATCTCTTAAATCACTTTTGCGCAGATAAGCGAGATCGACAAACGGCAGACCACGAAGCAAGAACATCAGCACGAACATGTCCTGCGCACGCCTCACGGCAAGAGGTATGGCGGAAGATGAAGGCAGTCTGGTGAATACCTTCTTCATATCTTCATCACACAATGCCCTCTTATGGTCCGCACGCGTGCCCGTATAAACAGAGCGGAACAGATGGGGCGTATAAACGACCATCCTACTGTTGACGGCACGATTGTACACCGCACGAAATGTTCTTAGATAAGTGGAAACGGTGTTCCAGCTACATCCCTTCCCACGAAGGTGTATCTCGAAACCTTTCAACCACTCCGGGGTGACCTCGTCAAAAGAAAAATCCCCTTCCCCACAATAAGCAATGATGGCATTGGTGCTGCTGCGATATACGTGCGCCGTACCAAAGTTTCCCCCCATCCGTAGCTCTTCGGCTACTTGCTTCATAAATGCTACTACTTTTAACATTGTACTCAGTATTAAATATTACACAATAAATATACACATATTTCAGCAACTATAATTGCCTAATACGCATATACACGACCAATTTTCAGAATAAGACACTCCGAAAATCAGTATCACCGAAAAACGAAACAACAAATAGGGAAAGATTGAGTTCATTTATTCAAATTACCATGAATAACTTTTCACATATAGCGACATCTATTGATCACTAAAAAAGGACCTTTCTTAAAAAAGGAATATTTAAACAGTGAAAGAAGGGCATAATTGTATCCCACTTTAAAGAAAGGCATAAAAATGCCATCATTCACAAATACAGGATTCCTCTTTTTTACTATTCAAAGAGTTTATCGGTCAAATCAGAAGTATAATTCTTTTTCACTGATCATTCTGATCGCTTACTGAAGAAAAACAGTTCCGAATGACACTTTTATTTTCCCGGTATTTATGGATCAATTAGAAGAAAATTAAGCAAAAACAGCTTTTTCAGGTCTCCCTTACCGACGGAAAACAGGTTGGTCGGTGAGGAAGGAGGCGTTGGTTTTAAAGAAACACCCCCTTGGTTTAAAACCAAAAGATACTTTTTTGTTTTGAAAAGGTGTATATTTCATGTAGTTTCATGCAAAGAATGTTTTTTTTTCGTATATTATTGCATTTATTTATGCAGATTTTTCTCTGGTTCGTTATTTTTAGAGCAACTGTTTTTCAATGCAACCTTAAAAATAGCACATTCATCCGAATTTCGGATTTCAGAAAAGAGAAGTAAGTATATAATAGAAGAAGAGGATGCATCTCACGACACATCCTCTTCTTTTTTCCTGATATCTTAGTAGACTTCTATTTCTTAGTTTTTAGAAGCTTCCAAAGATGCTTTACGGAATTCTTTCATTGCTTTTTCGATTTCCAAAGAAGCCTTACGAGCACGAGTTCCTGCTGCTTTGTTACCGTTTTCAATCTGAGCGTTAGCATCTTTTGAGAAGTCAGCATACAGAGCTGCTACTTTTTCTACCAATTCTTTCATAATCCTTTTATTTTTTTCGTTAATAATGTGTCGCAAAAATACACTGTTTCCCGAAATAAACGCATAAAAACAATATTTTTTTTGAATTTATCTGCGAAAATAAGCTAAAAAAAGGGCTTTTCACCATTTTTCCCTACCTTTGTAGCCATGAAAACGCTTACAGATACGGATTACATACATACTTTGATAGCTGAAGGAGAGCATCAGCAACAGGACTTCAAATTCGAAATTTCCGACGCACGCAAGATTGCCAAAACGCTGTCGGCTTTTGCCAATACCGACGGAGGGCGGCTATTAATCGGCGTGAAAGACAATGGACGAATAGCCGGCGTACGATCCGAAGAGGAAAAATATATGATCGAAGCGGCCGCACAACTTTATTGCATCCCGGAGATAGATTATACTTTACAAACATATATAGTGGAGGGCAAACAGGTATTAGTGGCCACCATCGAAGAGAGTCCGCATAAGCCTGTCTATGCGAAAGACGAAAACGGAAAAGCTCTCGCTTATCTCCGTATCAAGGATGAGAATATACTGGCTACCCCTATCCACCTGCGTGTATGGCAACAAAGCGACAGCCCGCGGGGAGAACTGATCCGCTATACGGAACGCGAACAACTCCTGCTCGACCTGTTGGAACAGGGAACGCTGCTTTCGCTCAACCGGTATTGCCGGCAGACCGGTATTTCCCGACGTGCCGCCGAACATCTGCTTGCCAAATTTGTTCGGTATGATATAGTAGAGCCCGTATTCGAAAATCATAAATTTTATTTCCGAATGAAAAACGAGTGATATATTACGATTTACTCTTTTCAAAAACCTAACTATGAACTTTATCAATGAAATAAATGATATACTCTGGACATACATCCTGATTATCATGTTACTGGGCTGTGCCGTCTGGTTCAGCATCCGAACGCGGTTCGTACAGTTCCGTATGCTTCGCGAAATGATTATATTACTCAGCGAGTCCGCCGGAAAAGGAAAACAGGGCGAGAAACATGTTTCATCTTTTCAGGCATTCGCTATTACGATTGCCAGCCGTGTGGGTACGGGCAACTTGGCAGGGGTGGCCACCGCCATCGCCATCGGCGGACCGGGAGCTGTTTTCTGGATGTGGGCGATCGCCCTGCTGGGAGCTTCGAGCGCTTTTATCGAATCTACCCTGGCACAGTTATATAAGATACGCGGGAAGGACTCTTTTGTCGGAGGCCCGGCTTATTATATGAAGAAGGGATTGAAACAGCCGTGGATGGGGATGCTTTTCGCTGTGCTCATCAGCATTACTTTCGGTTTTGCTTTCAATTCGGTACAGAGCAATACGATTTGTGCTGCTGCCGAACATGCGTTCGGATTCAATCATATGGTGTTGGGAGGAGTGCTTACCGCTCTGACTCTTGTCATCATCTTCGGTGGTATCCGCTGGATAGCGCGTGTAAGCAGCATTATCGTCCCGATTATGGCATTAGGATATGTAGGTCTGGCACTGGTCATCGTATTACTTAATATCACGCATCTGCCGGAAGTGATATCTCTCATCATCAGCCATGCCTTCGGCTGGGAACAGGCATTGGGCGGAGGTGTCGGCATGGCGCTGATGCAGGGTATCAAGCGCGGATTATTCAGCAATGAGGCCGGTATGGGTTCGGCTCCGAATGCAGCAGCGACGGCCAACGTCACTCATCCTGTCAAACAGGGGTTGATACAGACGCTGGCAGTATTTACTGATACTTTATTAATTTGCACCTGTACGGCATTTATCATTCTTTTCAGCGGTGCTCCTTTGGACGGTTCCTCCAATGGGGTGCAACTGACCCAACAGGCGCTCACGAATGAGATCGGTGCTTCCGGAAGCATCTTTGTTGCCGTAGCGCTGTTCTTCTTCGCATTCAGCAGTATCTTGGGAAATTATTATTACGGCGAAGCGAATATCCGTTTCATCACCGCAAAGAAATGGGTGCTCCACACCTACCGGATATTGGTCAGCGGCATGGTACTTTTCGGGTCTGTCGCCACACTCGATTTGGTATGGAGTCTGGCGGACATCACGATGGCTCTGATGGCTGTCTGCAACCTGATCGCCATTATCTTTCTCGGAAAGTATGCCATCCGCCTGCTCTCGGACTATCGTGCCCAGAAGAAAGCGGGCATCCAAAGTCCTGTTTTCAGGAAAGAGACCATGCCGGACATCGAAAAGGACTTGGAATGTTGGTGAAAACCAACACTTTTTCGTACCTTTGCGGCTCATTAAAATCTCCACACACGATTTGTAAATTGTAAATTATAAAATAGTAAATATAACGATGGGCTTATTTGGTTTATTCAAAAAGAAATCCGATGAAACAAAAGTCGGCAATGTAGAAGATTTCATATCACTGACCCGGGTTTATTTCCAGTCAGTCATCGCTACTAACTTAGGTATTACCAACATCCGCTTTTTACCGGATGTGGCTAACTTCAAACGTTTGTTCAAGATTCCTACGCAGGGAGGTAAGCTGGGACTGGCAGAAAAGTCGGCTTCACGCAAAATGCTGATGCAGGACTACGGACTGAATGAAAGTTTCTTTAAGGAGATCGACAGCTCCGTGAAGCGTAATTGCCGTACGCAGAATGATATTCAGTCGTATCTGTTTATGTATCAAGGGTTTTCCAACGATTTGATGATGCTGATGGGAAATCTGATGCAATGGAAGTTCCGTATGCCGTCTATATTCAAGAAGGCGCTTTACGGGATGACGCAGAAGACGGTACACGATGTTTGTACGAAGACGGTGTGGAAGGCTGATGATGTGCACAAGACTGCGGCGACTGTCCGCCAGTACAAGGAACGTCTGGGCTATTCGGAACAGTGGATGACGGACTATGTATATAATATAGTGCTCCTTGCCAAAAAGGAACCGAAAAGAAAGAACGACGACACGGAAACGAAAAAATAAGATCGCGTAAATGTTAGAAAATCGTAAAGAATAGCATAGCAGGAAAAGCGGGAGTGGCATACTTCCGCTTTTTTTATTATCTTTATGTACTTTTTCTTTTGCCTTGATGCAAAAGAAAAAGTACCAAAAAGAAAAAATCAAGGCTGCGCCTGCCCGGCTACTCCGGTCTTATTTCCGGCTAAAGGGCAGAAACTCGCTTCGCTCAAACAGTCTGCCCTTTTTAACGCCGTAAATAAGACCTGCGCTTGACGCCGGGCAGTCGAGGCCGGGGGAACCTTGCGGAGGGATAGGTCGTTACTAATCAATAAATAATATAATAATATAGAGGATGCTTATGAAACAAAAGAAAATGCTTGTACTTACTTTTTCGCAGTTGAAACAAATCTACACGCAGGAGATGCCGGAGTTGGTGGAGATGGCGGCGGTGAGTCCGACAGTGGAGGACTTTAAGGCTGGTCTGCTAAAACATCTGGATAGTTGCGGGATGGTTAATGAGGTTGCGGAAGAGGCAAGGGAGCAAATTCGACTCTTACTCCAGTATGATGGACAGGATGTTCATGAACTGTCTACGGGACAGGATATTTCGGTACAGACGATACGGTTGCTTTATCAGTTTCTGACAGAGAAGTTGGAGAATATAGAGATGCCGACGGATTTGTTTCTAGAATTGTTCCAGTTGTTCAAACGTTTGCAAGGGGAAAGTGTTCCTTTGCCGTCTCCGCAGCGCATCAAGAGCCGGAATGACCGGTGGGATACCGGATTGGATGAGGAAGTGCGGGAGATGCGTGATGAGAATAAGGAACGGATGCTGCATCTGCTGATTCAGAAGATTGAGAACCGGAAGTCGAAGCCTTCGGTGCGGTTTCATTTTGAGGAAGGGATGAGTTATGAGGAGAAGTATCAGTTGGTAAGCAAATGGTGGGGAGATTTCCGCTTTCATTTGTCGATGGCTGTGAAAAGTCCGGCTGAGTTGAATCGCTTTTTAGGAAATTCACTTTCGTCGGAGACGATGTATTTGCTGAATCGGGCACGTAAAAAGGGAATGCCGTTCTTTGCTACGCCTTATTATTTGTCGTTGCTGAATGTGACGGGGTATGGGTATAATGATGAAGCGATTCGGAGTTATATACTTTATTCGCCACGATTAGTGGAGACGTATGGCAATATTCGTGCATGGGAGAAGGAAGATATTGTGGAGGCAGGAAAGCCGAATGCTGCCGGATGGCTCTTGCCGGACGGACATAATATTCACCGACGGTATCCGGAGGTGGCTATCCTTATTCCTGATACGATGGGACGGGCTTGTGGAGGGCTTTGTGCATCTTGCCAGCGTATGTATGACTTTCAGAGTGAACGGCTGAATTTTGAATTTGAGACGTTACGACCGAAGGAGTCGTGGGACAGTAAGTTGCGACGGTTGATGACCTATTTTGAACAGGATACACAGTTACGCGATATTCTGATTACGGGAGGCGATGCGCTGATGAGTCAGAATAAGACGTTGAGAAATATATTAGAAGCAGTGTATCGTATGGCGGTACGCAAGCAAAGAGCGAATCTTGAACGTCCGGAAGGTGAGAAATATGCGGAATTGCAACGGGTGAGACTGGGTTCTCGTTTATTGGCTTATTTGCCGATGCGTATTAATGACGAGTTGGTTGACATTTTGCGGGAGTTTAAGGAAAAGGCTTCGGCTGTTGGCGTCAAGCAGTTTATCATTCAGACCCATTTTCAGACACCACTGGAGGTGACGCCCGAAGCAAAAGAGGCGATTCGGAAAATTCTTTCTGCCGGATGGATTATTACGAACCAGTTGGTATATACGGTGGCCGCTTCACGCAGAGGACATACTACGCGGCTTCGCCAAGTACTCAATTCACTGGGAGTGGTATGTTATTATACGTTCTCGGTGAAGGGATTTAATGAGAATTATGCGGTGTTTGCACCCAACAGCCGCTCAATGCAGGAGCAGCAGGAGGAGAAGATTTACGGACAGATGACTCCGGAACAGGCGGAAGAATTGTATAAGATACTGGAAACCAAAATCAGTACAGGTATAAATGAAGAAAACCCGAAAGAAGATGCTGACACCGCCAAACAAATAAGACGGTTCATGAGAAAGCATCATCTGCCTTTCCTTGCTACCGACCGCAGTGTACTGAATCTGCCTGCTATCGGCAAGAGTATGACTTTCCAACTGGTAGGATTGACTGAGGAAGGCAAACGAATTCTTCGCTTCGAACATGACGGTACCCGTCACCATAGCCCTATTATCGATCAGATGGGACAAATCTATATCGTAGAGAATAAATCACTGGCAGCTTATCTACGCCAACTCAGCAAGATGGGTGAAGACCCGGAAGACTATGCTTCTATCTGGAGCTATACGAAAGGGGAAACCGAACCTCGTTTCAGCCTCTACGAGTATCCAGATTTCCCCTTTCAGATTACAGATAAAATGAGTAATTTAGAAATAAGTAATAGGTATTAGGTAATAAGTAATAACCGTAGCTACTGGTTAGTTTATCCGCATGGCTTAATACCTATTACTTATTACCTATTACTTATTACTTCACTCTAATTACCATATTAGCAACAATTGCAGTTAAACCTCCGGTGGTGATTCCTGAAGAGAAAATACTTCGAATCGCCTCTGGAGCTTGTTTTAATACGTCCGGCATTAGTTCCACACCCAAACCTAAAGATAGGCTGACTGCTAAGACTAGGGTTTCTTTGCGGCCTATTTCCTGTGAGGAAACGATGCGGATACCTGCTGCCGCTACTGTACCGAACATTAATAAGGTGGCGCCTCCCAGTACCGGATCGGGCATCAGAGAGAATATAGCTCCTACAATGGGGAATAATCCCAGCAGAACGAGCATAGCGGCAATATAATAGCCTACATAGCGGCTGGCAACTCCTGTTAATTGGATGATACCGTTATTCTGTGCGAAGATGGAGTTCGGGAAGGAGTTGAATATACCTGCTAAAAGAGAGTTGAAGCCATCTGCCATCACACCGCCGGAAACACGTTTCAGATAAGAATCACCTTCAATCGGAAGTCCGGAAATCATGGAGTTGGCTGTCACATCACCTGTGGCTTCAATGGCAGTGATCAGATAGACCAGGCCAATGGCGATAAATGAAGAGATATTAAAATCAATACCGTATTTAAAAGGTTGCGGGATGTTGAAACTCATCAGCATCTCGACATTTAGTGCGCTCATATTTACTTTTCCCAGGGCGAAAGCCAATCCATAACCCAGACAAAGGCCGAACACGATGGAACTCATGCGCAGGTATTTGTTTTTGCAGCGATTGAAAAACAAGACGCTCAACAATACGAGTGCAGCAATGGACAGATTTTCCCACGAACCGAAGGAGCCGTCGTCCATCGCGCCATATCCGCCGCCACAGGAAACGATACCGACTTTGATCAGACTCAATCCGATCAGTAGTACGACAATGCCGGACACTAGCGGGGTGATGATATTGCGAAGATACTTGAAGGTACGGCTGACGACCATTTCAATAGGTGCGGCAGCTATACAGGAGCCGAATATCAACGGAAGTCCGCCTACTAATCCGGTCGCTATGATAGGACCGATAAAGGAGAAACTGGTACCTTGGATACAGAGCAGCTTCGCTCCTATCGGGCCGATACGACGGCATTGTATAAACGTAGATACCCCCGAAGCAAAAAGGGACATAGATACCAGAAAGCTTGTTTTTTCAACATCCAGCTTCAGTGCGCTCGCAATGATAAGAGGAGGTGTAATGATGGCTACAAAGATAGCCAACAGATGTTGCAAGGCAGCAAACAGGGCATCTTTAAATGGGGGGCGGTCTTCTACGCCATAGATCAAATCTGTTTTCATTCGATATTTTTATTCAATAATTGATGTATATCCACTGGGGAATTTTGTACTTCGAAGTTTAGTTCAGCGTCCACTTCAAAGCCAGTGTCGGAATTACATAGAAGCCGTCACGACCACCGAAGTTATTGCTCAGTTCCACTTCAGAACCGACACTCAGGTTAAAGTTTTTATTCACTCCCTTGATGCGGTTCAGGTTTACCCAGAATTGCGGTTCGGAGAGGAAGATGGTTTTTCCATACTTGGTTTCTTCACGCCACCAGTCGGCAAAACCGGAGAAGGTGAGCAAATCCTTGCAAAAGTTCATGTACCATGTTCCTGTCAACTGGAAGTTATTCGGGGATGGGTGCTTTTGTATATATTTGTACATGGCTGTCAATGTGAAGCCTCTGGAGAAAGAAGCGTTATTATAGGTATAGGTGGCTCCCGCCAGGTAAGCGTTGTTGTAGGAAAATCCTTTCGCCAGTCCGCCATTGTATTCGAGATGGGCGGAGAAAGGACCTTTCCAGAATTTCAGTTCACGGGCTATCTCCCAGTAAGCGGAAGCGACTCCTTCGGACGTATAGTCCATATCGATAAAGAAGTAGGTACTTCCCCAGTTGTCGGGATGAAACTTCTCGACAGTGGAGGTCAACAGCGGGCGTCCTTTCAAGTCTTTATCATACAGGGAACGTCCGAAATCATAATGTAACTGAATGTTTTGTGCCTGCAATTCCGGTACGGCAGAAAACAGCATACATAGGAAAAGAGCAGAAATGATCTTTTTCATGACAAATGTGTTTAAATGAAGGTGCAAAAATAGCTAAACCTATACATATATTCACATTCCGACACTAAAATTTTAATCCAGACTATTATTTCCTTTATCCCACCACAATCGGGTTCCTCCATGATCGGGTCCGCCCAAAGCCTCCACAAGAGCCAGGTATTGCTCTCTGTCTTCGGTTTGCAGCGTACCGGGAAAGTTGAGACGACGTACCATTGTCTCTGTGTCAATACATCCGTTCTTGCTATGGTTGAAGCGTACCGGAAACAGGCGGGGATATCCCGTGCGGCGCTGTTCCGCCCATGCCTCGCAACCTTCCGGGAATAAGGCAATCCATTTCTGCGTAATGATCTTTTCCAGCTTTATTTCCTTGTCGTCTGCGGGATTCCATTTAGGAGAAACCCGGCAACGGGCAGGAATGTTATTTTCGGAGTCTTGTGTGTCGATGAAATCGGCAGCCGTCCGCTCACTGTTCAGATAATCGTCCATCTGATAAATGCCGTGTTGATGAAGAGACGCCTTTATTCCGTTCAGATAACATTCTTCTTCATCTTCCGGAATCCATCCGCGCAAAGCAGCTTCGGCACGGAGAAACCAGACTTCGGCGGAGCTCATCAAAGGGGCATCCGTACTCTGATCGACGGACAATTTGGATAAGCCTGCATAATGATTGTGCGCAAAGCAGGTTCCCTGACGGATGCCGCGGTACTCTCCTGCATACGCCTTGTCGGTACAGGTTTCAAAGTAAACTTTCAATCGGGGATCATCGTAGCCTGTCAGAATAGATTCCATTGCAGCGCTCATATAAGTTTCATTCCATACCCGGTTGAGCTCTCCCAACGGGTTCGTGAATCCGGATTTCGTAGAGACTGCTACCCGTTCAGCTTCCGCTTCAAAGACACCAAATTCATTTTCCAGTCCCTTCCGGAACTCGGCGCGTGCCTTATCCGGATCAACCGCAGAAATACGCATTGCCAGACGCATACGCAACGAATTGGCAAACTTGATCCAGGAGGAATATTGACCATCCAGCAAGATATCAAAGCGGGTGAATCCATTGGAGTCGGGCTTCTTGTCTATATAATCGGCAAGAGAGACAACAGCCGAATCGAGTTCATTAAAGAACTCATAGTAGACTTCTTTCTGCGTATCAGGGCGATATTGATTCTGGGCATTCGCGAAATTCTTATAAATAACAGGGCCGTAATAATCTGTCACACGGTGCATGACTTCCACTTTCAGCACTTTGGTAATGCCGAACAAGGCAGGTTCCGTATCACGGGTGGCATTCTCCGACTGGTAGATTTGTGGAAAGATATACGAATACATATGTGTCCACATGGCGCTGTTCCAGCCATCCTGCATATTATAATCCGAGTTATGCGTACCTCCGTTCAAGGGTTTGCCGTCGTGCATATAACCGGAGAACATATCCGCGTTCAGATTCTGTATCAACTGGAAAGGCCAGTTCTTGCCTTTACCGAAATCGTAGTTAAAATAGATGCCTTGCTGGATAATCCCCAGACGAATACCGAAGCCATTGTCGTCAATCAGCAAATCATCGTCCGTAATTCCCGACTGGTCGGTATTAAATTCACGGAATTTTCCTGTACAACCAACAGAAAACAGCAGCATCCCCAGCAAGTATATATAAATATGTTTTTTCTTCATCATCTTCCCTCCTGCTCTTAAAATTCACATGTCAAAGTAAAGCCCAGACTGCGGGTGGTAGGCATACCGAACACTTCAATTCCCTGATTGTCATTGCCTGTAGAAAGTACCAGATCGGGATCGAAAGGCGCTTTCTTGTACAGAAAACAAAGGTTGCGGGCTACAAAAGAAAGTTGCAGGTCTTTCAGACAATTCGTTTTCTGTACCCATTTTCGGGGGAAGCTATAACTCAGCGATACTTCCCGCAGACGGAGGTTGGTAGCGTCATACATATAGTATTCCGTCACGCCGGCGCGTCCGCCCACTACATTTTTATAGAATCCTTTGACATCACTTATTTGCCGGCCTTCCAGCGAAACATATCCTTTATCACGGGCTTGCGCCGTCGCTTTCGATACTCCATAGAGGTCCATCTCCGCCTGGGTCTGCGAAAGGACTTCACCTCCATAGCGCCAGTCAAGCAGGAAGTAAAGGCTGAAACCTTTGTAGGAGAAGGAATGATTCCACCCCAACATAAAGACCGGATTGGCATTGCCCACCTTTACAGTATTTCCATCGCCTTCTACCAACGGAAGTCCTTTATAGTCTCCGTCCGTTCCATAAACGATGTGCCCTTCTTCATCACGTATAAAGGCTTTACCGTAAATATCGCCGATAGAGCCGCCTTTCACTAGTTTCATCGCATAACTGGACGAGAAGCTGGTAGGTCCGTAAACAAATTCTTTCAGTTCTTCATGGAGTTCTACAATCTTGTTCTTATTGGCAGAGAAGTTGAGAGAGGTCTTCCACGTGAAGTCGGGGGTCAGTACCGGAGTGGCATCCAGCGTTATCTCCCATCCCTGATTCCGGATATCTCCGGCGTTGACGTATCGATAGGCATACTTATCGCCCGCAAGCGCAGGCAGTTTGAAAAACTGCTCATACGTGTCGGTATGGTAATAGGTCAAATTTAATCCGAGGCGGTGCTGCAAAAACTTCCACTCTATACCCAATTCAACGGAATGCGTCATCTCCGGTTTCATCTCGGCGAAAGGGGCCGCATCGCTTGCCAGTATCTCTCCACCGGCAGTCACATACGAAACAGGATAGGTGATAAAGGGAGGCACCCCATTGCCAACGATACTATAAGCACCGCGCAACTTCGAGAACGAAACCCATTCGGGCATCTTTACCCACTTATCCGGAAGGAAAGAGACACCGACGGAAGGATAAAAGAATCCTTTCTTCTCGTACTTCGTGTAAGCCAGCGTAGACGACCAGTCGTTACGTGCGGTCAGATCAAGGAAGACTCCTTCTTTATAGCCAATCTGTGCCGTCGCAAAGACCGATTGCAGTTGGTAATGGGCATCTATTTTCTGATCGATACTGGCAGAACTGCTCATCACGATATTGGCAAGATTAAACACATTGGCATATTTCAACGAAGCATTCTTCGAATCAATGCGAGTAGAGTTAGTGATTCTGTCATTGATACTGCCACCAATGGCTACATCCAATGTGAAGTCATTCAGTTGCTTCTTGACCATCGCCATCACATCTCCGTACATCTGCGTTTCCTGATAATCCATTTCAATATAGCGCCCGTTCATCCCACAGAGTGCCGTAGCGGTGGAGGCATAAAATTTCTGACGCAGTTTATCGGCTGAGTAATCCAGATTGCCACGAGCCTGAAGTGTCAGCCAATCAGTGACTTTCAAATTGGCAGAAAGGGAAAGGAGCAGGCGGATACGTGCATCCTTACTCTGTATGCGGTTTTGTATCCAATACGGATTCTGTTCAAAGTCTTCGGTAAAAGTATGCCAGTTTTGTGTATTCAGCTTTCTGTCCTCGTCATAACGCTCATAGTTATCTTTATAATAAGCCAAGTCCTCGCCACGAGGAAAGCGGTATAGACCTACCAGCGGATTCATATAAAAGCCTCCCGATACGGGTTTATTCTTCACTGTCTGCTTCATGACATTCACGTTACCGTCCAGTTTCAGCCTGCTGTTGAAGAGGACGGCGGTCTCTCTCAGATTGATATTGTGTTTGGAGAGTTTATTTTCATTCAGAATGCCGCGACCGGTGGTGTTGGCATAGGAGAAATATGTTTGCAGCTTGTCATTTCCGGAGTTGACGGATACAGAAGTGATCGACGTCAGTCCGGTACGGAAAAAGTCACCCAAATTATCGTAAACCGTCAGATTTTCTTTTTCTCCCCAACTGTCTGTTACATCATTTACTCCGTAGCTGTTCTGCATTTCGGGCAGAGAGAAAGCCTTTTCAAAAGTCAGTCCGGTAGAGAAATGAATATCCCTCCGTCCTACGGTATTTCCTTTCTTTGTAGTAATAAGAATGACTCCGTTGGCCGCCTGGCTACCATACAAGGCTGCGGCAGGAGCTCCTTTCAGGATGCTGATACTTTCCACATCCTCCGGATTCAGATTTGAGATACCGTTGCCTCCGTCCCTGTTACCGGCATTTGCCGTACCGCCGATAGCCGAATAAGCCTGTTCCGAAGTAGAATTTAACATGGGAACACCATCTATCACGTACAGAGGCTGATTATCACCGGCCACCGATCGTACCCCACGGATACTGACTTTCGCCGATCCGCCCATGCCGGAAGAGTTCTTGCTGACCTGCACACCGGCTGCCTTTCCTGCCAAAGCCGTGATCATATTCACTTCTTTCACACGATTCAGTTCTTCTCCCCTCACCTTTTGCATGGCATAGGCCAAAGAGGATTCTTTCTTTTCAAGCCCCAAAGCAGTTACAATCACGTGGTCAAGCAGCAGAATATTTTCTTTCAGACATATTTCAAGCATTGACCTACCCTTTACACTGACTTCCTGAGACTCGTAACCTACGAAAGAAATTTGCAGAACAGCACTATCCGGAACGGATAAAAAGAAATTCCCCTCCACATCTGTCACTGTTCCATTCGCTCCGCCTTTCTCTCTGATTGTCGCTCCGATAAGTGGTTCACCATAGGTATCGATGACCCGCCCCCTTACCGTAAAACTGGCAGAGGAAACTTTCACACATTCTTTCGACCCCGGCCGTGAAGCATAACAATCTTCTTCAAAGAAAGCTAACAAGCTTATAAAACAGCAACTTATAATTATTCTTGTTTTCAACAGCATTTCAATAAGTTGTTTTTCACCATCTCCGTGCAAAAATAGCCAAATATTTTTAAATTTGTTTTTTTCCGTAACTATTTTGAGGGAAAAGAATAGATTCGTTATTTTTGTAGGAAATTACATCAATATGGAGATTGAAATCGAAAAACATCCTTTAGAACCCTTTCTCCCGCCAAAAGCAAAGCTGCTGATGCTGGGAAGTTTTCCGCCACAAAGAAAACGGTGGTCGATGGATTTTTATTATCCGAACCTGAACAATGATATGTGGCGCATTGTCGGACTCTTGTTTTTCGGAGATAAAGATCACTTTTTGAACGATACGCGGAAAGCATTCTGCCGGGAACAGATTATTGACTTCCTGAATGAAAAAGGAATCGCCCTGTTCGATACAGCCTCATCTATCCGGCGTCTGCAGGATAACGCTTCGGACAAATTTCTGGAAGTGGTGCAGCCGACGGACATTGCCGCATTACTCCGCCAACTTCCCGAATGCAGAGCAATCGTCACCACCGGACAGAAGGCAACGGATACGCTCCGTGCACAACTGGAAGTGGAAGAACCGAAAGTAGGAGACTATGCCGAATTTGTGTTTGAAGGACGGGCGATGAGACTCTACCGGATGCCTTCTTCCTCACGGGCGTACCCGCTTGCATTAGATAAAAAAGCCGCCGCCTATCGGATTATGTATCAGGATTTGCAGATGGTTATTTAGGTAATAGGTATTAAGTAATAAGTATTAGGTATTAATCGATAAATAGTATATAGTATGACACCTTTATTTTTGCAATATCCGGCGTGCAGTACATGCCAGAAAGCTAAGAAATGGCTAATCGAAAATAACATTGAGTATACTAACCGGTTCATTGTGGAAGATAACCCTACAGTGGAAGAGTTGAAAGCGTGGATTCCACGAAGCGGATTGCCAATAAAGAAATTCTTCAACACAAGTGGTTTGGTATATAAAGAGCTGAAACTGAGCGAGAAGCTGCCTTCCATGACTGAGGAAGAACAAATCGCATTGCTGGCAACGAACGGTAAGCTGGTGAAACGCCCGTTAGTAGTGACAGACAGCTTCGTTCTGGTAGGTTTTAAGCCCGATGAATGGGAAAAATTAAAATAATTGGAAATTTATTTACCCTAATATTTGCTGGTTCGAAAGTTTATACTACCTTTGCAGCCGCAAACACGGGAGTAGCTCAGTTGGTAGAGCACCGGTCTCCAAAACCGGGTGTCGGGAGTTCGAGCCTCTCCTCCCGTGCAGAAGTAAACCGCAGGTAATCGTCGATTATCTGCGGTTTCTCTTTTATAGTCCATAGCTTAGTAATTGCATTGCAGATTCTATTTAAAATTTATGCAAATCCTAATTCGTTCCACCTAGGTTATCTTTTAGTTCGACCCAGGTGATCGTTTAGTCCCACCTAGGTCGAACGAAAGGGAAACGTATATGGAACGAACTAATCAATGCGAAACCATACATTGATCTATGCTGATCACCCTTTTAATTAACCTATACTATTACTTCTTTTCCGCTATCTCCCGTTTCATCCCTTTGGCAGTTTCTACCAGACGGATAAATTCTCTTCTGTATCCTTTTTCATCATTATTCAGTCCCTGTTTGGCAAGGCCGATCACTTTATCATAGCTTGCCGCTCCTTTAAAGTCAGAGTCCCGAAGCAGCTGACCGAACATAGCCACGGCAGAAGCGAAACGGAAATCGGAAGAAACATTATTTCCTTTATTATCCACAAAGGGAACTTCCATCTTTTTGCTGACGTCCTTGTCCGGAGCTTTATAGCGCAGTTTCACGGTCAGCAATTCATTAGAGCCGGTCGGCTGTACTGGCTCTTTTTGTTTCTTCTGATATTTCAGATCATCTACCTTTCCTACGTAGTCATTCTTCACGCCTACGGGAATCACTTCATAGAAAGCTGTCACCGTATGTCCGGCTCCCAATTCTCCGGCATCTTTGGCGTCATTATTAAAGTCTTCGTCTTTCAGCAAACGGCTCTCATAACCAACCAGACGATATGCCTGCACCTGAGCCGGATTAAATTCCACTTGCAGCTTCACGTCCTTTGCTACCGTATGAAGCGTAGCGCCAAACTCACCCACCAGGACACGATTGGCTTCCTGCAAATTATCGATATAAGCATGATTTCCATTCCCTTTTTCTGCTAAAGCCTGACCTTTATTGTCTTTATAGTTACCCATTCCATAACCTAGCACACTCAGGAATACTCCGCTCTTACGTTCATTTTCTATCAGCTGTTCCAAACCTTCCACAGAAGAAACACCTACATTGAAATCTCCATCGGAACAAAGAATGATCCGATTGTTTCCTTTAGGAAGGAAGTTCTGTTTAGCCACTTTATAAGCCAGTTGGATACCTGCGCCACCGGCCGTAGAGCCACCGGATGTCAGTTCGTCTATCGCATCACGTATTTTCTGTTTGTCACTGCCCGGAGTAGATTCCAGTTTTACGCTGGCGTTGCCCGCATATACAACGATGGCTACCTTATCTTTTTCACGCAGGTTATTAACTAATAGCTTCAGAGATGACTTCACCAGATCCAGACGGGTAGGTCCCCACATAGAACCGGATACATCAATCAAGAATACCAGATTAGATTCCGGAAGTTTGTCAGTCGGAATCTCCCTTGCTTTCAGTCCGATACGTACCAGACGATGATCAGCATTCCAGGGGCAAACACCAGCCTCCATTGTAATCTTCACCGGATCGCTTCCGGTCGGCTTCGCATAATCGTAGGAGAAATAATTCACTAACTCTTCTGTACGGATAGCATCAGGCACCGGCAAGGTACCGCTGTTGATCATACGACGCATATTACTGTAAGAAGCGGCATCCACATCAATAGAGAAAGTAGAAAGCGGAGATTCTCCTACCTGCTTAAAACCATTTTCACTGATTGATTTATATTCTTCCGTATTTACTGCATCCATACGTACGGACGGGTGTCTGAGACTTGCCAGATTGACGGTTGATATGACGCCGGTAACAGCTACCTTTCGCTGGCTGCCGTATCCGACGACAACACATTCTTCCAAAACATCAGAACTAGCCATAAGGCTTACGTCCATCTTTGCAGAGAATATGATTTTTTCCACTTTCTCAAAACCAATATAGCTGAAGATAAGAGTTTCCCCCTTGTTTGCTTCAATCCTGTACTGCCCTTGTAGGTTCGTAACAGTTCCACGGGATGTTCCCTTCACCGTCACCGCACATCCTACCAACGGCGAACCGTCTGATCCGTCCGTCACCGTTCCCTTTACGATCAAAGGCTGCGCCCATACCGTACCACCCAATGTAGTAATCACTAACATCACCGTGAGCATCATTGCTCTGAGTTGATTTGTCTTCATAACTTTATCTTTTTAATTTTTAAAATGTTACAATTAATCCGCTTTTACTATAGAGATGCAGATTCCACACGGATTCCATAAACCAACTGAAGTTTTTTTTATTTTTCTTCCACACGTTGCTATTTTTAATTCCTATGCCTATCTTTGACTGCAAAAAAAAGCTGTGTTCTTTAAAAGAAACATATCGAAGCTATCGGACGAGGAACTACTGACCCATTATATAATGTCCGAGGATACGGAATATTTCGGTGAACTATACAACCGTTATATCCCGCTGACGTACGGACTTTGCCTGAAATATCTGCAAGATGAAGACCAAGCGCAGGAAGCGGTGATGCAGATGTTTGAAGACCTGTTACCTAAAATAATCAATTATGAGATAAAAGCATTCAAGCCGTGGCTCTATCGGGTGGCGAAGAACCATTGCCTGCAACTGTTACGAAAGGAAAACAAAGAAATTCCGCTGGATTATACCATTAATATTATGGAATCCGATGAATTTCTGCATCTATTAAGTGAAGAGGAAAGTTCGGAAGAGCAGCTGAAAGCATTGCACCACTGTCTGGAAAAGCTGCCCGAAGAACAAAGGACCAGCATTACACGTTTCTTCCTGGAAGAAATGTCGTATGCGGATATTGTCGAACAAACCGGATTTACTCTGAATAACGTGAAAAGCTATATCCAGAACGGAAAGCGAAACTTGAAAATTTGTATTAAGAAACAAGCCCTATGAAACTATTGGACTACATACGAGGACTCCGCAAAGGAAAAGAGGCACATCGACTGGAAAAAGAGTCGATGAAAGACCCTTTTCTGGCTGACGCGATGGATGGGTACCACCAAGTAGAAGGGGACCACGATGAACAGATTAATAAATTGCGGATGAAGGTAAACGCCCATTCGGCAAAAAAAAGAAATACGTATGCCGTCACCTGGAGCATTGCCGCCTGCCTGATTATAGGAATCGGAATCAGCAGTTACTTCCTGTTTCTGAAACAGAACGTTGGAGAGGATGTGTTTATAGCTAAGGAGCAGCCCGCCGCCACTGCAACTGTTCCTGCTCACAAAGAAGACACTTCCCTATCCGCTCCAAAGATGGAACCGGATTCCGGTCGCCCTTCTGCCACAAAGGAAACGGTCGGAAAAGATATAATCGCCAAGACAAGGCAGGATTCTCCATCCCAAAGTACACCTTCGAGGGCTACTTCCGCAACGGTTCCTAAAGCGACGGCTTCTAAAGCAACAGCTCCCAAAGCAACGCCTGCCGGAACTCCGATAATGGAAGAAATAGTTGCTCCGGCAGAGGAGCTGGAAGAAGCGGCTATCACAACGGTTACAGATACTTCTTTCCTGGATGCCAACAGGAAAAAGATGAAAGTAGCTCAATTAGCCACCCAAATGAACAACATGATCAAAGGGAAAGTGACGGACGACAAAGGAGAACCACTCATCGGAGCTAACGTCACTTACAAAGGAACAACTTATGGAACGATAACGGATATCAACGGAGAATTCTCCTTGCCCAAAAAGGAAGGTAATGCGATATTAACTGCACATTATATTGGCTATAATCCGGTTAGTATACCGGCAGACACCAGTAAGACTATGCTGATAGCCATGCATGAAAATAAAACAACACTTAATGAAGTCGTAGTAACAGGATATGGCACACAGAAAAAGGTAGCTGTGACTGGAGCCATTTCTGCCGTATCAATCAAAGATTTGAAAAAAGCTTCGGGTGCATTGCAGAAATCAGCAACATCAAAAGATGCTGATATTTCCCAAAAGACCGATACATTACAGGGGGCTGTCATTCCGGAACCCGTAACAGGAATGAAGCAATATAAAAAGTATCTGAAAAAGAATCTGGCATACCCTGCGGACGACGCTTGCGCAGAACTCAAAGGCAAGGTTACCTTGACTTTCTTTGTTAACAAAGAAGGGCGTCCCTTCGACATTAAAGTCAAGGAAAGTCTTTGCAAATCTCTGGATAAGGAGGCCATACGTCTGATTCAAGAAGGTCCGGACTGGACTTACGGAAACCAATCGGCAGAAATCACAGTGAAATTCCACAAGTAATGTGGCCGGCAGAGTTCTTATGAGAGCTGACTTTTTATGAATTAGCTTTCTTATAAATGATGAATACAACAAGAATTATACTCACTTTAATAAGAAAAAGTTCTCACCACAGTGAGAATTAATTCTCATAGGCTTGAGAATATTTTCTCATTGCAATGAGTATTTTTTCTCACTGTGGTGAGAATTTTTTCTCATTGCGATGAGAATGGTTTGAGAATAATAAGCGCCTGTCAGTCGTTATAAGAGTCTAAATCCAAGTTCCTTTACGCCACAGGAATTCCAACGGTCCTTGCTTATGACGGGCAAGCCACCAGCGGCTGAATATCAACTGAATAGTGAAGATAAGCAATGCAATCAGCAGGCTTCCCGTTGCTCCTGCATACTTGTACATTGACAGTCCGAATCCGTAATAGATAGTTACTCCCATGATTGACTGAGAAATATAGTTTGTCAGACTCATGCGGCCGTAAGGAATCAGCAGACTTTGCCAGTTATATCCTGTGTCCTTCTTAAACCAAAGCAAGGTAAAGACAGAAACAAGAATGACCATAAAAGCAAAGTTGGCATAAGACGGAACAGCAATCTTATACGGGACCATTATAGATAGGTTTGTAATCAACTGAGGTACAAAGGTTTTCAAGCAATAGAGAGGAATAAATGCGATAGCAGCACCAGCTAACATCTTCTTCCAGAAACGCAAAGACTCTTCGCTTTTCATAAAATACTTCCGGCGTCCTAAAAGCATTCCGAACATGAACAAAGCGGCGGTCTGAAACAAGCGACCGTTTTCTACTTGCCAGATATTGCTGTACAACTGTCCGTCAGTAATATTGGAACGGAGTACTTCAAAGAAACTACCATTGGATGTCACTTCCTGAGCAAGTTCGAAGTAAGGAATAAAATGTCCTGTTGACGGTACATACTCCGGATTGATCATTGCATAGATGGCACGCCCCCATTCATAAGGTTGCAAAAGTAAGATGGCAGCAATCCAAAAGACCGTCTTATCTTTGAGCTTGCAAACAGGAATCAAGGCAAAGCCGACTACTGCATAAAGCAAAAGAATATCCCCGTTGTAGAACAAGGCATGTAATTGTGCAAACAGGAAAAGCAGGCACATCCGCCACGCAAATCGTCCACGGAAATCTGTTCCGCGCTTTTCCGCATTATGAAACTGGATATAGAAACTAAATCCGAACAACAAAGAGAACGTAGCATATGCCTTCCCTGCAAACAGGAAGAACATGGTATCCCACGCATACTTATCTATAGTCTGCAACCATGCCGGCAACGTATAATCCAGCGGTAAAAACAGATTATAGTGTTCAAGGTTGTGCAACAATACAATAGCCAGCAGGGCAAATCCGCGCAGAGCATCTACTACTCCGAGCCGTTCAGTCGTTTTAAGTGTTTGAGTCATCAGATATGTTTATTCATGATTACTAATTAGGCAGTAAAAATAGTAGAAATATCTGAAGTACAAAAGTTTATAAATATTAATTATATCAACTCATAGCTTGCCATTTGTATCGGCATATCCAGATTATGAAGCACTTTTTCCAGTAGAATACCTTCCCGGTTGTCATACTCATAGCCGAAGGTTGCCCGAATCCCTTGCAGAATAAACTGGGTAGCACGGTCCAACGCCATCGGAAGGCTGTCTCCCTGCATCAAGGAGCCGGTGATCACGCTTGTAAAAGTATCCCCTGTACCCGGATAGTGGGCAGGCAGATAAGGGCAAGTCACTTTCCAGTAGCGGTTTCCCTGACGATTGTAGGCATATACAGAAGTCTTATGAGGCTCATCGTGCACCGGAACACTGGTGATAATAACCACCTGCGGACCTTTGTCGGACAGGAGACGGAGATATTCTTTCAGTTCCTCATCCGTACTATCCGCTTTATACGGTTCGTCCAGCAAATAAAACAGTTCTGTCAGATTCGGTGTGATCACATCCGCTTTGGTTATCAGATGACGCATTTCTTTCACCATCTCCATATCAAAGTTGGTATAAAGCCGGCCGTTATCACCCAGCACCGGATCGGCTACTATCAGACTATCCGGCTGACGAAAATCCTTGATGAAATCAGAAACAATCTGAATCTGCCGCGGGGAACCCAGATAACCGGTATAAATAGCGTCAAACTGAACTTCCAGCTTCTTCCATTCGCCTATGATCTTCGGCATTTCATCCGTCAGGTCCAGAAAGGAGAAGCCGGGATACTGCGTATGGTTGGACAATACCGCCGTAGGAAGCGGACAAACCTGAAAACCCATAGAGGATAAGATAGGAATAACGACTGTCAGAGAAACACGTCCCATCCCCGAAAGGTCATGAACGGCAGCTATCTTCTTTACTTTATTTGCATACATACTGTTTTTATTATTTAGACGATTATAGTTCTTTCCATGGATGAGACAGATAACAGAGGCTCTATATATCAACAACAAAGGCTCTGTTTCCTATCAACAGAGCCTTTGTTTATCTTATACAGAAGCTCCATTTTTCTTTGTCCTAACAAAACTAAGCTTCTATTGTTTTAAATCCAAATTTATTTTAGAATAATAAAGCGGAGTTACGTCAATATGACCAAAACCTCCCGTGCTCCATGCGCTCCCATGACCAATGCCTGTTCGATGTCCGCTGTCTTTGACGGGCCGGAAATAAAGGTACCGAACTGATATTCCTGTCCGTCCAGTTTGCGATAAGCGTCGTACATGGTATCCACAATCTTATTCCGGTCGATCAGAATCACCAGTTTCTCCGAAATAAAATAAATCGCTTTGTACTTCACGGTTTGCGGTATCCAGACAGCGCCGTTCTCCGCTACTCCGATCTCTCCTCGAATAACGGCGACCTCAGTTCCGTCCAGTTCTTTCGGGTCGTCCACCATATCCGGGTTGAAAGTTGCGCAAGATATATCCGGCAATACGGAAGCAATGCGCATCGCATCCGGATACGTCCGGCGAATGACGGCATTCACATCTTCGCCTTCGCCCAATACCACTGCCGTACCGCCTACCGCACGGCTGATAGCGCAAAATTGCTCCATTTTGTCCGGATACGTCAAACGTTTCATATCTGCTATATCCGGTTTTTCGTAGCGTGTCTGCGTATGCTTACGGATGCTCGCCAATATTTCTTCTCTACTGCTCATTTTGATTCCTCCTTTCCCTGTACCTCGTTTTTCTTCCACATTTCGTTGAATGACTCTTTGGCAAATTCCGGCAGTTCGCGTCCTTTGCCCCAATCGTCAAAGTCATTGTATTTCATAAAGCGTGGCAGGCCGTTCACCATCGGAGCCGCCCACAAAGCCGCATTGAACAATGCAGGACGCTCCATCAGGAACTTCATGCCCCCGGACATTATCTTCTTTCCGGTATTCGCCTTTCCCAATCCGTCAAGGTCCTGACGCCACTTGTAAATCTGTTCTGCCAAATCCACTTTTACCGGACAGACATCGGAACAGGACATACACAAGGAGCAGGCGGAAAGATTATCATAATACTTCTCCGGATCATGAGCCATCCCCAGATTGATACCGATAGGGCCGGGTATAAAGTAAGTGTAGGAGTATCCCCCACTCCGGCGATAGACCGGACAGGTATTCATACAGGCACCGCAACGGATACAGTTTAATGTCTTGATATGGTCGGGCTTGGAAAGGATCGTACTCCGGCCGTTATCCACAATAATAATATGATATTCGCCACCTTCACGAGGACGGCGGTAATGAGAAGTATAGGTAGTCACCGGCTGTCCGGTTGCCGAACGTGCCAGCAGACGGGTGAACACACCCAGCGCATCCAGATCCGGCACGATCTTCTCCATGCCGAAAGCGGCTATATTCAGTTTGGGATAAGAAGTACCCATATCGGCATTCCCTTCATTGGTGCAGACTACAATGTCTCCGGTAGAGGCTACGGCAAAGTTGGCGCCCGTCATGGCGGCTTCCGCATTCAGAAAGAGATGACGCAGATTCTTGCGTGCGGCATGAGTAAGGTAGGTCGGGTCGAAGTTTCCTTTTTCCGTACCCATCTCCTTTTCAAACAGTTCTCCCACTTGCTCCCGTTTGATGTGGATAGCAGGAAGAACGATATGGCTCGGCTCGAGATGCATCAATTGCAGAATACGTTCGCCCAAGTCGGACTCTACCACGTCTATTCCGCGTTCCATCAAGAAGGGATTCAACCCGCACTCTTCGGCAAGCATCGACTTGCTCTTGATGAAATGATGTACATTATGCTCATTCAGTATTTCGTACACAATGGCACAATATTCGTCCGCATCTTTTGCCCAGTGCACAATCGCTCCGTTGGCAGTGGCGTTCTTTTCAAACTCCTGCAAGAGCTCTTCGAGGTGGCTGTTGGAATACAGTTTCAGTTCACAAGCCTTGTTGCGAAGCTCTTCCCATTCGGGAACTTCCTTGCTCATCTTGTCCCTTTTGGCTCGGACCATCCAAAGGGTTTCGTTATGCCATGCTGCCATCTTGCTGTCCTGCAAGAACTTTTCGGCAGCCTTTGAATGTTTTGTACTCATGATTGCGACGCTAAAATTTCGACAATGTGGATAATTTGAATCGGCAGATGCTCCCGTTTGATCACACCTTGCATGTGCATCAGGCAGGAACTGTCCGCTCCGACAATGTATTCGGCTCCGGTAGCCATGTGGTCTTTCACCTTATCACGCCCCATGCAGACGGACACCGCCTGCTCTTCTACGGCAAACATACCGCCAAACCCGCAACATTCGTCTATATGGCTGGGCTCGAAAACTTCGATGCCTTCGACCATATCGAGCAGATCGCGCAATTTATTGTAATAAGGGATATTTAACTCGCTGGGAGCGGAAATCAAGAGTTCGCGCACACCGTGGCAACTGTTGTGGATACTGACTTTATGCGGGAAGCGTGCGGGTATCTTCGTCGGTTTAAGCACATCATGGATAAACTCGCAAAGGTCATAAATCTTCCCCGCACTCTGGCAGACGTGCCCTTCTTTTTCAAGGATACCGGGATGATTCTCTTTCACAAATGCCACACAACTGGCGGAAGGGCCGACAATGTAATCGTACTCCCGGAACAGATCGTCAAAACGGAGCGCCAGCTTCATCGATTCATCTTCAAAACCGGCATTCGCCATCGGTTGTCCGCAACAGGTCTGATCCAACGGATAATCGACATCTACTCCTAAACTTTTCAATAGTTTATACGATGCTACCCCCACATTGGGATAGATAGCATTGATATAACAAGGAATAAATAAACCTACTTTCATAATTATATTACGTAAAATTTAGATGCATCCTCTGCTACTACATCCGTTTTATCAGCTTACCGGATGTCAATTAGTTTGTGCGTTTGCAGGCTTAGTCTCCATTTAGGATGTCGCATTACACAGTCCACTGTCAAAGCAGTGTTATTACAAGAACAAGGCTGGAGGAAAAAATGTTCAGCGGGAAGCAGTTCATAAATACTTATATCTTGCCCTTCGTAGACAACTTTCACTTCATCCATCCGGGTAATCCCTAATTTGACACCCTGCTTGGGCGAACAGGTCACCCAGTCGATGGACTCCGGCAGCGGTCGCGTGCCGTTGGTTTCGATACAAACGTATTTACCCGCTTTGTGCAGACGGTCGATCAGTGCGTCGTCTATCCAGAGCGAAGGTTCTCCCCCTGTGAGGATAACGGTAACGGCGGGATATTTGCTGACTTCGGCTATGATTTCGTCGTCAGTCATCAAGGTGCCTGCTTCGTGTTGTGTGTCGCAAAAACTGCATTTCAGGTTGCATCCGGAAAAACGGATGAAGACTGCCGGAGTACCTGTGTGGTAGCCTTCACCCTGTAGACTGTAAAAGATTTCATTAATCTTTCTCATCATTCGAACTGTTCTAAAATTTCTATTGTCTATTCTGTCTCTCCTGCTGCCGAAGTTTTCTCGTTTGCCGTAGCATCTTTCTCGTAGATGACGATGTTTCCTTCGGACTCCTGCACTTCTACTTTATAGCATTGCGGAATCTGCTTGCAAACCCATCGGGCAATGTTTTCTGCTGTCGGATTGAATGGAAGTACTTCATTCAGATTCTGATGGTCCAGTTTCTCCGTGACCACTTCTTTGATTCGGGTGAAATCCACCACCATTCCTTCGGAGTTGAGCCGTGAGGAACGGCAATAGACAGTGATAATCCAGTTGTGACCGTGTAGACTGGCGCATTTACTGCGATACGGAAGTACCAGCTTGTGAGAAGCTGATATCTCCATGCGTTTGATTACTGTAAACATGGCTGTATATATTTAATATAGTTACAAGCATCTAATGTCACCTCGATGCAAGGACAAAGGTAATATAAAAAGAGCTTTCATCCAGCAAACCCGATTATTTTTTCCTGTTTTTACACTATCTTTGCCGAATGAAAACTCTTTATATTGTTTTAGGAAGCATATCTCTCGGACTCGGCATTCTCGGCATCTTTCTGCCGTTACTGCCCACTACCCCTTTTCTGTTACTGACCGCCGCACTTTATTTCAAAGGGTCGCCACGATTATATAACTGGTTGCTGAATCACCGGCACTTCGGCCCGTACATCCGCAATTTCCGGGAAAACAAGGCAATACCGCTCCGCGCCAAGATTATCTCCCTTGTGCTGATGTGGGGAACGATGCTCTATTGCATCTTCTTCCTGATTCCGTTCCTATGGGTGAAAATTCTTCTGGGACTGATAGCGGCAGGAGTCACCTATCATATTCTTTCTTTCAAGACATTGAAATAGTTCGAAAGCCCCTGACGGGCGTCGGCAAGTTTGTCCTCCCAATGTTTCACGGAGTTTTGTCCGATAATGTCGGTCACATACTTCACGGAGATAAAAGGAATCTCTTTGGAACGGCAGACGAAGGCTTGCGCATACGCTTCCATGTCGACGACATCTCCGCTTACGTGAGTCAGTTCCGTCAGGAAACCATCTCCCGTATTACAGATTCCCTCTTCCGTCCAATGCTTGCAAAAGCCTTTTGTTTCGAGCAAAGCGGAAGAATCTATTTCGCATTCCATACCTAGTCCGGCAAGTTTCTGCATATCGCGGTCTATAAATTTGCGGCAGACAAAGATATCCCCTACCTGATGATTGACTGTTCCTGCACTTCCGAGATTCAAAACGAGATCGGGCTGCACCTGGCGGATCGCTTCTGCCAGATGAAAGGCGGACTTCACTTTTCCGATCCCCGTACGGATGTAATAAGGCTCTACATCGGGCCACTTTATCTCTACAAATTCGCCTTGAACGGCATACGTTACTAATATTTTCAGCATAAGTTTTCTGTATAAAAAGACATTACCAGATGCAAAAATAAGCATTTATACTCGAAATGGTCAGAGATTGTTCTAAAATGATCAGTTTTTAATGATGGTTGCTTTCGCCGTTCGCTAACTTTGCCTACATAACTTAAAAACAAAATATCATGACTCAAAACTCTATTGCGGACAACCGGATGGTCTGGCTGGATGTTGTCCGTTGCGTCGCCATGCTAATGGTAATCGGCGTACATTGCATTGACCCTTTTTACATTTCTCCTACGATGCGCGTTATTCCCGAGTACACACATTGGGCAGCCATCTACGGTTCGCTTCTCCGTCCTTCGGTTCCCTTATTCGTAATGATGACCGGATTACTGCTGCTACCGGTCAGGCAACAGCCTTTAGGCACTTTTTATAAGAAGCGCATCTTCCGCGTACTTTTCCCGTTCCTCATCTGGTCGGTACTTTACAGTATGTTCCCCTGGTTCACGGGGCTGCTGGGTCTGCCCAAAGAAATCATCGGCGACTTCTTCTGCTATACTCAGGGACATGAGTCGCAAAGCCTCATCGATTCTCTGAAAGATGTAGCCATGATACCGTTCAACTTCAGCCATAAGGAGAACCATATGTGGTATATCTATCTGCTCATCGGATTGTATCTTTATATGCCTTTCTTCTCTGCATGGGTAGAGCGGGCAAGCAACAAAACCAAACAAATTTTCCTTTTCATCTGGATTGTTTCCCTGTTTATCCCGTATATCCGCGAATATGTAGCCAATATGCTTTTCGACCGGAGCGGCTATGTATTCGGCACTGACACGTGGAACGAGTTCAGTATGTTCTACTACTTTGCCGGATTCAACGGCTACCTGCTGTTGGGACATTATCTGAAAGAAGGCGGCAACGGAAATGCACTAAAAATTTTCTGGCCTTTTAGTGGTTCGTCAAAAGATGATCGTCTTACTAATGATTGGAGTGTTTGGAAGACATTCCTCATTTGTGCCGTGATGTTTGCCATTGGATATTATGTGACGTACACAGGGTTCAGCACAACTGCCGCCAACCCGAATGCTACGGAGACTGAGATGGAACTGTACTTCACATTCTGTAGTCCGAACGTGTTGCTGATGACTTTAGCCATGTTCCTGATGTTGCAGAAAGTAGTGATCAATACACCTGTCATCGTCAAAGCATTAGCCAACATGACCCAATGCGGTTTTGGAATTTATATGGTACACTACTTTGTAGTAGGTCCGTTCTTTCTGCTGATAGGTCCTTCGGAAATTCCAATTCCGTTGCAGGTTCCGTTGATGGCAGTTTGTATTTTCCTTTGCAGCTGGGCATTCACCGCGTTACTATATAAGCTGATGCCTCACAAGGCAAAGTATATAATGGGATAAAGAAACTAAAAAAGATATACGATGAAAATTAAAGTTGGTCTTATTGGATTCGGTCGAATGGGACGATTTTATTTGAAAGAGATGCAGAAAAGCGGAAGATGGGAAGTCGCATACATTTGCGACATCAATCCCGACTGCCGCGAACTGGCAAAGCAATTGTCGCCCGAATCGAAAATACTCGAAAATGAACAGGAAATGTTCGATGATGAAAGTGTACAGGTAGTGGGACTCTTCGCGTTGGCAGATTCAAGGCTTGACCGGATTGAAAAGGCTATCAAATACGGGAAACATATCATCTCCGAGAAACCGGTATCAGACACCATAGACAAAGAATGGAAAGTAGTGGACATCACCGAGAAAGCCAGTTGTTTTTCTACCGTCAATTTGTATCTCCGCAACGCCTGGTATCATCAGACTATCAAACAGTTTATCGATCAGGGCGAGATCGGCGAACTTGCCATTCTGCGAATCTGCCACATGACTCCGGGTCTCGCACCGGGCGAAGGTCACGAATATGAAGGCCCTGCCTTCCATGACTGCGGAATGCATTATGTAGACATTGCACGCTGGTATGCCGGATGCGAATACAAGACATGGCATGCACAGGGCGTCAATATGTGGAGTTATAAAGACCCTTGGTGGGTACAGTGTCACGGGACATTCCAGAACGGTGTTGTTTTTGATATCACTCAGGGGTTTGTGTACGGACAATTATCCAAAGATCAGACTCATAACTCATACGTGGATATCATCGGTACCAAAGGTATCGCCCGAATGACACATGACTTCAAGACAGCTGTCGTCGATCTGCGTGGAGTGACACAGACCCATCATATAGAGAAGCCGTTCGGTGGAAAAAACATCGATGTGCTGTGCGACTTATTCGCCGACTCCATAGAGACCGGAATCAGAAATCCCAAACTACCGCTCATACGTGATTCAGCCATCGCATCGGAATATGCATGGACCTTTTTGCACGATGCCCGCACGCATGACCTTCCTGCCATCGGTGAATTGAAAACACTTGAGCAAATATGGGAAAGAAGAAGAAATATGAAAAATGGATACGGATTACTCCGAAAACCATAACGAACATTCAATAAAACAAGAAACTGAAATCAATTATTAACTCTTAAAAATAAAACCATGTCAGACTTTTCAAGAAGAAAATTTCTTAAAACGGGAGCCGCTGCTTTAGCAGGAATCACCATTGCTCCCAGCTCTATTTTAGGTATGAGCCATGGGCACGTTTCACCAACCGACAAACTGAACCTCGCAGCCGTAGGTATCGGCGGTATGGGACATGCCAACATCAACAACGTGAAGGGCACCGAAAACATCGTAGCCCTTTGTGACGTAGACTGGAAATATGCCAAAGGCGTATTCGATGAATTCCCGAATGCGAAGAAATACTGGGATTACCGCAAAATGTACGATGAAATGGGCAAATCCATTGATGGCGTAATCATTGCTACTGCCGACCATACTCATGCTATTATCACAGCAGACGCCATGACAATGGGCAAGCACGTATATTGCCAGAAACCGTTGACCCACTCCGTTTACGAATCCCGTTTGCTGACCAAGCTCGCCGCCTCTACCGGAGTAGTTACTCAAATGGGTAACCAGGGAGCATCGGGCGAAGGTACCGACCTGG
>CANSEY010000011.1 GCA_947646015.1 uncultured Bacteroides sp. | reverse complement strand
CTCAGATAATCTTTCATGCCGCTGCCTATAAGCATGTTCCATTAATGGAGGAAAATCCCTGTGAAGCTGTATTAGTCAACGTTGTCGGCTCTCGCCAGGTTGCTGATATGGCAGTTGAATACGGAGCTGAAAAGATGATCATGGTTTCTACCGATAAGGCTGTAAATCCTACCAATGTAATGGGATGCTCGAAACGATTAGCTGAAATCTATGTACAGAGCTTGGGCTGTGCTATCCGTGAGGGAAAAGTAAAAGGTCATACCAAATTTATCACTACCCGTTTTGGTAACGTATTGGGTAGTAACGGCTCTGTAATTCCCCGTTTTAAAGAACAGATCGAGAATGGCGGTCCTGTCACAGTGACTCACCCCGATATCATTCGTTTCTTTATGACTATTCCCGAAGCTTGTCGCTTGGTAATGGAGGCCGCTACTATGGGTGAAGGCAATGAGATTTTTGTCTTTGAGATGGGAAAAGCCGTGAAGATTGTTGATCTGGCCACCCGTATGATCGAATTGGCCGGTTATCGTCCCGGTGAAGATATTGAGATAGAGTTTACGGGCTTGCGTCCGGGTGAGAAGCTTTATGAAGAAGTCCTGAGCGATAAAGAGAATACGATTCCTACCGAGAATAAGAAAATTATGATAGCTAAGGTACGTCATTATGAGTATGCTGATATTCTTGAAACTTACGGAGAGTTTGAGAAGTTATCCCGTACGGTAAAGATCATGGACACAGTGAAACTAATGAAGAGAGTGGTACCTGAGTTTAAATCCAAGAACTCACCGAGATTTGAGGTCTTGGATAGATAACTAGAATAATTCTGAACACTAACATAAATCAACAATGGATACAAAAGAATTGAAGATTGCTGTTGCAGGTACCGGCTATGTTGGTCTTAGCATAGCAACGCTTTTGTCGCAACATCATCAGGTGACGGCAGTCGATGTGATTCCTGAGAAAGTAGATATGCTTAATCGTAAACAATCGCCTATTCAGGATGAGTATATAGAGAAATATTTGTCTGAAAAAGCATTGAACCTAACCGCTACGCTTGACGGTGCCAAGGCCTACAGTGATGCTGATTTTGTGGTTATAGCAGCTCCTACTAACTATGATCCGGTGAAGAACTATTTTGATACCCATCATATAGAGGATGTCATAGACCTGGTTTTAAGTGTTAATCCTGATGCTGTGATGGTAATCAAGTCTACTATTCCAGTAGGATATTGTCGGGGACTTTATTTGAAGTATGCCCGTAAGGGAGTCAAGAAGCTTAACTTGCTTTTTTCTCCGGAGTTTCTTCGTGAGAGTATGGCTCTTTACGATAACTTATATCCAAGTCGTATCATTGTTGGTTATCCAAAGCTGATTGATGGCGAGCAGTTTGACGAGGAAAACGAAGCTATTAAGGCCATTGCTGATGTTCCTGCTCTAGAGAAAGCTGCACATACTTTCGCTGCATTACTTCAAGAGGGAGCAATCAAGGAAGATATTCCTACTCTTTTTATGGGTATAAAGGAGGCGGAAGCTGTTAAACTGTTTGCTAATACTTACCTTGCTTTGCGTGTCAGTTATTTTAATGAATTGGATACTTACGCAGAGATGAAAGGTCTGGATTCTCAGTCAATCATACAGGGTGTTGGTCTTGATCCTCGTATTGGTACACACTATAATAATCCATCGTTTGGTTATGGCGGTTATTGTTTGCCTAAAGATACAAAACAACTGTTAGCCAATTATCAGGATGTTCCTCAAAACATGATGACCGCTATTGTAGAAAGTAACCGTACAAGAAAAGATTTCATAGCAGATCAGGTTTTGCGTAAAGCGGGGTATTATACCGCCTCCTGTTCATGGGATGCTCAGAAAGAGCAAAAAATAACCATTGGTGTATATCGTTTGACCATGAAATCCAATTCTGACAACTTCCGCCAAAGTGCCATTCAGGGGATTATGAAGCGTATCAAGGCGAAGGGTGCTACTATTGTAATTTTTGAGCCTACTATGCAAGATGGTGAAACATTCTTTGGTAGCCAAGTGGTCAATAACTTAATCAAATTCAAGGAAATAAGTCAGGCCATCATCGCCAACCGCTACGATTCTTGTCTGGATGATGTGAAAGAGAAGGTATATACTCGTGACATTTTCCAAAGAGATTAACTTTATGGTAACATACAATGTTAGTTTAGAGAGCAAAGTGGTTTTGGTGACCGGTGCAGCCGGTTTTATCGGAGCCAATTTGGTGAAACGTTTGCTGAATGAGTTTGATAGCGTGAAAGTCATCGGTATTGATAATATTACCGAATACTATGATGTACGTTTAAAATACGAACGCTTACAAGAATTGTCTGCTTATGGTGACAGATTTGTTTTCATAAAAGACAGTATTGCTAAAAAGGAAATTGTTGAGTCTATTTTCACTAACTACCATCCGCAGGTAGTAGTGAACCTTGCTGCTCAGGCCGGTGTACGTTATAGTATCACTAACCCTGATGCCTATATTGAAAGTAATCTTATTGGATTTTATAACATCTTAGAGTCCTGTCGTCATCATAGCGTGGAGCACTTAGTATACGCTTCTTCCAGTAGTGTATATGGAAGCAATAAGAAAGTACCTTATAGCACTGATGATAAGGTTGACAATCCTGTATCACTCTATGCTGCTACTAAAAAGAGCAATGAGTTAATGGCACATGCTTACTCTAAACTCTATAATATCTCATCAACCGGCCTTCGTTTTTTTACTGTCTATGGTCCTTGCGGTCGTCCCGATATGGCTTACTTTAGCTTTACCGACAAACTGTTGAAAGGTGAGACCATTCAGATTTTCAACTACGGTAATTGCAAACGTGACTTTACTTATATAGACGATATTATAGAAGGCATGGTTCGTATTATGCAGCATGCTCCTGAGAAGAAAAATGGCGATGATGGATTGCCCATTCCTCCTTATAAGGTATATAATATCGGTAATAATTCTCCAGAAAATCTTTTAGACTTTGTAACCATCCTTCAGGATGAACTTATCCGTGCGGGTGTACTTTCCAACGACTATGATTTTGAATTCCACAAAGAACTAGTACCGATGCAACCTGGAGATGTGCCTGTGACATATGCTGATACGACTCCTCTGGAACAAGATTTTGGATTTAAACCGTCAACATCATTACGTGAGGGATTGAGAAGATTTGCAGGGTGGTATGCTAAGTATTATAACACGTTTAAATACCATCCATAAATCGATTATATAAAAATAAAAAGATAAAATCATTATGAGCATTTTTGCGGGTAAAACCCTTATGATTACTGGTGGAACAGGTTCCTTCGGCAATGCAGTGTTGAATCGTTTCCTCCGTACCGACATTGGCGAAATCCGTATTTTTTCACGAGATGAGAAGAAGCAGGATGATATGCGCCATGAATATCAGGTAAAATATCCTGATGTGGCACACAAAATCAAGTTCTTTATTGGCGATGTACGTAATTTGCAGTCATGTAAGAACGCAATGCCTGGTGTTGACTATATCTTTCATGCTGCGGCTTTGAAGCAGGTTCCAAGTTGCGAGTTCTTCCCCATGGAAGCAGTGAAAACCAATGTAATCGGTACTGATAACGTTTTGACAGCTGCTATTGAGGCTGGCGTTGGTGCTGTGATATGTCTATCTACGGATAAGGCTGCCTATCCTATCAATGCTATGGGTATCACGAAAGCTGTTGAGGAGAAGATTGCAGTGGCTAAGAGCCGTTACTCAGGCAAGACCAAGATTTGCTGTACGCGTTATGGGAATGTGATGTGTTCTCGCGGTTCTGTAATCCCTCTGTGGATAGAGCAAATCCGCAATGGTAATCCTGTAACTTTGACTGAGCCTACGATGACTCGCTTTATCATGTCGTTGGAAGAGGCGGTAGACCTTGTACTTTTCGCTTTCGAGCATGGACAGAACGGTGACATCCTTGTTCAAAAAGCTCCGGCTTGCACCATCCAGACTCAGGCAGAGGCTGTTTGTGAGCTCTTTGGTGGTAAGAAGGAAGACATTAAGGTTATCGGTATCCGTCATGGTGAGAAGATGTATGAGACATTACTCACCAATGAAGAATGTGCCAAGGCTGAAGATATGGGTAATTTCTATCGCGTTCCTGCAGATAATCGTGGCTTGAATTATGATAAGTTCTTCAAAGAAGGTGAAACGGAACGTAACACACTTACAGAGTTCAATTCTAATAATACTTATATATTGAATGTAGAAGAGGCCAAGGCTAAAATAGCCGCTCTTGATTACATCAAAAAGGAATTGAGTGGCGAGAGTAATTTCATACAATAATAGACTTATGAATATTTTAGTTACCGGTGCCAAAGGTTTTGTTGGTAGAAATCTTTGTGCCCAACTTAATAATATCAAAAACGGAAGGGCTCGTTGTTATGGTGATTTGAAGATTGATGAAGTCTTTGAATACGATATCGATTCCACTTCCGAACAATTAGATGTCTGGTGTCAAAAAGCCGATTTTGTGTTCAACCTTGCTGGAGTGAACCGTCCCAAAGAGAATGACGAGTTCATGAAAGGCAATTTCGGTTTTGCAAGCACATTGTTTGATACACTGAAGAAACATCATAATACTTGTCCTGTCATGCTCTCTTCCAGTGCACAAGCTTCTCTGACTGGTCGTTTCGGTAACAGTGAATACGGTCGCAGCAAAAAGGCAGGTGAAGATCTTTTTCTACAATACGGTAAGGATACAGGAGCCAAGGTATTGGTTTATCGTTTCCCGAATCTTTATGGCAAATGGTGTCGTCCCAACTACAACAGTGCTGTTGCTACATTCTGCAACAATATCGCTAACGACCTTCCTATACAAGTCAGTGATTCAAGTGTAGTACTGGAGCTGCTTTATATTGACGATCTCGTAGACGAGATGATTCATGCTTTGAAAGGCGAGGAACATCGTTGCGAGTTTGAAGGTCTTGACGTACATCCATTGGTGGATGGCAGGTACTGTTATTGTCCGGTTACCCATAAGGTTACATTAGGCGAAATAGTTGATTTGCTGCATCAGTTTGCAGAAATGCCAAAGACGCTGATGATCCCTGAAATACCGGCAGGCTCGTTTGCCAAAAGATTGTATAGCACTTATCTGAGTTATTTACCCAAAGAAAAAGCAATTTTTGATCTGAAGATGAATGTAGATCAGCGTGGCTCATTTACAGAACTTGTACATACCTTGAACTGTGGCCAGGTAAGTATAAATATCTCCAAACCGGGTATTACTAAGGGTGAACATTGGCATAATACCAAATGGGAACAATTTATCGTTGTCAGCGGTCATGGACTTATCCAACTTCGCAAGGAAGGTACAGACGAAGTGTTGAACTACGAGGTGAGTGGTGACAAAATACAGTCTGTTATCATGCTTCCCGGTTATACCCATAACATCATCAATCTCTCCGATACAGAAGATCTGGTAACGGTTATGTACTGCAATGAGATATTCAACCCGGATAAACCGGATACATACTTTGATAAAGTGAAAAAATGATCATGGAAAAACAACCCAAATTCGATTATTCAGATATAAAGTTCAAGGATAATGGTAAGTTGAAGCTTATCATCGTAGTGGGTACTCGTCCTGAGATTATCCGTTTGGCAGCTGTTATCACCAAATGTCGTCAGTATTTTGATGTGATTCTTGCCCATACCGGTCAGAATTACGACTACAATCTCAACGGCATATTCTTTAAAGATTTGAAGTTGGCAGAGCCTGAGGTATATATGGATGCTGTAGGCGATGATTTGGGAGCCACTTGTGGCAATATCATCAACTGTTCCTATAAACTCTTTGTTCAGACAAAGCCGGATGGAGTTCTTGTACTAGGCGATACTAATTCGTGTCTCAGTGTTATAGGAGCCAAGCGTTTGCACATTCCTATCTTTCACATGGAGGCAGGCAACCGCTGTAAGGATGAATGTCTCCCGGAAGAGACCAACCGTCGTATCGTTGATATTATTTCAGATGTGAATATGGCTTACTCTGAGCATGCAAGAAGATACTTGGCAGACTGCGGTCTTCCTAAAGAAAGAACCTATGTCACAGGTTCTCCTATGGCAGAAGTTCTTCACAACAACCTCGCAGAGATTAAGGCAAGCGATATTCATCAACGTCTTGGTTTGGAGAAAGGAAAGTACATTCTACTCTCTGCACATAGAGAGGAAAATATCGATATCGAGAAGAATTTCATATCACTCTTTACAGCTATTAATAAGATGGCGGAAAAATATGATATGCCGATTCTTTATAGCTGCCATCCTCGTTCACGTAACCGCCTTGTAGCTTCCGGTTTTAAACTTGATTCTCGAGTACAAGTACAACAGCCACTTGGCTTCCATGATTACAATTGGCTCCAGATGAATGCCTTCGCTGTAGTAAGTGATAGTGGTACGCTTCCGGAGGAATCTTCATTCTATGCTTCCATCGGCAAGCCCATCTCAGCGGTATGCATCCGTACCAGTACAGAACGTCCTGAAGCTCTTGATAAGGCATGTTTCATCCTCTCTGGGATTGACACTAAGGGACTTCTCCAGTCGGTTGATCTTGCTGTTCAAATGACAAAAGATGGCAACCATGGTATTCCTGTTCCTAACTACACAGACGATGTATCTAACAAGGTTGTTAAGATTATTCAGTCATACGTTGGAGTTGTCAACAAGATGGTTTGGCGTAAGGAAATTTAGGTTTTGGTAATCAACATTTGCCAATATACACGATCATAAACTTAATCTGCAGCAGTATTTGTGTGAAGTCTTCTGTCGGGTAAAGAATACTGCGGAAGATGAACTCGTATATCTTCTTCCTCATAAATGGCAGCCATAACTTGTTATCATATGAGGTCAATATATGAATTATAAGAACAAATGTTCCCTCCCCTCCCTAACTGAACTAAAGTGACTCCTTAGTTTGAACGGGCTTGAGGAGAAGTGAATGTTTACCGTTTACTTAAGTTGATGTCAGACAGGTCATTACATAATAAAAGAATAGCAAAGAATACTCTCTTTCTCTACTTGAGAATGGGATTGGTGCTAATGGTGTCGCTCTTTAGTACTAGGGTGGTACTACAGGCTTTGGACATTGAGGATTATGGAATTAATAATGTTGTCAGTGGTTTCGTGACAATGTTTGCATTTTTGAATACCTCAATGTCTAATGCTGTACAGAGGTTTTATAACTTTTCTCTTGGAAGAAAGAATGGATACAGCATTAAAGATGTATATAATACAGCTCTCCAGATACAAGGTATTTTAGTTGTAACCTTATTGGTTCCTCTTGAAACATTTGGAATGTGGTATATCCATACTCAGATGGTTATTCCAATAGACCGATTTGCAGCTGCTCAATGGGTATTCCAGTTCTCTGTGCTATCACTAGTACTCCTTGTTCTTCAGATACCATATAGTGCTGCTATTATGGCATATGAAAAGATGGACTATTATGCATACCTCAGTATCTTTGATGTGTTGGCAAAGTTAGGCATCGCTTATGTAATCAAGTATACAACATTCGATAAACTGATTCTCTATGGAGCTTTCAATATGCTTGTATCGTTAATCTGCTTCTTCTTGTATTATGGTTATGCCAAATGTCACTTTCAAGATTTAAAGTCTGATTTTATTATCAGAAAGCAGCTTTTTAAACCGATGTTGTTTTTTTCTGGATGGAATGGATTGGGTTCGTTTGCTTACATGATAAAGAGTCAAGGTCTAAATATGCTCCTAAATGTATTTTTTGGACCTATAGTTAATGCAGCTCGTGGGGTTTCGAATATGGTGATGAGTGCCATTCAGGGATTCCAATCAAATATCGTAATTGCTTTCCGTCCACAATTGATACAATCTTATGCAACAGGAGACAATGAGAGAGTATTAAAACTATTCTATAGTTTGTCAAAGGTATCTTTTATTCTTTTGGCTATGCTTTCAATACCAGTTATTATAGAGATAGAATATATTCTTCATCTATGGCTTGGTGATACCATTCCTGATTATACTATTCCCTTCACAATATTAGTACTTGTGAATATGGTTATCAGTAGTTTGAATACTCCTGTCTCTCAGATTGTTCATGCAACAGGAAAGATGAAGAACTATCAGATAGGAACCTGTTTGATGGTTTGCACTATCCTACCAGTTTCGTGGGTATTTTTGAAATTAGGCTTTGATCCTGTTGCAGTTTACTGGGTAAGTCTTATTATTACTATCGTAAATCAACTTGTATGTAATCTGCTTCTGAAAAAGGTGTATCCGTATAGTTTGAAGGAATATTGCAGAAAAGTAATTATCCCGTGTGTGGTCTTTGTAATCCTTGTACCTTTGCTTCCATTTGCTATTACAATGATATTCCCTGTTTCCTTCTTACGTTTGCTCCTGACTGGTGCTATAAGTGTTTTGATATCTATTACAGTTTCATATTTTTTAGTCCTTGACAAGCCTGAGAGGACTATGTTTTTGAACTTCATTAAACGAAAGGATGATAAACGAATTATTGACTAAATACTTAGATACCCAAAAGATTCAATATGAGACTCATGTTGATCTTAAAAAGAGAACTTGGATTCATAGAGGTGGTATAGCAGGTATATTTATCTCGCCTGCAAGTGCAGATGAACTGGAGACGATTGTGTCTTTCCTTTATTCGGAGGACATTTCATTTCTGTTAATAGGGCACACTTCCAACCTTTATATTTTGAACGAGTGTAATATCCCTGTTGTAGTCTCTACTGCAAAGTGCAGGTATTTCCAAATAGAGGATGGGCAACTCTTCTGTGAAGCCGGTGTGGGAGTAATAAACCTCTCCAAGCAAATGATAAAGCAAGGTATTAAAGGCTTTGAATATCTAACAGGACTTCCGGGTACTATTGGAGCAGCACTTGTGAACAATAGCTCATGTAGAGAGAATAGTATTTCTGAATTACTTGTGAGCGCAAGAGTTGTACTGAAGGATGGCTCCATTAAGATTTTTCTTCCTGAAGATTTCAAATATGAATTTAGAAACTCAGTGTTCAAGAAACGTGAAGTTGAAGGCACTATCATTTCTACTGTCCTCAAGGTGACTTTTGGTGATGCTGCCAAGATGCAACAAATGGCAGAAGAAAACGATCAAGATAGGGCTAAGCGATTGGAAGGATATACCAAAAATCTCGGTTGTACTGTAAACCGATGCTTCATTAATGGGAGGATGGACTTGTGGTTAAGAATAGTCTTATTTGTAAATGGATTATTCGCTAGGCTATTCATAAAAACGGAAGATGGAAGAAGTAATCAAAGAAAAAATTTGATTTGCACTCTTACAGGATATAAATCTATAGCCCCCTATGTAAGCCTAAAGAATCCAATTATTTTTAGTTGGATTGATGAAGGTGCCGATACCGCATTTCCCCTTTATCTTGAGTTTATGATGAAGGTGTACAAGACAGATAAAACGGAAATTGAAATAATACGATAATATGACAAAAGTAAATCTTTTGACTATACATTATGGTAAATGCTATGGTGCTGTTATGCAGACATTTGCTACTTGCAGAATGCTTGAACAAGCAGGTCATACTGTTAGGGTAATCAATCTGATCAATCCTTCTCAAAAAGGAAATTGGAAGAGTATCCACTACTGGATGGATTGTGTCCGAGAATTTCAGTTTTGGTTTTTCAAGAAAAAGTATTTTTCGAAACTTACAAACAAAGCATATTCTATTAAGGATATCAATCTACCTAAATCGGATGTTACTGTTGTAGGAAGTGATCAAGTATGGAATCGTGACATTACAGGTTGCTTTGGAAATTCTTTTTTTCTTGATTTTGCAAATGGGCAACGAAAAGTTGCTATGTCATCAAGCTTTGGAAAAGGGATATGGGACGAGGACAAAAAGTATACAGCGGCTGCGAAGGCTTTGCTTTCGCAATTCAGTGCTATCTCTGTTCGCGAACTTTCTGGAGTCAAGATACTCAATAACATAATAGAACTTGAAGCAATCAATCTTCCTGACCCTACACTCGGATATGGTAAGTTTGAGGACCTGGTTCTAAATCACAAACCTCTGCATCAAGTGTTTCCATTTCTTCTCTTGAATGATAGTAAGGCGAAGGAGAAAGCAAATCATATTGCAAACACCCTTGATTTGCCTTTGTTTGTACACTCTTCTTTTTCTTCTAGGATTCTAAATGGTCCAAGACACTGGCTTACACGAATTAGAAACTCTGAATACGTTATTACAGATTCATTCCATGGATTGGCTCTTAGCCTCATATTCAACAAACAGTTTTTTGTGTTCTGTGCATCAGAAAAAAAGTTTACTCGACTTCGCTCGCTATTACAGCTACTTTCGCTGGAATATAGGTATGTAGAAAGCATTGAAGATTTTGAAAGAAGAAAAGAGGAACTTCTTTGTCCAATTGATTACGTTCACGTAAACACAGTCTTACAAAGCGAACAAGAGCGTTATCGTACCTTTATTCAAAATTCAATATGAAAAAAATACTAATAGTAGTACCGGGGTGTCGAACTGGTGGAGTATTGTCTTCATTAATTGCATTACTTAATTCGACATTTGTTGAGAGATACGATATCCATCTTTTCGTGATGAACACCTATGGTGAACAACTACAATCAGAACTTGCCCAATTCTCTATTGGAAAGAATCTTGGTACATCTTTGCTTAATGCCAATGTGGTAAATAGTTTTGGCACTCGGAAGTTGATATTGATATTATTCAAACTAATATTGCAAGTACCTTTTTTTGGGAAATTTTTCTCTAATTGCATAGAAATATCAACCATAAGGAGTATAGAAAAGGACAACTATGATTGTGTTATCTCTTTTCAGGAGAGTGCGTCACTACCTTTTGTTGCTAAGTTTTCCAATCAAAAGAAAATCGCATGGATACATTGTGATTATTCAAGAATCTTTACGAATACAGTGGATGAATTTGCTGTATTTTCGAAATATTGCAAAATTGTAACAGTTTCAGAGTATACAAGAGTTTCATTTTGTAAATTACTTCCATCTCTTGAATCAAGAGTGGTGGTTATTTACAATATAATGGACTCGAATGCGATTATCCAGAAGTCGAAAGAACAAATGGATGATGATCGTTTTAGTATAGAAGAATTTACTATAATTTCCGTTGGCAGAATATCTGCTGTTAAACAATTTAATCTTATTCCTTCAATAGCATCAAATCTAAAGACAAGAGGTCTTGCTTTTAAATGGTATATACTTGGAGGAAAGCATGAAATAGAGCCATATCAGAAACTGATGCAGGCCATTTCAGATCATTCTGTAGAAAATGAGGTCATTTGTTTAGGTAATAAAACTAATCCATATCCATACTTCAAGGTGGCGGATTTGTTAGTTTCAACATCCAGCTCAGAAGCATGTCCTATGATTTTTAATGAAGCTAAGATATTAAACCTTCCAGTAGTGACGAATAATTTTGGTTCAGCGCATGAATTCATTGTAGAGGGACAAGATGGGCAAATATGTTCATTAACGGTAATGGCAGATGTTATCGATAATATCATTCGTACACAAAAAAGATTTAATCCACATATTTCTACTGATTTTGATGAACAGCATATATTATCACAAATTGACAAACTTTTGATTTAAAAATACATGAATGAAACAAGATACTATAAATATTACTTCTTTTTGCTGGTAATATTGTGCACATGGTTCAGTACAATCGTTGCTCCTCCTATGCCTATTCGATTAGTGTATTTGGTTGCTCTAATTATACCTGCATATTTGTATGCACCCAATCTTTTAGTGCCGGTATTGGCATGTTTCACAAGTGTAGCGGCATATGGATTTTCGTGCTCGTATATGCCAACGGAGTTACATTATTATTTAATAATTATGTTCCCTTTATTGGGCTTTGGTTTGCAAAAAAAAATGAACACACAACGCCCGTCAGTATTGTTTACCTGCTTCTGTTTATATGTTTTATGTATTGATCTGCTGAAAGGAGGAAAGCTAGAGAACATTGATTATAGCATACTAGTTGTATTGATATCTTTCTTTTTTGTGAGTAAAGATGGACATGAGGAAAGCTCTTATATTTTAAGCTTCATTATGGTATCTCTGATTATATGTTTATATTTTTTTACTTATGGGCAGAGCGGGACTGTTGAAGTTTCTGAAGATGGTCGAACAGCTTGGAAGGATTCTAATTATCTTGGTAATGTATGTGGTATGGGTATTGTTCTTGCCTACAACGTACTTGTAAATAACCTTTATACGAACAAAAAATTTAAATATCTCTGTTTGCTTACCGTTATTGTTGGAGTGATAATGATTGTTCTTAATGCCTCACGAGGAGCATTCCTTTCAATGACCGTTGCAATTACGATTATCACGTTATTCGCAAGAATCAAAACGAGTTCAAAATTTGGAATAGTTATAGCTGTTTCTTTGAGTGTTGTTACAATGTATAGTTTAGGATTATTTGAGGTACTTGAAGAGAGAGTTATGAGTGATGACGGTACTGGAAATGCTCGAACAATTATTTGGGCAGCAAAGTTAGATGCGTACTCACAACTGTCTTTACTTGAAAAAGTATTTGGATCAGGATATAGGAGGGGCTTTGAACTTGCAATTCCAGGAGGCTTTGGCTTTCACAGCGATTATATTGCGTGGTTGGTTGACTATGGCATTGTTGGCTTGTTGTTTTTTATATCCTTATTAATATATCCTTTAAAGCTAGTATGGGATCGACAATCGCAAAGACCAATTGTTTTATCATTGATACTCTTTTTAGCGACTTGTTGTTCTACATTAGAGCCACTGACTGCTGGGCGATTGGCATATTGGTATTTTTATATGCTTATAGTTCTGTTTGCTCGTTGGAGCAGTCAACAAACTAATTAACATTGATAAATTATGTATATACAATCCCACAACCTTCATAATTGCCAAAATGGGGGGATGCTTATAATCAATAAAACAAGATTCTTTAGGTTTTCTCGCAAGCTTGGGTTTAGTATAGGCTATGATGCTTGTGACTACGGTTTGGTGATTCCACACTATGGAACCATCGTAGTAGGTAACACCTACCGGATTGGTCCATACGCAACATTGCACACATTTACTTGCATTACTGATACAGGTAGAAGAATTGGCAAAGGTCTGTTCCTTTCTACGGGCGCAAAGATTACTGGTGGTGAAGTGTTGGGTGGTCATATCGTTGTTGCTGCCAATTTGGTTGTCACAAAGTCTTTCCCAAAAGGTAATGCTTTGTTTATCGGAATGCCTGCGGTAAAGAAGGCAGACCGACCAGACCTACTTTCATCGCTCAAAGGTGAGAGCAAACGAAGAGTCGATGCGATAGAGAATCTCAAAATCAAAATGGGAATTGAATAAATGAATAGAAAAGGAAAATTCTACATACTAAACTGGATTTTCAGTTATGGCTCTGCCAGTAGTAATAGATTACTGGCGTACGCTAATAGTGCTGCTGAATTGGGATATGATGTCGAAATTGTAGCGTTCTTGAGGCTTGACCTTAATAATTGTCAACCCAGAAATGGTGTAACTATTAGAGGACTCAGACCTTGTAAAGTGGAGAGTAAAGTTCTCTCAAAACTTTTATCTTTCTTCACCACGATTTGGTTCTTGCTTGCAGATGTGAAGAAAGAAGATAGATTGCTATTGTATGGTGCAGCTGAATATCTACCATTCCTAGTGTGGTTCAGACGTAAGCAGACCTATTTTGAAGTGACAGAATGTCCCGATTTGTTCAAGCCGAGGACTTATCCGTGGAGATACTACAAGAGACTGTGGAAACAATTGAACGGAGTCTTCGTTATCTCAGGCAATTTGAAGCAGTACTTTGTTGATTATGGGGTCAGTCCGGATAAGGTTCATGTCATCAATATGATAGTGGATCCAAAGCGCTTTGAAGGCGTTCAACGTAACCCTAAAGCAGAGAAATACATAGCGTATTGTGGAAATGTAAACAAGGATAGTAAGGATGGTGTAGGTGACTTGATTGCTTCTTTTGTCAGATATCATGAGAAGTATAGTGATAGAAAACTCTATATCATTGGACCAATCGTTTCGCAGGAACAAAAGCAGGAGTATGAAGAGTATCTGAGACTATCCAAGGCTTTGGATAGTGTGGTATTTACAGATTCTGTATCTCCTACCACTATTCCGCAGTATTTCATGGATGCAGAAATGCTTGTTCTTGCTCGTCCAGACAATATTCAAGCTAAGTACGGTTTCCCCACTAAATTGGGTGAATACTTACTATCAGGTAGACCTGTTGTACTTACTGACGTTGGTAATATCACAGACTTCCTGAAGGATGGCGTCAGCGCCTTCATAGCCAAACCGGGGGATATCGATTGCATCTCTGATAAGATGATGGAAGTATCTGCAAATCCGGAAAAAAATGATTCTGTTGCCATTGTAGGAAAAGAGGTAGCCATGAAGGAGTTTAATAGTTCAACAGAAGTATTGAAGATTATTAATTTGATGTATAAATAATGAGTATATTATGAAAGTCGTTCTTCTCGCCGGAGGCTTCGGTTCCCGCATTTCTGAGGAATCTCAGTTCAAACCAAAGCCAATGATTGAGATAGGTGGCATGCCTATCCTTTGGCACATCATGAAAGAGTATGCCTACTATGGTCATACTGAGTTTATCATCTGCGCTGGCTATAAGCAGGAGTATATCAAGGAGTGGTTCGCTAACTACTTCCTGCACAACTCCGATGTCACCTTTGATTATCGTAATGGTAAGAACGAGATGACTGTTCACCAGACCAATATGGAGCCATGGAAGGTGACTGTGGTCGATACCGGCTACAACACCATGACCGGTGGGCGTATCAAGCGGATCCAGAAGTATGTTGGCAATGAGCCTTTCCTCATGACCTATGGCGATGGCGTGTGTGATGTGGAGATTGACAAGCTCATCGAGTTTCACAAGAGCCATGGCAAGCTCGCTACCCTTACTGCAGTCAAGATGACCCAGGATAAGGGCATGCTGGATATCACCAAGGATCAGGCTGTACGTGCCTTCCGTGAGAAGAATGCAGCAGATGGCGCTCCTATCAACGCTGGTTATATGATTCTCGAACCTTTGGTGTTTGATATGCTTGAGGGGGGAGACGCTTGCGTCTTCGAGAAGACCGCTCTTGTGAAATTGGCAGAAATGGGCGAACTGATGTCATACGTTCACACCGGCTTTTGGCAATGTATGGATAACATTCGCGAGAAGTCACTTCTTGAGAAACTTCTTGCAGAAGACAAGGCTCCTTGGAAGCGTTGGAATCGTTCTGTTCCAGACATCCCTGATTATGCAAAATAAGCAAAGGTAACAGTTGACAAGTTAACATTTAACAATGGAAAATATATACGAATTCTATAAAGGCAAGCGTGTATTTCTGACAGGTCACACAGGCTTCAAGGGCTCTTGGATGTGTAAGATGCTTGCTAATGCTGGTGCTATCGTAACTGGGTATTCGTTGGAAGCACCTACAGAGCCTTCGCTCTTCAAGATTGCCAATATCGAGGGTGATGTGCATTCTGTGATTGGCGACATTCGTGATATGGCAGCACTCAAGAAGGCTTTCGATGAAGCACAACCTGAGATTGTACTTCACCTTGCAGCTCAACCTATCGTGCGCGATTCGTACAAAGATCCTGCCTACACCTACGAAACCAACGTGATGGGTACAGTTAACATCCTTGAATGTGTGCGACAAAGTAATTGTATGAAGTCTTTCCTCAATGTGACTACTGATAAGGTATATCTCAACAAGGAGTGGAACTGGGGCTATCGTGAGAACGAGGAGTTGGATGGCTATGATCCTTACTCAAATTCTAAGTCATGTTCAGAGCTTGTTACTCATTCCTACAAGCGCTCGTTCTTCACCGATAAGGACGGATTGCCAATTATCCCTATCTCTACTGCTCGTGCAGGCAACGTGATTGGTGGTGGCGACTTCGCCACAGACCGCATCATTCCTGATAGCATTCGTGCGGCTGCAAAACATGAGGATATTGTTGTTCGCAATCCTTATTCTATTCGTCCTTATCAGCATGTATTGGAGCCTCTCTATGCTTACCTTGTGATTGCTATGAAACAGTATGAGGATAGCAAGTATGCTGACTACTACAATGTAGGTCCTGACGATGTCGATTGCTTCCAGACAGGAGCACTCGTTGATCTCTTTGTCAGCAAGTGGGGCGAAGGTATGAGGTGGGTGAACAAGTACGATGGAGGCCCTCATGAAGCAAACTTCCTCAAACTTGACTGCTCAAAACTGAAGGCTACTTTCGGTTGGACTCCACGTTGGAACCTTGATGAGGCAATGGAGAAAATTGTTGAGTGGAGTAAGATCTGGCTTGCAGGTGGCGATGTACGTGCTTGTATGGATAAGCAGATTGCAGCATTCTTAAATGCGTAAATGAATATGAAGAGTGTAATAGTAACAGGCGGCAATGGCTTTATCGGCAGTTCGCTTATCAAGAAGTTGGTGGCGAATGGTGTTAATGTGGTTGCTGTAGATATAACTTTTGCAGGCGACCGTTTGCCTGAGTCGGAGTTCATTGCAAAGATTGAGTCTGGAGTAGATGCTTCGCTCGCTGAGAAGATACCAGCTGGCGAGTATGATGCTTTCTATCATCTGGCTTGGAGAGGTGTGAATGGTGCCGATAAGGCAGATCCTACTGTTCAGCTTGCAAATATTCAGATGGCAGTGGATTGTGCCAACATCAGCAAGCAGCTCAATGTGGAGAAGTATCTCTGTGCAGGTACCGTAGCAGAGAATGCAACCTTCAGCCTACCTAATCTGGAAAAAACCTCTGGCGGTATGATGTATGGTGTGGCAAAGCATGCTTGCCGACTCATCCTTGAGGACTACTGCAAAAACATCGGACAACAGTTTGTATGGATGCAGTTCTCGAATATCTATGGTGTTGGCAACAAGACCGGAAACCTTGTGAGCTATACTTTGGGTGAGTTGATGGCAGGTAAGGAGGCAACTTTTGGACCTGCTCTTCAGCCATACGACTTCATTTATGTGGATGATCTCATTGAGGCAGTATATCGTCTTGGTGTCAACGATACCAATAAGGCATTCTACTACATCGGTTCTGGTAGCCCTCGCATCCTGAAGGGATATCTCCTTCGCATTGGTGAACTTGCTGGTTGTGCAGACAAGGTAGGTGTGGGTATCCGTCCAGATGATGGCATCAAGTATTCGATGGAGATGCTCGACAATAGTGACCTTGTGGCAGCTGTTGGCGAGTATGTCTCTACCGATTTTGATAATGGCATCAACAAGACCATTGAGTGGTTGAAAACTCTTTAACCTTTTACCCTGTTAAACTTTTACAAGAATGATTCAGAGATTTGAATTCAAGGAACTTAAAATGAAGGGAGCCTACGAGATTACTCCCTTCTACGCTACCGACGAACGTGGTGGCTTTGTCAAGGATTATAATATTGATATGTTCAAGGCTAACGGCATTGAGCATGAGTTGAAGGAAGTATTCTACACTATCTCTAAGAAGTGTGTGATTCGCGCAATGCACTTCCAACTCGTGAAGCAGCAGGCAAAGCTTGTCCGATGCATTAGCGGACATGTGTATGACGTAATCATCGACCTCCGACCAGATTCTCCTACCTTTGGTAAGTGGCAAGGTTTCGACCTTACCGGCGAGAATCAGAAGACTCTCTACATTCCTCAGTTCTTCGGCCATGGCTACCTTGTGCTTGAGGACTCTGTAGTCAGCTACAAGTGTGGAGAAGTGTTCTATGGCGAGGGAGATGCTGGTATCATGTACAACGATCTTGATATGGCCATCGAATGGCCTTTCGAGAAGATTGGTGGCATCGATAACTTGATTATCTCTGAGAAGGACAAGAGCTTGATGAGTTTGAAGGAGTATCTGGAAAAAGTGAAGTAAAGCTTATGAGAACAATAACGCTCATCTATGATGGTACGTTCAATACTTATCGTTGGCTGAAAGCCATGATGTGGGCTCGCAATGAATTTCACGATTTAGGATATAAGATAAAATATGCCGGCATTTTTGACTATGTTCCTTACCCTAAATCTACAAAAGTTCCTTATGAGAGAATAAAGTTGAAGTTGGATACAATAGGTCGTTTTGATATAGTTTTTCTGGCTTTTCATCATTCTCAATCCATTATTGGGCAAAATTCAGAGAAAAGAATAGCTCTTGTAAAGTCCTTAAAACAGAAATGTAAATTGTTGTGTTGGCTAGATACGGCTGATAGTACAGGAACATGCCTTTTTGATGTTTTACCTTATGTGGATTTGTATTTCAAAAAACAACTGCTGAAGGATACCAGTCTTTATACAAATGAGTTTTATTGTGGCCGTCTCTATTCTGATTATTACCACCAAAAGTTGGGATTAACAGATGAATTCCTTGCTTCGATTCATTATCTTACAGCTCTAAAAGAATATCTTTACAAATTGCGTGTTTCATGGAATGTCGCATTTTATGACAGAATGGGTGGAAAGACTTGGATATATAAACATCCTTTTAAGTTTGCAGACCCCAATGTTATTGAAAATGATTCAGAACGGACTATTGATATTCATTACGGAGGATCAAATCCCAAAGTGTATGGCGATGTAGTTGGTTACCAACGTAAGAAAATGCTTGAATTGATAATGAATCTTAGGGACACTACACATCCTGATGTATATAAGAAAATATCAAGAGAAGAGTATTTGGAGGAACTCAAACACTCCAAGTCGATTGCGTCTCCATTCGGATGGGGAGAGTGCTGTCTGAGAGATTTTGAAGCGTTTTACAATAGGGCAATTCTGTTGAAGCCTTCTATGGAGCATTGTGTTACCTATCCAGACTTATACAAACCATTTGAAACCTATATTCCGATAAATTGGGATTTTTCAGATTTCGAGAATATTATCAAAGATGTTCAAATAGGTAAGTATGATCATGTTGCAATAAATGGTCAGCAAAATTATCAAAAATACCGCATTGGCGTAAATGCAAGAAGGTTGTTTGCGGAGCATGTAGTAAACCAACTTCAAATATCATAGTAATTGAAACATAGTGTATTTATAAACAATGTTTCAATTCATCATAAACGATATTAGTAAATACCGTACCCAACTAATGGGTATTGCCACACTTTTAGTGATATTTGGCCATTCTGTTGGCAATGGTGTTGTGATGTCAGGGTGGTTGGAGTCGCTCTGCGGGCTTGCCTCCGTAGGAGTGGAATTTTCCTTCTTGTGAGCGGCTTGGGCCTTTAGTATTCATTGATAACTGTTGATAATCAAACAAATAACAGGTGGGGGAATGCTGGTGTATAAGAAGATACAGACGTATTTTGGTTCCGTATCTTATCATTGCAGGCATAGTAAATATTCTTGCTGTAACGAGAGGCAGATCTATTGCGGAAGCTGTGCTTAGTATATCCACAATCAGTTATTGGTTTGAGCATAAAGGAGCTTGGTATATCGCAATGCTCTATTACTCCGGTTCACAATTGGATGTGCAATAAAGTAAAACATCCTGTGCAGTTCACATTTGTGCTTTCAATGAGCCCAAGAACCGAGTTTAAGGTTCAAGGAATCCAGAAGATGCCAATGCAAAGGCTATAGCCGTTATTCATGACTTAGAACTTGACAGATTTGCTTCCGCTCTGATGTGGGTATTGGGCGAAGTCTTCGGGATGGAGAGGGATCTGATGATAATAGCTCCAAACGAGAAAGAAGGTCGGTTTCTGCTAAGTGAGATTGAGCAAGCTGGCAACTTCGGTCATCGCATTGACCGAAATGTGAAAAAACTATTGGGATTGTTCCTTTTGCACACAAAGAGGAATCTTCATATCCAGACTCATTACCTAAGTGAAACCCTTTGGAATCCACTGTTCAAGCTGTGGCATTGGGGGGGAGAAATGTATGTTTGAATGAATAATATTTTAGAATTTTATGATTGACTATAGTAAGATTAAACTTGTAATATGGGATCTTGATGATACCTTTTGGAAGGGCACTTTGAGCGAAGGGCCAATAGTTTCGATAGCAGAAAATATACAATTGGTTCGTGACCTTACAGATAGAGGTATTGTCAATTCTATATGCTCCAAAAATGATTACAAGCCCACTGTACAAAAACTTAAGGAACTTGAAGTGGATGACCTGTTTGTGTTCAAGTCTATAGACTGGACTCCAAAAGGCCAAAGAATTAGCAAGTTAATTAAAGACATGGGCTTGCGTCCTGTAAATTGCTTGTTCTTTGACGATAATATCGTAAATTTGAATGAGGCAAGCTATTATTCCACGGAACTGATGGTTGCAGAACCTTCAGAAATTATGGTACTTATTGAGTATTGTCGCAATACACCTGTTTCAGACTCTAAGCATAAGAGACTCAATAACTATAAAGTCCTTGAAAAGAAACAGGAGGCAAAAGAGAACTCAGAGGATAATATTGCATTCCTTTGGAGTACGAACACAAAAGTGGAGATTCACAAAGATTGTGTTGAACAGATTGATCGTATTGTAGAGTTGGTAGGCAGAACAAACCAATTGAACTTCACGAAACTTAGATCTACAAAGGAAGAACTGTTAGAGCAATTAAACCAATGCAATGTTGATGCAGGATACGTAACAGTTCGCGATAACTTTGGTGATTATGGCATTGTTGGATTCTATTTGATAAGAAATGGCAAGTGTGTTCATTTCTTATTCTCTTGCCGTACAATAGGTCAAGGTGTAGAGCAGTATGTTTATTCTACTCTTAGATGGCCAGAACTTGAAGTTGTAGGTCCTGTAGTGAATCAGGTCGAAAGAATACCTGCTCCAGAGTGGATTAATCAGGATAAAAAGGAATCGGAAGTTGAGAGTGGTGACAAATCGCATGCAAAGATTGTTTTTAAAGGTGCGTGTGATTTGCGTATTCTCGCTACATTCCTCAAAGCAGATAATATCATTGAAGAGTTTACATACGTCAGTCTATCACGTCATAATAGTATTGAACATCACAATCATTCAGTAAATTATCTTTCATTCCCATTCCTTTCAGATTCTGAAAAAAAGATATTGCTAGATGAGTGTATCTTCAATGATGAGGAGATGTTTGAGACTAAGATGTTTGATAAAGATACAGCTTTGGTTTTTCTCAGCACGCAGATAGAACCGAATTTGGGGGTCTACAGGAGAAAGTCAAATGGACTCTTGATAGCATGGGGTGAATACCTCTTTCCTTTAACAGACAGGAATAATTGGAAAGACTATATTGATGGTTCCATTTTCGGAGCAGGCAATCATTTTACAGAAGAATGGCTAAAAGAGTTTAGCGAGAGATATGAATTTGTAGGCCGTTTGTTACCAGAGCAGTTTATTGGTCAAATGGATAATTTGCTTGAGAAGTTGCAACCCAACGCTCTTGTATGTTTGCTCTTAGGAAGCGAGATACCATACAAATCAAATACGGAAAAGGCATATGCAGATCGTCATATTTACTACAAGGAGATTAATGAAAAGCTTAGAGAATATGTTAAGACTCACGATAGAGTAAGGTTGTTGGATTTTAACGATTACCTTAAGAGCTATCGGGATTTCACAGATAATATTAATCACTATCACAGAAATATCTATTATGCTGCATCCCATAAGGCTAATGAGTATATTTTTGAGGCTACAGGTCAAAAGGTGAAGGAGATGGGAAAACTCTTTTTGATGTATGAAAAAATTGCAGCTCTTCTTGGGAGAAATATCAGCAGAGACTCTGCTATATATAAAATATTGAGAAACCTTTATTTTACACTTAGAGGTCAACGATGAAAACAATAGCTATACTAATCCCAACAATTAAACCTGGTGGAGCAGAGAAACAAGCTACTTTACTTGCTACATTATTGGACAAGCGATATACAGTACACATGTATCTGTATCTTGGTTATTTAGCACCTAATCCTCAGAATCTTGCATTGCTAAAATCCTCAAATGTGCAAGTCCATCCGTTAGAGGGAAACGATGTCAAGAAGATACGTGCAATGGTTTCCTCTCTGAAGGAAAACAAAGTGGATATTTTGTTTAACTATCTAACTAATTGTGATGTGATGGGCTGTATTGCTGGTCGAATAGCTGGGGTTAAGCATATTTACGGAGGAATACGTAATGCTCATATATCTAGACGAAAAGTTATAGCAGAAAGGATTATTCACAATTACTTCACATCTGGTACGATCTTTAACTGCTATTCAGGTATGAGAGATATTGGTTCGAAGGGTTTAAAAGAAGAAAAGAGTATTGTAATTCCTAACTGTTTTCCAGATATTGCAGAGCATATCATTCGTTCTGACAATAAGGTTAAGACCATCATCACAGTAGGCCGGTTTGATCTGCAGAAGGATTATAAGACGCTCATTGAAAGTGTTGCACGATTGAATCGTAATGATTTCCGTCTTTGTATTGTTGGATATGGTGTGTTGGAGGAGCAGATTCGCAATTGGGTGAAAGAGCTTCGAATTGAAAATAAAACAGATATTCATATCAGACCCAACAATATATCTGTGTTAGAGCGCAATGCCGACATATACATATCAACGAGTCTTTTTGAGGGAACCAGTAATAGCATCATGGAGGCATTGAACTGGAGTCTTCCTGTAGTGGCTACCAATGTGGGTGATAATGACCATCTGGTGATTGATGGCGAGAATGGCTTTTTGCATCCAGTAGGCGATGTGTGGGGGATCTCTGCTTCGCTTTGCCGACTGCTTGATGATGCAAATCTTCGTAATGAGATGGGCAAGAAGAGTAATCAGAACCTAAGAGATAACTACTCGATGGAGATTTTTGAAAAGAGATATATCGACTTAATAGAAGGAATGTAATATTAGTTTATGAGAACAGTTTTCATTGGTGCACATGAAGATCCAAACGGAATCAACTCATACACCTTCAACCTTGCTTTGGCACTTAAGAACAAAGGCTTTGATTCGATGGCAATGGCTTTCGGATCGTGTAATAATATGACTGATTACAAGGGGGTAATAGTAAAGCAATACAAAGCCTCAGGAAGTACTATTACTAGTCTTCCGGCATTGTATTTCAAGTCTATTCCTTATCTTATTAAGCATAGGAAGGAGATAGATATGGTGTCATATCAGACAGTAATATATTCTGTCATTCCTTCGCTTATTGTTCGTTTGTTTGGCATGAAGACTTGTGCCATCATTCACAGTCTTCCGGAAGATAGCCCGAAGCATAGTCCACTGAAAAAGAAGCTTATGGTGGCTTCTATGAAATTGGCGCTTGCATTTACACGTGATGTGATAACGGTCAGCAACACCAAGGTTCAAGAGGTTTATGACCGCTACAAGAAGAAGTGTAGAGTGTTACCTTGTGGTGTGTTCATGCCTGAGGAGAAACAACTGAATACCGATATTTTGGAGCGGAATGGCATTAAGTCAGGCAAGTTCTTCTTAACAATAGGCCGCATAGATCCTATTAAGAACTATGAGGTACTGATTGATGCGTTTAAGCAACATGATCATGGCGAGTATCAGTTGGTGATAGGAGGCGATGTGAACAATGCTTACGGAAAGATCATTGTTGAACGGGCAAATGGCTGCAAGAATATCATATTCCCAGGAATAGTGTATGGTGATGCAAAGGCTGCATTGTTAAGAAACAGTATAGCGTATTGCCTTGTGTCGTCTTCTGAAGGTTTGCCAATAGCGTTGCTCGAAGGTATGTCGTATGGCAATATTCCTGTTGTAACTCGCATACCATCAATAAAGGAAGTGTTAGAAAAGCATAATATCGGTCTGTGGAGCGACGTGAAGAATACGGAGCAACTTGCTGCCAACATGAAAACTATTGAAGATGAATTTGATAATTATTCGGTTCAGGGAAAGAAGGCTCGTGAGATAGTTGAACAAAATTACACTTGGCCCCAGATATGTGACCAATATTTGGAAATGGTAAAGCACTTTTGATTTATGAATATATTGATAACTGGAGTTCACGGTTTCGTGGGCTCGAACTTAGTGAAGTATCTCGCTAAGGGGAATACTATCTATGGTTTGGACATTGTGCAGCCGCAGAAGGAGGGGGTGAAATGTACTTTCTCTTGGGAGGTTCTCGATATTGAGGGCGTAATGCCTGAGATTGATGCTATCATTCATTTGGCTGGTAAGGCACATGATACGCGCAACAAGTCGGCTGCCGATGTTTATTTCAAGGTGAATACTGGTTTGACGAAGAAGATCTTCGACTGGTATCAGGCTTCGGCTACTGCCAAGAAGTTTATCTTCTTTTCAACTGCCAAGGCTGCGGCTGAGTGCGTGTCGGAGATTCTGCTGGAGAATGTGACACCTACACCTAAAGGTCCTTACGGAGAGAGTAAGATTCAGGCTGAGGAGTACATCCTTGACGTGTTAGAGCGTCAAGGAGTTTCAAGGGTTTCAATGAGTTCCATAGTTCCTCCTTCGACAAGCTCAGAAACTAGAGTTCTTCCGAAGCATGGTAAAGAGGTGTATATATTTCGTCCTTGCATGATTCATGGCCCCGGAAACAAGGGTAACTTGAATCTGCTGTATGGTGTAGTGAGCAAAGGTATCCCTTGGCCGTTAGGTGCATTCGAGAACCGCAGAACATTTACCTCTGTAGAGAATATTTGTTTTGCTGTCAATGGCGTGCTGACCAAGGATGTGCCTTCGGGTATCTACAATATGGGTGATGATGATGCGCTCTCGACCAATGAGCTGATTGAGGTGATCTGCGAGACCCTTGGCAAGAAGGCGCACATTTGGCGCATTCCTAAGGGCTTCATGAATGGTGTGGCAAAGGTAGGCGGCTGGCTGCATCTGCCTTTGAATCTTTTGCGTATGCAGAAGTTGACGGAGAACTATGTCAGCTCGAATGCGAAAATCAAGAAGGCCTTGGGCATTGAGAAGATGCCAGTGGATGCTCGCAAAGGCTTGAAGCAGACGATTGCTTGTTTTGCGAAGAAGTAAGTTTCTTTATATTATTTACGGTCGAAAGCATTACACTTGCCTTCGTCGGAGAAGTTTAGGAAAAAGTACAATATGAATACATACTTAATTTACGGAATTATTTTTGTGATTCTGCTTGTCTTGGAGTTGGTATATTTTGAGATTGCAGACAAGTTCAATATTATTGATAAACCTAATGAGCGTTCGTCGCATTCAACGGTTGTGTTGAGAGGAGGCGGAATTATCTTCTTGCTCGGATTGTGGATATGGAGTATTTTCTTCAGTTTTTCATGCACTTGGTTTTTGCTCGCGGTAACGCTAATCGCTGGTGTGAGTTTGGTCGATGATATCCGCTCGCTACCTGATAGTGTACGACTGCTGGCACAATTCATAGCTATGGCAATGATGTTCTATCAGTTGGATATTCTGCATCTAGATATGTGGTGGATTGTCATTCTTGCACTTATTGTGTGTGTGGGAGCGTCGAACGTAATCAACTTTATGGATGGTGTGAATGGCATCACGGGTGCATGCGCTATGGCATCATTGTTGCCACTTGCTCTTCTCAATAGCACTATAGGCTTTGTTGATCAGGCGCTTATCTATGTAGTCATACTTGCAGATGTCGTTTTCTGTCTGTTCAACTTCCGTCCGAAGGGTAAGGCGAAATGTTTTGCCGGGGATGTAGGCTCAATAGGCGTGGCATATATTCTGCTGTTCATGATTGGCTCGTTGGTGCTGGCGACGGGTGATGTCACGTACCTCATCTTCCTACTGGTATATGGCGTGGACGGTGTGCTGACTATCTGCCACCGCATCCTGCTGCACGAGAACCTGGGCGAGGCGCATCGCAAGCACGCATATCAACTGATGGCTAATGAGCTGAAAATAGGTCACGTGAAGGTTTCTAGTCTATATGCAATAATGCAGTTAGTGATTTCTTTGGGTTTCATTTATCTTTGTCCAGAAACTATGGCTGCTCACTGGATTTACCTGGTATCTGCAATCATTATGCTTGCTATTGCTTACATCCTATTCAAGAAGAAATACTATCACCTCCATGAGGAGTATCTTACTTCTCTCATAAAGTAATCACTATGATACAAATTGACCAAAAACTTATATCAGAACTTTTTGACAAGGCATTGGTGAATCCTCGTCTTCGTCAAAATTATGATCTCCGTACAAGTTCGGATGATGGAGGCCAACGAATGCTAAACGCATTGATGCCTGGTACTGTAATTCCTGTTCATCATCATCCCGATAGCAATGAAAATGTCATTCTCCTCTGTGGAAAACTCATCGAAGTCTTATTTGATGAGAATGGTAATGAGACCGAACGAATTCATCTGAATCCTACCGTAGGAAGCTTTGGTTGTGTAGTACCTGCTGGCGCATGGCATACTGTAGAGGTTCTTGAACCTTCTGTTATCTACGAAGCAAAAGACGGTAAGTATGGCGAGGATGGCAGTGAAACACTTGACGAGTACAGAGCAAAGCTGATTGGAAAAACAACCGATAAAAAGTCATTTTCAAACTCCCTCGGTGACTTGAAGAAGAATATCGAGTACCTTATTGGCATGGAAAGACAGTCGGGCTTGATGGATGCAATCTCTCCTTTGTATATCTCTCGTATGCTTAATGTCCCTCTGGAAGACGTTGAGAAAATCATGAAGGAACTTTAATGACAATATCAAACGATTTATAACCCTTTTAATCAATAGTTTATTATGATCACAGAAGAATTGAAAAAACGAGTGGCTGACTTCGTAGAAATGGAGCAGCGTTCTGGTTCTATGCAGTTGATGACAGCTGAGTACGTCGCTCGCTGCATACAGATTGCAAAAGAAGATGCTGCTGAAGCTCTCGAAGCACTCAAGTAGTAAACAAAATGAAATGCAGACAGTGTTGACCTAGACTATAACGATCCCATGTCTTTCTTTGATGTCGCAAGAAGGCTGGAGGCGGTCATAGTCTGTGAGGAGGGAGCGGAAACAAACCACCCAGCAAGTGGATGCCAGATTATGAATGCCATTAATAGCGAATGAATGGCAGGAAAGAACGATCAGAACTTTAATCAGAGTACGCTGGAAGAGTGGAAACTGAAGATGTTCCTCGACATAGCGGGGATGAGGGATATGGACGGTCATACCAAAGAGCGAAAGAAGAAGGTACAGGAGGAGCAGTAAGTAAAATACCTTGTCCTGCTTATCCGATTGCGATATAAAAGAAAAATACCTTGTTCGAGAATTCCAATCATATACCGTAGTGGCCGTGCTAAATGGGGGACCCGGTCTTGCGAAGAATTGTATAACCCCAGCAAAAAGAAATATATGAAACGATTGAAACAATTATTCTATTGTGTATTGGCGGCATTAATGTTTACTGGCTGCCAGTCCTACAAAAAAGTACCTTACTTGCAGGATGCGGAAGTTGTATTGTACGATACCCGAGATGCAGAGCTTTATGATGCTAAGATCATGCCCAAGGACCTGCTAACAATAGTAGTGTCATGTACTAGTCCAGAATTGGCGGCACCTTTCAATTTGACTATTGCAACACAGAATAATATAGGCTTGAATTATGCCACCACTCAGCCAGTCCTGCAACAATATCTAGTGGATAATGACGGTAATATAAATTTCCCTGTATTAGGTGAACTTCATGTAGGCGGACTGACCAAGAAGGCGACCGAACAGATGATCGTGGAAAAACTGAAACCTTATATTAAGGAAACACCTATTGTAACGGTTCGTATGGTGAATTATAAGATTTCTGTGATTGGCGAAGTTGCCCGTCCCGGTACATTCACGATTTCCAATGAAAAAGTGAACATCCTGGAAGCTTTGGCTATGGCAGGTGATATGACCGTATATGGTCTGCGTGATGATGTTAAGCTAATACGGGAGAATGCCAATGGTAAGCAGGAAATTATTCCATTGGATCTGAATAAGGCGGAGACTATTCTTTCTCCTTATTACTATCTGCAGCAGAATGATATCATTTATGTAACTCCGAATAAGGCGAAAGCTCGAAATTCGGATATCGGAACTAGTACAAGCTTATGGTTCTCTGCTACTTCGATCCTTGTTTCTATTGCCAGTTTGTTGTTTAATATCTTGAAATAAAAAGAAAGAGTTATGAAGGAAGAAAATCAAAACGTGAAAGGACGTGAAATGACTGAGGAGCAGATCGATTTCCGGGCACTGCTTTTTAAATATATTATTCACTGGCCTTGGTTTGTAGGTGCGGTGTTGCTATGTTTGGTTGGTGCGTGGTTTTATCTGCACTGGGCTACCCCGATTTATAATATTTCCGCTACAGTTCTGATAAAAGACGAGAAGAAGGGTGGAGGTGCAGGACTTTCTTCGGAATTGGAGGATATGGGGTTAAGCGGTCTGATGACATCTTCTAAAAACATTGATAACGAGTTGGAAGTTCTTCGTTCGAAAACACTCGTAAAAGAGGTGGTTAATCAGTTGGGACTGTATATAACCTATAAAGATGAGGATGAGTTTCCTGCTAAAGGTTTATATAAAACATCTCCGGTACAAGTGAGTTTGACACCTCAAGAGGCTGAAAAACTGAAAACTTTGATGGTAGTAGAGATGACCTTACAGCCTGAAGGGAGTATGGATGTGAATGTGACTGTAGGTGAAAAGGGTTATCAGAAACATTTTGAAAAGCTGCCTGCTATTTTTCCGACTGATGAAGGTACATTGGCTTTCTTTCAGGAGGTTGATTCGGTAACTTTACAGGATGGAACGAAGGTTCCTCAGATAGAGAAGAACGTACGCCATATAACTGCGACAATAAGTAAACCAATGAGAGTGGCTAGAGGCTATTGTAAGAGTCTATCTGTGGAACCTACTTCTAAAACGACTTCTGTTGCCGTGATTTCATTGAAAAACTCCAGTTTGCAGCGTGGGCAGGATTTTATCAACCAGTTGCTTGAGATGTATAATCGCAATACGAACAATGATAAAAACGAGATTGCTCAGAAAACAGCAGAATTTATCGATGAACGTATTGGCATTATCTCAAAAGAATTAGGTAGTACAGAAGCTAATCTGGAGTCCTTCAAGCGTGATGCGGGTATCACGGATTTGACGAGTGAAGCTCAGATAGCTTTGGCCGGTAATGCTGAGTATGAAAAGAAAAGTGTGGAGAACCGTACTCAAATCAGTTTGGTAAATGACTTGCGTAAATACTTGAGAGGTAATGAATATGAAGTATTACCAAGTAATGTAGGTTTGCAGGATGCTGCCTTGATCGGTGCGATTGAACGTTATAACGAGATGCTTGTTGAGCGTAAACGCCTGTTACGTACATCAACAGAGAATAACCCTACGATTGTGAATTTGGATACGAGTATCCGTGCAATGAAAGCCAATGTACAAGCTACTCTTGAAGGAACCTTGCAGGGGTTGATGATCACCAAAGAGAGCCTTGACCGTGAAGCGAGCCGCTATTCCCGTCGTATCAGTAATGCTCCAGGTCAGGAACGGGCTTATGTGAGCATCGCCCGTCAGCAGGAGATCAAGGCCGGATTGTATCTGATGTTGTTACAGAAACGTGAAGAGAATGCTATTGCGCTTGCTGCCACTGCGAATAATGCGAAGATCATTGATGAAGCTATAGCTGACGATATTCCGGTATCTCCTAAACGCTCTATGATCTATTTGATCGCATTGATACTTGGTGTTGGAATTCCGGTTGGCATCATCTATTTGATTGAACTGACGAAATTCAAGATCGAAGGTCGTGCCGATGTGGAGAAACTAACGAGTGTTCCTGTTGTCGGTGATATTCCATTGACTGATGAGAAAAATGATAAGAATGGCTCTATCGCTGTCTTCGAGAACAAGAATAATCTGATGAGTGAAACCTTCCGTAATATCCGGACCAATCTTCAGTTTATGCTCGATAATGATCAGAAGGTGATCCTTGTGACCTCAACTGTCAGTGGTGAAGGAAAATCGTTTGTTTCGTCGAATTTGGCTATCAGTCTTTCTCTTTTGGGAAAGAAAGTGGTGATTGTCGGGCTCGATATTCGTAAGCCAGGACTGAATAAAGTATTCCAGCTCTCTAATAAGGAGAGAGGTATTACTCAGTATCTTTCCAATCCTGAAACGGATTTGATGGAACTTGTTCAGCCTTCTGATGTAAATAAGAATCTGTTTATTCTTCCGGGTGGTACTGTTCCTCCTAATCCAACAGAACTGTTAGCCCGTAACGGTCTGGACAGAGCGATAGAAACCTTGAAGAAGAACTTCGATTATGTCATCCTTGATACTGCTCCTATCGGCATGGTGACGGATACCTTATTAATAGGTCGTGTAGCAGACTTGTCAGTTTACGTATGCCGTGCTGACTACACTCATAAGGCGGAATATACATTGATCAATGAACTGTCTTTTGAGAAGAAGCTGCCTAATCTTTGTACTGTCATCAACGGCGTAGACCTGAAGAAGCGAAAATACGGTTATTACTACGGCTACGGTAAGTATGGCAAACACTACGGCTATGGTAAACGTTATGGTTACGGCTATGGATATGGTCAAGATACAAAAAGATAAATATCTGAATATCTATGAATTATAACTTTTCTCAGAAAAAGAGCCCCGCAAGGGGCTTTTCTTTTTGTTATCTGAAATAAAAGCCTCACCTTTGCATTGTTGATCAACAAAACGTGAATAAAATAACTTGAATTTGAATCTTTAAAAAAACGTATTATGAGTGTAATTTACAAGGTTGTTACGCGACCATCTGACCCGCGTGTTCCCAATTCTCCCAAGAAATATTATCCGCATCTGATCACTTTAGGTCAGTCTGTCAATCTGAAATATATTGCGCAGAAAATGCAGGGCTATTCTTCTTTATCCATCGGTGATATCAAGAGTGTGATTCAGAATTTTGTGGAGAAAATGAAAGAGCAACTTTTGGAAGGTAAGTCTGTGAATATCGAAGGCTTGGGTGTATTTATGCTGACTGCTTGTTCGAAAGGGGCGGATGCGGCGAAAGACGTCAATGCTAAAAGTGTGGATAGCGTGCGCATCTTCTTTCAGGCGAATAAGGAACTGCGTATCACGAAGACGGCTACCCGTGCAGATGAAAAACTGGATTTGATCAGTTTGGATGAATATCTGAAGAAGTTGAATGCCTCTGTGACTCCGAATGATCCGGATGATGGTGAAAATGGCGGTGGTGGAAATGAAGGAGGAGGAGATGAGGAAGCTCCGGATCCGACTGTATAATCTGAAAAGCTTAAAAAAGAAAGGAGGAAAAATCTATGAAGAAAACTTGGAGTGTAGTTTTGAAAGTAATCATTGCTGTAGCCGGTGCGATTGCCGGAGTACTGGGAGTACAGGCTGCATCATTGTAAGCAGCATTCAGTAAATAAAGTAATTGGTTAGATAAGACAGGCAGGCGGGAAGAACTTTCCCGCCTGCTTTGTTGTATGCTAAAATATCAAATAGTTGGCGTTACTTTTTCGTGTGCGATAACGAAAACACAAAAAATAACATTTTATTATGTAGAAAAAAATGAGGGAATGCTTCGTAGTTCACAAATAATGATTAAATTTGCCGCGATTTGTAATGTTGAGTTTGCAAAATGACGAATAATACTATAAAGCATCTAGGTATTGTGGAAAACATACAGGGTTCTCATCTGTCGGTGAGAATCGTTCAGACGTCGGCTTGTGCGGCTTGTAGCGCAAAAGGCCACTGTTCTTCGGCGGATAGTAAAGACAAAGTCATAGATATAACGGATGTTACAGCTGCTTCCTATCAGGTAGGAGAGCGGGTGATGGTGATCGGCGAAACGTCGATGGGCATGATGGCTGTAACCCTTGCATTCATAATTCCTTTTGTACTTCTGATTGTTTCCCTGTTCGCATGGATGGCATTGATAGGGAATGAACTGTATGCGGCTCTTCTTTCTCTGGCAGTTCTTATTCCTTATTATTTCGTATTGTGGCTCAATAAAACGCGAATGAAACAACATTTTTCATTTACTATAAAACCAATAAATAACTAAAACATTATGAATTTGATTCTGATTGCAGTGATTTCATTGGGAGCTATAGCGCTCGTGCTGGCCGCTATTCTTTATGTGGCTTCCAAGAAATTTGCCGTGTATGAAGACCCGCGGATTGCCCAGGTGGGAGAAGTGCTTCCCCAGGCTAATTGTGGTGGATGTGGCTATCCCGGTTGTAGCGGCTTTGCCGATGCTTGCGTCAAAGCCGGTTCGCTGGATGGTAAATTCTGCCCTGTAGGCGGTCAGCCTGTCATGGCACAAATTGCTGATATTCTCGGACTGGCAGCTACTGAAGCTGAACCGATGGTAGCAGTAGTAAGATGTAACGGAAGCTGTGCCAACCGTCCGCGTATTAATCAATACGACGGTGCGAAGAGTTGCGCTATTGCCGCTTCATTGTATGGTGGAGAAACAGGTTGTAGCTACGGATGCCTCGGATGTGGCGACTGTGTGGCTGCCTGCCAGTTCGATGCTATCCACATGAATCCCGAAACGGGACTTCCGGAAGTGGATGAAGCCAAATGTACAGCTTGTGGCGCTTGTGTGAAGGCTTGTCCGAAGGCGATCATCGAGATTCGTCCGCAAGGCAAGAAATCACGCCGTGTGTACATCTCTTGTGTGAACAAAGACAAGGGAGCCGTAGCACGTAAGGCTTGTACAGTGAGCTGTATCGGCTGTGGTAAGTGTGTCAAGACTTGTCCGTTCGAAGCCATTACGCTGGAGAACAACCTGGCTTACATCGATCCGAACAAGTGTAAATCATGCCGTAAGTGCGTGGAAGTTTGTCCGCAGAACACAATTATCGAGCTGAACTTCCCTCCACGTAAACCGAAGGCGGAAGAAGAACCGAAAACAGTTGCTGCAGAAGCTCCGAAGGTAACAGAATAATAACAGAATAAAATACAGAATTGTATGTTAAAGACATTTTCAATTGGTGGAGTTCATCCACACGAAAATAAATTGTCGGCACATCAACCTATCATCACAGCGGAAGTTCCTGCAAAGGCAGTTATTCTGTTGGGGCAGCACATTGGCGCACCTGCCAAACCGATAGTAGCAAAAGGTGATATGGTGAAGGTAGGCACGAAGATTGCCGAACCTGCCGGCTTCGTTTCGGCAGCAATTCACTCTTCTGTCAGTGGAAAAGTGGCGAAGATTGATACAGTAGTCGATGCGAGCGGTTATGCAAAACCTGCTATTTTTATTGATGTAGAAGGCGACGAATGGGAAGAAACCATTGACCGTAGCAAGACACTGGTCAAAGAATGTGAGCTTTCGTCCGAAGAAATCGTGAAGAAGATTGCCGATGCCGGTATCGTAGGTTTGGGTGGTGCTTGTTTTCCTACACAGGTGAAACTTTGTCCGCCTCCTTCGTTCAAGGCAGAATGTGTGATTATCAATGCGGTGGAATGTGAACCGTATCTGACTGCCGACCATCAGCTGATGCTGGAACACGCGGAAGAAGTCATGGTAGGTGTCTCCATTCTGATGAAAGCCGTGAAGGTAAATAAGGCATTTATCGGAATTGAGAATAACAAGCCGGATGCTATTGAACTGATGACGAAAGTTGCTTCCAGTTATGCAGGCATCGAAGTTGTTCCTTTGAAAGTGAAATATCCTCAGGGTGGTGAGAAACAGCTGATTGATGCGATTACCAAACGCCAGGTGGCAAGTGGTGCGCTGCCTATCTCTACTGGGGCAGTTGTGCAGAATGTGGGTACGGCATTTGCTGTTTATGAAGCTGTTCAGAAAAATAAACCGTTGTTTGAGCGTGTGATTACCGTAACTGGTAAGTCTGTGGCCAAACCTTCCAACTTTCTGGCTCGTATCGGTACACCAATGAAACAGCTGATTGATGCTTGTGGCGGTCTGCCGGAGGATACGGGAAAAGTGATCGGTGGCGGTCCGATGATGGGTAAGGCTCTGGTGAATATCGAAGTTCCTACCGCAAAAGGCAGTTCCGGCATCTTGATTATGAATCAGAAGGAAGCCAAACGTGGTGAAGCACAAACCTGTATCCGTTGCGCAAAGTGTGTGAGCGCTTGTCCGATGGGATTGGAGCCGTACTTGCTCGGAGCTTTGTCCGAAAACGGAGATTTTGAAACAATGGAAAAAGAAAGAATCATGGATTGTATCGAGTGCGGTTCCTGTCAGTTCACTTGTCCTGCCAACCGTCCGCTGCTTGATTACTGCCGCTTGGGTAAGGGTAAAGTAGGAGCTATGATTCGTGCACGTCAAGCTAAAAAATAACGAAGTATGGAAAATAAATTAATCGTATCACTATCACCCCACGTGCATGGCGGAGACAGCGTACAGAAAAATATGTATGGCGTGCTGATCGCACTGATTCCGGCTTTTCTGGTGTCGCTTTATTTCTTCGGACTGGGGGCTCTGATTGTCACGGCTACTTCGGTAGCAGCCTGTTTATTCTTCGAATGGGCGATCGTTAAATTCTTAATGAAGAAACCTGCTACAACCATTTGTGACGGCTCTGCTGTCATTACAGGTGTGTTGCTGGCATTCAATCTACCTTCCAATCTGCCTATCTGGATTATCATTCTGGGTGCACTGTTCGCAATTGGTGTAGGCAAGATGTCTTTCGGTGGTCTAGGCTGCAACCCATTCAACCCGGCATTGGCGGGACGTGTATTCCTGTTGCTTTCTTTTCCGGTGCAGATGACAACATGGCCGGTAGTAGGTCAGCTGACATCTTATATGGACGCTACCACCGGTGCTACTCCGCTGGCATTGATGAAACAGGCTATTCACGGCGATGCAAGTGCTTTGAGCCAGATACCTGATGCGCTGACTCTGTTTATCGGACAGAACGGCGGATGTATCGGTGAAGTAAGTGCGCTGGCACTGTTGCTCGGACTGGTATACATGCTCTGGAAAAAGATCATCACCTGGCATATTCCGGTTTCTATCATTGTGACTGTATTTGTATTTGCAGGCATTATGCATATGGTGGATCCCGAAAAGTATGTTTCTCCGGTATTGCAACTACTCTCCGGAGGTCTGATGCTGGGAGCTGTCTTTATGGCAACCGACTATGTGACTTCTCCGATGAGCAAGAAAGGTATGCTGATTTACGGTGTTTGTATCGGTCTGCTGACGGTGGTTATCCGTCTGTTCGGTGCATATCCCGAAGGTATGTCATTCGCCATCCTGATTATGAATGCGTTCACTCCGCTGATTAACACCTATTGTAAACCTAAACGCTTTGGGGAGGTAGCGAAGAAGAAATGAAAAAGTTACAATCATCTTTAAAGAATATGTTGCTGGTACTTACGGGCGTTACAGCTGTTTCCGTAGCGTTGCTGGCTTATGTGAACGAACTGACGAAAGGCCCTATTGCCGAAGCGAATGCAAAGACGCTGAACGAGGCCTTGAAAAAGGTGCTTCCTGAATATACCAATAATCCGGTAGCCGAAAGCGATACTGTTTTCAGCGAGAAAGACGGAAAGAAAATCGTGGATTTCATTATCTATCCGGCCAAGAATGGCGAAAAGTGGGTAGGTTCTGCCGTTGAAGCCAAGTCAATGGGATTTGGCGGTGAACTGAAAGTGCTGGTGGGCTTTGATGCTGAAGGCAAGATTTATAACTACTCTTTATTGGCGCACGCTGAAACTCCGGGATTGGGTTCGAAAGCGGACAAATGGTTTGGAGCTTATGATCCTGCAAAGAACGAAAAACCGGTATCTCACGAAGAAAGTGCAAAATCTATTTTGGGCATGAATCCGGGAGAGACTCCATTGGCTGTGACCAAAGACATGAATGGACAGGTAGATGCTATCACGGCTTCTACTATCACTTCACGTGCTTTCCTGAATGCGGTGAATGCTGCTTATCAGGCATATAAAGGCGGTGAGGTGGATACGAATTCCGGAGCTTCCCAGAAAAATGAACCGGCTGCTGCACCGGAAGGTGAAGCAGCTGCTAATGACACTAATAACTAAGAAAGGAGGAGACAGTTATGAATAATTTTAAAGTAATGATGAACGGGATTATCAAAGAGAATCCTATTTTTGTGCTCCTGCTCGGTATGTGTCCTACACTGGGTACGACATCATCGGCAATCAACGGTATGGGTATGGGACTGGCCACTATGTTCGTCCTGATTTGCTCGAACGTGGTAATTTCATCTATCAAGAATCTGATTCCGGATATGGTACGCATCCCTTCATTTATCGTGGTGATCGCGTCATTCGTGACACTGTTGCAGATGATAATGCAAGCATACGTGCCCGATCTGTATGCTACTCTCGGTCTTTTCATTCCGCTGATCGTAGTAAACTGTATCGTATTGGGACGTGCGGAAGCTTTCGCAGCGAAGAACAATCCGCTGGCTTCTATGTTTGATGGTATCGGTATGGGATTTGGCTTTACCATTGCCCTGACTCTGTTGGGTGCCGTACGTGAATTCTTCGGAACAGGTAAGATATTTAATCTGACCATTCTGCCGGAAGAATACGGAATGCTGATCTTTGTTCTGGCTCCGGGTGCCTTTATCGCTTTAGGTTATCTGATTGCCATTATTAATAGTCTGAAGAAAGCCTAACTCTATTAAATAAGAAAAGAATATGGAATATATATTGATATTTATCTCGGCAATCTTTGTAAACAACATTGTGTTGTCGCAGTTCCTGGGAATCTGTCCGTTCCTGGGTGTTTCCAAGAAGGTGGAAACAGCGATGGGTATGAGTGCGGCAGTTGCTTTCGTGCTGACTATCGCTACCATCGTCACATTCCTGATTCAGAAGTTTGTGTTGGACGCTTTCGGATTGGGGTACTTACAGACAATCACTTTTATTCTGGTTATTGCCGGACTGGTGCAGATGGTAGAAATTATTCTGAAGAAAGTTTCTCCTTCTTTGTATCAGGCACTGGGTGTGTTCCTGCCGTTGATTACAACGAACTGCTGTATTCTCGGTGTGGCAATCCTGGTAATCCAGAAAGACTTTGATCTGCTGACAGGTGTTGTATACGCATTCTCTACTGCTCTTGGCTTCGGTCTGGCACTGGTATTGTTTGCCGGATTGCGTGAGCAGATGACCCTGGTGAAGATTCCGAAAGGAATGCAGGGGACTCCGATTGCTTTGATTACCGCAGGTTTGCTGGCAATGGCATTCATGGGCTTCTCTGGCGTCGTGTAAAAGACTAAGTTGATAATTAGATAAAGAGGCTGGAAACTCTGTCGTATGGCAACATACAGGCAGTTTGTTTCCGGCCTTTTTCTTTATATATGTTCATACCGAATATGTTTTTTATCATACCAAAACGCCCTCAAATCGTCCCGTAAGTATCTTCCTGTGAATAAAATTGCGATAGTTTATTGCATTTCCATTTTATTTCCATACATTTGTACCTCAAACAAACTGAAAACCGAAAAACTAACCATATTTTAAAATTATATGAAAGAAAGAATTTTAGTAACGGGAGGAACAGGCTATATTGGGTCTCATACCGTTGTAGAACTACAAAACAGTGGATACGAAGTAATCATTATCGATAATTTATCAAATTCGAGTGCTGACGTTGTTGACAATATAGAGAAAGTATCCGGTATCCGCCCAGCTTTTGAGAAACTGGATTGTCTTGATTTTGCTGGCCTTGATGCCGTATTTGCCAAATATAAAGGAATTAAAGCGATTATTCATTTCGCAGCAAGCAAAGCAGTAGGAGAGTCGGTAGAGAAGCCGTTGCTTTATTATCGTAACAACCTGGTTTCTTTAATCAACCTTCTGGAGTTAATGCCTAAACATGGAGTAGAAGGCATAGTGTTCTCTTCTTCCTGTACAGTATATGGTCAACCGGATGAGTTGCCTGTAACGGAAAAGGCTCCGATCAAGAAAGCGGAATCTCCTTATGGAAATACAAAACAGATTAATGAAGAAATTATCCGTGATACAGTAGCTTCCGGTGCCCCGATCAATGCTATTTTGCTGCGTTATTTCAATCCGATTGGCGCACATCCTACAGCATTGTTGGGTGAACTTCCGAACGGTGTTCCTCAAAACCTGATTCCTTATCTGACTCAGACAGCGATGGGTATCCGTGAAAAACTAAGTGTATTCGGTGACGATTATGATACTCCTGACGGTTCTTGTATCCGTGACTTTATCAACGTTGTTGACTTGGCTAAAGCACACGTGATTGCAATCCGCCGTATTTTGGAGCAAAAACAGAAAGAAAAAGTAGAAGTATTCAATATCGGTACAGGACGCGGCGTTTCAGTATTGGAACTGATTAATGGCTTTGAAAAAGCTACCGGCGTTAAATTGAATTATCAGATTGTAGGCCGTCGCGCAGGTGATATTGAAAAGGTATGGGCTAATCCCGATTATGCAAACCAGGAACTGGGTTGGAAAGCGGTAGAAACATTAGAAGATACTTTACGCTCTGCATGGAATTGGCAGCTGAAACTCCGTGAAAGAGGCATTCAGTAAAAAGATATTTGTTTTAATTAACATAAAAGTTTAAACAAATCGTTCATGCGATTTGTTTATTAGATGCTAATCAGCTTGATCTGTTTGTGAGTATGTGAATATGAGTAAATGGTACTTATGCCTCTCCGGCATAGACAGGTATGATTGCATAGTAGTTTTGTCGTGTTTTATTTTGTGTTTGTGTTGTGACGGTACTACGACGGGAGTCGTGGTACCGTTTTTTGTTACTCTTTTACAGCCTGCCTTTAAAACAGAATACGTTAGTTCCCCAATCAGTTTCAGGTAAAGTCCCTTCCGGCTCGAACAATCCATATACGGAAGAACCGGAACCGCTCATAGAGGCATAAACAGCCCCTTGCCTGTATAGCTCGGCTTTAATTTCTCCGATCACCGGATGCTGGGGGAATACGCTGTCTTCAAAATCATTGATTAATATCTCTTTCCATTCATTTACCGGGCGTTTGATCGCTTCTTTGATCGAGTATTCGGGATGATGAGGGTGAATATTGGCGAAAGCTTCCCGCGTTGATACGAATACATCCGGTTTGATGATCAGAATCTGATATCCTTTTAAGGATAGTGGAATGGGGGAGAATATGTTACCGACTCCTTCGGCAAAGGTCGGGGCGTTTCTGATAAAGAAAGCGCAGTCTGCTCCCAAAGTTGCGGCATATATTTCCAGCTGATCTTCGGATAAATTCAGCTGAAAGTGTTCGTTGAGTAATTTCAGCATGAAAGCCGCGTCTGATGAGCCTCCTCCCAGTCCGGCACCGGAAGGAATGTGTTTGTACAGATGGATCTCGATAGGACAGAGGTGAAACTCTTTATCTAATAGCAGATATGCTTTCACCACTAAATTGTCTTCCGGATTACCGGATATCTCCATTCCGTACTGATGCAGGGAGAACTTTTTGTCCGCTTCGGGGCTGGTCCGGATTTCCAGCGCATCTTCGAGAGCGACGGGGTAGAATACGGTTTCGAGGTTGTGATATCCGTCCGGACGCTTCTCGGTAATAGAGAGTCCCAGGTTTATTTTTGCGTTTGGGAAAGTGATCATATTCGTTCTGAATTATTATTTTTGAATTTTAAATTATGGGTTGCGAATTTATGCTATTGGTGACAAAGTTACTAAAATCTTCATTTTTCCTTATCTTTTCTTCATTATTATATTCTATCTTTGTCATCCCTTTCGGCTTTTACTATGTATAAAAGCCGGGGATCATAAATTGTAAATCATAAAATTGTATATAAGCAGATGGCTGAACAAAGAAGAAATTCCCGTAACACAAAATCAACTAAAGTACAACCGGTCAATGATTATGGTCGTATCCAACCTCAGGCACCGGAGCTGGAAGAGGCGGTGTTGGGTGCTTTAATGATTGAGAAGGATGCTTATTCGCTGGTGAGTGAGATTCTTCGCCCGGAGTCATTTTATGAGCATCGTCATCAGTTGATTTATGCTGCCATTACTGATCTTGCCGTTAATCAGAAGCCGGTGGACATTCTGACGGTCAAAGAGCAGTTGAGCAAAAGAGGTGAGTTGGAAGAGGTCGGTGGACCGTTCTATATTACTCAGTTGAGCAGTAAGGTTGCTTCTTCCGCACATATCGAATATCACGCCCGTATTATTGCACAAAAATCGTTGGCGCGCGAATTGATAACGTTTACCAGTAATATTCAAAGCAAGGCTTTTGATGAGACACTGGATGTGGACGACTTGATGCAGGAGGCGGAAGGCAAGCTGTTTGAGATTTCCCAGCAGAATATGAAGAAAGACTATACGCAGATTAATCCGGTAATTGACGAAGCGTATAAGCTGATTCAGAAAGCGGCTGCACGAACGGACGGTCTGAGTGGTCTTGAAAGTGGATTTACGAAACTGGACAAGATGACCTCCGGTTGGCAGAACTCCGATCTTATTATAATCGCTGCCCGTCCTGCCATGGGTAAGACAGCTTTCGTACTTTCTATGGCTAAGAATATTGCTGTTGATTATCGGAATCCGGTAGCGTTGTTCTCTCTTGAAATGAGTAACGTCCAGTTGGTCAACCGTCTTATCACCAATGTTTGTGAGATTCCGAGTGAGAAGATCAAAAGTGGACAATTGGCAAGCTATGAGTGGCAACAGTTGGACTACAAACTGAAAGATCTGCTGGATGCTCCGCTTTATGTGGACGATACTCCGTCTTTGTCTGTGTTTGAACTCCGGACCAAAGCACGTCGTCTGGTGCGTGAACATGGGGTGAGAATCATTATTATTGACTACCTTCAGTTGATGAATGCGAGTGGTATGGCATTCGGTAGCCGTCAGGAAGAGGTTAGTACGATATCTCGTTCGTTGAAAGGATTGGCGAAGGAGTTGAACATTCCCATTATAGCCTTGTCGCAGTTGAATCGTGGTGTGGAGAGTCGTGAAGGTATTGACGGTAAACGCCCTCAGTTGAGTGACCTTCGTGAATCCGGAGCCATCGAGCAGGATGCCGATATGGTGTGTTTTATTCACCGTCCGGAATATTATAAGATTTATCAGGATGATCGTGGTAACGACCTTCGCGGTATGGCGGAAATTGTGATAGCCAAGCATCGTAATGGTGCGGTAGGTGAAGTCTTGCTCCGATTCAAAGGTGAGTTTACACGATTCTCTAATCCGGAAGATGATATGGTTATACCGATGCCGGGTGAACCTGCAGGTGCCATGCTGGGGTCTAAACTGAATGCCGGTGCTATGCCTCCGCCTCCGCCGGAACCGGACTTTGTTCCACAGGGAAATAATCCGTTCGGTGCAACGGAAGGGCCGTTACCTTTCTAAAAAAACGTTCGTTTGGGTTGAATAGAATGACCGCTTAGTCAGATGAAAATAACCGCTCGATTTACTCCAATCGAGCGGTCGATTATTTTTTATAGAGTATAGCCAAGTTGTATTCTGATGGGGATAGGTGGCAAAAATGACAAAGAATACCCCTTTATTTTTTGCCACTTTGTCACCAACCATGAATTTATTGGGGAATAATACAGTCAGGTCCTTGTTAGTTTAGCTTCTCTTGACATTTTTCTCTCAAATCGTTCTATGTCAACCGAAAAATCTTATTAACTTTGCGAAACTTTTTGAGAAACAATAAAAATTTAATTATATGAATATCTCTTATAACTGGCTGAAAGAGTATGTCAACTTTGATTTGACCCCCGATGAAACGGCTGCTGCGCTGACCTCAATCGGCTTGGAAACAGGTGGTGTAGAAGAAGTGCAAACCATTAAGGGTGGTTTGGAAGGACTCGTAATCGGTGAAGTGCTGACTTGCGAAGAACATCCGAATTCCGACCATTTGCATATCACTACCGTCAATCTGGGAGACGGCGAACCTGTACAGATTGTATGCGGTGCTCCGAATGTAGCTGCCGGACAGAAAGTAGTGGTTGCCACTTTGGGTACCAAACTTTATGACGGTGATGAATGCTTTACTATCAAGAAGTCAAAAATCCGTGGTGTAGAATCTACAGGGATGATTTGTGCAGAAGACGAAATCGGTATTGGTACCGATCATGCAGGAATCATCGTGTTGCCAGCTGAAGCTGTTCCGGGTACTCTCGCCAAAGACTATTATAATATCAAGAGTGACTACGTACTCGAAGTAGATATTACTCCTAACCGTGCAGACGCTTGCTCACACTATGGTGTGGCCCGCGACTTGTATGCTTACCTGATTCAGAATGGCAAGCAGGCTACTTTGCAACGTCCATCTGTAGATGGATTTAAGGTGGAAAATCATGATTTGGATATCGAAGTAGTGGTTGAAAACAGCGAAGCCTGTCCTCACTATGCCGGCGTTACGGTGAAAGGCGTTACTGTGAAGGAAAGCCCCGAATGGTTGCAGAATAAATTGCGCTTGATCGGTGTACGTCCTATTAATAATGTAGTGGATATTACTAATTATATCGTTCATGCTTTCGGTCAGCCATTGCATTGTTTCGATGCCGGAAAGATAAAAGGCAATGAAGTAATTGTCAAGACATTGCCGGAAGGCACTCCATTCGTCACATTGGATGAAGTGGAACGCAAGTTGAACGAACGCGATCTGATGATCTGCAACAAAGAAGAAGCGATGTGTATTGCCGGTGTATTCGGCGGACTGGATTCCGGTTCTACGGAAGCTACGACAGATGTATTCATCGAAAGCGCTTATTTCCATCCTACATGGGTGCGTAAGACTGCCCGTCGTCACGGTCTGAATACGGATGCTTCTTTCCGTTTCGAACGTGGCATCGATCCGAACGGAGTAATCTATTGTCTGAAACTGGCTGCTCTGATGGTGAAAGAACTGGCCGGTGGCACTATCTCATCCGAAATTAAGGATGTTTGCGTTGCAGCTCCACAAGACTTCATGGTAGAACTTTCTTATGAGAAAGTAAATTCGCTGATTGGTAAAGTGATTCCCGTGGAAACGATCAAGAGCATTGTTACCAGCCTGGAAATGAAAATCATGAATGAGACAGTTGACGGACTGACATTAGCCGTTCCTCCTTATCGTGTAGACGTACAGCGTGATTGCGATGTGATCGAAGATATTCTACGTATCTACGGATATAATAATGTAGAAATCCCGACTACGCTGAACTCCAGTCTGACAACCAAGGGTGAGCATGATAAATCAAACAAATTACAGAATCTGGTTGCAGAACAGTTGGTTGGCTGTGGCTTCAATGAAATACTGAATAATTCTCTGACTCGTGCCGCTTACTACGACGGTCTGGAGAACTATCCATCCAACCATCTGGTGATGCTGCTGAATCCACTGAGTGCCGATCTGAACTGTATGCGTCAGACATTGCTGTTCGGTGGACTGGAAAGCATCGCTCACAATGCAAACCGCAAGAATGCCGATTTGAAATTCTTCGAATTCGGTAATTGCTATTACTTCGATGCGGACAAGAAGAATCCAGAAAAAGTACTGGCTACCTATTCGGAAGACTATCACTTGGGTTTGTGGGTGACTGGAAAGAAAGTAGCCAACTCATGGGCACACCCGGATGAAAACAGTTCGGTATACGAATTGAAGGCTTATGTAGAGAATATATTGAAGCGCCTGGGACTGGATTTGCACAACCTGGTAGTTGGCAATCTGACTGACGATATTTTCGCTACCGCACTTTCTGTTCATACCAAGGGGGGGAAGCGTCTTGCCTCTTTCGGTGTTGTGACGAAGAAACTGCTGAAAGCATTCGATATAGATAATGAGGTGTATTATGCCGACTTGAACTGGAAAGAACTGATGAAGGCTATCCGTTCAGTGAAGATCAGCTACAAGGAAATTTCCAAATTCCCTGCTGTGAAGCGTGACTTGGCATTGTTGCTCGACAAGAACGTACAGTTTGCCGAAATCGAAAAAATCGCTTACGATACAGAAAAGAAACTGCTGAAAGAAGTGGAACTCTTCGATGTATACGAAGGTAAGAACATCGAAGCAGGTAAGAAATCGTATGCGGTCAGCTTCCTGCTTCAGGATGAAACTCAGACGCTGAACGATAAGATGATCGATAAGATCATGTCTAAACTGGTGAAGAATCTGGAAGATAAGCTGAATGCAAAATTGAGATAAATTTAAAATTCACAATTCAAAATTAATACAAACCAATGGGAAGAGCATTTGAATATAGAAAAGCCGCAAAGCTGAAAAGATGGGGCCACATGGCTAAAACATTTACAAGACTGGGTAAACAGATCGCTATTGCCGTGAAGGCGGGTGGTCCGGAACCGGAAAATAACCCGACACTGCGTTCGGTCATCGCTACTTGTAAGCGTGAGAATATGCCGAAGGACAATATCGAACGTGCGATTAAGAATGCAATGGGTAAGGACCAGAGCGACTACAAGAGCATGACTTACGAAGGATACGGTCCTCACGGAATTGCTGTCTTTGTAGATACGCTGACTGATAATACGACTCGTACGGTAGCCGATGTACGCTCTGTATTCAATAAATTTGGTGGTAACCTCGGAACAATGGGATCATTGGCTTTCCTTTTCGACCATAAATGTATGTTCACTTTCAAGATAAAGGACGGCATGGATATGGAAGAACTGATCCTTGATCTGATTGATTACGACGTAGAAGATGAGTACGAACAGGATGACGAAGAAGGAACAATCACTATCTACGGTGATCCTAAGAGCTATGCCGCTATTCAGAAACATCTTGAAGAGTGTGGCTTCGAGGATGTCGGCGGTGATTTTACTTATATCCCGAACGATCTGAAAGAGGTAACTCCGGAACAACGCGAAACTTTGGATAAGATGATAGAACGTCTTGAAGAATTTGATGACGTGCAGACTGTTTATACAAACATGAAGCCGGAAGAAGGCGGAAACGAGGAGTAAGCGGATTATGGAATATGTTTATAGAACCCAGGGTACTTGCAGCACAAACATCGAACTGAATGTAGAAGATGGAGTTGTGAAGGAAGTTGCCTTTTGGGGAGGATGTAACGGAAATCTTCAAGGACTTTCACGTCTGGTAAAGGGAATGAAGGTAGAAGAGGTTATCAAGAAACTTGAAGGAGTACGTTGCAGTGGCAGACCGACGTCCTGTCCCGATCAGTTGTGCCATGCACTGCATGAAATGGGATATTAACGGAAGTCTCCCTTTATAAAATATACACTGGCCTCCGGCAATTCATTTTGCCGGAGGTTTTTTATTGTGCCGTACCTTTCCCTATTTGTCGGTATTTTGAACCAAAATCGACCTTCGGTCGTTATTTATAAGTATATTTGTGCTGAATAAACTATTATGCAATGATGAAGAATATTTTTCAAGACTTAAAACGGAAAGATCATAAACGTTATCTGGGCGGACTGGATGTTTTTAAATATATTGGTCCCGGACTTTTGGTAACTGTCGGATTTATTGATCCGGGCAACTGGGCATCAAATTTTGCCGCAGGTTCCGAGTTCGGCTATTCACTTCTTTGGGTGGTCACCTTATCCACTATCATGTTGATTGTCCTCCAGCATAATGTTGCTCACTTGGGGATTGTTACGGGGCTTTGCCTTTCGGAAGCCGCTACGAAATATACTCCTAAATGGGTATCCCGTCCTATTTTGGGTACGGCGGTATTGGCGTCTATTTCTACTTCATTGGCTGAGATTCTGGGAGGAGCCATCGCATTGGAGATGCTGTTTGATATGCCTATTATGTGGGGGGCGGTGCTGACCACACTTTTTGTCTCCATCATGCTCTTTACCAACTCCTATAAAAAGATAGAACGTTCCATTATTGCTTTTGTCTCGGTGATCGGTCTTTCATTTATTTATGAATTGTTTCTGGTAGAAATAGACTGGCCGGCTGCGACGATGGGTTGGGTGACGCCTGCTTTCCCGAAGGGTAGTATGCTGATTATTATGAGTGTGCTGGGAGCGGTTGTGATGCCTCATAATCTGTTTCTGCATTCGGAAGTAATACAGAGTCACGAGTATAATAAGAAAGACGATGCGTCTATCAAGAAAGTATTGAAATACGAGTTGTTCGATACGCTTTTCTCGATGATCGTTGGCTGGGCAATTAACAGTGCTATGATTCTGCTGGCTGCTGCTACTTTCTTTAAAAGCGGCATTCAGGTGGAAGAATTGCAACAAGCCAAATCACTGCTTGAACCTTTGTTGGGAAGTAATGCGGCAATCGTATTCGCATTGGCTCTGTTGATGGCAGGTATTTCGTCCACTATAACAAGCGGAATGGCGGCAGGTTCTATCTTTGCAGGTATCTTTGGAGAGTCATATCATATTAAAGACAGTCACTCGCAGGTAGGAGTAATCCTTTCGTTGGGAATTGCGCTGTTGCTGATTTTCTTTATTGGTGATCCATTCAAGGGATTACTGATTTCGCAGATGATATTGAGTATTCAGTTGCCTTTCACGGTATTCCTGCAAGTAGGGTTGACTTCATCCCGAAAGGTAATGGGGAATTATGTCAATAGCCGTTGGAGTACTTTTGTATTATATGCTATTGCAGTCATTGTTTCGGTATTGAATATAATGCTGCTGTTTTCATAAAACGAACATAAATCTATAAACTATAAAATGATGAAGATTATTACTTATAATGTGAACGGGCTTCGTGCTGCCGTTTCTAAAGGTTTGCCGGAATGGCTGGTGCAGGAGAATCCGGATATTCTTTGTCTGCAAGAGACAAAACTACAGCCGGACCAATATCCGGCAGAAGTATTTGAAGCTTTGGGTTACAGGGCTTATCTCTATTCTGCACAAAAGAAGGGATACAGCGGTGTGGCGATCCTTACTAAGCAGGAACCCGATCATGTGGAATATGGTATGGGGATAGAAGCTTATGACAATGAAGGGCGTTTTATCCGTGCGGATTTTGGCGACTTGTCCGTAGTCAGTGTTTATCATCCTTCGGGAACGAGCGGAGACGAACGGCAGGCATTTAAAATGGTGTGGCTGGAAGACTTTCAGAAATATGTGACAGAGCTGCGCAAGACTCGTCCGAACCTTATCCTTTGCGGTGACTATAATATCTGTCATGAGCCGATTGATATTCATGATCCTGTCCGGAATGCCACGAACAGCGGCTTCCTGCCCGAAGAACGGGAATGGATGACTCGTTTCCTTTCTGCAGGATTTATTGATTCTTTCCGTCTGCTCTATCCGGAGAAACAGGAGTATACGTGGTGGAGCTATCGTTTTAATTCGCGTGCCAAGAATAAAGGCTGGCGGATTGACTATTGCATGACCAGTGAGCCGGTACGTCCGATGCTGAAAAGTGCCAGCATACTGAACGATGCCGTACATTCAGATCATTGTCCAATGGCTTTGGAAATAGAATAAAAACAGAAAATAGCATGGAAGATAGAATACAAAAAGCTGTAGAACTTTTTAAGAGCGGATATAACTGCTCGCAGTCTGTAGTAGCTGCATTTGCCGATATGTATGGTTTCACACAGGAGCAGGCAGTGCGTATGTCAGCCTCTTTTGGCGGAGGAATCGGGCGGATGCGTGAGACATGCGGGGCTGCTTGCGGACTGTTCCTGATAGCCGGACTGGAAACCGGAGCTACCGAAGCGACAGATCGTGAAGGAAAAGCTGCAAACTATGCGGTAGTGCAGGAATTGGCTGCCGAATTTAAAAAACGCAACGGGTCGTTGATTTGCGGAGAATTGTTGGGATTAAAGAAAAAAGAGCCGATTTCGACTGTTCCCGAAGAACGTAATACTCAATATTATAGCAAACGTCCGTGTGCTAAAATGGTGGAAGAAGCGGCAAGAATCTGGGTAGAATACCTCGAAAAACACCCTAAATAAGGGGATAAAATGCTTTTTTATTACAAAATCAGCAAAAAAAGATTCAATAAAGTGTTATATAACATAAAAATAACTATCTTTGTCCCCGAAATAAAATCTGAAAGCTTTCGGGCCGGATGATTTTTAAAGCATGTCTAACTATAATTTCAAAAGCAAATGTTGAAAGAAAAAGCAGGTGTAATCGCAGGTAATATCTGGAATGCACTGAATGAAACAGAAGGAATGACTGCCAAGCAACTGAAAAAAGCAACTAAATTGGTTGACAAAGATTTGTTCCTCGGCCTTGGCTGGTTATTGAGAGAAGATAAAGTTTCTGCTGAAGAAGTAGAAGGTGAACTCTTCATCAAATTGATCTAAGCGAGTAACTCACTTAAGCAATAAAAAAATGCGTTGGTACATGATTATAATGTTATCAACGCATTTTTTTATATTCCGCCATTTACGTATCTTTGCACACCAAAAAGACAAAATAATAAGAATTCAGAATGAAGAATATACGAAATTTCTGCATCATTGCCCACATTGACCACGGTAAATCAACCCTGGCAGACCGCTTGCTGGAGTTTACCAACACTATTCAGGTGACTAACGGGCAGATGCTTGATGATATGGATTTGGAGAAGGAGAGAGGTATCACCATCAAGAGCCACGCTATCCAGATGGAGTACAACTACAAAGGTGAAAAGTATATCCTTAACCTGATTGACACTCCGGGGCACGTGGATTTTTCGTATGAGGTATCCCGTTCCATTGCCGCTTGCGAAGGTGCGCTGCTTATCGTAGACGCATCGCAGGGAGTGCAGGCACAGACCATCTCCAATCTGTATATGGCTATCGAACATGATCTCGAAATTATCCCCATTATCAATAAATGTGATATGGCAAGTGCCATGCCCGAAGAGGTAGAGGACGAAATCGTAGAACTGTTGGGCTGCAAGCGTGATGAGATTATCCGTGCATCCGGTAAGACCGGAATGGGCGTGGAGGAAATCCTCGCAGCCGTTATCGAACGCATTCCGCATCCCGAAGGTGATGAGGAAGCTCCGTTGCAGGCATTGATTTTTGACTCTGTATTCAACTCCTTCCGTGGTATTATCGCTTACTTTAAGATCGAAAATGGAGTAATCCGCAAGGGAGATAAAGTGAAGTTCTTTAATACCGGAAAAGAGTATGATGCCGATGAAGTAGGTGTACTGAAAATGGAACTGGTTCCACGTAACGAACTTCGTACGGGCGATGTAGGTTACATTATATCGGGTATCAAGACCTCGAAAGAGGTGAAAGTGGGAGATACCATTACTCATGTTGCCCGTCCGTGTGATAAAGCGATTGCGGGTTTTGAAGAAGTGAAGCCAATGGTTTTTGCCGGAGTCTATCCGATTGAGGCGGAAGATTTTGAGGATCTGCGTGCTTCTTTGGAAAAATTGCAGTTGAATGACGCTTCGCTGACTTTCCAGCCGGAATCTTCATTGGCACTGGGCTTCGGTTTCCGTTGCGGTTTCCTCGGATTGCTTCACATGGAGATTGTACAGGAACGTCTGGATCGTGAATTCGACATGAATGTGATTACTACCGTGCCTAACGTATCTTATAATATATATGATAAACAAGGCAATATGAAAGAAGTGCATAACCCCGGTGGTATGCCTGATCCGACGTTGATCGACCATATTGAAGAACCTTATATCAAAGCGTCTATTATTACGACTACCGATTATATCGGCCCGATTATGACCCTCTGTCTGGGGAAACGTGGAGAACTCTTGAAACAAGAGTATATTTCCGGTAATCGTGTGGAAATATATTATAACATGCCTTTGGGTGAAATCGTGATCGACTTCTATGACCGATTGAAGAGTATTTCGAAAGGATATGCGTCGTTCGACTATCATCCCAATGGTTTCCGTCCTTCCAAGTTGGTGAAACTGGACATCATGTTGAATGGTGAACCGGTCGATGCGCTTTCTACGCTGATTCACTTCGATAACGCGTATGATATGGGACGCCGGATGTGTGAGAAACTGAAAGAATTAATCCCTCGCCAGCAGTTTGAAATCGCTATTCAGGCAGCTATCGGGGCTAAGATTATAGCTCGTGAAACTATTAAGGCAGTTCGCAAGGATGTAACTGCGAAGTGTTATGGTGGTGACGTAAGCCGTAAACGTAAACTGCTTGAAAAGCAGAAAAAGGGTAAAAAACGAATGAAACAAATCGGTAATGTGGAAGTGCCGCAGAAAGCCTTCCTCGCCGTACTGAAGCTGGATTAAAAAATGAACCGCAAGCGATTTTTCAGAGAGTTATTCTGAACAAATCGGCTTGCGGTTAGTTTTTTAATACACCAGGTGATTGTCTTCTGTCTGCAGAGCTTTCCTTGGCAATCACCTTTTTTGAAACAAACAACTATAAATATGAGAAAAGTTCTGTCTTTTTCGGGCTTCCTGATGTTGGGGCTCGTCATTTCACAATTCCTCCCGATGATAGCGGGAGAAGGATATGGAACTGTTAAGGTCCTGTCGAATATACTACTTTATGTATGTCTTAGTTTTATAATGATTAATGTGGGTCGGGAGTTTGTGCTCGACAAAGTCCGCTGGAAAAGTTATGCCGAGGATTATCTTATAGCGATGGCTACAGCTGCCCTGCCTTGGTTCATGATTGCTATCTATTATGTATTCGTGCTTCTTCCGCCTGATTACTGGAATAGTTGGGAGGCTTGGAAAGAGAATCTGTTACTAAGTCGTTTTGCCGCACCTACGTCGGCCGGCATCTTGTTTACGATGCTGGCGGCTATCGGGTTAAAGTCCAGCTGGATATATAAGAAGATTCAGGTCCTGGCTATTTTTGATGATCTGGATACCATTCTTTTGATGATCCCTCTTCAGATCATGATGATTGGTTTGCGTTGGCAGCTGATTATTGTGGTGGTTATTGTATTTATGCTGTTGTCCATTGGATGGAAACAACTGAATAAGTATAACTGGCGGCAGGATTGGAAAGCTATTCTCTTCTATTCCGTTATCATATTTCTGGCTACGCAGATACTTTATCTCGGCAGTAAAGAGCTGTATGGAGAAGAAGGAAGTATCCATATCGAAGTTCTGTTGCCGGCATTTGTATTGGGTATGATCATGAAGCATAAAGAGCACGATACTCCTGTAGAACGAAAAGTCTCTACTGGAATCTCCTTCCTGTTTATGTTCCTGGTAGGTATGAGTATGCCTCATTTTATCGGAGTTAACTTTGCGGAAACTCATACAGGAACGCATTCGGTGACAGGTTCGCAGGAGATGATGTCCTGGGGAATGATTTTGTTCCATGTTGTCATAGTCTCTTTCTTATCGAATATAGGCAAACTTTGTCCGATGTTCTTCTATCGTGACCGGAAGTTGAGTGAGCGACTGGCCCTTTCCATTGGTATGTTTACCCGCGGTGAGGTAGGTGCCGGAATTATATTTATTGCATTGGGTTATAATCTCGGCGGTCCGGCACTGGTCATTTCCGTACTTACATTGGTGTTGAATCTTATTCTGACAGGAATATTTGTCCTTTGGGTGAAAAACTTGGCTTTAAGGAGCTATAATGATTAAAAAAATCCATATATTGCGGATCAAATACTATAAACACCTTTCATTATGACAATTTTGCGTACAATGCGAAATTTCTCGTCAATGAATATTGCGGCGAGTATCCTTTTGTTTGTAGCGGCAATAGCGGCTGCTATCATAGCCAATTCTCCGGTTGCTCCGGTTTATCAGGAGTTCCTTTTGCATGAACTTCATTTGCAGATCGGTAATTTTAATCTGCTTTCGCATGGCGGAGAGAATCTGCGGATGATCGAGTTCATCAATGACGGGTTGATGACCATCTTTTTCTTGCTGGTAGGATTGGAAATCAAACGGGAGTTGTTGGTTGGTGAGCTTTCTTCCTTCCGCAAGGCGGCGCTTCCCTTTATTGCTGCCTGTGGCGGTATGCTGTTTCCGGTGATTGTTTACATGTCAATCTGTCCTCCGGGCAGTGCGGGAAGTCAGGGATTGGCCATTCCAATGGCAACGGATATTGCTTTTTCGTTAGGGGTATTAAGTCTGTTGGGAAGCCGTGTGCCGTTGAGCCTGAAGATATTTCTGACGGCTTTTGCGGTAGTTGATGATATCGGAGGTATCCTTGTAATTGCTCTTTTTTATAGTTCGCATGTGTCGTATGGGTATATTCTGATAGCCGCATTGCTTTACGTTTTACTTTATTTTATAGGGAAGCGTGGGACTACCAATAAGATTTTCTTTTTAGTGATCGGTGTCGTTATATGGTATTTATTTTTGCAATCCGGTATTCATAGTACCATTTCGGGAGTTATTCTGGCGTTTGTTATTCCGGCGAAACCCCGTCTAGATGTTGGAAAATATATCGAGCATATTCGTCATACAATTGCAGGTTTCCCGGTGGTGGAATCGGGAAGTATCGTATTGACTAATGAGCAGATTGCCAAACTGAAAGAGGTCGAATCTGCTTCCGACCGTGTTATCAGTCCTCTGCAGTCTTTGGAGGATAATTTGCATGGAGCTGTCAATTATCTGATTCTTCCGTTGTTTGCCTTTGTCAATGCAGGCGTTGTCTTTAGTGGCGGCGGTGAGTTGGTGGGAAGTGTAGGGATGGCAGTGGCAGCAGGGTTGCTGTTTGGTAAATTTGCGGGAATTTATTTCTTTACCTGGTTGGCTATAAAGATAAAACTTACTCCAATGCCGCCGGGCATGACTTGGAAGAATCTTTCCGGTATAGCTCTGTTGGGAGGGATCGGTTTTACGGTGTCGCTTTTCATTGCCAATCTTTCTTTTGGTGCAAACTACCCTGTTCTGTTGAATCAGGCTAAGTTCGGAGTGCTATCGGGGACTATTCTTTCCGGATTATTAGGATACATTGTACTCAGGATAGTATTACCTGTCCGAAAGCGGAAATAATAACTAGAGATCAGTCGTTCAGGCATATCGGATATTCATCAGGCGATATGCCTTTTTTATTGTATATATAATATAAGGTGAAAATGATATCTACTAATAATATTAGTTAAACAACTGCTTTATTTAGTAGATTAACTAATAGTGTTAGTTGTTTGTTTGAAAAATAGTATTATATTTGTGCCATTGGAAGAACAATAAATATGTAGACTATGAAACAGATGAAACGATTGACCGTCAAAGAGGAAGAAATTATGCGTATATTTTGGGAACATGGACCTATGTTTGTTCGTGAACTTCTATCATTCTATGATGAACCAAAACCGCATTATAACACAGTTTCTACCCTTGTTCGAGGGCTGGAGGAGAAAGGTTTTGTGGGGTATAAAGCCTACGGAAATACTTATCAATATTATGCTCTTGTTTCGGAAAAGGAGTATAAGAGTTCGGCACTCAAAGAAGTGGTTTCCCAGTATTATAATAATTCCTATATCAATGTAGTGTCTTCTTTTATTGAAGAAGAAGGGATGTCTGTTGATGAACTAAAATCGCTGATAGAGTATATAGAGCAAAGTAAAAAGAAGAAGTAATCTCTCTCTGGTCTATCGGACAGATACGATTTTTATTCTATGGACAAACAACTTTTAATCTGAAAACACAATGGGAGCTTTTTTATTCTATCTGCTGAAATCCGGATGTTGCTTAGTGGTCTTTTATATTTTCTTTAAGCTGCTGATGAGCCGGAGTACTTTTTTCCGTTTTAACCGCATCACTTTGTTGGTTGGGTTGTTAGGATGTACTTTGCTTCCACTTATTGAGCTGACAACTACCGAGGAGACTTTTTTGCATACTCCGTTGTATGCCATTCACGAGATATTGCAAAGTACGGAGTCTGTCATTCTAAATCCGGAACAGATGGAAGATCCTATTCTTATATCTGAAAAGAATCCGGAAATAAACTCTTTGAATTGGATTCCTGTGACTTTAGCTTTTATATATGGAGTGGGGGCTTTGGTGACACTGATCTGGTTGTCTTTGTCCACTTGTCGTTTGATTCAGTTGATTCGTACGTCAGAGAAAAAACAGTTTGGAAACTATGTATTAGTGATTCCTCAGCAGCCAACTGCTTCATTTAGCTGGGGTAAATATATTGTTATTTCAGCAGCTGACTACTCTCAACAGTCCGAAGAAATACTCCTCCACGAAACGATGCATTTACGAAATCATCATACTTTGGACTTATTGTTTATGCAGATATTCCTGCTTGTTTATTGGTTTAATCCTGTCGTTTGGCTACTAAAACGGGAGTTGCAGGAAGTACATGAATTTGAAGCCGATAATGGCGTAATTAATACAGGCATCGATGCAACTAAATATCAATTATTACTGGTGAAAAAAGCTGTTGGTACAAGGCTCTACTCTATGGCTAATGGCTTTAATCACTCTAAACTTAAAAAACGTATCACTATGATGTTAAAAGAAAGAACCAATCGTTGGGCACGATTAAAGCTGTTGCTTGCCGTGCCTGTGATGGCTGGAGCGCTTTATGTGTTTGCACAGCCGGAAGTGAAAGAAGTTCCGCGACAGATTCAGTCTGAACTTCAGCAGAAAGAAGCGGATGATTATTCATCTTTGATGTTTTTTTTCAAAGAAGGGGGAGAGAGATACAGCAAGCTGGTTAATGGAGCGTATCCACCCTCTAAGATTAAAGCAAGACAGGTTCACTCCCTTTTTGTTAATAAACAAAATAGGGTGATGTTCGATAATGATGTATGTTCAGTGGATGAGTTGAAGTCTACTATTGTGAAGAATTTGATGAAATCCTGGGAAGAAAGTAAGAGGAAAGAATACCAAGTTATTTCTTTTCAGGTTGATCGCGGAAGTGAAATTGCTGCACTCACTACTATACTCAAAGAAGTAAAAGGAGCATTTGAGCAAATTCGTGCTGATTTGTCTATTACATTGACAGATAAAAGTGAAGAAGCGTTGGACCGATTGTTTCCCGTTCTACTGTCGGAAGGTGCTGCGAGAAATTATGGATTGAAAGAGCTGTCAATGGAGGAGAAAATCAGTGGGATTGTGGTAACAATTCACACTTCGGAAGGGAAGGAAGTAATGAAAGATTTTACTTTAACGGAATTGAAACAGAAAGTCACTGCTGCACGTGCAAAGCAAGCTGATCCGGAAAGTTTGGTTATTGGCCTCAAGATAGAGAAAGGGTGTAAGATGGGATACGTGACGGATACCAAGCAGGTGCTGAGGGAATGTAGTGCATTGAAGATTAATTATTCAACTGATAACTAATTAGTTTATAAATAGTGTCACTATATAGCCAGCATAGTGACACTATCCAATCAGCATAGTGACACTATCCCAACCGGATAGCGACACCATCTTAAAAGGTCTATAATTTTTGTTTTATTCATCATCCCCGTCATCCGCTATCGGCAGAATTCTCTGACTTTCCTCATGGGGCAATTGTTCTACTTGGCGTAGTTTCCGTTCAATAGCGCGGGTTCTTTTTCCCATCACTTCTTCCAGTTGGTCACCGGCACTTTGCAGGTTCTTCTGTACCTTTTCGAGTAGGCCTCCGAATTTGCTGAATTCAGTTTTAACTGCTCCCAAAACTGTCCACACTTCTCCGGTACGCTTTTGAATAGCCAGCGTGCGGAACCCCATCTGAAGACTGTTCAATATAGCACCAAGGGTAGTTGGTCCCGTCACTACAATTTTATATTCTTTTTGTAGCGTCTCTACCAAGCTTGTTCTTCGGATCACCTCTGCATAGATGCTTTCAAAAGGCAGGAACATGATGGCAAAGTCTGTGGTGAAAGGCGGGTCTACATATTTATCGTGAATATCTTTCGCCATTTTCTTGATGGTTGTTTCCAGCTGCTTGCCGGATGATTCCATCAATGCAGTATCTCCTGCCTCGAAAGCGTCGTAGTATTGCTCATATACATCTTTCGGGAATTTTGCATCGATAGGCAGGTATACAGTGCTGTTCGCATCATCCTTACCCGGTAACTTAATGGCAAATTCCACAAATTCAGTTCCGCTTTTCTTGGTTTTCACATTGGCGTCATATTGTTCCGGACTCATCATCTGTTCCAGCAATGCTCCTAACTGAACTTCACCGAATGTACCGCGCATTTTTACGTTACTCAATACTTTTTTCAGTCCACCGACGTCTTGTGCGAGAGATTTCATTTCTCCCAGTCCCTTCTGTACATTTTCCAGTTGTGAGCGGACGATTTCAAAGGACTGTCCAATGCGTTCATTCAATGTCTTCTGCAATTTTTCTTCCACCATCAGTCGCATATCATCCAGCCGCTTTTCAGTCGATTTTATCAAGACCTCTTGCTGGCGTGCCATTGTGTCGAACTTTTGGCGTTGCAGTTCCCCGTTTGTCATCATGTTCTTATGCAGTACGTCTTGCAATTGTTGCATATTCTGATTCAGCGTTTGGGTCATTTCCATGCGAAGTTCCCGGATACTGCGGTTTAGTTCTTCGCGGTTCTCTTGCATTTGCTGGCGCAAGGCTGCCTGTAATTGTTCCGCTTGCGCATGATTATTTCCTTTTGCCAGTGATAGTACAATCGAGATTACTGCTAATGCGGCAATAACAATAAGTAGAATCAGTTCCATCAATAAGTCAGAATTTCGTTTCCGGTTTCAGTAATCAGAATCATATTCTCCCATTGGGCAGAAGGCAGTCCGTCATCCGTGCATACCGTCCATCCGTCAGCTTCGTCAACAAATACTTCATAAGTACCCATATTTATCATCGGTTCAATGGTGAAGGTCATGCCCGGAACGATCATCATTCCTGTTCCCCGGCGTCCGAAATGTTCCACATCCGGTGCTTCATGAAACTGCATTCCTACACCATGCCCGCAAAGATCGCGTACCACGTTGAATCCGTTCTTTTCTGCGTGTTCCTGAATAGCGGCGCCTACATCTCCTAATTGTTTCCAAGGCTGTGCGGCGGCTATACCTATTTCCATACACTCTTTAGTCACTTGAACCAGTTTGCGCATTTCGGGACTTACGTCACCGATCATAAACATACGGGATGCGTCGGAGAAATATCCTTTGTAAATGGTAGAAACATCTACATTGATGATATCTCCGCTTTGCAGTATTTCTGTTTTGCTGGGAATACCGTGGCATACCACATCATTGATACTGGTGCAGACGCTTTTAGGAAATCCTTCGTAGTTGAGAGGAGCAGGGATGGCACCGTGCTTTGTGGTGAAGTCATATACCATGACATCGATTTCTTCAGTCGACATTCCTTCACGGATATTCTCCGAAATATAATCCAACAGGGCAGTATTGATTTTGGCACTCTCACGGATTCCTTCCAGTTGTTCGGGAGTACGCAGTACTTTGCGCGGTGGGAGTTTGTAACCTTGTTTTCTGTATTTCTGTATTTTCGCTTCTACTTCAGCCGGGTAATTGGAGGGAGTAAACCGGAATCCCTTGATAAAGTTCTTCATTATTATAGGATGTTTTTTAATCGTACTACAAAGGTACGAGAATAAATGGAAAATGAAATCGTTTATCATGTGATTCCTTTTTTACCATTCATAAGAAATACAGATCTGAGGCACCCATTCCCATCTTTTTTGTATGGTGTTGTATTGATATTGTACGCCGGTTTTCAATTTCCAGCCTTTACCTACTTTTAAAACAATGTCGCTGCCTAGTGTGGTTGGTATTGCTTCAGAGGAAAGTCCACGATATCTTCGGGTGTCCAGATTTTGTTTACCATATATGCTAAGAAACCATTTTTTAGAGAGCTTATAATCCATTTGAGTTTGGATATGAAAGTGGTTTGAACTTTCACTAAAGTTACTTTTACTATGCAGAGTGATATTTTTGTTTATTTTGAGCCGTGAATAAGTGGGTAAGAAAGTAGAATTGGTCTGTCGAAAGATGTTATGAGTATGAAAAGGTAATTTCGGAGATATGATTGTTGATTTAAGAATCGGTAATGTTGGATCAAAGTCAACAAAGGGTTTTGTATGATATAACATGTTTTGTTCTGTCTTCTTTACGAATACCTTATTGATTCTGATTTCTTGCTCAGAATTTAATGTTTGCTGTAGCCTCAATGAATCTTGTTTGCTCCACTCTTGTCCTGCTACGGATAAGGGGAGTAATAATAGACAAAGAGTACCTAACTGATATTTATAAGCGTCCATATAGTGTGCTAGTATAGTTTATTCTATGGACGGTGAAAAAGTGAAAATGCTGCTTTATGTAATGAATAAATAATAGCTATTTTACATAATATAAGAATACTTTTCTTTTTTTGTATAGGTGTATTAAGCACATTTATCGTGTCCAGTCGCACCTATGGAAACAAAACCTATATAGCTGTTTTTTTATGTATTGAGTGATAAGTTCTAGTTTCTTGATTGGTTCATCTTTCATAAATCTTGAATGATATTGAGAGAAAAAATGAGGTGGAAAAATATAGATGTTATAATTACAACCACTTTTTTTCTGAGCATTGCAGGACTCATAGTTCTTATTATCATTCTTTAATGTTTTGTATTTAAGATAATCTTTTTGCTTTAAATACCGGTTCTATCTTCTGAATCTCCGATTCAAATCCGAACCAATAGCCATGTCCTGCTTCGTCAATAGGAAGAAAACATAACCGGAGGTTCTCACGATATGAACCATATATAATTTCCCAATTATCGGGAGGAACTTGGCGTTTTGTCTTTACTTTTTCAGCGGGGATTTTTTTTAACGACATACCGGCTTCTATCCATGCAATACTGACTTGTGTCACGTAATCGGGATAATGATTCTTGCAGAAATTATAGAGGATAAGTCCCCTTTTTTCTAGACTCAAAGGAGTGTCGATGACATCTGTCTGTATTAGATGGTCAAGTAACTCATGCAGGAAATGCGGATTATCCAAAATGAGGGTACGAGTCAGACTTCGCCATGTAGGTGTATTATAGAATCCGTCTAAAAGACGGGACAGATAGTGGGCGGTTTGCAATTCTTCTACGGAAATTTCTTTAGTCTGCAAAACTTCGTAGGGAGGGAGAGGAGAGTATTGGATGCCTAACTCTTCCGCCCTTCTTCGCATTTCCGTGCCGGGAAGTAATTTTAATGATTCCAGTTGTATTTCCCCTGCACCATATTCGGCAAGTGTACGAACGTCTTCAAATATTTCGGATAGGTGATAGAGAGGAAGACCGGCTATTAAGTCAGCATGTGTCTCCATGTTCTTAAGGGAACAAAGATATTTCAGACCTTGAAGGGCATCAGATAATTTTCCGATACGTCGGCTTTTCTCTAATACGGGTTCACGAAGGCTTTGAATACCTGCTTCGAGGTGTAGCAAACCATTAGGTAAAATAGCGAGTTCTTCTTTCAATTCTTCGGAGAGAAGTGCCGGGTGAATTTCCAAATGGAAACAGATGTCCGGGGCATATTCACGGAAGAGGTGAAGAAGTTCTTTGGCTCGCTTATTATTATAGTTGAAAGTGCGGTCGAGTACACGCACATTTTTGATGCCATGCTGATGGATAACATTCAGTCGTTCGCGGATTGCCTCCAATGAAATGGTGCGAACCGGTTTCTCACCTCCGCTGACGCAGAAAGCGCATGTGTTGAAGCATCCTCGGGTAGTTTCCAGTTGTACGAAAGGCTTGCTCCAATTAAAAAAACGACTTTTCTCCGGTGAGACGAGCTGAGAGAAGTTCATGACACGGGCAATACCGTTGTCTTGATATTGGTCTGATTCGTCCAGATAACATAATCCGGATATCTGATTCCACTCATTTACAGGGTGATTCCATACTTTTAACCAAATTGGGAATACTTCTTCTCCTTCTCCCCGAAACACTCCGTTGACAAATTTGTTCTTTCTTAAGAAGGCTTCGTTATTTCCTAAAAACTCCGGACCGCCGAGTACGATGCAGCAATGAGGTAGCAAAGCTTTAGCACGTGAAACGATATGCAACAGTTGCTCGTGATTAAATAGCCAGTTGGTAGCAGCAATAATATCCGGTTGATGGTGATAGATTTGGTTGACTACCATTCCGATATTTTCGTTGATGGTTGCCGATACTGTACACCACTCAATGGTAGTGTCATCTGCTATTTGAGCATGTAATGCAGGCAATGCCAGCGATGAGTGCGCATAGGAGCTATTTAAATCAAGCCAAAGAAGTTTCATGTGTAAATTTTACTATTAGTGGGACAAAGGTACAAAAAACTTGCATCTTAAGGCATATAGTAAAATAAAAACGCTAATTTTGCAATAATAAACGCAATAAACTAGAAAATTATGAAGAATTTGAAAAAATACGTAGGTGTTCTCATGTTGCTGACTTTATTGGTCGGCTTTACTTCGTGCGAAGATGATGAAACTATATTTGATCACATAGTAGGGCGTACATGGGTTGGTGATTTAGGATTTTGGGTAGATAATAGTCCGGTGGAAAGTGGAATAACCTTTAAGAGTAATGGTTTTGGTGTAGATGAACAATGGTATTATGATTGGGATAGAGTAGCTGCTGTTTTAGATGTCCGCTGGTGGATTGAAGATGGAGATTTATTCTTGGATTATGGTAATGGCTATCCTTTATTAATATTAGCAGATGTTTATGTTGAAGGCCGATATCTTACAGGGCGTTTGTATTCAAATAATATAAATCAAGGAACCGTTACTTTAGAAATGAGTAATTAGTGAAGATCTAAAAAAGAATTGTGGAATTGGAAAAAATATCGATTTTTTATAAAAGTTCCCCTTATTGAAGGCTAATCTATGTACAGAGTTGTCAGCAAATAAGGGGAATTTTTATTATTTTATTTCTTCAGGAACAACTTCTTAAACTCTCCCGGATAAGGTGTCTCAAACTCCATTAAATCTCCCGTCACCGGATGATAGAAACAAAGTTTGAAGGCGTGGAGTGCCAGTCTTCCGATCGGGTTAAGCGATTCTTCGCCTCCATATCTTCCGTCACCTATAATAGGATGTCCTAAATCCTGCATATGTACACGAATCTGATTCTTACGTCCTGTTTCCAGATCAAGTTCTAACAGTGAATAACCGTTAGCACGTTTGATTGTCTTGTAGTGTGTGATGGATTTTGAACCACCATCATCGTAATCGCTGGAACTTACATAAAGAGTTTTATCCGTCAGCCAGGAAACCACAGTGTCATAATCCTTCTCCATTGTTCCCTCAACAACAGCTACATAACGGCGGTCAGTCACTATTTCATGCCAGTTGTCACGTAATGTCCGTTGTGTTTTTTCGTCTTTTGCGAACATCATTAATCCTGATGTATCCCTGTCCAGACGATGTACGATAAACACACGGTGCTGTCTGCCCGAGCGCTGTACATATTCATTCAGAATCGTATAAGCGGTGCGCTCTTTTTGTCGCTCGGTATTGACAGATAAGAGTCCTTGCATTTTTTCCACTACAATGATATAAGCGTCCTCATATACAATTTTCAGCAGTCTGTTATGAAATTCCTTCTTTCCTTTTTCCTTGCTGATTTGTACTTTCATTCCGGGTTGCAGCGGGAAGTTGAACTGAGTGGTGATTACGTTATCTACCAATACCACCCGTTTGCTCAGTAATGACTTCAGTTTCGTGCGGCTTGCGTCCGGCATTTTGGCAGCCAGAAACTCCATTAGTTCCATGGGCTCTTTGACTGCATAGTTCGTATATTGGGCACGTGCTTTTTCTGCAGGAGTTCTTCTCGGTCTTTTTTCCATTTCTTTTTTCTTTTGCGAACAATTCAACTAACGTATTATCGAAGCTCCAGCAACACTACATTTTCCACATGATGCGTATGCGGGAACATATCTACAGGTTGCACAGCTTTCACTTTATATTTGCCGTCAAGCAGTTGTAAGTCGCGTGCCTGCGTAGCCGGGTTGCAGCTTACATACACAATCCGCTTCGGTTCGGCAAACAGAATAACATCAACCACATCCTGATGCATACCTGCACGTGGAGGGTCGGTGATAATCACATCCGGACGTCCATGCTGATTGATAAATTCCTGAGTCAGCATATCTTTCATATCTCCGGCATAGAACAAGGCATTCTTAATCTCATTAATCTCGGCATTTACCTTTGCGTCTTCGATAGCTTCCGGTACATACTCGATACCAATCACCTGACGAGCCTGGCGGGATACAAAATTGGCAATGGTTCCCGTTCCGGTATATAGGTCGTATACCAGTTCCTTTCCGGTCAGCCCGGCAAATTCGCGGGCTATCTTATATAAATTGTATGCCTGTTCGGAATTGGTCTGATAGAATGATTTCGGACCGACTTTGAAACGCAGTCCTTCCATTTCTTCAAACATATGGTCTTTTCCCTTGAATACATGTACATCCAGATCATTGATCGTATCGTTGCACTTATTATTAATAATGTATAGGAGAGAAGTGATTTCGGGGAATGAATCGGCAATGAACTGCAGCAGTTGCTTGAATAGTTCCATTTCATGGTCTTCTGTAATCTTGCAGATGACAATGACCATCAGCTCTCCTGTTGATGAAGTGCGGATAATCATATTCCGTAACATACCTTCCTGAGTACGCAGATTGATGAAGGAGTAATCATGCTCGTAAGCATAATCGCGTACAGCATTACGAATACGATTGGAGATGTCGTCCTGTAACCAGCATTTTTCAATAGCCAGCACTTTGTCGAAAGCTCCGGGAATATGAAAACCTACAGCATTCATCTGATCATACTTCACATCCTGCCGAACTTCATCGTTCGTGAGCCAGCGTTTGTTCGAAAAAGTGAACTCCAGTTTATTCCGGTAGAACTCTGTTTTGGCAGAACCCAGAATCGGTGAAATTTCCGGAAGTTCGATCTTTCCGATGCGTCTCAGATTGTCTTCTACTTGTTTCTGCTTATACCTGATTTGTTCCGAATAGGGGAGTACCTGCCATTTACAACCGCCGCATACGCCGTAGTGTTGGCAGAAAGGAACGGCACGTACGGGCGACAGCTCGTGGAATTTCACAGCTTCGGCTTCGGCGTATTTGTTCTTTTTGCGCTTGATCTGCAGGTCTACAACATCACCTGGCACTACATAAGGAACAAAAATCACCAGGTCGTTTACTTTTGCGATGGCTTTTCCTTCGGCAGCCACATCCGTTATTGTTACCTTCTCCAGCAGGGGAAGTTCTTTTCTCTTTCTTGCCACTTTTACACCAATCTAATAATTATGATGCAAAAGTAGGTATTTTTTTTGGAAAACTTTCGTGTCTATGAAAATATTCCAGATTGTAATGTCGAAATTGCATTTTAATAGAAAGTTTTTTCTCAAAAAGTTTTCTGGTTTGCGAAATATACTTAGATTTGCGAACAGAAAAAAATCATAATGTAACTTTAAACACAATATTATGGATAAAAAAAGAGTTTATACCTTTGGAAATGGTCAGGCAGAAGGAAAGGCCGACATGAAGAATTTGTTAGGTGGTAAAGGTGCCAATCTTGCCGAGATGAATTTAATTGGAATTCCCGTTCCTCCCGGATTTACAATAACTACAGAAGTTTGCACGGAGTATAATACGTTGGGACGTGATAAAGTGGTTGAGTTGCTGAAAGATGAAGTAGTAAAGGCCATTGCCCGTGTAGAAGAATTGATGAAATCTAAATTCGGTGATATCGAAAATCCATTGTTGGTTTCTGTACGTTCAGGTGCCCGTGCGTCTATGCCGGGTATGATGGATACTATTCTGAATCTGGGTCTGAATGACGAGGTGGTGGAAGGTATCATCCGCAAGACTGGTAATGCCCGTTTTGCATGGGACTCTTATCGTCGTTTTGTACAGATGTACGGTGACGTTGTTCTGGGCATGAAGCCGACGAACAAGGAAGATATCGATCCGTTCGAAGCAATCATTGAAGAAGTAAAAGAATCAAAAGGAGTAAAGCTTGATAACGAACTGGAAGTAGCAGACCTGCAAGAGCTTGTGAAGAAGTTCAAGGCCGCTGTGAAAGAACAGACCGGAAAAGATTTCCCGACTTGTGCTTACGAACAACTTTGGGGAGCTATCTGTGCCGTATTTGATTCATGGATGAACGAACGTGCTATCCTTTATCGTAAGATGGAAGGTATACCTGATGAATGGGGAACAGCTGTAAACGTACAGGCTATGGTATTCGGTAATATGGGTGACACTTCTGCAACAGGAGTTTGCTTCTCTCGTGATGCCGGTACAGGTGAAGACCTTTTCAACGGTGAATACCTGATCAACGCACAAGGTGAAGATGTGGTAGCCGGTATCCGTACTCCACAACAGATTACGAAGGTTGGTTCTCAGCGCTGGGCTGTACTGGCAGGTGTGACTGAAGACATTCGTGCTGCAAAATTCCCTTCAATGGAAGAAGCTATGCCGGAAATCTATAAGGAACTGGATGCATTGCAGACTAAATTGGAGAACCACTATAAAGATATGCAAGACATGGAATTCACCGTGCAGGAAGGTAAGTTATGGTTCCTGCAGACTCGTAACGGTAAACGTACCGGTGCGGCTATGGTGAAAATCGCAATGGACTTGCTCCGTCAGGGCATGATTGATGAAAAGACTGCTTTGATGCGTGTAGAACCTAACAAACTGGATGAACTTCTTCACCCGGTATTCGATAAATCTGCTTTGAAACAGGCGAAAGTGCTGACTCGCGGTCTTCCGGCTTCTCCGGGTGCTGCAACCGGTCAGATTGTATTCTTCGCTGATGATGCCGCCGAATGGCATGCTGCCGGAAAGAAAGTGGTAATGGTACGTATCGAGACTTCTCCGGAAGACTTGGCCGGTATGGCAGTTGCCGAAGGTATCCTGACAGCTCGTGGTGGTATGACTTCTCATGCTGCTGTGGTAGCTCGTGGTATGGGTAAATGTTGTGTATCCGGTGCAGGAGCATTGAATATCGACTATAAGACTCGTACAGTAGAAATTGACGGCATTGTTTTGAAAGAAGGCGATTATATTTCTTTGAACGGTAGTACAGGCGAAGTATATAATGGTAAGGTAGAAACTCAGGCTGCCGAACTTTCCGGAGACTTTGCCGATTTGATGAAACTCTCGGATAAATATACCCGTCTGCAAGTACGTACCAATGCGGATACTCCTCACGATGCAGAAGTAGCACGCAACTTTGGTGCAGTAGGTATCGGTCTTTGCCGTACGGAACATATGTTCTTCGAAGGTGAAAAGATCAAGGCGATGCGTGAAATGATTCTGGCAGAAAATGCAGAAGGACGTCGTAAAGCACTCGCTAAGATTCTTCCGTATCAGCAAGCCGACTTTAAGGGTATCTTTAAAGCAATGGTCGGTTGTCCGGTGACTGTTCGTCTGCTCGATCCTCCTTTGCATGAGTTTGTTCCTCATGATACGAAGGGACAGCAGGAAATGGCTGATACGATGGGTGTAAGCCTGCAATATATCCAGCAACGTGTAGAATCGCTGTGTGAACACAATCCGATGTTGGGTCACCGCGGTTGCCGTTTGGGAAATACATATCCTGAAATAACTCAGATGCAGACACGTGCTATCTTGGGTGCTGCTCTTGAACTGAAGAAAGAAGGAGTAGAGACACATCCTGAAATCATGGTTCCGTTGACCGGTATTTTATATGAATTCAAGGAACAAGAGAAGGTGATTCGTGAAGAGGCTGCCAAGTTGTTTGAAGAAGTGGGCGACAGCATTGATTTCAAAGTAGGTACTATGATTGAAATTCCTCGTGCAGCTCTGACTGCTGACCGTATTGCTTCATCTGCTGAATTCTTCTCATTCGGAACGAATGACTTGACTCAGATGACCTTCGGATATTCTCGTGACGATATCGCTTCCTTCCTTCCGGTTTATCTGGAAAAGAAGATTCTGAAAGTAGACCCGTTCCAGGTGCTCGATCAGAATGGTGTAGGTCAGTTGGTACGTATGGCTACAGAAAAGGGCCGTGCTATCCGTCCGGATTTGAAATGCGGTATCTGTGGCGAACATGGTGGTGAACCGTCTTCAGTGAAGTTCTGCCATAGAGTAGGTTTGAATTACGTTAGTTGCTCTCCGTTCCGGGTACCTATCGCAAGATTAGCAGCGGCGCAGGCAGCAATTGAAGGATAGAAAGATAAACTGGTTAGAAAGTTAACTTTCTGATAATTGGGCTGTAATCGTCTCGTGAGAGAATGATTACAGCCTTTTTTGTTGGATGATGTTATTTTTAATTGTATTTGTTCAGCCCTGATAATCAGCCATTAATAATGATTTGTTTGGTGATTATTATAAAAAACTAACTAAATATTTGTTTAAGATGAAGAAGTAGCTTAATTTTGCCCCCGAAAACAAAACATGTTTTTATTTTATAACTTAAAAAGAAAGAAGATGAAAAAGGGTTTATTATTGGTAGTTGTAATGTTAGCAACTATCGCTGTAAAAGCACAAGACATTTACGTAGGCGGATCTTTGAACGTATGGCGTAACAGCACAGGCAACACTACCTCTTTTAAAGTTGCTCCGGAAATCGGCTACAATTTTAATGAAACATGGGCATTGGGTGCTGAACTGAACTATTCACACGAATATGTGAAACAAGTGACTGCAAATTCAGTTACTGTTGCTCCGTACATCCGTTGGTCTTACTATCAGAATGATGCTGTACGTCTGTTCCTGGACGGAACTGCTGCTATTGGTTTCGTGAAAATCAAAGATGGTGATACCACTAAAGCAGGTCAGATCGGTTTGAGACCGGGTATCGCTGTTAAACTGAACGATCATTTCTCTTTTATCGCCAAGTATGGTTTCTTGGGATATCGTAAGAATGTGAACACTTCCGGAGATTCTTTCGGTCTGATGTTGACTAGCGAAGATTTGTCTATTGGTTTCCACTACAATTTCTAATCGGGTAGTAGATAATAAAAAATAGGAAAGGGGATTCTCTGAAATAGGGAATTCCCTTTCTTTGTGTGTAATCTCTATATTTTACACGTTTGTTAACGAAAAAGTTGTTTGATATATATATCAATCATATATTTGCATTGTTAATTAAACAGATGATTTAACTATAGTATTAATTAAAACTTTAGAATTATGAAAAAGAGTGCTTTATTTATTTTATTTGCGCTGATTTCAGTTGCTGGCTTTTCACAGATTACAGGTTGGAATGCTAAGGTAGGAATGAACATTAGTAATTATACAGGTGATGCTGATTTGAATGCAAAGATTGGCTTTAAACTTGGAGGTGGTTTTGAATATGCTTTTGATAATACTTGGTCATTACAGCCATCATTGTTTTTGTCGACTAAAGGAGCAAAAAAGGATGGTAATAGCATAAATGCAATGTATTTGGAATTACCAGTTATGGCTGCTGCTCGTTTTAATGTTGCGGATAATACAAATATTGTGGTTAATGCTGGTCCTTATTTGGCATGTGGTATTGCTGGTAAAACCAAAATTGATTTGGGGAATGATACGGAACGTAAGTATGATACATTTGGTGATGATGCTTTAAAACGTTTTGATGCCGGTCTTGGTGTTGGAGTAGCTTTGGAATTAGGTAAGGTTATTGTAGGATTGGATGGTCAATTTGGTTTAGTAGATGTAGAAAAAATAGGTAATCCTAAAAATACAAACTTTTCTATTGTATTAGGATATAAATTCTGATAAGAAAATTACTAAAAAGTAAACCGCTGTAAAAGATTACTTACAGCGGTTTCTTTATTTATGATTGTATATAATATTCGAATCGATATTTCTTAGTCCGCCAATTTCTTTAACTTTTTGAAATGCTCGATCACAGCCAGATAATTCTGATCCAGACAGGCATCAAATTTATTCCAGAGATCCCCCAGTACAACAGCCCCTCCAAATCCGAAATCTTTTATTTCTAGTAGATTATCTTCATTAATACCTCCAAGTGCCATTACTTTTGAGTCAATGATCTTAGCTTTCTGTGCCTCACGAAGTTCTTCTGCCGTATAAGTAGAATAGTAATTAACCTTCGAAATACTATCGTAAATGGGACTCATGAAAATGTAATCATAGAAATGCTTTCTGTTCTTCACCTCTTCTACGGAATGGCAGGAACAACTGACGTGTCCGGCATAGTCATGCGGTTCGCTCGGATTGCGTGCATTCAGGTGGATACCCATCAGATTGAACTCTTCTTTCAGATAAAAATGTTCGTGTGTCACAATGCGGCGATGATATTTTTCCGGAATCAGCGTCAGTAATCGTTCGGAATACATGGCCGGTGTCTCAGGTTTTCTGAGATGTAGAATATCCAGTCCCTCCTCGAAAAGAGCGGTAATGATCTTATCTTCTTCAACGAAGAACGTGGGCGTGGTAACTACAATTAGTTTCATTTCCTGTGTAAAGTTGTAAAGTTTAGCAAAGTTACTAATTAACTATTTCAGAAACCAACGTTTATAGTGAAAATTTGTTAGATTGCAATGTGCGCAAGTCAATAGTCCATAGTTTACCTGATAATACTTCGCCAAATCCACAGATAATCTTCAGCACTTCCGTTGCTTCGATGCTTCCTGTTACCGCAGGAGTAATGCCCATTACACCTTTGGGAGGCGGAGGCATTCGCCTCATTTCTTCTTCGTCCGGATATAAGTCCCGATAACTTTTTTTCTCTTCTCCGTAATGAAAAACGGATACCTGACCTTCAAAGCCGCAGATTGCTCCATAGACATACACTTTCCCCATTTCGGCACAGATGTCATTGATAAGATAGCGGGTAGAGAAGTTGTCGCAGCCATCTACTACTATATCATACTGACTGATAATTTCCTGTGCGTTTTCCTCCGTTAAACGGATTGGATAAGTCCGGATAGTTATCTCGCTGTTTAGTGCGGAAAGTCGTTCGGCGGCACATATTGCCTTGGGTTTACCTAATTCTTTCTCCGAATAGAGCACTTGCCGTTGCAGATTACTGATGCTGACTACATCGTCATCTACCAGTCCAATGCAGCCTACTCCTGCTCCGGTCAGATAGAGGGCTATGGGAGAGCCTAGCCCTCCCACGCCTACAATAAGAACCTTTGCTTGCTTCAGTTTCTGCTGACCGTCTTCTCCGATTTCGGGAAGGATCATTTGCCTGTCGTATCGCATCGTTTTATCTTTTAAAGTCAAAAGACTGGTCCCAATCCTTCCAGACCGGTTCACGTCCTAATTTCCTCAGGTCACGTTCCACTTCTACCGCTTTCCGTTCGTCACTCACATGGAACTGCTCCAGTGTTTGCGGGTAGCTGTAATATCCGCCCGGTTCTGTCTTGCTTTCGGCACTCATGGTTGTCACGCCCAGTGTTGCCATGTGATTTCGTATCTCGGCGCTTTCACGGGTAGAATAGGAGATATCTACATCATGATCGAAGATTCGCATGGCGAAAGTAAGCTGTGCAAGTTCCCGGTCGTTCATGATAACATTGGGTTGGAAGCCATCGTTTTCGGATGGACGCATACGGGGGAAGTTGACGCTGTATTTGGTCTTCCAGTAGTGTTTCTGCAGGTAGCGGAGGTGGTAAGCCATCATTGTCACATCTGTCCGCCATTCCTCCAGACCGATCAGGACACCCATGCCGATCTTATGGACACCCGCCTGTCCCATACGATCGAATCCATCGACACGCCATTCGAATTTGGACTTCATGCCTCGCGGGTGATACTTTTTATAGTTCGCCTTATTATAAGTTTCCTGAAAGCAGATGACTCCGTTCAGCCCGTGATGGGTGAGTTCTTTGTATTCTTCCGCTTTGAGGGGCATCACTTCAATCTGAAGGTTACTGAAATAAGGTTTTGCCAGATCGAGAGCACGGGCGATGTAAGGTACACCTGCTGCTGCCGGATTTTCACCTGTCACGAGTAAAAGATTCTCAAAAGGAGCCAGCCGTTTGATTGCTTTGTATTCGTTGATGATTTCCTCCTCCGTCAGAATCGTTCTTTTCATCGGATTACTGATATGGAAACCGCAATAGACGCAGGAGTTGGTGCATGAATTGGTGATATAGAGCGGCACAAACATAGAGATTGTTTTGCCGAACCGCTCCATCGTATATTTCTGGCTGAGGCGGGCCATCACTTCCAGATAGGGAGTGGCGGCAGGTGAGATCAATGCCATAAAATCGTTGACATCCAGATGCTCTTTTTTGCCTAATGCACGGCGCACATCGGCATCTGATTTGGAATAGATGGCTTTTGTCGTCTCTTCCCAGGATATTTTTTCTAATTCGTCTGAGAACATTTTAATTAATTGAAAGTTGAAAATTAAAAAGAAATGAGGTTGTGACTTGGTTTGGGGATATTCACAACTCATTATTTATCACTCTTGGCATTTTTCTTCAGATCACGGGATAATCTCATGGCGCAGAAATTTGGTCCGCACATCGTGCAGTATTCTCCGTCAATGTGATGTCCCGCGCGGAAATATCCTTGTGCCCGTTCCGGATCGAGAGACAAGTCGAACTGATCTTTCCAGCGGAACTCGTAACGGGCTTTGCTCAAGGCATTGTCGCGTACCTGTGCTCCCGGATGCCCTTTGGCAAGGTCGGCAGCATGAGCGGCAATCTTATAAGTGATAACCCCTACACGTACGTCTTCTTTATCCGGCAGGGCAAGATGCTCTTTCGGAGTGACATAACAAAGCATAGCTGTACCTAACCAGCCGATTTGAGCAGCTCCGATGGCAGAGGTAATGTGATCGTAGCCAGGAGCGATATCCGTCACTAAAGGGCCGAGTGTATAAAATGGCGCATCATGGCATTTCTCGATCTGACGTTCCATGTTCTCCTTGATTTTATGCATCGGTACGTGTCCCGGACCTTCGATAAATGCCTGCACGTTCTTTTCCCATGCACGAAGTACCAGTTCTCCCATCGTGTCCAGTTCTGCAAACTGTGCTTCGTCGTTGGCATCATGGATAGAGCCCGGACGCAGTCCGTCTCCCAATGATACGGCAACGTCGTATTGAGCCAGAATATCACAGATATCGTCAAAGTGTTCATACAGGAAACTTTCCTGATCGTGCACCAGACACCATTTGCTCATGATGCTTCCTCCACGGCTGACAATGCCGCACAGACGTTTATCGGCAAGATGAACATTATGACGGCGGATACCTGCATGAATCGTAAAATAATCTACTCCCTGTTCGCATTGTTCGATCAGTGTGTCCCGATAGATTTCCCAGTTAAGGTCTTCCACTACACCATTCACTTTCTCAAGTGCCTGATAGATAGGTACAGTGCCTACCGGTACAGGGCAGTTGCGGATGATCCATTCACGTGTCTCATGAATATTTTCTCCTGTTGAAAGGTCCATCAGCGTATCACCTCCCCATTTGCAGCTCCATAAAGCCTTTTCCACTTCCTCGTCAATGCTGGAAGTGGTGGCGGAGTTTCCGATATTCGTATTGATTTTCACTAGGAAGTTACGGCCGATAATCATCGGTTCGGCTTCCGGATGATTGATGTTGGCAGGCAGCACTGCACGTCCTTCTGCTATTTCTTTACGGACAAATTCGGGAGTAATGTGAGTCTCGATTCCCAGTTCCTCACAGTTCATATTTTCGCGGATCGCCACATATTCCATTTCCGGAGTGATGATTCCTCGTTTGGCGTATGCTATCTGAGTGATGGCTTCTCCCTTTTTGGCACGATAGGGAAGGGCAATGTGTTCAAAGCGGAGATGATCCAGACTTTTGTCATCACGTCTCATTTGTCCGTATTCCGAAGTGATTTCGGGGAGTTGCTCTACGTCACCGCGTCCCACAATCCATTCTTCACGTAAGCGGGGAAGTCCTTTCTTGAGATCAATGCTCATTGACGGGTCACTGAACGGACCGCTGGTGTCATATACGTATACTTCCGGATTCGGAGTAGCTATCTTTTCTTCTCCTTCGAAGCTGACACTGGGCACTTGTTCAACTTTCCGCATGGCTACACGGATGTTCGGATAGAGTTTACCCGGCAGATACACTTTCTGAGAACGGGAAAATTTTATTTTTTGTTCCATAGAATTTTATTATCGTATTATTAAGAATAGTGAAACAAACACTACTCCCTACTTATTACCTATTACTTATCACCTATTACTTATTCCAAAAATGCAGTTAAAGGTGAACTTGCTTCTGCTATAAAGTTATCAGCCTGCAGACCCAGTCCTGCTTCGTATGCCCGTCTTCCGGCTTCGGTGGCGGCTTTGAAGGCCAACGCCATTTCTACCGGATTGCCTGCTACGGCGATGGCGGTATTTACCAGTACGGCAGAAGCTCCCAGTTCCATTGCTTCGGCAGCGTGGCTCGGTGCACCGATTCCGGCATCTACGACAACGGGGATACCGGCCTGTTCGATAATAATCTGCAGGAATTCTTTGGTTTGCAGTCCTTTGTTAGTTCCGATGGGAGCACCCAGCGGCATTACGGTAGCGGCACCGGCTTCTTCCAGTCGTTTGCAGAGCACAGGGTCGGCCTGGCAATAGGGTAATACGATGAAGCCCAGTTTGACAAGCTGTTCTGTAGCCTTCAGGGTTTCGATAGAGTCGGGGAGCAGATAGCGCGGATCCGGATGGATTTCCAGTTTCAGCCAGTTGGTACCAAAAGCTTCACGTGCCATCTGTGCGGCGAAAACAGCTTCTTCCGCATCGCGTACTCCCGATGTGTTGGGTAGCAACTGGATATTCGGATGAATAATATGTTTCAGCATGTCGTCTTCTTTGTCATCCATGTCGATGCGCTTCATTGCTACGGTTACCATTTCAGTGCCCGATGTCAGAATGGCTTGTTCCATTACTTCATTGGAATTGAATTTTCCTGTACCCAGAAAAAGGCGGGAGTCGAACTCACGGCCTGCAATTACTAACTTTTCCACTTTTCAATTATTTTATTTGATTATACATTTCATGTTCAAAATCTTTCGTGTTTCCGCTGCCGGATCCTCCGCCCGAAGAATCGTTCCGGAAAGTGCTATTCCGTTCACTCCGGTTTCGAGTATGGCGGGTATATCCTCACAGGTGATTCCTCCGATGGCTACTACCGGCAGTTCGATATTCGCTTCTTTCATCTGAGATAAAATAGCGGCATAACCTTCCAGTCCCAGAACAGGACTCAGGTTTTTCTTTGTAGTGGTAAACCGGAAAGGACCGATGCCGAGGTAATCCGCTCCGGCACGGTAGTGCTGTACGACATCTTCGAATGTATTTGCCGTACCTCCGATAATAAATGCTTCTCCAAGTAATTGTCGTGCCTGATCTATCGGCATGTCTTTTTTGCCCAGATGCACTCCGTCCACTTCCAGCTTTTTGGCAAGTTCGACGTGATCATCCAGAAGTAAGATCGCTTCTTTTTCTTTGCAGAGAGGCTTTAGTTGGAGGGCAACAGCTTCCACCTCTTCATACGGAGCTTCCTTCATGCGTAGCTGAATCCATTTACATCCTCCTTCAAGTGCCATGAGTGCCGATTCGAAATAAGTATACCGATCGGTCTGGTGGGTGATAAATTGTAGACTGACCATACTTTTACCCTCCACAAGCCGCTTTGATGACCACGAGGTTATCATTCTCCTGTAACGCGAATTTCTCCCATTCGGAACGTGGAATCATTTTGTTGTTTACGGCAATAGCGATGCCTTGTGCCGGAAGTTCCAGTTGGGCAGCCAGTTGTGTAAGGGTAGAAGCAGGAGTCATTTCCACCTCTTTGTTGTTAACTTGTACTTTCATTGTCCTATCAGTATTAATAAGTTGAAAGTAAATACAAAGAGCGTGCTTATATAGAAAGGCGATAAGAAAGAAACACAATCCCTACGTCAGTGCTAACTGCCTCAGGTTCCTAGGGTATAATCTCAGCCCCTCTTTGGGGCACCCCTTTGTCTTTACGGGAGCAAAGTAAGCGAAAAAGAAACAAAGATTCATCAAATTATCCGGTTTTTTTTCATTTTTCTTCCGATTCCCGTTTTTTGATAGGATGAGAAAAGACAAACCGTGCTCCGTTCTTATAATTCTTGTCAATCCAGATATCGCCTCCCATGCGTTGTATGGTCAGTTTGCAGATTGCCAGTCCCAAGCCTGTTCCCTGCACAAATTCGTTGAGCTTCTCAAAACGCTGGAATACCAGTTCCTGCTTGTCTTCGGGGATGCCCGAGCCTGTATCGGTCACAGAGAACAGCATACACTGGTCTTCTTCATCTATTTCATAATTCAGCGTGATACTTCCGCCGTCGGGAGTAAACTTCAACGCATTGTTCAGTAAGTTGATGATAACCTGCTGCAAACGTAGCGGATCGGTATAGAGCATATAAGGCTCTTTCGGCATCTGAAGCCTGACATCTATATCTCTTGTCCGGTTCTTTCTGGTCAGTGTGATCATGTTCTGGCAATGATTTACCAGTTCGCACCATTCATACTTGAACAGCAGTTTGCCTGATTCCAGACGTGATACATCCAGTACATCACTGATCAGTTGCAATAACAATTCGGAATTAGTCTGGATGATATCCGCATATTCCTTCTGCTCGTCCGTTGTTTCCACGGTATCGATCAGCAGGCTGGAAAAGCCGACAATGGCGTTCAGCGGTGTCCGTATTTCGTGGCTCATATTTGATACGAAGGCACTTTTCAGTTGATTGGCTTCTTCGGCACGCTCTTTGGCATGACGTAGTGCAATTTCCGATAATTCCAGTTTCTTTTTATCTTCCCTTAGTTGGGCTGTAGTCTTCTCAAGGTGATTCTTTAAGATTTTTGTCCGGTAATAATAATACAGTGAGATAAACAGTCCGCCTATCAGTACAAGGAAGGTAAACAGGATGAATTGCACTTCCGTCCGATATGCCTGAAAGAAAGGCACCTGTTGGTTGATGATAAGTGAATTGAAAGGTAGTTTCTTGTCCTGAAATCCCCATTCATGCAGTTTGTTGGCATCAAATTTGTATCTGTTGGGCAACAAATGAATGTGGCCGACATTGTTTTTCCCCTTGTCCAGAAATTGATAAGCCTGTTCTCCCATGCTTCTCCCTATTCCGTCGTATTGGGGGATATATCCTCCGATTGCCCAATAACCGATGGCGGTAGCAGTCAGGCTGAAAACAGGCAACTCTGGATTCGCTTTGGAGAAAGCATATACAGAGTTGTTCATATACGTTATGCCCCGATTGTCAATTCTCCAGATACCCAGTAGTGCAACCGAATTTTTGGGGACATCGCGTAGTTGTTTGGCGGCAGCATCAAGGGTGTGGATACGGCCGTCAATATAGGTCGTCGATATTTCCGGATAGCGTTTCATATTCTTTTTTACCCACGCTTGTTCGGCAAGTCCGTTGTAGGTGTTGTCCGAGATGAACACTAAATGCTCCATATCCGGATAAAAGCTTCGCATCATTTCTATGTCCTTATCGATATCATATTCATATGTGTTACAGTATATTATATTGTATTTGTTCATTCTTTCCGTTAAGTCGATACTCTGAGGTTCATAAGTCCGTATATCAATAGAGTCTTCCGGAATACGGATGCCGTTGCGCGATGCCATAGCGCAAAATACGGGCAGTTGTCTGTACTTCTCGTCTTCGAGGTGCAGGAAACTGCTCCACGCTTCGCCACCCAGCAGGATAACCAGCTTGGCGTTCGGATGTTTGTCCAGAATGTTGGTAAGTCTTTTTTTCCATTTTCTGGATTGATTGAGGTCGGTAACATTCATGTTTTCTACGATGGTGGAATACTTGCCACCCAGTTGGCGGTACGTTTCTACGAACGTGTTGATATTATCGTAGGTATATTTAGTATCGGAATTATAGGACGTCACGAAAAGAATCTCCTCTTCCGGTTCTTCCGGAATAGCCGCATTGCCTGTAAAGGAGAATAAAAGAAAGGAAATAACGTAGACAATGCGCCATTTTTTATTTTTTAGCTGAAGTGTCATAATTGTCTGTTTTGATTTTCGGCTATTGCAAAAATACAAATTATGCCTTTGAAATACAATAGATAGTTTAGTTTTTTATGCTAGAAAAAAGGCCGCTGTGAAATTCACAACGACCTTTTCAATAGTATAGTTTAGCTTAATTTTAATGAGTCCGGTTACATTCGTTTTTCTACCACATCCCAGTCGATGATGTTCCACAGGGCGTTTACGTGGTCGGCGCGGCGGTTCTGGTAGTCCAGGTAGTAGGAGTGTTCCCACACATCAAAACCCAGAAGTGGTTTCAGTCCGGCGCGTACAGGGTTACTGCCGTTTCCTTCTTTGGTGATATGCAGTTTACCGTTCTTGTCTACTGACAGCCAGGCCCATCCTGAACCGAACAATCCGACTGCTGCTGCATTGAATTCTTTCTTGAAGTTTTCAAAGCTGCCGAAATCACGTTTGATGGCTTCTCCCAGTTTGCCTGCCGGTTCCTTTTTCGAAGGTTTCGGAGCGAATTGGAGGAAATATAAATTGTGATTCAGCACTTGGCCGGCGTTGTTGAAGATAGCTCCATCGGGAGCGGTGGCAACGATTTCTTCTACCGTTTTGCCTTCATATTCTGTTCCGGGCACAAGGCTATTCAGATTATTTACATATGTTTGCAGATGTTTTCCGTAATGGAAATCTATCGTTTGCTGACTGATTACAGGTTCCAGCGCATTGTTTGCGTAAGGAAGTTTAGGCATTTCGTAAGTCATGGTCATAATTATTAAAGACATTAATATAGTATTCATATTGTCAAAACTTTAAATGGTTTTGTTATACTATAATAACAGCCATAGTTCGCAAAAGGTTCACGGTATTTTATTTTTATTTATAAATGTACTGTATACGTTCCACTTGCTGCGGGTTGTCATAGCTGGTGCGGCATATCCATTGTCCCGTATTGTCATATTCGTAATAGGAGTCACCGTCGATCCGGTTTCCGTACTCGTCGTACAGGCAGGTCAGGCAGCCGGACGTCTTCTGGCTGTTGCCGAAGATACGTTGGTAGACGATGCGGGTGAGGTATCCGTATTTATCATATTCATACAGTTCTTTTTGCGAGAGAATCTGGTTGGGCGAATTGACAAAGAGCATATTCTGATGCTGAGATTCGGTCATTCTGCCTTTGTCATCATATTTGTTGACTGTATATCCCTCCATTTCCCCGTTCTTGTTGTACTCTTTGGTTTCCGTCAGTAATCCCTGCTTGTTGTAGCTGCTGACGGTATATCTGCCGTCCATGTATTTTAGAGAATCGCTTTCGATGCTACCGTCGATACCGATGCGGCGTGCACGGCGGTAAAAGTCCGTTTTGGTTTTCGGATTAGTTTTCACTTCGAAGATGCAGTGGCCTTGCGGGTCGTACAGCCTGCTGGTTTGCACCTCGTTGATGGGTTGCCCGTTCTTTTCAGTCACGGATAATGTGGTGGTAAGCTGCCCCTTGTCATTGTAGGTGTAGCTGGTCGTAATATTGCCGGTGCTGTCGGTTTCGCAGCACTTTATCAATCGTCCTTGAGTGTAATATTTCACGGTAGTCGGGGTGGAAACAATGGCTTGCAGGATAAATGGAGCACGCAAATTTTTTGCCTGGTCACGAAATTCCTTATACTTGTGTGTTTTGAGGAATTCCTGCAATAAACCGAGCGATTCGGAGTTGACTATTGCCGGTTTCAGAAGCTCGAAGTCTGCCTTTTCACTGAGATATTCAAGATCGTTCAGGTGAGTCCGTGCACCGGTGGCCAGATAAGGTGTATTCTTATAATCATCGATGATCTGCCGGATGGCGGTGGCATTTCCTTCTTTTTTCAGGCTGTCGATACGTTGGAAAAGGAAATCATCATATAAGGTACGGACCTCGGCAAGATAGGGGCGCGGACCTCTGTCTTGATAATACTTCTGCATTTCGGGGTCTTCAAAGAAGGCTTTGAAGTTTGCAGGAGTCGGGGTGGTCTTCACTAGTTGGTAGAGCCGTACGTTTTCGGAGGCGTTGACTTGTGCGATAAATTTTCCGTTGGGATACTCCTTGACGTAAGTCTGGTAGATGATGGGAGTGGGGGCTTTGAGCATTCCTTCCAGCAGCGCCACCTCGCGGATGTTCTGCAGCCGTTGCAGCATGGCGGAGTCAACCGGATATTCGGTGGCGTGAATGCTGTCCAGCAGTGCCCGGCTGAAAGGAATTTTATCTTTCGAGGCCTCCAGCAGGTTGATAATGGACTGGTCCGCCTTGTCCCGTATCTGAGAAAGCGGAATCTTTTCCCCTTCACAGATACTGGGGAAGTTATTTTGGGCGGCTTTCTCGTAGCAGCCGAAATAGAGGGTGGCTGCCTGTTCGCTCTGTCCGTTCCACAGGTCGTTGAGGACGTCCATCAATGATAAATCTTCGGCATAGTACGCCTTTGTTTCGTCATCCAGTTTTTCCCTGTTCTTCTGCCATTTGTCGGCGTCATTGTCGTTCAGATACCTCAGCAGCTTTTCCATGCGGCTTTGCTTTTGTGCCATTGCTTGCTGTGGTATGCAGGCGACAAGGCACAAACATAAAATAAATGATAAAAATATACTCTTTTTCATTGCTTTGAGTGATTAGGTTAAATAGTTAGTGATGAAAATTCATAAAAATATCTTCATTGTCAAATGAATGTTATACTTTTGTCGTATTGAAACAAATTTGAACGCCAAGGGTTTGTTAAAAATCCTCATTGTTTTTATAATGCTGTTATGAATACCAACTATATAGAGGAATTAAATGAGAGTCAGTGTGCAGCAGTGACTTATAACGACGGGCCTTCGCTGGTGATAGCCGGTGCAGGTTCGGGAAAGACACGTGTGTTGACTTATAAAATTGCCTATCTGCTGGAAAACGGCTATCAACCGTGGAACATCCTCGCACTGACCTTTACCAATAAGGCGGCGCGTGAGATGAAAGATCGTATAGCCCGTCAGGTGGGCATGGAGCGGGCACGTTATTTGTGGATGGGTACCTTCCATTCTGTCTTTTCCCGTATTCTCCGTGCCGAAGCAAAGTATATCGGATTCACTTCCCAATTTACTATTTATGATTCGGCGGATAGTAAAAGTCTGATCCGTTCCATCATCAAGGAGATGGGACTGGACGAAAAGACATATAAGCCGGGGATGGTGCAGGCCCGCATTTCGAGTGCCAAAAACCATTTGGTTTCTCCTACGGGATATGCCGCCAACAAAGAAGCGTATGAAGGAGATATGGCAGCCAAAGTGCCCGCTGTCCGTGAAATATATACCCGTTACTGGGAAAGATGCCGTCAGGCGGGAGCTATGGATTTCGATGATCTGCTGGTGTATACGTATATTCTGTTCCGCGACTTTCCGGAAGTGCTGGCCCGTTATAGGGAGCAGTTCCGTTATGTGCTGGTGGACGAGTATCAGGATACGAATTATGCCCAGCATAGCATCGTACTCCAGTTGACGAAAGAAAATCAGCGTGTTTGTGTGGTAGGCGATGATGCGCAGAGTATTTACTCTTTCCGTGGAGCGGATATTGATAATATCCTTTATTTCACGAAGGTTTATCCTAACACGAAAGTCTTTAAACTGGAGCAGAATTATCGTTCTACGCAAACCATTGTCTGTGCTGCCAACAGTCTGATCGAAAAGAATGAACGTCAGATTCGGAAAGAAGTATTCTCTGAAAAAGAACGGGGCGAACCGATTGGCGTGTTTCAGGCTTACAGTGATGTGGAAGAAGGGGATATCGTAGCCAATAAGATAGCTGAACTGCGTCGGGAACATAGTTACGGCTATGCTGATTTTGCCATATTATACCGTACGAATGCGCAGAGCCGTGTTTTCGAGGAGGCTCTTCGGAAACGGAGTATGCCCTATAAAATCTATGGCGGACTTTCATTCTACCAGCGTAAGGAGATTAAGGACGTCATTGCTTACTTCCGCTTGGTAGTGAACCCGAATGATGAAGAAGCATTCAAGCGAATCATTAATTATCCTGCCCGTGGCATCGGTGATACGACAGTTGGAAAAATCATCTCCGCTGCCACTGAAAATGGTGTCAGTCTTTGGGCGGCGCTTTGCGAACCATTGAGCTACGGGCTGAACATTAATAAAGGTACGCACACCAAACTGCAAGGTTTCCGTGAACTGATAGAAGGCTTTATGACCGATCAGGTGGACAAGAGTGCGTATGAGATAGGAACGGATATTATCCGCCGGTCCGGCATCATCAATGATGTCTGTCAGGATACTTCGCCGGAGAATCTGAGTCGTAAGGAAAACATTGAGGAATTGGTGAATGGTATGAATGATTTCTGCGCGTTGCGGCAGGAAGAAGGCAACCCGAATATTTCTCTGACAGATTTCCTTTCGGAGATTGCCTTGCTTACTGATCAGGACTCGGACAAAGCGGATGATGGAGAAAAGATAACGTTGATGACCGTTCATTCGGCCAAGGGGCTGGAGTTCAAAAACGTATTCGTAGTGGGGCTGGAAGAAAACCTTTTCCCTAGTGGTATGGTGGGCGATTCTCCGCGTGCTCTGGAAGAGGAGCGCCGTTTGTTCTACGTGGCCATTACCCGTGCCGAAGAACATTGTTATATTTCTTTTGCCAAGACCCGTTTCCGTTATGGAAAGATGGAGTTTGGAAGTCCCAGCCGTTTCTTGCGCGATATCGATGTGAATTATTTGCGGTTGCCGCATGAGGCGGGAGTCAGCCGGTCGGTAGACGAAGGTGCGGGGCGTTTCCGCAGGGAGATCGAAGGTGGATTTACACGTGCGGCATCTCCTACACGAACGCCTTATGGTACTAAATTTTCTGATCGTGAACGTCCGAAGGCTCAGGTGATTGCGCCCACTGTGCCGAAGAATTTGAAGAAGGTCAGTGCGGTGAGTGGAAGCAGTATACGGTCGGCTTCAGCCGGCTCGGCATCTGTAACAGGAGTACAGGCGGGGCAGATGATAGAACACGAACGTTTCGGCTTGGGCGAAGTGATCAGGGTAGAAGGAACGGGTGATAATGCAAAAGCAACGATTCATTTTAAAAATGCAGGGGACAAGCAACTATTGTTGCGTTTTGCACGTTTTAAAGTGATAGAGTAATCATAGTAAAATTAGAGATGATCATGAGGAAACAACTAACTGTAATTCTGCTTTCTGCTCTGATATTGAGCGGATGTGCATCGGGACGTATGGGAAATCCCGGAGCAATTGTAGGTGGTGCTGCAATTGGGGGAAGTCTGGGAAGTTCGATAGGCGGACTTATCGGAGATAATAATCGTGGCTGGAGGGGCGGATATCGCGGCTCTGCCATTGGAAATATTGTTGGCACCATTGCCGGTGCAGCGATAGGGAATGCGCTGACTGCTCCGAAACCGGACCCGATAGAGGAATATGCTTACGTTCCGGAAGTCAGACAAGGGCAGTCTCACTCTAAGTTTAAACCTCGGACACAGACTCAGCAGCAACTGACTCAGTTGAAACTGCGCAAGATTCGCTTTATTGACGATAACCGTAATCATGCGATAGACGGGGGAGAAAGCAGCAAGATCATCTTTGAAATCATGAATGAAGGACGGAATCCGGTTTATGACGTGGTTCCTATTGTAGAGACGGTCGGGAAAGTGAAACATATCGGCATTTCTCCTACTGTAATGATAGAAGAAATTCTTCCGGGTGAGGGTATCCGCTATACGGCTACAGTCTATGCCGGAAGTAAGCTGAAAGATGGTGAAGTGACTTTCCGCGTAGCGGTGTCCGATGAGAATGGGGTAATCTGTGATTCTCAGGAGTTTACGCTGCCTACACAGCGGGCGGACTAGGACAAGAATAGCTCAAAATATTCGATTTGTTATAGTGACAGTATGTGCTCGGGATAGTGACACTATCCTTGGCACATACTGTCACTATGTTAATGGGATGGTGACACTATCCCAATACAATAGTCCGGTGCAGTCATTACACAATAAAATGAAGTATCGGTTTCATCTACACAGAAGCATTCTATATGAGTATCTGGCAAAATTTTACGTATCGGTTTTCCTTCCCAGTCGAAAACCCAAATCTCGCTGTTTAGAGTTTCTTTTTGTTCTTCGTGCATCCGATTGGTGTTTGGGTTATACAGTACATAAACATAGTTATTGGAAACGGCAATGCCTCGTGCTCCCAGTTCGGCATCAGGATTATCACTTTCCGCATACACACCGTCTGGGCTTGAATTGAACTGATAATGATAGGGTGCTAACAATAGTCTTTTATGGAGCGTTAATGTTTCCGGCTTATAGTCCCATAGCTCAAGTACATTATTGGTAGCACATGCCAGACGTTTCCGGTCGGTGTTGTAACCGAATTGTGATTGATGAAACATACCTTTAGCCGTATTGGGTATGTTTTCTTCTCCACTTTGATAGTTCGGGAAGTCGCCGCATTTGGATATAACATTGCCGTCATTATCTAAAATAAGGAATCTGCAATCTTCAAAAACACCGGACGCTATAAAGCGTGATTCGCTTATCGGATAGACTCTGTCAATGCTCATGGGCAGGTGTATCAACTCTCCTTGTCGCTGGATGGAAAAGTCTTTCGTGTTGAATATATAGTTTTGCGCTGTGAAGTGCCATCGATTGTGTATGAAGGCAGACGAATCAGACAGAAAGAATTCGACAGGGCTTAAAAATTCATCAGGTCCTTGTCCTTGTGGCAGCATTTGATTTACAAAGCGTTGTTCACTAAGACTATAGCAGTATAAAAGGCTGTCTCCTTTAAAATCACCGGCATATAAGATATCTCCTTTCTTTTTTATATCCATTGGAATGGAGATAAAGGCTTCCTTCAAAGCGGTAGATTTAGCAGTTGTGCTTTCGCTAAAGGATACTCTTTTTTGTGATTCACTACAACTGAACAATGGCAATGCCAAAGTAAACAATAGAATGATGTTTTTAGATTTCATTTTGTTTTGCTTTATTTTGTACTATAACTACAAAGATAACGTATGTGTTTTGAAAAACAAGGATATTGAAGAGAAATAGGGCTAAAATATTTATAGTGAGAACATAATAATATAATTGGCATTCGGTAATTACCATATATTGTGTTAACTTTGTGATTTATTTGATGGTAATTGTAGTTGCGTTTTTGCTAAAGGGTATATTTATTGCCATAAATAGTATTGATCCACATACCAAAGAACTTGTCGGTAACCGAATATACTTTATTGATTTCTGTAATAATGTCTTTTTCAAGCAGTTTTTTAGTTGCGGACTGTACAGAACTTGCGGATGTCAGACTGTATCGTTTGATAAATTTCGCTGATGTGACGTTTTCTGCTTCACCTACTTTGGCAATGGCATAAAGCAATTCCTTCTGCTTTTCGGGAATATTAGATAAGATTTCCCGAAAGATTGTATCATTATATGCAATAAGGTTATCTATAGCTGTTTTGATAATTTCCAGTGTACATTCTTTCCCTTTCGGTGTATCTGCAAAAGCTTCATTGAATGTTTTTTGAATATAAAAGGTATGTCCTTTGAATAGCCGATATACTTTTTCTATATTTTCGATTTCAATATGCCGTTTTCTTTTTTGGAAATGGTCTGCGATAAATGGTATATAGATTTCCGGTACAATGGCTTTCAGTTCCAAAATATCGGCACTGTGGTAGAATGGACGGGATGAAGATAGAAACATTTCCTGCATCATATGCCGTTCACTTCCGGCAAAGATGAAGTTACTGTTTTCTATTGTCTGTATGTGTGTGCGTAGTAATGCTTCTATATTCTTCTCGGGATATTTAGCAATTTGTTGAAACTCGTCGATGGCAACAATACAAGGTTTGTCTGCTGCTATCAGACATTGAAATATTTCTTCCAGTGTATATTCGGGTCGATCAATATCTCCCAGTTCCAGATTGAAAGTAGGTAGATTGGTCAGCGGGTCAAATCCGAATTTACCATTGATTGATTTAACTGTCTGGATAAACAGGCTTGCCATTTTCTTACTGCGGGGCAATAGTGTTTCATAAATTTCTTTGCCAAGCAGATAAGTGAATTCTCTTAAGCTTGATGTATGGAGTATGTCAATGAAGAAAGTATAATATTCTTCTTTTATTTCAGGTTTCTCATAACAGAAACGGATTAGTCCCGTTTTACCCATTCTTCTGGGTGAGATAATGACAAGGTTATTGCCATTGGTTAATGATTTAACCAGCCTCTCTGATTCTTTCACGCGATCGCAGAAGTACTCGGGTTCTATTTTTCCAGTTACTATAAATGGGTTAATTTCTTTAGTCATACCTGTTTCAATTTTCCGTAAAGGTAGTTATTTGAATAGAATTATGCAAATCGAATAATGTTAATAAAGTACCTAGTCTTGTTTTATTCTTATCGGATATTGAATATTGTTAACAAACTTATTCTTTTTGCCTTTTTATGGTCCGTTTCTTTAAAACCAAAGGCCCGTTGGTTTTAAAGAAACGGGGTCTTGGTTTTAAAGGAACGCCCTTTTGGTTTTAAAGGAAAAATGACGATTTGTATATTGTTGATAATCAAAGGTTTGGGAAATTCTGTTTTCACTCTTGTTAAATAGTAAAATATTTATATAAGTATAGCTTAATAAATAAGAGTTTTAATGCTACAATATTTATATTATGAATATTTGTTTGACTACAAAGTGGCTTTTCTTCTATTGAACTATATCTTTTTTAGATGAGAAACCTTAAATCGTTGCGAAATATGTTATCTTTGTAGTGCAAAACAACATAAAGTAAAACAAAATGAGACCTAAAAGCATAATTCTGTTATCTGTTATTGCTTCTGTCGAAGGAATTATATATGATATAAAATGATGATTATGAAAAACAAAATATTATTAATGATAATTATTGTCCTCTTTATAGGAGGATATGGTGTATTCTTTTCTCTAGTTAATGCGAAGCCTATTTCCGATTTAGCATTAACTTATGAATTAGGAAATTGTGACAAAGATTCTCCAGGTAACTGTTGTCTTAATAGTAGAATTGGTGAAGTGAGAAATATTATATCAAATTAGTGATGATTGGTAGAAATAATAGTTCGTTGATAGGATTGGTACATGTGGGAAGAGTTATTATGATAATTTTTCTAACTATGTCATCCTGTCAACGACAGGTTTCATGTCATAAAGATGGCATTGAAATCATTGATATTTTGAATAAAGATTGTCCTATACAAATCGACTTGTATGACATTGTAGATAGTATCAAATATATTCCTTTGGAAACAAGTGAATGCTTGTTGAGTGATATTGAATGTATAAAGAATGATGGAAATTTTTACTTTGTAAAAGATTCTAGAGGATTATTTGTTTTTGATGAAGAAGGACATTTTATTAATGAAATAAGTCATAGAGGAATAGGGCCTGATGAATATGTTTATTCGGATAATTTCTATTTAGATCGTGATAATAAGTTAGTATGTCTTATCTGTAATTCAGCGAGAAAGATTTTGCAGTATAGCTATATTGGAACTTACTCTAATACAATTCAATTAAATGCCAAAGATGCTAACATTGAATCTGCTATGATGTGTGGTGAAGGAGAGCTTATTGCGTATTATCCGTTATCCAATGATTATTCTCTAAGCAAAAGTGAATACAGTACATTTAGAATCAAGAATAACTTATTAATTGGCGAAACATTATTAAAAGCAAAAAAAATGGCAACCCAAAATGTACATTATTCTTTTTTGCATTATCCAATAGCGTTATTAGATGATCAATATTTCTTTATATCAGTTTTATCGAATGAGCTTTTTGTATATGAGGAGGGGAAAATTATGTCTAGATATTATCTAAATATGCCGGAAAATGAGCCAAGTGAGAGTTTTATAGAAGAACATAAAGACTTGGGCTTTTTTGAATTGATTGAAACATTGAAAAAAAATAATATAGGTTGGGGAATCACTGCTATTGAATCTTCTTCAGATTATTTATTTATGTCAATTAGTAATAAAAGTACGGTGATTTGGGATAAAAAAAGATCAATTCAAATATCTAGTATTTATGATTCTAATTTGAATCTTTATTCAGATTTGCTTTTACCTGGCGGAGTATCAAATGAGCATTTAGGCTTTTATTCTGCTGATTTTCTCTGCGCTGAAAAAGATCTAATATTGGAAGGTACAGATAAATCTCTTGCTAAATTGGTTGAAACTTTATTAGAAGACGATAATCCTATTGTGTATCAATATTTTTTTAAGAAAAATGCTATAGATATATTAATTGAAAAATATGGGATTTGATTATGACTAGAGGAAAATGCTTTCAGAAGCTAATAACCGTGATTTCCTATTCAGAATAGAAAATATTCTATTATATGAACTTGAATAATAATTTTTATAGTATAAATAGAATAAAGTCGCTCATAATGTTGTATATTGAAAAATAACCACTATCTTTATACAGAATATTATTCACTCAAACAAAATTAGTTAACCCTAAAATCTAGAAAGCGCGAGAAACTATTGAAAGACACAGAAAAACACAGCTTCTTCTATATTGCCGTATTTGGTTATATAACCACAGTATTACCTCATCAGAATGAAAAACTGAAAGCGTATCTTTTCTAAGCTTCTAAACTTTCCTGATTCAATAAAATTGAATGATGGAAAATAGGAAATGTGTTATATTGTCAATAGGAGTCACATTGGCTATCTGTGGAATGTTATGCAGTAGCTTTTGGGGGCGCTATAGTATGTTTGATAACTATTTTCTACTTTTCCCTGTCTCTTTGGGGATATGTTTGGTCACTATAACGGCCATTCTTTCATTTCTTACAAAGAAGAAAATTTTTCAATTATCTGTAGCGGATGTACTAATATCTATTTTAGTGGTTTACTATATCGTTCGATATGATTATGAACTTCAATTAGCCAATTGGAAAATAATGTATGCTATTTTATTATTGATATTATGGTATGCACTAAGGATTCTATTGATGAATGCTACAATATCTCGACCCATTCTCTTTGGTGGCATTGTTGCTATTGGTTGTATGTTGTCTATATGGGGATTATTGCAGCTTTATGGATTGCAACCATCTAATCACAGATTATTTGCCATCACTGGACCTTTTTATAATCCTGGACCTTATTCCGGTTATTTAGCTATGATTTTTCCTATTAATTTAGGTTGTCTGCTCCAGTCTATGGGGAAGACACGATATTTGTGGCTAGTAGCTTTCGCTTTGATGCTATGCATTTTGCCTGCCGGGATGAGTCGTTCGGCATGGTTAGCTTTGTCCTTTAGTAGTCTGTGGGTATTGGTTATACATTTTAAGTGGATCACTAAGGCAAAGTCTTATTTGCAGACGCATTTCTATACTGCTACTTTGCTTTATATAACTGTAGCTATTATTATTGTGTGTGCATCAGTGTTGCTTTATCAGATGAAAGCTGATTCGGCTAATGGCCGATTATTTATATGGAAGACGACGTGTAAAGTAATTGCGAATAAACCGTTGTTAGGGTATGGCCCGGGAACTTTTTCTCATGTATATGGTGAGATGCAATCAACTTATTTTGCATCGGAAAAATATACGGAACAAGAAGAAAGAGTAGCAGGAGCACCTGAATATGCTTTTAATGAATTGTTACAATTATGCGTAGAGGGTGGCATTATTTTGCTGATGCTGTTTTTGATGCTGATAGTTTGGGTAGTCGGTAAAGGAATATCTAATAAAGATTATATCGCTTGTTCCGGCCTTATCTCTTTGCTACTTTTTTCATTATCCTCCTATCCTTTTCAAGTTCTTCCATTTCTAATGATGGGAGTATTATTACTTGTAGTTTGTGTCACTAATCCTAAAGGGATAATAGAGAAGAATGCCTGTATTCCACGAATATGTACTCTATTGTTACTAATATCTATGTTGGCAGGAAATATTTTGTGTCTTTACAAACTATGCAATGTAAATGAACTTTCCCAACGTTTATATTATATAAAGGTATTACAGGATCAATCTTTACAAAAAGAGGCTTCGACAGGATATGGACGGTTATATGACTTCTTTAAACATAACTTTAATTACCTGATGAAATATGCAGGAAATTTATTTGCTCAAAAAAGGTATGATGAAGCGATAGTCATTTTAGAACGTGCAAAATTAGTAAGTTGCCATCCTAGTATTTATACTCTACAAGGACAATGCTATCAGGCTTTAGGAAACTTTGCTGATGCGGAGAAATGCTATAAAGCGGCTGCTTTATTATTGCCAATTCGTATTTATCCTTATTATTTGTTGGCAAAACTTTATGCTGAACCAGACTTTTACCATGAAACGAAAATGAAACAGATGATAAATATTGTATTGACTAAGGAACCTAAGGTATACTCTAAAGCAATACATGAAATGCGCATGGAAATGAATATTTTATTAAATAATCGAATTACTAACTAATTAAAAACTAATCAAAATGAAAAAGAAAATGATTTATGTTGTTGCCGCTCTTGTACTGGGTGCTGTAACTGTGTTTAATGTGAAGACAGTGTTGGAAGCAAATCACGTGTATGATTTGACGATGACTTCCATTGATGCGCTAAGTGAGAATAGTGATGGAGAAAGTGGTGAAAGCGGAGGAAGTACCGGAGATGGAGAAAGTGATACAGGTGCTAATATCACTGACGAAAGGGAATGTCATAATAAGAATGGCTATTGGAATATGGCATTAATATGTACAGATTCGGGGATTGAGAAACTAACTTGCGAAAGAACAGGGGAACTTACGCTTTGGGGATTTACTGTTTTTAAAGTTTCTTATAAGAAAGGAGAAAAATATGAACTTGCATGGGAACGTTGGGCATGTACAACTAGTACAGGAAATTGCTGCTTATCTGATAAACAGGGACTTAGGGTTAGATAACCGTATATATGTATAATAAAATAAGTACTATGAAACAGAAAGTCTATATGATAATGCTTTTTTTAAGTAGCATTATTGTAGTATCATGTAATCCTGAAAAAAAAACATCAAGTGAAACAGTCCGTAATCTTAATCCTTCAGAAGAACCTCTGCAAGAGACACCGATTTACAAACACGTAGAAATTATAAAGCTGGAAACGTCTCCAGTTTCCCTGATTAGTAATGTAAATCGAATAGAAATGAATGATTCTATTATATTCGTATCAGAATTTGGAAAATTGTATACATTCACAAGAGAAGGTAAATTTGTATCTCAAATTAGTAGAAAAGGAGAAGGACCGGAAGAATATATTGTCTTAAGCTCGTTTTATATCGACAATAAAAAACAGCAGGTGACAATTATAGATAATTATAAAAATGTATTAATCAATTATGATTTTTATGGGAAATATTTATCCACAGTTTCTGTGCCAGCAGGGTCCTTTCAGAGTTGTCATTACACTTTTTTGACTGAAGACAATCAGTTATTAAGTCATAATATGATGGATATGAATGATACAGAAGCATATTCTTTATTCGATATGCGCAAACAAAGAGTAAAACAGTATTTTTCGTATCAACCGATAACTGTAGGTAATTATATGTATCCTTTTTCTTGGCATCCAATGGCGAGGAGCGGCAAAGACATTGATATAATTATGCCTTTATGCGATACAATATACACTTATTCAGCAGCAACATCTTCTTTCGAACCGAAATACATAATAGAAACACCTCAAAAAATGATTCCTAAGGAGAAAATAAGAAAAAATACACCTTCCTATACTGAGGATATATGTAAGTTAAGCGAACAAGGATTCTTTACTGGATTTACTGGAATTTTTGAAACCGAAGCGAAAATTTTACTAGAATATAAAGATCAAGGAGTTGTTATGGGATATTTTTTGTTTGATAAATCGTCTAAAGCAGGACATTATTATCTAACTACTTGGAACGAGAAGTATACAACATTACCTTTTTTCAACACTATCTATGCATATAAAAATGTATTTGTAGGATATGCACAACCGAGAGATTTATTGGAACTGGAAAATCTTCAAGACGAAAAAATTCGTGAAAGCATTAAAGATTTGGAGGAAGATGATAATCCATGTTTGATTTTGTATGAACTTAAATAGCAATAGAGATGTGGAAATGTGGAACATTTATATTGTTAACTCTGAATATCTTATTATTGATAGCATTTTATATAATTAATAATGGATATAGTAAAAAAGAGAGTTTGTTGACTGAAAAAGTCAATAAACTCTTTTATGAGAATATATCATTGCAAGATAATATAATCTTATCCAAACAAGGATATTGTCAATTAGACCCCGAAATGCTATTATATACTAAAGACAGAGATAGCATACATTTGTCTGAGATCAAAAGAAAAGAATATACGCTTGTTTTAAGATATTCCACTCAATGTTGTTCTACTTGCGTAGAGGATATTTTGAGAAAAATGAGAAAATTTGAAGAACAATATCCTGATATTGACATCTTATTGTTTACAACTTATCGGGTACAAATTGAAAAAAAAGATTTTCAACGGATTTGTAGATTTTTTCCTAAAGTCTATAATGTGTTTTCACTAGGAATACCTCTTGATGAAGAGGTAGTTCCCTACTTGTTTGTCTTAGATAGAGGTATGAGAGTAATTGATACTTTTATTCCTGACAAGGATTTACCTAAATTAACCAATCGTTATTTTGAAAGAATTACGACGACTTTATCAAGGAATAAAGCATACAACTATAAGTATTATAAAAAAGAAATATAATGAAACTAATCTTTACGCTTATCTTTACTGCATATAGCATTGCCGCTATACCTATATCTGTAACGAAAGGGCCTGATGGGATAAAAATACATTGTCTCAACTCTGCAAATAATCCTTTGCTAGGATCTCCTGCTTACAAAAATGTGAGAATTGTTGAACTGGAAAAAGTTCCTTTTTTCCAGCGGATAAATAATATCCGGAAACTGGAAATGAATGATGATTATTTATTTGTCCAGACATCTGAAAAGCTATATACCTATACCTTAAACGGTGAATTAATGGCTGAAATCGGAAGAAAAGGCGAGAGGGAAGATGACTATAGTGAGCTAAGTACATTTTATATTGATAACAAGAAGAAACAAATCACCATTATTGATGGTGTTCAAAACAAATTGATCAATTATAATTTTTGGGGAAACTATATGTTTACAGATACTATTTCTGAAGGTGCTTTCAAATGGTGCTATCAAACTTTATTAATTAATAATAATCAATTGTTGAATTATCATGGGATGAGCATGGATAACACAGAACCTTATTCTTTATTCGACCTGACCAAAAAAGAAGTCATCAAACGATACTTTTCATATCAGCCGATTACTTTGGGCAATTATGTGTATCCTTTTTCTTGGCATCCAATGACACGTGCAGATAAAGATATTGATGTAATTATGCCATTATGCGATACGGTATACACATATTCAGCTGCATCGTCTTCTTTCCAGCCAAAGTATATTATCGAAATGACTCAGAAAATGGCGCCTAAAAATAAAATCAGAAAGAATACGCCCTCTTATAGTGGAGATTTATTAAAGTTGGATCAGCAGGGGTACTTCACCGGATTTGACGGAATTTATGAGACTGATACTAAAATTTTGTTACAATATATGTATGGTATAACTTTAGGATATTTCTTATTTGATAAATATACTAAAACAGGTAGTTTTTATCTGTATTCACAAAATGATAAAGGCAAAACATTCCCTTTTAATGTAATCGTTCATTCCTATAAAAATGAATTTGTTGCATTCGGAAAAGGGAAGGAGTTACGCTCATTAACTCATATAAAAGACAAAAAGGTCCGAGAAAAAATAGAAAGTCTGGGAGATAATTCTGCATGCTTAATTTTTTATGAACTTGAATAAGAATAGAAAGCAATGAAGCGGGCATTAAAAAAGTTTGGTTGGGCATTATTGGGACTTTTCATATTGTTCCAGATTTATTTTTCAGTCAGAGTATACTGGCTGGTATCTTGTACGATTCCGACTTATTCAATGTCTCCCACCTTGGTTGGTGGAGATTACATACTTGTTTCTGTGCAAATTCCCGGACGTAGAATATACAAGAAAGATCCTTTACGGCCGGAACATTATCTTATTCATCGAAGGAAAGGAGCACATGGCGTGAAGAAGGGAGACGTGGTAGTATTCAATTTTCCATACGCAAAACAGAATGAGAAAATGATTCTGTGTGATGAAGTGTTTTATTGTAAACGTTGTGTGGCACTTCCTGGAGAGATATATCAATGGAGGACTAATGAAGGAACAAAAACTGTATATCTGCCTAAAATAAATGATACTATACGAATTGATACTACTAACTACAGTGATTACTATAAATGTATTGAATATGAAACGGGATTACCTGTGAGAGTATCTGAAGAGGGCAAGGTGTATCTTGCAAATACTTTACTGGAAAGTTACTGTTTCCGACACGATTACTACTTTATGCGGGGAGATAATGTAAATGATTCGTATGATTCCCGCTATTGGGGGGTATTACCCGATGATTTTATTTTAGGAGTAGGGAAATGTATCTGGTTTTCCAGAGATCCTAAGACCAAACAGATAAGATGGAATAGAATATTTAAAACAATATAGGATGATGATGAAATATATAAGATTAATAATTCCTTGTATTGTGCTTGCTTCGGTATTCGTTGCATGTTCATCAGCTGATAAACGGTTGGAATATGCTCTCTCTTTTGCCGGAGATAATCGGGGAGAGCTGGAAAAGGTTTTGGAACATTATGGACAGGAACCTGAAAAGTTGGAAGCAGCACGTTTCCTCATCCGAAATATGCCTCATTGGTATGCTTACGAAGGGTGGCAGCTGGATTCTGTTCGTCAAATGCTTGCATTGAGAAAGTTGGATAAGGAATCGATTAAGAAATGGAAGCAAGTTTCATTTTACTCTTTACCTAAAGTTTATGATGCACAGGTAATTACTAGTAATTATTTAATAGAGAATATAGACCTGGCATTCAAGGTATGGAAGAAATATCCTTGGAACAGAAGTCTTGACTTTGATGATTTTTGCGAATTCATCTTGCCTTACCGCATTGATAATGAACCTTTATCATCGTGGAGAAAACTTTATTATGAACATTATACTCCCATTCTAGACTCTCTTTATCATGGAGAAGATGTGGTGTATGCTTGTCGGATGGTATGCGGAGAATTGAAGAAACGAGAGTTGTATTATTTTACAGAACTTATTATACCACACATGGATGGAGAATTTCTGTATCATCATCGTATTGGCTATTGTAGAGAATCATGTGATATAACACTGTATGCTATGCGCGCTTGTGGCATTCCAGTTGCAACTGAATTCTTCAGATATTCTCCCGAGTATCAGCATTATCATACATGGAATACATTACGGGATACAACAGGACGTTTCATTCTATTTGAGCCCGGAAAAATTGATCCAACACGAGATAAGATAACTACGGATAACAGAAAGAAGGGGAAAGCATATAGATATTGTTTTGGTGAACAAAAATCAACGGCTTTACTACTTAATGTAAAGGATATAGGAATACCTAAATTTTTCAGGAATTCCTATATAAGAGATGTAACTGCCAATTATTTTGGTGAAAACGAGGTGACGGTACCTATACAAAAAGAAGAACGATATATTTACTTGGGGGTATTTCGTCCGAATGGATGGATACCTGTAGATATGGCGATAAGTAACGGAGATAAGGTGACTTTCCATAACCTTGAGCCTAATATCATTTATCAAACGCTCATTTTCGATGGTAAGCAGTTGCATCCGGCTGGCTATTCGTTTATTTTCAGAAATGGCAAGGCCGAGTTGCTTGAACCTGACAGGATAAATAGAGAGGAAGCTGTGTTGAAGAGAAAGATGTCTATCAAACCAACTATCTCCGAATGGTTATATAGATCAACCAGAGGCGCTAGGATAGAAGCAGCCAATGATACTACTTTCAGACAAGCTGATTTATTATATCAGATTAAAGATTCGTTTACAACTAATTATTATGAGTTCTGTCCGTTGCATTCGCATCAGAAATATAAATATATTCGTTATGTTCCTCCGGTAGGCACTAGAGTCGAGTTGGCGGAGTTGGCTTTGTATGAAGATACTTTAGGTAAGGCGAAAATTTCTATGCATGCGATGACTTCTTTGAAACCGATTGACAAGATAGGGAACATTACAGATGGTAATATTCTAACTTATTTTCAGGCAACTGATATGACATCCGCTATTACTTTTAAGTTAGAAAAAGAATCTTCCATCAGTAGGATAACTTTTTCTCCCCGTAATGATGATAATTATATTAGTCCGGGCGATGTCTACGAATTGTTTTATCAAGATGGAGTGTCTGGTTGGCAATCTTTAGGAATTCAGACTGCTGTTACTCGGGAGGTCCGTTATATTGTACCGAAAAATGCATTGTTGTGGCTCAGAAACCTTACGAAAGGGCGGGAAGAACAAATATTTATTTATAGAGATAAAAAGCAATATTTTACGATTGATATAACTACTGACTCATTTAATCGCAATAAAATAAATGAGTGAAGAAAAAAATGACTGTACAAACTTGATTAATAGATATTTTTGTCTAAATTTGGCAAACATGATACAAACTTACATACAGTATACAAGAAATTATATGTGAGATAATTAGAATAAACAAACCAATAAATACGATGAAAAATAATTTTACATGGTTTTTACTGTGCCTTGCATGTATGATGACGCTCTCTTGTTCCGACAAGAAGAATACTGCAGATGAATCGGAGAAAGGCGTCTCCACAGTCCTTCCAGATACGAAGAATGAAGTAGCTGTTCAGATATTGAAGAAGCGTGATTTTCATCACGAACTGGTGAGTAACGGCAAAATCAGTGCCCGTGGCAAAGCCGATCTGCGTTTTGAAACCGGTGAAGTCATCGCTCATATCTATGTGAAGAATGGCGACCGTGTACAGAAAGGGCAGAAACTGGCTGATCTGGATAAATTCCGTCTGGAACAGAAATTATCCCAGTCGGAAGATGCTTTACTGAAAGCCGAACTTGAATTGAAAGACGTACTGATCGGGCAGGGATATTCTCCTGACGACTTTAGTAAAGTCCCTGCCGAAACAATGAAAATCGCCAAAGTAAAAAGCGGGTATGAACAGTCGAAATCCCAGTATGAACTGGCGAAAAGAGAGATGGAGCATGCTACGTTGATTGCTCCTTTTGACGGTGTAGTAGCTAATTTATTTTCAAAGCCTTATAATCCGGCAAATACTTCTGAAGCATTCTGTACTATTATCGATTCCAAAGGAATGGAAGCTGATTTCACAGTGCTGGAAAATGAACTTGCTTTTATCAGGATGGGAGATAAAGTGGTAATTACTCCTTATGCCGGAGGAGATGCGTTTGAAGGCAGTGTATCAGAGATAAATCCATTGGTGGATGCCAACGGCATGGTGAAAGTGAAAGCATTGGTAAATGCGGGAGGAAAACTGTTCAGCGGAATGAATGTAAGGGTAAGTGTCCGCCGTTCGCTGGGAGAGCGGCTGGTTATTCCGAAGAGTGCCGTTGTATTGCGTTCCGGCAAACAAGTGGTATTTACCCTGAAAGACGGCAAGGCAATGTGGAATTATGTGAATACGGGACTGGAGAATGCGATAGAATGTGTCGTCTCCGACAAGTCACAGAAAGGTATCGAGGATGGTCTGCTGGAAGGAGATACGGTGATCGTCACCGGAAATCTGAATCTGGCGCATGAGGCGGAAGTCTATGTTAAATGAAGAATTAAGAATTAAATAATGAATCTATGATAAAATTCTTAATTCAGCGCCCTATTGCCGTATTGATGGCCTTTACCGCCTGTTTCATCATCGGACTGGTGACGTACTCTACGCTGCCTATATCGCTGCTTCCCAATATCGCTATTCCTGAGATTACGGTACAGGTGGCGTCTGCCAATACCTCTGCCCGGGAATTGGAAAACACGATTGTCAAACCTTTGCGGGGGCAGTTGATTCAGGTCTCTACCCTGAAGGATATTCATAGTGAATCGAGAGACGGGGCGGGCATTATCCGCTTGTCATTTGAATATGGAACGAATACCGACCTTGCCTTTATCGAGGTAAATGAGAAGATAGATGCCGCCATGAACTATCTTCCGAAAGAAGCGGAACGCCCGAAGGTAATCAAAGCGAGTGCAACGGATATTCCCGTATTCTATCTGAATCTGACACTGAAGAATGACAGTGCTTACGGAGCTACGGAACAGCACTCCTTCCTTGAATTGTGTGAGTTTGCCGAGTCTGTCATCAAGCGCAGGATAGAGCAGCTTGAAGAAGTTGCCATGGTGGACGTGACCGGAATTTTGGAACGGCAAGTACAAATTGTGCCCGACAAGGACAAGCTCGCCATGATGGGACTCTCCATTGGAGATATCGAATCGGCTTTATCCTCTAATAATGTGGAACCGGGCAGCATGACAGTGCGCGACGGGTATTATGAATACAATATTAAATTCTCGACATTGCTGCGTACAGCGGAGGATGTGGAAAATATCTATCTGCGTAAGGGCGACCGCATCGTACAGTTAAAAGACTTCTGCAAAGTAAGCGTCGTACCTGTAAAGGAAAAAGGAGTATCCCTGTCCAATGGAAAACGGGCGGTGAGCCTTGCCGTCATCAAACAGGCGGATGAGAACATGGATAAGATGAAGCAGGCGCTGGTTGGCACGATGACCTATTTTCAGTTAGTATACCCGGAGATCGATTTCAGCATCAGCCGTAATCAGACGGAACTGCTGGACTACACCATCTCTAATCTGCAACAGAATCTCTCCCTGGGCTTTCTCTTTATTTGTCTGGTAGCGGTTCTGTTTCTGGGAGATGTAAAGTCTCCTTTGGTTATCGGACTCAGTATGGTGGTGTCCATCGTGATCAGTTTTGTCTTTTTCTACCTTTGCAATATGTCTCTCAATATCATTTCACTTGCCGGATTGATCCTGGCATTGGGAATGATGATTGACAGTTCGATTATTGTGACTGAGAATATATCGCAATACCGTGAACGGGGATACTCCTTGCGCCGTGCTTGTGTGACGGGAACCAGTGAAGTGGTCACCCCCATGCTGAGTTCTTCTCTGACAACTATTGCCGTCTTTGCCCCGCTGATTTTTATGAGCGGTATTGCAGGCGCTATTTTCTTTGACCAGGCTTTTTCCGTCACTGTAGGACTGATGGTGTCTTATCTCACCGGTATCATGCTGCTTCCCGTGCTTTATCTGCTGGTTTACCGGACAGGTGTCCGCACCCGGAAATGGAAGTGGCTTTCTTTCAAATTTAATAACCCGATCAAGGATCACACGCTGGACCGCTTCTATGATGCGGGTGTTGACTGGGTATTTCGCCATAAAACGTTCAGTGTACTGTTCTGTGTGATTTCCATTCCGCTTTGCGTATTCTTCTTTTTCTTTATAGACAAAGAACGGATGCCCGATATCGAGGAAAATGAACTGATCGCCCGGATAGAATGGAATGAGAATATCCATGTGGATGAAAACAAACGACGGGTGGATGAACTTTTCAAGGAACTGAAAGATGAAGTACTGGAGCAAACAGCCTCTATCGGCAGACAGGATTTCATTCTCAATCGGGAACGGGAACTGTCTTCTTCCGAAGCGGAACTTTATTTCCGTACGGAGACTTCCAATGCTATTGCCTCTTTGGAACAGGCGGTATACCGGAAACTGAAGGAACGTTATCCGCTCTCTGTCATTTCTTTCTCTCCGCCGGAAACGGTATTTGAGAAACTCTTTGTGACGGGTGAACCGGATGTGGTGGCGGAATTTTACACCCGTAATAAAGCGGAAGCCCCCAAAGCGGAAGCAATCCGTAGCGTTGAACAGGAACTGGGACGAAAAACCGGAATCAATCCGACAGGTATCGCCTTCGAAAACCAGTTGAATCTGAGTATCAGCAAAGAGAAACTCTTGCTCTACCGTGTTTCCTACAACGAACTGTATCGGGTACTGAAAACGGCTTTCCGGGAAAACAGTGTGACGATGCTGCACTCTTATCAGCAGTATTTGCCGATCAACATTGCCGGGGATGAAAAGACTGTGAACGAGGTGTTGCAGGAAACACTGGTGCAGACGCAACCGGACAACCGTGGGAATGTCGATTTTATCCCGCTTCGGGAATTGATCAACGTAGCTCCCGCCGAAGACTTGAAAAGTATTACTTCCGGACGTAACGGCGAGTATGTCCCGTTCGACTTTTACGGCGTGCAGGATGCGAACCGGCTGATGCGTGAAGTGAAACAGGTGGCGGAGGAAACAGGGGACTGGGATACGGGCTTCTCCGGCAGTATCTTCTCCAACAAGGAGATGCTGGATGAACTGGTCGTGATTCTGTTGATCTCACTGCTGCTGATGTATTTCATTCTTGCCGCACAGTTCGAGAGTTTTCTGCAGCCGTTGCTGGTACTGGCGGAAATCCCGATTGATGTGGCATTTGCCTTACTCTTGCTTTGGATATGCGGGCATACGCTGAATCTGATGTCTGCCATCGGTCTGATTGTGACCTGTGGTATTGTAATCAATGACTCTATTCTGAAACTGGATGCGATCAATGAACTGCGCAAGGCAGGCGTTCCTTTGCTGGAAGCTATTCACGAAGCAGGCCGCAGGCGTCTGCGTCCGATTATCATGACTTCGCTGACGACCATCTTTGCCATGGTGCCGTTGCTGTTCTCCTCGGATATGGGATCGGAACTGCAAAAGCCGTTGTCTATCGCCATGATAGGCACGATGTCCATCGGTACGGCGGTCAGCCTCTTTATCATACCGCTGCTTTACTGGTTTATCTATCGGGGAAAAAGCGGGAATCACAAACCAAATGAAAAACATGTTGAATTATGAAGAAATCATCCGTTCTTTTTGTATTGATGGCAGCATCGGGGATATGTTTCTCTTCAGTATATGCCCAGAAACGTCTGGTGCTGGACTTGAACCAGACTATCGCTTTAGCTAACGACAGTTCGCTGGAGTCATTCCGCACACAAAATATGTATCTGTCCGGTTATTGGGAATACCGGACGTACCGGGCAAACCGTTTGCCGAGTCTGACAATGGACCTTACCCCGGCACAATATAACCGGGATATCACGAAACGTTATGATTCGGGACAGGACCTGGATGTCTACCGTACGCAACAGTCATATTATGCCTATGGAGGATTAAGTGTCCGTCAAAATCTGGACCTGACCGGAGGTACGTTCTATCTGGAGTCGAACCTTGCCTATATGCGTAATTTCGGGGATAATAGTGCGACACAGTTTACCAGCGTCCCGATACGGCTCGGTTATTCGCAGAGCCTGGTCGGGTATAATCCTTTCAAATGGGACCGGAAGATCGAACCGCTGAAATACGAGCGTGTGAAAAAGGAATTTCTTTATAATGTGGAAAAGGTTTCGGAAACGGCGACGAATTATTTCTTTTCGCTGGCGATGGCGCAGGCGGAATACAAACTGGCAAAGGAAAACCTCGCATCTACGGATACTTTGTACCGCATCGGACAGCAACGGCACCGGATCGCCGCTATTTCACAGGCGGACCTGTTGACTTTAAAGCTGGATAAAGTGAATGCACAGAATACATTGCAGAATAGGGCAAGCGCCTTGAAACGGGCAATGTTCTCACTGGCATCTTTTCTGAATCTGGATAAGAATACCCAGATCGAACTGGAGCTTCCTTCACGCCCAAGTATGATGGAGATTCCGGTGGATGAGGCTTTGAGATGGGGAAGGAGCAATAATCCGCAGTTGCTGGAACTGAAGCAGAATGTACTGGAAGCGGAGCGGAATGTGGACAGAACAAAGAAGGAATCCCGTTTCAATGCCAGCGTGAATGCCAGTATCGGTTTCAACCAGGTGGCGGAAAACTTCGGAGATGTGTATCATAAACCGATGCAGCAGGACTTGGTAGCGGTCAGCGTATCGATTCCGCTGCTGGACTGGGGCGTTCGTAAGGGCAAATACAACATGGCACGGAATAATCTGAATGTAGTGAAGATTTCGGCACGTCAGGATGAGATCAGTATTGAGGAGGAAGTCATCATGACGGTGAGTGATTTTAATATCCAGCAGCAGTTGATTGCCAGTGCGGAAGAAGCGCTGGACCTGGCGATACTGGCTTATAATGAGACAAGGCAACGTTTTATTATCGGTAAAGCGGATATTAATAGTCTGACGCTTTCGCTCAACAGGCAGCAGGAGGCGCAGCGCAACTACATTTCTGCCTTGCAGAACTACTGGCTGAATTATTATAAAATACGTCGTCTGACTTTATTCGATTTTGCTACGAAGCTTTCTCTTTCGGATCGTTTCGACTTTAATGGAGGAAGACTGATTAGATAGTAATTTCTTTTGGGATATAGACAAATGAATCATGCAAGATATAGGTTCTGAAATTAAAAAGTCATCAAAGGCTTCCGCTTTTACGCTCATTGTCGCTTTTATCAGCGTGGCGTTGGTCGGGCTGGCACTTGTTCCGTTGCTGCCGGTGAAGCTGAATCCGTCACGGACCTTACCCGGATTTTCTGTATGGTTCGGCATGGGAGGGACTTCGGCACGTGTCGTGGAGATGACGGCTACCAGCAAACTGGAGGCGATGCTTGCCCGTGTCAAGGGAATACAAAGCATATCTTCGACTTCCGGCAATGGCTGGGGAAGTATAAATGTGAGTCTGGACAAGCATGCAGATGCGGCTGTCGCACGTTTTGAGGCTTCGACCATCATTCGTCAGACTTGGCCGGAATTGCCGGCGGGAGTTAGTTACCCGTACATTCAGATGGCAAGTCCGGAGCAGAAAAGTCAGGGACCTTTTATCGCATTCACGATTAATGCGCCTGCCACTCCCAGTCTGATTCAGAAGTATGCGGAGGAACATATAAAGACACGCCTTGCGCAGCTTCCGGGAATCTATAAGATAAACGTCAGCGGAGCCACACCGATGGAATGGCGTCTGGAGTATGATTATGAGCAGTTGCGTGCGTTGGGGGTGAGTACGGATGAAATTAGTCAGGCAGTCGGTCTGCATTATCAGAAAGAGTTTCTGGGGACTTATGATGTGGAACAGGCGGCTTCGGGCAAGGAATGGATTCGGTTGGTGCTGATGCCCGAACATGATAACCGGGAGTTTGACGCCGGGCAGATACAGGTGAAAGTGAAGGATGGGAGAATCATCCGCTTGGACGAACTGGTGAAGGTCGTCCGTATGGAAGAGCAGCCTCAGAGCTATTACCGGATCAATGGGCTGAATTCGATTTATCTGTCTGTTGTCGCTGAAGAGGCGGCTAATCAGCTGGAACTGAGCAAAAAAGTACAGGCGTGTATGGATGATATCAGACTGTCGCTTCCGGCGGGATACGAGATTCATACCAGTTATGATACTACAGAGTTTATACATGACGAGCTGAACAAGATTTATTTGCGTACGGGAGTGACGGTGGCTATCCTGCTCTTGTTTGTACTGCTGATTACTTTCAGCCCCAAATATCTGTTTTTGATTGTCACCAGTCTGACCGTGAATATGGCAATAGCCGTTATCTTTTACTATGTCTTCGGACTGGAAATGCAGTTATATTCTTTGGCGGGTATCACGGTTTCACTGAACCTGGTGATTGATAATACGATTGTGATGAGTGATCATTATCTTCGATGTAAAAACCGGAAGGCGTTCATGTCTGTATTGGCGGCTACACTGACAACAATGGGAGCGTTGGTCATCATCTTCTTTCTGGACGAGAGGATTCGTCTGAATCTGCAGGATTTTGCCGCAGTGGTGATGATTAATCTGGGAGTTTCATTATTGGTTGCTCTGTTCTTTGTACCTTCTTTGATTGATAAAATCGGGTTGAAACGACGCAGGAAGTCTTCTCTGACCGGAGTGAAGAGAAAATGGAAAATGGGGAATACCCGTTTCTTAGGATGGCTGCGTTCGAAGATGCGAAGGGGGCCGGTCTATTTCAGTCATTTCTACAGGTGGCTGATACAGAGGCTTTGCCGCTGGAGAGTAGCGGTTTGTCTGTTGCTGTTGCTGGCATTCGGATTACCGGTCTTTCTGTTGCCGGAAAAGATGGATGGGGATGGCAAATGGGCAGAGATTTATAATAAGACACTGGGGACTCCTACCTATAAGGAAAAGGTGAAACCGATAGTGGATAAAGCGTTGGGAGGAAGTCTGAGGCTGTTTGTGCAAAAGGTGTATGAAGGGAGCTACTTTACCCGGAATGAGGAGGTGGTGCTTTATGCCAACGCCAATTTACCGAACGGCAGTACGCTTGAACAGATGAATGCACTGATCAAGCGAATGGAAACTTATCTGAGCGAGTTCAAGGAGATCAAGCAGTTTCAGACATCGGTAGAAAGTGCCCGCAGGGCATCTATCAGCATTCGTTTCACAAAGGAAAATCAGAAAAGCGGGTTCCCATATACGCTGAAAGCTAACATGATCAGTAAAGCTCTCCAGTTGGGGGGAGGAGATTGGAGTATTTATGGATTACAGGATCAGGGATTCAGTAATAGTGTACGCGAGAATGCGGGATCATTCCGGGTGAAAATGTACGGATATAATTATGATGAACTTTATAGCTGGGCTACAAAACTGAAAGAGGTCTTATTGTCTCATCGCCGTATCAGGGAAGTTACGGTCGGTTCCAATTTCTCGTGGTGGAAGGATGATTATCAGGAGTTTTATTTTGAGCTGGATAAACAACGGATGATCGGAGCGGGGATCGGAGCCGGAGAACTGTTTGCTGCTATTCGTCCCATATATGGGCGGAATCAGGAAATCGGTTCCGTTGTTACCGAAGATGGAACGGAAAAAATCAAACTCTCTTCCCGCCAGTCGGATCAGCGGGATATATGGGCCATGCAGTATTATCCTTTCCGTGTAGGCGATAAAGAGTATAAACTGGCGGAACTGGCTAAGGTAGAGAAGGGACAGATGCCGCAGGAAGTGGCGAAGGAGAATCAACAATACCGCTTATGCCTGCAATATGAGTATATCGGTGCGTCGGAACAGGGAAATAAGCTGCTGAAAAAAGACCTGGAAGAGTTTAATGAACTTCTCCCGATGGGATATAAGGCGGAAGCGGAAAGTAATAACTGGTCATGGGGTGGAGGTGCCAACAAACAGTATCGCTTGCTCCTGATTGTGATTGCTATCATTTTCTTTATTACAAGCATTCTGTTCAATTCGTTGAAACAGCCGTTAGCGATCATCTTTGTCATTCCGATCTCTTATATCGGTGTGTTTCTGACGTTCTACTGGTTCAAGTTGAACTTTGACCAGGGTGGTTTCGCTTCGTTCATTCTGCTCTGCGGTATCACAGTGAATGCCAGTATTTATATTTTAAATGAGTACAATGCGATTCGAAAACGCTTTCCCTGCCTTTCTTCTCTTCGTGCTTACGTGAAGGCATGGAATACGAAAGTGATCCCTATTTTTCTGACGGTTGTTTCTACCATCCTTGGCTTTATCCCCTTTATGGTGGGAGCAGAGAAAGAAGGTTTCTGGTTTCCTTTGGCTGCAGGTACTATCGGTGGACTGGTAATGTCCGTGATCGGCGTGTTTATTTTCTTGCCGGTACTGACTTTGAATAAAAAGAAGATGATGGTGAAGAAGCCTTGAAGAAATAAATTAGCTATTAGCATATTTCGATTAGCTAATAGCTAATTTGTTTTTGCTAATAGCTAATCGAAATAAGGTATAGGAGATAATTCACCAGTTATTTCCTGCATTGCTGCTGCCGATCAGCATTTCTACCCGTTGCTTATACAAGTTGGCTCCCTCAGCGATGTTCTTTCCCGCATCTGCGGTTCCCATTCCGTAAACAACAACAGGCGTTTGCCACGACATCCCCGAATGAATGGCACTAACCTGATAAGGACGTAAAAGCTCATCCACTGTGAAGCGGTTTCTGCCTCCGCTGCGGTATGCCTCATATTCGGAACCTGTGGTGGTTACTACTGTCAATGGTTTCCCGGCTACTGCCGGAGTCTTGGAAAGGAAGGTGAATACTTCGTCCTGCCATTTTTTGAGCAATGACGGCGCAGCCATCCAATGAAAGGGAAATTGATAAATGAGGGCGGAAGCATCGGAAATGATTTTGCTCCATTCGTCAACATCAAAAGAAGCGCCTTGCTGGTCGTAAAGATTGAATACTGCTACGCCTTCAATATCACTCACAGCATCAATCAGTGCTTTGTTTGCTTGTGATTCCTTCATATTGGGATGCGCCAGGAGAATCACCACTTTTCTTAAATCTTTATTCATAATCAATCGGGTATTTAGGATGAAACAACTACATCTATAATATACAAGGTCTAAAAATAAGAAAAAGTTTTCGAAACTCAATATCTTAATTAAAAATAAAAGAATCTCTCTTTGCTTTTGAATTTGTATTTTTGCAGGCACGTCCGTAAGGCGTTATTTTAGATAATAAATTTATATATGATAGATTTCACCCAATTTCCTTCTCCTTGCTATATTATGGAGGAAGAACTCTTGCGAAAGAACCTGTGTCTGATAAAAAGCGTAGCCGACAGGGTAGGAGTAGAGATTATTCTCGCCTTCAAGTCATTCGCCATGTGGCGTTCATTTCCGATATTCCGCGAATACGTGGAGCATTCCACAGCAAGTTCTGTGTATGAAGCGCGTCTGGCATTGGAAGAATTTGGAAGTAAAGCCCATACTTATTCTCCTGCGTATACGGAACAGGATTTTCCGGAAATCATGCGTTGCAGCAGCCACATCACTTTTAATTCAATGGCACAGTTCCGTCGTTTCTATCCGATGACAGTGGCCGAAGGAAGCGGAATCTCCTGCGGTATCCGTGTGAATCCCGAATATTCGGAAGTAGAAACAGAACTTTATAATCCGTGCGCACCCGGTACCCGTTTCGGAATGACCGCCGACTTATTACCGGATACCTTGCCCAAAGGAATCGAAGGTTTCCATTGTCATTGTCACTGCGAATCTTCTTCTTTCGAGCTGGAACGTACTTTGCAGCATCTGGAAGAGAAATTCTCCCGCTGGTTCCCGCAAATTAAATGGCTGAATCTGGGAGGCGGGCATCTGATGACCCGAAAAGATTATGATACAGAACATCTGATTAAATTATTGCAAGACCTGAAAGCACGATATCCTCATTTGCAGATCATCCTTGAACCCGGTTCTGCTTTTACATGGCAGACAGGAGTCCTGACTTCGGAAGTGGTAGATATCGTTGAGAGTCGCGGTATCAAGACGGCTATTCTGAATGTGAGTTTCACCTGCCACATGCCCGATTGTCTGGAAATGCCTTATCAGCCTGCCGTTCGTGGTGCGGAGATGGGGAATGAAGGAGAATTTATTTATCGTTTGGGAGGTAATTCTTGTTTGAGTGGTGATTATATGGGATTATGGAGTTTCGATCATGAGTTGCAGATCGGAGAACGGATTGTGTTCGAAGATATGATTCACTATACTATGGTCAAGACAAATATGTTTAACGGAATCCATCATCCCGCCATCGCTTTGTGGACAAAAGAAGGGAAAGCGGAAATATACAAGCAATTTTCTTATGAAGACTATCGGGACCGAATGAGTTGATAATCAAAACAATTGTTTGTTTGCGGAAACAAAGTGTGCAGATTCTTGTGAAAAAAAGATGCAGAATGTTTGCAGAATTACGGAAAATCCCTACCTTTGCAACCGCAAACGAAAAAATGCGGAAATAGCTCA
>CANSEY010000010.1 GCA_947646015.1 uncultured Bacteroides sp. | reverse complement strand
ATCTGACTGTTAATCAGAGGGTCCTTGGTTCAAGTCCAAGAGGAAGAGCAAAAAAGGTTCGTCAACAAGACGAACCTTTTTTTGTTTATACACCCTAGAAAAATAGAGAAAGAGAATGTTGCCTCTGCTGCACAACATTCTCTTTCCTGCTGATAAAAAAGAACCTACTCAAACCTTATCTCTGAAACACCTATTGATTTTCCTTTCTGAGGTTCTATAAGAATACGAACGGATTCCACTTCAAGACTACCGGATGGATGTACTACGTTGAACCGATCGGTACCCATCTGATAAGAGTCCGTCACATAGAGTTCAAGGGGAGTCCAACCGGCATCCGACTTATATTCCACCGACCAACCGGACGGAACAGTTATTTTGTCTTGATCATCCAGCCAATACACGGAAAGTGAATTTAGTAGGAATGGCTCTCTAAAGTCTACCTGCACCCATTGTTTACCCGATCCCTCAGACACCCACTGTTCTGTAAGCTTGTCTGCAGAAGATTCAGATACTTTTCCATCACAAAGTGCACGCACGGAGATATTCTTCCCTCCGGCAACAGATGAAGCATTCACTCCCTTTACATTACGCAGATAAGCCATGGTCTGCTGACCGATACTGGCTGTAGAAGCCTCTTCGTTTAGCCAAACCAGCATTGTACGGTTATCTCCCCGATTACACCAAGCATAATAAGGAATCATCGTAATCTCTCGTGAAGTGATTCCTCCGACCTTCTTTTCCATTCCGGGCAAAGTGATCCTCTCCAATCCTTGCAGCACGCCGGAAGAGATGTTTGCTACCTTAGCCTGTGCTTCGTTCGTATCCCCCAGATAGAGCCGCTGAACAGGTCCCGCATTATCTACCTCTTCCGCACAATAGACCAATGGTCCGCGAGTTACAGCAGTTTTACCTATATTTTCACTGACTTCGGGAATACAATCAACAAAACGTACGGGCATCGGTATGTTAAGTTCAACTACGTCACCGGGCTTCCAGTCACGTTTGATAACGGCAAATCCTTTCTCCATCTTGAAGTCGGTTTTCTGCCCGTTGACACTCAATTCTACTTCCGCCTGCTTGGGCTGCTTGTAGGGATAAAGTCCTCCCGGCACAAATTCGTCGGATCGTGCCCACGTAGGAATACGCATACAAACCGAGAATTTGCTTCCCTTTTCAGGTTGTACCGTCAAGCGCACTTTCCCATCAAACGGATAAGCAGAAGTTTGCTCCAGTTTCACACGGGTTCCTTCCAGAGGAATAGTTGTCCGACTGCCACCATAAAGGGTCAGGTAAACTCTGTCTTTACTGTAAGCATACATATAACCCGGCACTTGCAGAATCAAACGAGAAATATTAGGAGGACAGCAGGCGCACCCGAACCATTTGGCACGTCCGCCATTCCCATGATTAAAACGTCTCACTCCATCTGCTTCAAGAGGATTGACATAGAAGAAGCGATCACCATGCAGATTGATACCTGCCAACGAATTGTTGAAAAGTGAAAGTTCCGCTATATCGAGAAACTTAGCATCGCCACTATCCAGATACATGCCATAATTAAAGAAGACATTTGCTACTGCCGCACAAGTTTCATTATAGGCTGTTAAGTTAGGAAGTTCGTAGGGAGCTCCAAAACCTTCCATTCCTTCTACAGCCCCGAGTCCACCTGTAATATGCATGCGGGTCGTCACCAGATTTGTCCAAATGGAATTGAGAGCCTTGGTATAATCGTTCAATCCGGTCAAGGCATCCACCTGCGCCATAGCCGTGTACAAATAAGCCGCACGGACCGCATGTCCCACAGCTTCCGTCTGCTCCTTCACCGGTGCGTGTTGCTGTGCATAAGTGGGTGCCATCACTCCTTCACCCTCAGGACGATAGGTCACTCCCCTGATCTCCAGAAACTTCTTCGCCATATCGAGGTATAGCGGATCATTAGTCACCCGGTATAGTTTACAAAGTGCCAGTTCAATCTCTTCATGTCCCGGAGCCTGGTTAATAGGTTTACCCCCATTATAATTCGGATCACCTCCTTCAAAGAACACTTTATTCACATGCTTGGCACTTTTGATAGCAACGTTCAGTAGTTTATCTTTACCTGTAGCTTGATAGTAAGCTACTGCGGCTTCGTACAGATGCCCCACATTATAAAGCTCGTGACTATGAACCACCCATGAGTAAGGCTTCTCACCCATCTCACGAGGATCGGGATTACCACAAATATGTGAAATATATAAATATCCGTCGTCTTTCTGCGAAGCAGTGATCAGGTCTGCCACTCGATCCATGAACTCTTCCAACTCCTTATTTGGTTGAATCATCAATGAATAAGACACCCCTTCCATCACCTTATAAAGATCAGAGCTTATAAAACGATGAGTTTCAGGAAGAGCGGTAGAGTCTCCTGCCAAGAAAGCGGCACAACGCCGGAAACGCTCTACTGCCGGGGCACTTTGTTCGACAGAGAACGGTACTGTTACATTGATTTCCGTCTGCATCCTATTCTTCCAAAACCCATCGGTCAAAGTTACCTGATTAAAAGGAACGGGTGTTATTGTCTGCGGCTCCTCCTCCGAGCAAGCTGTCGCAAGGATAAGCAGAAATAGCCCTGTTAGTACATTTTTCATTCTAATTTGTTTTTAAAAGTTTCACTTGGGTATGTTTGTCCGTAACGGGTACCTCTATATAATAAGGATGATGTGCATTACCCGCCTCAATATTGAATGTCGTTATCATTTTGTGATCGGTCATGACAGTATATTTACCTTCAGGCATTCCCTCAGCCCGGATAGTTGTGTTATGAGGTTTATCAGAACGGTTTTCTATGCAGAAACTCAGTTCTTCCGTCCCTCTCAGAGTGATCGGGTAATCTTTCCGGAATCCGTCTTGCATCAACTCGACCGAAAAACGGACAGGAGTCATGATACGGACCTGACGACGTACTCCGTCAAAAGGAATGATACTCACTGTTCCATCTTTATCCATTCGGACATTTCCTCCATAACCGATTAATCCGAAATCAGGATCATCGAGCAGATAAACTCCTGAACCGTGAATACCTCCGGTAAGCCCATGGTCTATCTCACCATCAAACCGCCAGGGAGCACGCCCCACTTTGATATAATTCATATAGGTACGTGAGTTCTGATAGGGTGAAAAAGCCCAGCCTACAGCACCGTCATTTTGTTCTCCCCGATACCAATAGCCAAAATCTGTCTTTTTAGTCCCGGTATTCATCAGTGCCCACGAAGCCAACAAAGAATTATATCCATAATTAATATACCTATCCGGCCGGTCCGAAAACCGGTAAGCATAATCGAGTAATGCCACTCCGCCCATTTGGGTCATATAATCCAGATTTACATATTGTCCACTCCATGCTGTACCCAGATTAGCATAACCTGGTTCAAACAACCCTCTCAACGCCAGGTTTCCATCCAACTGATTCTGCATGAAACGATCAATCATCGAAGTGTCAAACGAAGTATACGAGTACCATTTTTTCCGATTCTTATCATACCAGAATTGTTCTTCGGGTTTAATGGGATTTAACTTTGCATACTCTGCCACATAATAGGAGGACTCAAAAGCTGTACGGTCAACAAACATCTCGGATCCAAAAGGCCAGGGATCTTCGTAAACCATATAAGTTACCTTTTTCTCCCATTCACGACGCAACTTGGCTGCATCTTTTAATCTACCTTTCTGTTGCAGGGCATTGATAATATCCAGCAGATATCGCTCATGAAAATTACCTTGTTTATAGGCCCAGTCCGTCCAACCATGAAAAGCCCATTGTTTACCCATCAAAATATTATAGGGTACTTCAAAATAAGCCATCGCTGTCCGATAAGCACGTTCCAGATAGCCATCAGCATCCAGATAAGATACCATTTCAGGATTATCCTCTGCTATCCGGTAGAGATTATAATAGATGGCAAAATGAGTGGTATAATCAAAAGTTCGCCACATACGCCCCTTACCGGAACCCCCGTCTTCATATCCGCCATATTTCCCGCTGCGGTTCTGATACCAGTTTTCACTGCCGTAAATGCCATATGGATAGGGATATTCCTCATCCGTGCGTTGCAGCTTGCCCCACACAAAATTTTCTTCATAATACTCCAAAGAAGCAATTTCTTCTTTATTAGGATAAATGACATTCTTCTCACTCACATAGACTGGTTTACTATTGGACGGATCATCAGATCCGCCTACCATAAACTCCTCCCGCAAATCGCCCAAGTGGTCAGGTGAAAGTAACTCGGATTTCTCCATATCCCAAAGACTATAAAGTCCATTATACCATTTGGAAGAATCACGATGTTGTTGTTTGTCCACAATGAAACGCGCCCGTTTTTTTATCAGGGTTTCCAAAGGCTCGGTCACAAAGAAATCGAGAAAGCATATCAAATCATCTCCATAATGAACCGTAATCAGGTTTTCTCCCAAACGGGAGAAACGGAACTTATAGATATATTTATCTCCTTCCTTTTGTCCAAGACTGGTTATCTGTATCTCCTCTGGATATTCTGCCACTAATTCAACAACAGGCAGTTTCGATTGCAAGGCACAATAGACCTCAAACTCAGGAGTGACTACCATACCGGGAGCAACTTTCACAACCACTCCGTGTTTATCATAAATCTTCGTTTTTACCTCTTCATGATTTCCAGTGAGTGTGAAGTTGAAACCTGTCATGTAATGCTCGTAAGGCTGTACGTTTTTTGAGGTAGACGGTAATCTCCAGCTATCATTGGTACGATCTACAGCATTCATTGAATGCAGATAGTACTTGCCATCTTGTGTAGCATATTCTATCGCAGTTCCCTTATGCATAGTCATCAGCAGAATATCACCTTGCCCTGTCAGCGGAGTCCAATAAAAGAAAGAGGCATTTCCATTCAGAGAGAAATGACGGTTCAGGTTCTGATGTGCCTGAATAGACTCATCCAAAGCGCCCACAGGCAGAGCGAACCACATATCCGTCACCTTCACCGGATGATGACTGCGATTAAAAAAATCAATCTCCCAGTCTACTTCTTCTCCTTTAATAGTAAAAGTTTGGTAAAGACGCACATCCGAAGGAAGCTGCCAGAATATCTGTATCTTATCCGGAGTATTCGACAAGACCAGAGGAGTAATATCAGCCAAAGAAACGGCATAACTCTTCCCTCTTACTTCATAAGTCAGACTCAAATCGCCCAGATATTTCCCGTGGTCTACATAATTCCGAACATTGCCCGCACCTTGAAAAACGAGCGAACTCACACCTCTCTCATCCGGACTGACTTCCATCTGTGGTATTACGGCCTGGATAGAAGAAATATTCAGATAAAAAAAGAGTAGAGATAAAATACAATACTTAAGTTTCATAGGCACTATTCTTTATATTAATAAAGTAATCTACAGTAGTTGAGTATTGCTGCCTTCCACAGGTCCTAAAAGGATTGTGCAAAACCCCTTATTAATGGATACCGCGACCGGGCAGACACTCAACTACTGATTTACATTCTACCGAAGGATACTACGGTTTTACCGAAACCTTCACACTGCTAAGTGCTCTCTTATGACTATAGTCATCCAAAGAATTACTTCTTTCCTCGCTATAATCTATTCCTTTATAATCTTTATCACCTACATTGGTAGCAACAGCAGTAATTGTAAAGTCACCGGCTCCGGTGTAAATATACTTATAAGTTTTCTGAATTCCTCCGGTAGTATATACAGAACCTAATGAAACACCGGTATTCCACGGTTCATATTCATCAGTTCCCATCTCTATAAAAGAGAGATAAACATCTCCCTGAAAACCTTTGTACTTTGTATAGTCGGCTTCATGTACCGGAAGACCGGTAGCAGGATCGAGTTCACATTCATACGATTCCAATACTCCATCTCCGTCCAAATCATATTTATAAGGCGAATCATCAGCTGCCACAAAAGTCGAACGACCATTCACATACATATCCACTTGGCGAAGAATGATTTTTTCTCCATGATCCAAAAAAGGCTGCAAGTAAGTATCCCGGTTGTACATATCACCCAGTTTATAAAATCCTTCCGTAGGACGGCGGGATAATGGATCGTTAGTCTGAAACGCTCCATACGAACGTTCATCTTGGAACGTATAATATTTGTATCCTGCACTATATCCCTGAAAGTCTTCCAACTGTTCGGTATGTAAACCAAAATAAGCAGCTACCCATGCATCATTAGAGTATTTACGTATTGCACGATCAGCATCACACGCTACAAAGCGACTCTCGATAATTGTATTACCCGGTTGATTGGCAAGTCCTCCAAAGATATGAATATTCGGCTTCATCCGGATGCCCGAAGGAATCCGCCGATCTGTCACCGTAAACTTCAATTGATTCGTCCCTATATAGCTCATTTCCATCAGTGCCTCCGGAAAGTCTCCTTTTTTGTAGGGCACTAACTGGATATTATCAATCGCTCCGAAAAACTCAAAATCCTTTTTTACGTCTTCTATACTCTGATAGTCCTTAAAATATTTATAAAACAAGGTCTTCTCCCCATTCTTTGCATAAGAGACCCGATAACATTCTTCATAAAAGCTATCCCAATCATGTTCCATAATAGCTTTAATACGCGAACGCTCAAAGTTTTTTCCTTCATCACCCGTAAAAAGTGTCAGGTACTGAGCATCGGTATTGATCGTTACCGTCACCTCTTCGCCGACTTTCGGATTTTCGGGGGACACAGAGATACTGACAGACGGTGTTTCTACATCTGCACCAAATTTCTCACAAGAAACCAGTGAAGTAGCTGCCACAGCAAGCAGCCCTATAATCAGTTTATTTGTTTTCATATCCATTCGTTTTTAACATTAAAAATATCCCGGATTTTGTTTCATTTCTGGGAAGAACGATAACTCGGTAAACGGTATCGGCATCAGCACACGGTACACTTTCTCTTCATTAAAAAGATGCCAAAGGTATTCCCCACGCGCCGGATCACCAAACGGATCAAAGAATTGTAGAGGATCGCGATAACGGCAGATATCAGCCAGGTCAACCATTGAAACATCAGGAAAGCGTGCTACATCGAGCCATCCGCAATCATCCTCGGCTGCCAATTCGCGTAAACGTTCATACATCAACTCTTTCAGTGCATTAGCCGGACTGATATTAGTCGGAATCATCATAACCGAACCCGGTTGATAAGTATAAGGAGCATCTCCCTGAGAAACAAACATATCTTTAATAGATCCTTGATGGCAAGCACGATCACGGATAATATTCATCGTTTTCACTCCTTCCGAAACATGGCCCTGCATGATTTGTGCCTCCGCTTTCAGCAAGTAAATCTCTGCCAAACGTAAAACAGGATAGTCCACTCCACCATAATTAATATCAAAGGTTGAACTCAACTCACTCGGGTTCAGGTTACGGAATTTACCTAATTGCCACCAATTACAGTTCCACAAGTTAGGCTTGTTCTGCCCATTCGTTTCATTCTTCCACCACGCCCGTTCATGACTTTCAAGAGCTACATCCATTACTTTGAGCTGTTCTTCGGTGTAATCGTTCACCTTACCCGGCTCAATATAAAACTCGGGGCCTAATTCACGTCCGGCAGGTTCAAACACCCACAACCCGATAGGAGCTCCACCACTGTTAGGACCGGTTACCCAGCCTTTCACCGAACTCCACATACGACGGGTAATGTCTCCGGTTATGGTGTACTTTCCGGTACGATCATAGAGATTCTGCAAGTCATAAGGAGTCGTTCCGGGCTTCGGACTTTCGGCATTGAAACGATCTACCTGGCCATAGTCCATACACACGTCCTTGAAACTGTAATTATGTTCCCACATCGGTATATCATACAGCAACGTCAGCCACGAAGTAAGATTTCTTCCACCGGTTGCTCCGTATTTACCTTCACCGGCAAAACCCATAGGTATCTTGTTTCCTGTACCGACTCCTTCTTCTGCCAATACACTGAACATAATCTCGTTATTTCGTTTGGTAAATACAGCAGGGAAATATTCTTCCAACTTATAAGTTCCGTACACGCCGGCAATGATATCGTCACACAACTTCACTGCATCAGCATATAACGTTGTCTTATCTACATCATCAGCTGTTGTTTCATTAATCTTGTTTCCATACATTTCTGCACGGCGGATATAAGAAGCGTGGAATATTTTCATTTTTGCCAACATACCGGCTACGGCACCTTTGGTAACACGACCATAAGCAATGCCCGAACGGTTATCCAAACACTTGTCCAATGCATAGGCCATCTCGTCATAGAGGAACTTGAACATCTCCTGGCGGGTTGCTCGCGGCACATAATCCGGCTTCGGTCCGGTAGGCTCTATAATCAGAGGTACACCGCCATAATAACGATACAATGTAAAGTAAGCATAAGCCCGGAGGAAACGAACTTCTCCCATCAGCATTTCAGTAGCTGATCCGGTGATCGTAGCTTTATCCAATGCAGAATGTCCTGCATTCTCATCAATCACCTCTTTATTGGTTTCCAGCCTCTCAAGTATCAGATTTGCCTGTGCAATATACGCATAATGCTTTGACCACAAATTCAGTACGCTACCCGATGTCGAAGTCAGGTCGAACGGACCTTCATTCATCAATGAAGGCATCATAAACCGGTCACTGGTCATAATTCCATCATTGACATGCCCTGCATTAGCATACAATATAGCTACATTACGTAAAGCAGCATCATAGGAAGTATAGAAAGTTTCAGACGGAAGTTCTGTTTTCGGTAACTGGTCGAAATACCCCTCACACGACACTAAGGCGCAAGAGGTTAAAAGGGCTAATAATATTTTTTTCATGGCAGTACCTTATTAGTATTTAAAATTAAGTGAGAATATATGAGACCGGGCATACGGATAAGCCGAGATATCGACTCCCGGAAGAATACGATTATTTACAGAGCTGCCACTACGTACCTCAGGATCATATCCCGAATAGTTCGTTAAACAGAAAACATTGTTAATCGTATATGTCAGAGCCAGGTCCTTAATTTTCCAAGCCTTTAATATATTTTTCGGCATACGGAAAGTTACAGCCAGGTTATTCATCTTCAGGAACGAACCATCTTCCACCATTTCAGAGTTGGAAGCAGCCCACATATACCCGGACCAATCAATTGCACCAGGACCTGTAAAAGTACCGGTAGGATTATTAGCAAACCAAGCATCTTTATAGTATACAGCCGACTTATTACGAATATCGCCATTGTTCATCAGATTGTATACATTACCATTGATTATATCATTTCCGTATGACCAGCTGAAGTCCATAGCCAGTTCAATGAATTTCCAGCGCAAACGGGTGTTCAAGCCACCGATAAATACCGGATTCACATCTCCTATCACGACACGGTCACTCATATCCACTTTCCCGTCTCCATTGGTATCTGCAAAAGATGGGAATCCGTATGGCATCTCTCTTTCAGTAGCATACCACCAAGGAGAATCAGCACTGCCTATACCATTATAGTCAGAATGCCAATTACTGCGAATGCCTTCCATTTGCAGACCATAGAACAGTCCGAGAGGATATCCCTTTTTTATCAGGACATTTTCCGAACCCGAAGCAGAACCCACCGGACGCCCTTCCAACATCTGTGTCTCAGCACCTAGACTCAGTACTTTGGACTGATTGGAACTAAAGTTCACTGTTGCATTCCACGTAAAGTCTTTCTTATCAATCAGCACACCGCCTACACTGATTTCAAATCCACGGTTACGTACCGAACCGATATTCCTGGTTACTTTTCCAAAACCGGAAGTACGTGGCAGATTCTGTTCAAGCAGCATATCACGAGTTGTCTTGGTATAGAGATCCAATGAAATATTCAGCCGGTTATTAAACATATCTAAATCGAGACCGCCGTTAAACTCTTCCGTTACTTCCCAACTGATTTCGGGGTTTGCCATACGGCTGGTGTACAAGGCCGGAATAGCTCCGTCACCAAAAATGGCTTGTCTCTGGCTGGAAGATAAGGTCTGTGCATAAGCATACGGAGCAATCTGATCGTTACCTACCTGACCATAGCTAAAACGTAGTTTCAAGTTATTAACGTTCTTCTCCAACCAAGATACATTCTTAAAAAATTCTTCTTCTGAAACTCTCCAACCCAATGCTCCGGACGGGAAAAATCCCCAACGATTATCAGGGCTGAATTTAGAAGAACCGTCAGCACGCATAGATGCTTTCAATAAATAACGCCCTTTATAAGAGTAGTTAGCCATCAATACCCCCGAAAGCATTGCTATCTTCTCGTAAGATACACCGGGAGATTTCACATGATTACCACTTTTTGCATCATAAATACCTTCCCATCCCAAATCGGTATTAAACTGAGAATATTCCTGATTAAAGGTTTCATACTTGTTGGTATTAGCCTCGTATACGGCATTTACCGAGAGACTATGTACTTTGTTGAATACTTTATTAAATCCGGCCTGGACTACTCCACGCATATTTAATCCACTTTGCGTAGCGTATGTGGCCAATCCGTTATTATCGTAGCCTCTCTGAATGGTTTTCGGAATAAATTCTTTCACTTCACCTTTGGGTATACGCACACCAATACCTCCTTTTACAAACCAGTTATCATTGATATTGTAAACCAACTCTGCCTGACCGAAGAAAGTATTATTCTTGTTAGAGTAATCAATATCTTTTAATTTTCTATAAGGGTTATCCATCTTACCTGTATAGTAAAGGTTATCATCTATCTCCTGAAAAGTCCATTCTTTAGGAACAAGCGGAGAGAAAGTCTGTATTTCGTTAAAAATATTCCCTTCTGTCCAGAAAGCACCGCTACGAATATTGTGTTCATATGAAAGATTTGTGTTCAAAGTCAATTGCGGAAGCAATTTAATGCTATTATTCGTTTGGAAATAGAATCGTTTAAATCCGGTATTGATGGCAATACCGTCTTCATTCATCAACGAAAAGATTGTAGAGTTCTGTATGCGGTCTGTTCCCCCTCTGTAAGAAACTTCATAATTCTGTTTAGTACCATTCTGCAAACAAAGATCGGGATAGAATTGGAAACGGGAAGGATTGGTATTCCATATCTGATCTTTATATTCCTGATAGAAATCAGCATTTTGCCAGCGTCCGCTCATAATCATATCACGCATATACGCACGCATATAGTCTTCCGCACCCAGCATTGGAATAGAATTTGCCAGTTTACTGATACCGTAAGTAGCCTTCACAGAGATTTCACTCATACCGGCCGATCCTTTCTTCGTAGTAATCAACACAACGCCATTAGCCCCCTGTGCCCCATAAATGGCAGTTGATGATACGTCTTTCAGGATAGAGATACTCTCGATTGCATCAGGAGAGATAGTAGCCAAAGGACTTTCCAGAGGATCGTCCGAAATAGGGAGAGGAAAACCATCGATGACATACAGAGGTGAACTACCTGCCGTAATAGAACTGGCTCCACGAATCTTAATCGTAATTCCACCACCCGGCGCACCATCATTATTCATTACCTGCACACCGGATATTTTTCCTTTCAAAGCCTGCTCCAGACTTAACGGGTTGGTTTGCATGAACTGATCGGAACTCAAACTGGATACAGATCCGGTCAAGTCCACTTTACGCTGAGTCTGATAACCGGTCACTACCACCTCGTCAATCAATACTCCCGCATCCATCAGTACATCTATCCGATTTTGGCTACCTACAGTTTTTTCAACCGTATTCATACCAATCATTGAGAAAACAAGTACTTGTCCCGGAGATACATTTTTAATTGTATACTCCCCATTCTCATTAGTAATCACCCCATTGTGTGTTCCTTTCACTTGTACAGTGGCACCAATAACAGTTTCATTACTGCCTTTCTCTCTCACCGTACCCGAAATGCTCTTTGTATTTTGAGCAAATCCACCTGCAGACACCAGCACAAACATGCATATTAAGAAGACGGCTTTTATCCTGCCTTCCGTATCTGCTCTAAGGTTGTTCAGATCTTTTAGATTCATAATATTAGTAATTTAGTCATTAAAAAGGATTCATACATTTTTAGTTTGTTTGTTAAGTCCCGAAGTCGGATCAGGACGAGTCCATTTTGTGTGGTTCCATACTGAGTTGTTGTTTCATGCATATTTTACTGTTTGTTGTTTCAGCAAAAGTAAGCGAAAAGAGAACCGAACCGTAAAACAATAGATTATTCACTGATACGCATATTCATATTTACATTAAATATTTCTATAGTGAATATAAATATCAGTTTGTGACCATAAGTATCTTTTTGATTCGTTTTTATTTCAGACTTTTGTGTTGTACGTAATTAAGAGACGAATGAAGAAGAGCACTTTTACCCTGATTTTATTTTTTTCTTCTGTTATCCTATATGCACAACAGAATGAACTTATGTTCCACTCCCTGGGTAGTCAACACGGACTTACCTATAGTGCCGTACGGGATATTCTGCAGGATTCAAAAGGATATATTTGGATTGCAACCCTCAAAGGACTGAACAGGTATGATGGATACAACATCAAACAATATTATAAGTCAGATGACGGACTCTCTTCAAACTGCATCGAGAAACTGCTACTCCTCGGTCAGGATACTCTATTGATGGGTACCAATGAAGGACTGTGCTTGTATGATATGATGAGAGAGAAGTTCACCACTATTGTTCCGCAAACCAAGGCCCCACTATATGTATTGGACATGGCCTACGACGGACGTTCAGTTTTCATTGCGTCCGATTCCGGGCTATATGCATATAGTAAGACAGAGCAAAGTATGCCACTACTCCATAAGGGATTGATTGTAAAAGTAACGCTGGATATGAATGGAAATGTATGGGCAGTGAGTCCAAATACGATTTATTGTTTCCGCCCAAACGGACAAATGACCAGAAAAATCACAGCTACTGAGGTTTCTCCGGATTATCCTGTCGAGTTTACTTCTATTTATAAAGATTCGCAGGGGACTCTATGGCTGGGGACGACCAAAAACGGACTGTACCGATACAACAAAAACTATAATCAATTCGTATCCGTGGAGTTCGCTTCACAAGACAGAAAGGATATGCGTTATATTCGCTGCATCCAAGAAGATATGCGTGGAAATTTATGGATCGGAACCGAAAACGGACTTTTCATCTATGACTATACAGATAACAGCTACATACAATATCGGCAGCATGCAAAAGATGTCCAATCCGGACTGACCGATAATGCGATCTATACTATTTATAAAAGCCGGGGTGACATTATGTGGATCGGCACTTTCTTCGGAGGGGTCAGTTACACCAGCCTGACCGAAAATAATTTCCACTACCTGATAGCAGATAATGGGAAACAATACCTGAAAGGAAAAGCAATCAGCAACATCATTAAAGATAAAAACGGAGCTTTGTGGTTTGCATCCGAAGATCATGGAATTTCTATTCTTTACCCGGATGGTCACATCAGGTATTTAAACAAATCGACACACCCGTCATTAAACGGAGATAATGTCCATGCATTAGCCGAAGATCACTCCGGTAATATCTGGATTGGCAACTTTATCGATGGGTTGCAAAAAGTCGATTTAGCAAAAGGCTATATTCGTTCATATAAAAACATAGCAGGGGGACACGCGGGACTATCCAATAATTCAATCTATAAACTTTATGTTCATAATCCTGATACTATGTTTATAGGAACCAGCCAAGGTGTCAATATCTATCATTTCCGGACCGATTCATTCACTCCCTTCCTTCCGGATGTATTCCGACTTATACGTATTGACGACATCACACGTGATCTCAAAGGAAATATCTGGTTTTCCACACATTTCAACGGTATTTTTCGGTATCATATTCCGACCCATAGTATCCATCGATATCAAAAAGGAGTGACAGGCTGTAAAACAATGACCAGCGATAATATTTATTGTAGTTTTGTTGACTCCAAAGGAGAGGTCTGGTTCGGTACCAGCAACGGAGGATTGATGAAATACAATGCACGTGCAGACAGTATACAGGCATTCGGAAAGGAGAATGAACTCCGGCAAAGAGATATTTATTCCATACAGGAAGATAGCTTTGGCTATTTATGGATGAGTACGGATAACGGTATCTTCTCTTTCAATCCGGAAAGTCGTAGTTTTGCCCATTATAAAGTATCCGATAATCTGGTTTCCAACCAGTTCAATGCCTGTCCGGGCTATAAAGATCCTGACGGTACCCTTTTCTTTGGCAGTATCAATGGGGTATGCTTCTTCCGACCGGAAGGACTGAACCATAACAGTCCTACAAACGATATTCATCTGACTTTTTCGGATTTCAGGATTTTCAATAAACACGTACAACCATCACCGGACGGCATTCTACAGAATAATATCGACAGCACATCTGCCATTCGCTTACCTCACGGCATGAATACCCTGACTTTTGATTTTCTGGTGATCAACTATAATGAAAATTGCCAATCACAACTTTCCTGTGAATACTATCTGGAAGGTATGGAGACCGAATGGAATGCAACACAACAAATCCCACAATCAGTCACATATACCAACCTTGATCCGGGCACCTACCAATTTCACGTACGGGTCATAGGAAAAAACGGAGTTGTATTCGACCGTCGGAAAATAACCATTAACATTCGTCCTCACTTTTTGCTGAGTGGTTTCATGATCACTATTTATTCTCTTATCGGACTTCTTATCAGTTTTATAATTGTCCGCTTCTACCAAGTGCGTATGCGAGACAAAATGGATATCCGCATCGAAAGAATGGAAAAAAACAACCTGCGCGAACTGAATAAACACAAGCTGAATTTTTTCACTTATATCACCCATGAGTTTAAGACTCCTTTATCTATCCTTATGGCTGTATTCGAAGATATATCAATCGGACGAAACAATACAATTACCGGTGAAGAAATGAAAATCATCAATCGGAATATCCAACGGCTTCAATTCCTGATTAATCAACTTTTGGAATTTCGTTCTGTAGAAACCGACCATGCACGCATCGAATATGTCAAAGGAGATATTATGACTTATGGACGCAGCATCTTCGAACTGTTTATTCCCGTCTTCAGACAAAAGCAGATTGTTTTTCAATATGCAACTTCAGCCGACTCTTATTATACGGTATTCGATAGAGACAAGATAGAGAAAATCATCAGTAATCTGCTCAGCAATGCTTTCAAACATTCTGATCCTCAAAGTGAAATAAACTTCAGGATTGATGTAGACAAAGCTTCCGGACAATTGATTCTCTCCTGTCATAACAGCAGTTCATATATTCATCCGGAACAGCGGGAAGCTGTCATGCAGCCTTTTCACAAAACCGATTCATCCGATCAAAAGTATTCCAATACGGGTATTGGACTGGCTTTGGTGAATGGTCTAGTTCAGCTGCTTTCAGGAACAGTTGAGATAGAAAGTCATCAAAACAGCGGTACGACCTTTAAAGTAAAATTACCTTTGGTCGAAGACTCTAAGGATATGATTGCACCGGACGAAACTTTGGATATCGTTAACTCACCCGACGTAGTGGCAGATACTGTATACCTGCTCAATAACTCCGGACTAAAAGAGGATATGAATGCTGCAAATGCCGAGAAAAAGATGACTGTACTTTTGGTGGAAGATAATCCGGATATCAATAACATTTTAAAAAGTAAGCTACTCCGTTTATATAAGGTGAAAACGGCTTATAACGGACAGGAAGCTGTAGAGTTGCTAAAAACACATATCATCGACATTATCATCAGTGACATTATGATGCCTTATATGGACGGATATGAATTGAGTAAATATATTAAAACTTCTCGTGAATACTCCCATATCCCGGTCATTCTCATCACTTCACAGCCTTCGAAAGAAAACGAATTGCAAGGTTTATCTGCAGGAGCCGACGCCTATATCGAAAAACCATTCACTTTCGATGAATTGAATCTTAGAATTACCAACTTGCTTAAAGCCAAAAATAATATCCGCGAACATTATCACGACATGAAAATATTCCAACTCAATGAAGAACTCAACAACAAAGACGAGGAATTTATCAAATCATTGACACAATTCGTCATCGAACACATTGAGGACCCGGAATTGAGTGTCGATCAACTGACCACTCACATGAATATCAGTCGAACTCAACTATACAATAAACTGAAAAAACTATTAAACCTGAGTGCAACCGAGTTTATCAATAAAATCAAGATCGATGTTGCTAAAGTAAAGATTATAAAGACTAATCTGACTATTGCTGAAATCTCATGGCAACTCGGATTCAATAATCCCAGCTATTTCAGTAAGACATTCAAGCGTTTTTGTGGAGTGACACCTAATGAATTTAAAAACGGTAAAAGCCAATAGACAGACCGTTTTGCCATTTTATTCGGTCCATTACGCCTTAACAGTGATCTGAGACATCCATTATTTGTAAATGTCGAATAATCGTCTTTACTCCCATAAACATTACCTATAAAGGTAATTTGAGCTATTAATATTCTTAATATTATATGAATATATGCTCAACAACATACATACCAGTTCGTACCTGTTTAAAATATTATGTATATATTTGCCATTGTTAATCCAAACACAATGAAAACAGGAACAATATTCAGTGTCGAGGAATTTGCCATCCATGACGGACCGGGAATCCGAACAACGATATTTCTCAAGGGATGTCCTCTACGCTGTGCATGGTGCCATAATCCCGAAGGTATATCGCCACAGCCACAATACATGATTAAAAAAGGAGTCAAAAGTATTTGTGGATATCAGATAGCTGTGGAAGAATTGGTTACCATGATCGAAAAGAACCGGTCCATTTATACGCTCAACCGGGGAGGAGTTACACTAACCGGCGGAGAACCCTTATTTCAACCGGATTTTGTTATCGAACTGCTCCGACAACTTCCGGACATACATACGGCTATCGAAACAAGCGGATACGCAAACACTCACATTTTCAATGAGGTTACTTCTTTAGCTGATCTTATTTTATTCGACATCAAACATACGGACCCGGAAATGCACCGGAAATATACAGGAGTGGATAATGCGATTATACTGGAAAATCTTGCTTTACTCTGTAATTCCGGACGAGATTTTATCATTCGGATACCTTTAATCCCGGGTGTTAATGATACCCGGGAAAACATGAGTGCCATTCTTGAAAAAATCAAAGATGCCAGGAACCTGATACGTGTCGAAATCCTTAGATATCACCGTACAGCAGGTGCCAAATACGCAATGATCGGAGAAACGTATCATCCTCCGTTCGATACCGGAAAGGCGCCACAAATCTATAATGTATTTGAAGAAAATAATATCAAAAATCTAATTGTATGAACGAAAGAATTAACTATCTAAAAACGTATATTTTAGATAAACGACACCATTCACAAAGGAGAACACCGTCAAGTATCGGGCTGGACAAATTGAACACAATTTATGCCCAACAAGGTTTATCTCCTGTAGAACGTGCTACAGCCTGTTTTGCTGCTTTGATGAACGCTGAACTCCCGGTTATACTTCCGGGTGAAAAGATCGTTTTTACCCGTACCCTTACGCAAGTACCGGATATATACACCCCTGAAGAATGGAACGAAATAAAAAACAAATATTACGTCCACGAAAAAGGTACGGTATGTAATATCTCCCCCAATTACGCTTATACCATTCAACACGGACTGGAAGCGAGAAAACAGGAGATCCGAAAGCGTCAGGAAAATCCCTCCTTAAATGAAAAAGAGAGAGTATTCCTCAATAGCATGTACCAATGCATCATATCCCTACAGAAACTAATTGAGAAGTATGAACAATATGCATTGCTCAATAACGAGACAGAAATTGCGCACACTTTACATACCATAAAGACCGAAGGCGCTCAAAACTTCAGACAAGCTCTACAGCTTTTGAGAATTCTCCATTTCTCTATTTGGGAAGCAGGCAACTATCACAATACCCTCGGCCGCTTCGATCAATATATGTATCCTTTCTATCAGAGGGACCTGGAAAATGGAACACTCACCAAAGAAGAAGCATTCGATCTGCTTGAAGAATTTTTCCTTGTATGCAATAAGGACAGCGACCTGTATCCGGGTATGCAACAGGGTGACAATGGGCAGAGCCTGGTTTTGGGAGGACGCGATCCGGAGGGCAAATACTTATTCAACGACCTGTCCCGAATGTGCCTGCAGGCAAGTTACGAATTAAAACTAATTGATCCTAAAATCAACATTCGTGTAGACCCAAAGACCCCTGACGAAATATTCACTTTAGGTTCTCGTCTGACCAAAATAGGGCTGGGTTTCCCCCAATACAGCAATGATGATATCATCATTCCGGGACTTATACGGAAAGGCTATTCCAAAGAAGACGCATACAATTACGTAGTGGCTGCCTGCTGGGAATTTATCATCCCTAACCGAGCCATGGATATACCTAACATTGATGCCGTTTCTTTAATCGAATGTGTAGACCGATGCCTTGAAAAACTAAATACCTGTTCGGACTATTCATCCTTTTATACATTGGTGGAGCAGGAAATACAAAAGGAGGTCAATGCGATCTGCGAGAAACACCGCAATCTCTACATCATCCCTTCTCCAATGATGTCTTTACTGATGGACGGCACCATCGAAAGAGCCAAAGATATTTCGGAAGGTTCCTACTACAACAACTACGGAATCCACGGAACAGGCATTGCAACCGCTACCGATACCCTTGCTGCCTTGAAAAAATACTATTTCGAAGAGCAAAGCCTGGATTATACAACCCTGCTTACTGCCATAAGAAGCAACTTCAAAGGCTACGAAGAGTTACAAAAAAAATTAAGAGAAGAAGCGCCCAAAATGGGACAGGATGATGACTATGCCGACTTGATAGCCAAAGATCTTCTCGACTCTTTTGATCGGTCATTAGCCGATAAACGAAATGAACGCGGAGGGGTTTACCGGGCAGGTACCGGCACCGCTATGTACTACATTTTCCATTCCAATCAATTACGTGCCACCCCCGACGGACGTAATGATGGCGAGATGATTCCTGCTAATTACTCCCCCAGCCTGTTTTTAAAACAAAAAGGTCCTATATCCGTCATAAAATCTTTTACCAAACAACATCTGGACCGTGTTGTCAACGGTGGTCCCCTCACCCTGGAGTTCGATCAATCCGTATTCAGCAATGACGAAACCATTGAAAAGCTGGGTATGCTCGTGAAAACCTACATCGTTTTAGGCGGCCATCAACTACAACTAAACACAGTCAGCCGAGAGACACTGCTACATGCCCGGAAACATCCCGAACAACACAAAAATTTGATTGTCAGAGTATGGGGATGGAGCGGATATTTTGTGGAATTAGATGAATGTTACCAAAATCACGTTATCAATCGGATCGAATTCGGTCTATAATACATCTGCATTATGAAAAATACAGCAAAGAATTTCATGTTTTACGTTGCCTTCGTGGCATCATTGGGAGGATTACTTTTTGGATTCGATACCGCAGTGATATCCGGAGCCGAGAAATCCATCCAGGTGGTATATGATCTATCCGACTTCAGCCATGGCTTCACCATTGCTATCGCTTTGATCGGTACAATCATCGGAGCTTTCGTCTGTAGTAAACCGGTAGAAAAACACGGACGTCTGAAAGCACTGAAAATTATTGCTTTTCTCTACTTTGTTTCTGCAGTGGGCAGTGCTGCCATCATCGATTGGTATTCCTTTTTATTCTTCCGTTTTGCCGGAGGTTTAGCTGTCGGAGCCTCATCCGTAGTCGGTCCCATGTACATTGCCGAAATATCCCCCTCGCGTTGGCGCGGCCGTTTTGTCGCATTCTTCCAGTTTAATATTGTACTGGGTATTGTACTGGCTTACTTTTCCAACTATTGGATTCACGGCATTGCGCATGATTGGCAATGGATGTTAGGAGTTGAAGCCATTCCTGCCATCGCATTCGCTCTTCTATTATACACCGTACCTGAAAGTCCTCGTTGGCTGGTAAAGCAAGATCGGGAAGCCGAAGCCCGACACGTCATAAAGAAGGTCAGCAATGCAGATATTGAACAGGAAATTCATGAAATCAAAGAATCCCTGGTAACAATAGGAGCCAGTGGCGAAAAACTGTTTCAGCATAAATACCGGAAACCGATCCTCTATGCTTTCCTTATAGCTACTTTCAACCAGTTATCAGGTATCAATGCCATTCTCTATTATGCTCCGAGGATTTTTGAGATGTCAGGTGTATTTACCGACTCAGCCATGATGCAGTCTATTGTTATCGGACTGACCAACCTTACTTTCACTATGATCGGAATGATCCTGATAGATCAGGTAGGACGAAAAAAACTCCTCTATATCGGTTCCATCGGTATGACCCTCTCTTTGGCCTTAGTAGCCAAAGGTTTCTACCAAGGCGCATTTTCAGGTTACTATATGCTTATCTGCCTGATGGGGTTTATCGCTTTCTTTGCCATTTCACTGGGTGCCGTCATTTGGGTATTAATCTCCGAAGTCTTCCCAAACAATGTGCGCTCCAAAGGGCAAGTATTAGGCAGCATGACACATTGGGTGTGGTCCGCCCTCCTTTCATGGATGTTTCCCGTTTTCATCCGTACAGGAGGTACCTTCATTTTCAGTTTCTTTGCCATTATGATGTTCCTAAGCTTCTTCTTTGCTCTCAGGCTACCCGAAACAAAGAACAAGTCTCTGGAGCAGATACAAAAGGAATTGACCAATTAACAACTTACGAATAATAAACTAAAAATATGAATCGTATGAAAACAAAACTGATCATTTTATTAATACTCACAACCATGATACACACAAACACCGTAAATGCCCAACATTCACAATTGAAAAGAGCCGATTTTCAACAAACAATTGACGGAAAGCAAACCGATCTCTACTTTCTGAGAAACAAAAACGGCATTGAAATTGCCATCACCAATTTCGGAGGACGAGTCGTTGAATTCTGGACTCCGGATAAAAAAGGGCATTTTGAAGACATCGTCCTCGGACACGATCATGTGGACAAATATCTCCATTATAAAGGTGAAAGATTTTTGGGAGCCACTATCGGACGGTATGGCAACCGGATCAACAAAGGAAAGTTTACCCTGAACGGACAAACTTACCAGTTACCCATCAATGATACTCCCAACAGTCTACATGGTGGCTTTAAAGGATTTGATATGGTAGTATGGGATGTTGAGCAGCCGGACAGCCAGACTTTACAACTCACGTATTTATCCAAAGATGGTGAAGAGGGGTATCCGGGAAATCTCCAAGTATCCATGAGTTACAAACTTACGGATAAAAACGAATTTATTATCACTCACCAGGCTCAAACAGACAAAGAAACGGTCATCAACCTCACCCATCATTCCTTCTTCAACCTGCACGGTGCAGGCAATAAGGATATCAATGACCATATACTCATGATCAATGCGGATAAGTTTACTCCTGTCGATCAGACCCTAATCCCCACCGGTATTCTCCAGGATGTAGAAGGGACCCCGATGGATTTTCGTCGCCCCACACCTATCGGAAAGCGAGTAAATGATTCGTTCGAGCAACTGGAGTTCGGTCACGGCTACGACCATAATTGGGTCTTGAATCGCAAAACCTCCAACACCCCCGAACTGGCAGCAACCGTTTATGAACCCGCCTCAGGAAGATATCTTGAAGTATGGACCACCGAACCCGGACTACAATTCTATGGCGGTAACTTCTTTGATGGTACAATGACCGGAAAGCACGAAAAGAAATACAACTACCGGGCTTCCCTCGCATTGGAAACCCAGCACTATCCGGATAGTCCTAACCAACCGGCATTCCCGTCAACAACCCTCTTACCCGGAGATACTTACAAACATATATGCATCTATAAAATCAATGTACAATGAAAACCACAAAACATTTATCTGTCGCAGCAGTACTAACCGTACTGATGCAAATGGGGTGTCAGTCTCACACAGACAATACCCGGCAAACACTCCACTTGCCCGAGCTAAACGAAGTCCGGATAGAAGATGCTTTCTGGAGTCCGAAACTCGATATCTGGAGGAAAATAACCGCTAATGATGTATTAAACAAATTCGAAGGGAAATACACTCCTTTTCCCGGATCGACCGACACGCGTAATGCTTTCCGGAATTTCGATCGTGTAGCTGAAGGGCAGAGAGATATAAAACAGCACGATGGTCCCGAATGGTATGACGGACTCGTTTATGAAAGTATCCGGGGTATCGCCGACTTTCTTGCAAGCCACCCCAATAAAGAACTGGAAAAACGAATCGACGGATATGTAGACCGCATCTATGCCGCTCAGCAAACAGAGCCGACCGGATACATCAACACCCATACCCAACTTATGGAAAACAACCATAGATGGGGAGACAATGGGGGACTCCTTCGTGGACAACACGATGTATACAATGCCGGGATGCTGATCGAAGCCGGAGTACATTATTATCAGGCAACCGGCAAAACACGTTTGCTTGAAATTGCAACCCGCTTTGCCAATTACATGGCAGATTATATGGGTCCGGAACCACGCAAGAATATCGTTCCCGCACATTCCGGCCCCGAGGAAGCCGTAATGGCATTATACTGGTTGTATAAAAACGAACCGGAACTGAAAGATAAACTTTCCATACCGGTCCGTGAATCAGATTATTATAATCTGGCCACTTTTTGGATAGAAAACAGAGGGCATCACTGTGGCTTTCCATTATGGGGAACGTGGGGATACCGGAAATCGGAAAAATGGATTAAAGACGCTTGTTATCACCAAGCTGAATTCGGCACACACTCTCGTCCCAGTTGGGGAGAGTATTCACAAGATTCGATCCCTGTACTCGAACAAAAAACAATTGAAGGGCATGCTGTGCGAGCTACCTTGATGGCAACCGGTCTAACCGCGGCCGCACTTGAGAACCAATCACCCCAATACATCGAAACAGCTAAACGTCTTTGGGAGAATATGGCAGGCAAACGGATGTTCATCACAGGTGGAGTCGGCGCTATTCACGAAGACGAAAAGTTTGGTCCGGACTACTTTCTGCCCACCGATGCATATCTGGAAACCTGCGCAGCTGTCGGAGCCGGTTTTTTCAGCCAACGCATGAACCAATTAACTTGCAATGCCCGCTATATGGACGAAGTGGAAAGAGTGCTTTACAACAATGTACTGACTGGCGTTTCTTTGTCCGGTGATAAATACACCTATCAAAATCCCCTGAATACCGATAAGCCCGACAGGTGGGAATGGCATGTATGTCCATGTTGCCCACCGATGTTCCTGAAAATCATGGCTGCCATGCCCGGTTATATCTATGCCTATCAGGGAGATAATGTCTATGTCAATTTATTCATAGGAAGTGAAGTGCGAATTCCGGTCGGTGACAACAGCGTCCGATTGAAACAATTAACCTCTTATCCCTGGCACGGCGCTGTTTCCATTCAAGTCAATCCCGACAAGGCAAGCACCTTCTCTATGAAAGTCCGTATTCCCGGATGGGCACAAGGTACAGAAAATCCATACGACCTTTACCAATCGAATCTAAAAGCACCGGTCAAGTTAAAAGTTAATCAAGAGGATGTACTTTTGAGGATCGTAGACGGATATGCGGAAATCAACCGGGAATGGAAAAAAGGCGATCACATTGAGCTTGAACTACCCATGCAACCTCGCCTGATCACTGCAAATAAAGCAGTCGAAAACTTACGGGGACAAGTCGCATTGGCGTCAGGGCCTATCATTTACTGTTTTGAGGATGCCGATAATCCGGAACTGCAGACATTCAAACTTCAGGCACAAACACCTTTGGAACTCTCCCATGACAGTAATCTGCTCAATGGAGTCAATATCATCAAATGTCAGGGTGATATTCCGGCAAAAGCCATCCCATATTATGCTGTGGCCAACAGGGAAGAGAGCCATAGCTATAAAGTATGGATTCCTCAGAAATAAGAGCCAGACGATTCCTACAAACAAATTTATTCAAGATGAAAAAGAAAGTATCACCATTTATACGTAAATTTGCGGAACGAGAATCATCTTAATTATAGATTATCATTATGGAAAAGAAAACAATCGTAGCACGTGTAGAAGTGCTACCCGGCAAAGAACAAGCATTTCTACAGGCGGCTGATGCTCTAATCAAAGGTACAAGGGCAGAAGAGGGGAATATTAGTTATAACTTATATCAAAACCCGTCACAACCCGTAGCTTTCATTTTCTACGAAGAGTACAAAGACCAGCGTGCCATGGATATACATGCGGCATCCCCCCATTTCCAGGCTTTTGGAAAGGCGATCAAGGAAATGCTGGCATCCGATTTGATAATTGAAACTTTTTAAATAGATACGAGGGTGCTTCAATGCACCCTCATATTTATCACTTCATTTATTCGGCCACGGCCAATGTCAACACACTGATCCGTACTCCTTCAACTTCAAAAAGCGTAGATGCACAGGCCACAGTTGTAGATCCGGTAGTCAGCACATCATCAATAATCAGTACATGTTTCCCTTGGAAACAAGCTACATCACACAATTTGAAAATACCTTCCACATTTTCCGAGCGTTCAAAAGTCGATTTACGGGTTTGAGTCTCTGTATTCTTTTCCCGTATCACGCTCTTCGCATTCAGCGGAATCCCCGTCACAGAAGATATACCACGGGCAATCCATTCACTCTGATTGTATCCTCTCAGCTTCTGTTTTTTCTTATGCAAAGGTACAGGAACAATCACATCCACATGATCAAAGAAACCACAAGAAATTAATTCTGCCGCCATATAGCGTCCCATCACTTCGCCCAGTTCTTTATATCCGCTATATTTCAGCAGATGCAAGATACGTCTGAAATCACTACCTTTACGATAAAAGAGAAAGGAAGAAGCTCTTTCAAGAACCGGAATACGTCCCCAGAAAAGACACTCAACCGGATTATCCTTTCGCAGATGAAATCCGGTACGGGGTAAGTTCATATTACAACGAATACACAAGCACTCCTCTTCTTTCGACAGCGGAGCTCCACAAACCACACAACAACGTGGGAACAAAAGAGACCAAAAAGAGTCGAACCAAGTATTCATGTGATGTTTTTCAGTTTAATCAATACCCGGAAAGTTACATTTCCAGTGGAGGCATCTCTTTCAGCAGCCGTTGAAAGACAGGATGTAAAGGGCCATTCGTCGCAATGATATGATGTCCTTCAATAAAATACTCACTTCCAAAGAAATCAGTTACTTTTCCGCCGGCTTCCAACACAATCAGTGCCGCAGCCGAGTAATCCCATTTCCCGATAAAAGCTTCCGCCCAGGCATCAAAACGTCCGGCCGCCACATAACAAAGAGCCGATGCAGCCGAGCCATTCATACGAATTCCTCCTACCACTCCATACAGTTGTTTCAGTAAATATTCCGCAGTCCGTTTGTATTGCCGATGGTTATAAGGAAGTTCAGTGATTACAAACGCCTCTTCTATGCTTTCTATTTTCGAGACATGCAGTTCATCTCCGTTCATCCAAGCCTTCCCACCTTTCCAGGCGTAAAAACATTCATCCCTGCAAACTTCATACACCACTCCTAAAAGTAATTCTGTACAGCTCCTCAATGCGATACTGACACAATAAGGAGCATTGTCATGAATGTAGTTAGTCGTCCCGTCCAACGGATCAATAACCCAGCAATAAGGCTCATTCTTATAAACGGCAGAACCTTCTTCCGCAATAAACCCGGCTTCGGGCAGCAACGCAGACAGTTGTGCCACTAACAAGCGTTCAGATTCTTTATCAACATACGACACATAGTCATGCGCATGCTTTTCCACCACACGCTCCCGACTAAAGCTCCTCCGTTCTTTTCTCAAAAAATTCCCGGCTTCAGTTGCTATCCGGCATACTTCAGTAGTAAGTTGTTGAAGATCCAGTTCCATATTCGATTTTTAACGTATTTCGGCAAAGATAAATGATTCTTTTGAAAAAACATTGCAGCATTCGGCATATCTCTGCGTCTAAAAGACATAAAAGACTTAACTATGCAAAAATTCAGATTGACAATGCTATTTATCATTTGCGGCAACGGATTTGCTTATGCGCAAACATTCAACGAAACGCCCATACCTGCCTTTACACTGCACAAAGAAATGAAAACCCCTCAAATCTTCAAACTACCCGAAATAAAGAATACTTTGTCAGAAACCAACCCTGCTTTCAATAACAGTATGCCGTTAGTCAAACAATACGAACTGAGAAAAAAATTCTCCTATCTGGATCCCGTCTTCACCGGTTATTTTAATCAGCAACAGTACCGACTGTTCAATTCCCGCTATTTCGGATACGAATTATACGGTTCCAGTTATTCACTCCGGGGAGTAGGTACACAGAATATGGCAGGTGGCAGATTGGTATATCGTCTTAACAGACAACTGGCTATCCGGATAGGTGGCAATGCCTATCAATACCGCTCTAACGGACGGATGTTTAATGATTTTACCCTTAACGCAGACCTTACCTATCGTCTGAATAATTGGCTGACCGCTTATATTTACGGACAATACCGGCTGGACTGTAATCCCAACTCCGGTGTACAAGGTTTCCCGTTATCTCCACAATCCCATTACGGCGCTTCATTCCGGATAAACCTCCTGGAAAGGAAAGAATATGGTCTCGACCTGAATCTGGGTACCGACAGAAGTTACAATGCTGCTACCCGGCAATGGGAAAATACTTATAAGATAGGCCCAACCATACGATTAAAATAACCAACCCAATATAAACCTGACTATGAAGAAAGGGCTATCCGGTACCGCCAATTTTACCGGATAGCCCTATTTTATAATCAATCTTATTTACATATAAACACTTTACACTCACCGGGAGCAAGCTTTACGATCCATCCGGTAGAAGCCTCAGCCACAAGGCTGCCTTCTATAACATCATATACCCGATCCAATGACAATCCTTCTACCGTCTTTACATTCAACTCCACGTCTACGGGTCCGGATATCCGGTTCAGACAAGCTATTGCTTTGCTTCCGTCACTCAACGGCTTCACCCAGACATCATAATGATCGGCACGAATGGCACGCTCTGCCTGAATGCCCAGCGGATCCTGATTGATAGCAATCAGATCCTTATTCAAAAGTATTTGTAACGTACTATCATTCATCTGCCGTACATCATTGCCACAGAGTAATGGAGAAGCCATCATGCACCAGAGAGCAAAGTGGGACTGATATTGTTCATTCGTACAACCTTCCGATTCATAACCGATACTCTTACTTTTTCCGCCAATCCCCACAACAAGCATATCCGGATCATTCCATCCGCCGGGTCTTGCATATTCACTAAGCGGTGCATTTATTTCAAGAATGTTCAAAATGCCACGTAAACCTCCCTTTTCGTCTGTCGAACGATTCCACAAGTCGCCAATATCACCGGATACTCGCCATAAATGTCCGCCGACTTTCTTCGCCCATTTCCAAGGTTCACGCTGTCCCCACTCACAAATTGAAAAGACGATAGAACGGTCGGTCGCTCTCAATGCCCTCCCCATCTTCTCATATCTTTCCATCGCTTCTACTCTTCCGGCAGGTGCATTGCAATAGTCATACTTCAAAAGATCAACACCCCAAGATGCGAAATCCCGTGCATCAATTTCTTCATATCCATAACTGCCACAAACCCCACCACAAGTTTTATCAGCGGCATCCGAATAAATTCCAAGTTTGAATCCTCGCTCATGCAAGTAATCGGCCACATATTTGATGCCTCTCGGGAACTTTGTTTTATCAATTTGGATATGACCGTCGGCTCCCCTTTCAGGCAACTGCCAAAAGTCATCGATATTAATATAAGCATACCCCAAATCACGCATTCCGTTTTCTACCATTGCATCTGCAGTTTGCAACAGTAGCTCCTCTGTCAGGTGACGTCCGAATGTATTCCAACTGTTCCACCCCATCGGAGGAGTCAGCAACAACTCATCTCCTATATTAATCAGTAGTTCCTGTGTATCGGTTCCAAGGGCATTCTCAGCTTTCAGCATTACTTTGTACGTTCCCTTTTCTACTACTTTTCCCTTGATTATCCCCGTTTCTTTATCCAGCTTCAATCCCTTGGGAAGATTTTCAGCATGCCACTTTATCGGTCGTTCTCCAGAGGTGGGAATATAAAACAAAAAAGGGGTAGCAGGATAGTTTCCCACCACATGAGGGGGATTAATACACGGTTTCCCCTCAAAAATAGCGGTTCGCACTTCGCTCGCCTGTACTGTCGGACTCGCCAGCATCAGACATAAGCAATATAAAAAAGAAACATAACTTGTAATTTTCATACGTTTAAAAAGAATTTATATAGATTTTATTTTAATGTTACAACAACCATTACCGGATTATCCTCTTCATCCAATCGGTTTATCAATTCATCCAGTTCTTTTTTTCTTTCCGGCAGTAAAGCTTTCGAATAGCGTTTACCTTTACTCAGATAACCTACCATCCGGGCATTTGCCAACTGATTTCCCAACCCTGTTCCGGGAGGAGTAAAATCAAATCCTGCCGCCAAATCATCTTTTATAATCACATTTGAAAAACTCTTCTTCTGTTTATCATACAATCCCACAAAGCTTTCATTCTTCAGGACATAAAGCACAAAGAAATAACGGTCTGACTCAAAAACCTGTTGTACTGCAATTGATTGAAAACGTTTTCCGGGATCTATTTCATTGGCAGATACATCCACATCCTTCCCCGAACAATCAAATTTCCATGCCAATGTCTTTTTTCTGTTGGCATCAATTTTATAAATCAGATTCTCCAACGCAGGTTTAAAGTAAATATCGCCCCCATAACGATACATTACATCGCGGGTAGATAGGTTAACACCATATTTCTTTCCAGGTTCCATATATCCTTTCCAGATCTTTAGTTTCTTCCCATTTTCATCGATAAGGAACAATTGTTGGGGATTATCCTTTCTCATAAAATAATTATTATCACAATAGAGAATAGATCCCTGGCCGTCTACAGCTCCGGTACCCATATTCAGGTGAGGAGCCGGTATACGACGGAGAAATTTACCATTGAAGCCATAACAGATTATATCCTGGAAATCCTGAACATACAGTTTTTGGTTATCAGGGTCAGTAAAAAACAATAATCCTACCGCATATTCTTCAGGCCCCTGTCCTTGCCGGCCTATCTTATTCATAAACTTACCATTTTTATCGAACCGATAAAAACTTCTGGTCTGTGCGTCACCCGCAATAATCGAGTTTCCGGCATAAATAATACTACATTCATTCCCCAGCAGACAATTATCAGTAGTCTCTAAAGGGAAATAACGTACATCAGATGCCAGTTCACTCATTAATACCGTCTTAGGACTTTGTGTAACAGCCTTTGCCAAATTCAGCGTGACGGCAGCTGCATTCTTCTGAGCAAATAGTGGAAAAGCCAACACATGGGCTAATAAAATGCAAAATGTAAATGATTTCATAATACCTCCTATCTTTTAAATTTATAAAGAATCACTACCGGATTGGCTTCATCCCCGATATTCAATACATCAGGAGCCTGCTTTAGATATCCTTTTTCACGTAAAGCCAAAAGAATATCAGCATTCACCACTTGTGCGCGTCCCCCATCCGCCATTACATACTCCGGCCAGAAAGGTATCCCTCCATCTATATCATTATCCATGCCAATTACATTGCCGCCTGGAATGGCAGCACTACATTCCAAATAATCATCCGGAATACGCTGCGATTTCAGTTCACCGGTCTTCTTATCGAATCTTTGTATAAAAATAGCATCTCCTTTGTACAGACGCAAGTAAAGATAGTGAGGAGATTCGAACAGATCATAGACTCCAATAATCTGATCCGTTTCAACTGTATTATCCCTGAATTTATTAATATTAGCAATATCCACATAATATTCAGTCGGGTTTTCCCGTTTCAGAACATAAGCCGGCTCTATTCCATTAGCATAAATCCCGGCCACCGTATCATTGCATGCAGTAAACAGCAGTACCCCTTCTGTAGAAGGAGAAAAGCAGATTTCTTTCATGAAACAAACGTCCTGAGAGAGTCCTTGTGGAAAAAGAGACTTAGACTTTAACAGCAAACCATCAGCCTGTTGCAATGCGCCTGCCCATGGTGCTTGTTCAAAAGGCTTCATGACCAATCCTTTCAATGCTCTCTTCCCATCCGCAAAGACATACATTCCACCGGCCTGCTTCACCGTTGTATCATTCCGTAGAAAACTTCCGTCATACGAATACACCAATGCATCCCCTCCATACTGGAATATAGATAATTCTTTATTGCTATCATCAACCGCAAGTTCACTTATCATACTATACTCTCCCGGCCCATTTCCCTGGCGGCCGACCCGACGTATGAACTTACCCTTTCGATCAAATTGCAACACTTCTTCAGTCTTTCCGTTATACATAAACATGTAATCCGTCGTCACCTGCAGATTCAGCAGATTGCTAATCAGGCACGAGTCTGTTGTTTCCAAAGGAATATATTGTATGCTCACCACATCTTCTTTCATGGAGATAGGTGTCTCTTCCTGCAAAGCAGAGCGTACATTGACAATCGGGCATTCGGATAAAGAAGAAGATTTTGGCTGACAGGCCACCAGCCCGAGCAGCCATAAACCGTTTAACAATAATATTGTGTTTTTCATAATGACTGTCTCTCAATATTTATTTTTCAGGGATATGTATACAAAGATACATTTTCAATTTGAAAAATCACTTAAAATCAATCATTTTTATCCCTATTTATAAACCCGACAATCAAATACCATATAAATTTAGTGTGATCAGTCCGGAAAGGTTGGTTGTTCAAGCCACCTTAGCATCTCCGCCTTACTCCTTCTGCAAGTAGCCAGCAATGCTTCTAAATTACGTTTATCCCGTTCACCCATATCAAACCCCGAATTGATGCCCCTCGGATGATGAAGATGATATAACGGTCCTTTTACACGTGCAATGGGCAACTCTAATATCTCCAGACGCTTCACTCTTTCGGCATCTTCGGGGCCCCAACCATAAAACGCTTCATTCTCTCCGCCTGCCCGCAGATAGGCAACCCTGTTCACAAGAAAAGCTCCTCCCACCGAAGGTCTCATTCCTATTGAAGTAGCATCCACCTTTTCCAACACTGATACGTCCTTGCGGATTCTGTCACTCATAGCTTCATTCAGAAAGATAAAACGCCCGTCATACGGGAAACACATCACACAGCCCGAACAAATCCTGCCGACCGCTTCTCTCAACTGAACCGGCGGAATAATCACATCCGTATCCCAGATGCCTGCAATCGGGAACTTAGCCGATCTCAACAATATATTTAAATAACGTGTCCGGTAGAATACCGGATCATCATCTTTCACAAACCGATAGCGTAACCTCTCACACGTCTCAGACAAATAAAAACGTTGCTCCGTATCCGCCTCAAGAATATCCACAGACACCTCTGTCTGCTGTAGCAGCAAAGAAAGGATAAACCGAAGATTCTCCGCCCTCTCCGGATTATCTACCCGCAAGGGGATGACAATGCTAACCTCTCTTGTCAGATCCATACCGCCTCCCTTCCAGATGTAATCATGCCCTTCTCACAGTACTCCATCAGTTTCTCGACTTTTGCATTGAATACATCCAACCGATGCAACAGGCAAAGAATAAAAAACACCTCTTCGAAAAGTGAACTTTCCCTGACTCCGGGCAGCGAGTCTGCTATCCAGTCAATCAGGTAAATTAAATGCTCTTTCATTCGCAGCACCTTGATGTCTTCCTCACCTTTCCTCCGGGACAACCGGTAATACAGATAATAAGCGAGACCACAAATACCTTTCCCGATGCCTAAAGTTCCGATCGCCCTACTATTAATCGTGTTAAATACCCTGCAATCGATCTGCCACAGAATCTCGTCGGCATCCCCTTCCACAAAGCCCTCCTGCAACAGATACTCAATTCCGACACCTACTCCGCACAAACCGTCACCATAAGTCACCGGAAGTTCCAAAGAACAATTCTCCATCACCTCATCCAGCAACACTTCTGCTTTCTCTTCCCACTCTTCTTCAGCCGTCTGCCGATAAAGACGATAGAATCCGATGATTTTCCCCATTTCTCCCATCATCCCCGGATTTTCTATCCCTCTTACGCTTTCCATATTTTCTTTATTGACGTAATCAATCATTTTATTACACCGACCAGGCAACCACTTCCGGAATTTGCCTTTCCTCCTCCGGGGGAAACGTTCTATAATCTCCATAACAACGGGTCAGATAAGTATCGTATCCTGACGGAACCGGAAACTCCACTCCTTCAAATCGTGCAGTATCCAGATATTCCACCTCATCCAGCCGCAAATGAATACGGCTCTCACTCAAATTCCGTTCAAAACTGTTCGACAAAGCATTCTCATACTTACCATCCCAATCATAGATGAAAAGATCCAACTGTAATCCACCGAACTGCATCGGCTCGGCCGGAGTCTTTTTATCCGGAACATACCGGCTGTGCCGATCTCTCAACCGCGCCTCAACCAACCACCTCCATGAAGCCATGGCCGGTTCTGTTTCCGGAGTCTGAAAGAAAATATCCTGAGGCAGTTCCGGCACACCTTTCTCCAGAAATACTCCATAATCACTCCTTAACATCCCCACATCCGTATCTGTATCCCAAGGAATAAACCCCTGATGCCGGATAGCTCCCAGCAGTGTACCATAATCGAGCCAATAATCAATATCGTGCTTCTTGCAAACAGTATCGAAAGACTGCAATAAATAAAGCATCCTCCGATGTGCCTCCTTTATATCTATATTCATAATTTATATTTTAATATTCCGGCCAAATACCGGTTTTCCTCTTTACTCCTGATAGCAATACGAATATACTGCTTTCCATACATTCCCCTCTTCAAGCTACAGTCTTTTACCAGAATATCATGCTCTCTCAGCAAAACTTCCGCAAGCTCTCGGGCGCTGTACTTATGGGTCACTTCACATAAAAAGAAGTTTGCTTGTGAAGGAAATACCGCTAAATAGCCTACCTCCTGAAGTTCTTCAAAAAAGAGCGTTCTTTCCTCTCTAAAGCGGGCACATGCCTGCCGGTAGTCGATGGTGTATTTGTCCTGAATCTGTAAATAGTACTCCGCCAAAGAGTTTATATTCCAGACCGGAAGTTTCTGCTGTAATTCATCCATTAATTTATGGTCACCGGAAACAGCAATTCCCAATCGTAATCCGGGAATTCCATGTGACTTAGACAGGCTCTTTATCACCACCAGATGATTATACTCCTTCAGTATCTTGTCATCAATCAGAGAAGTTTCTTCTCCTCCCTCCGAGAAGTCAATAAAAGACTCATCCACAATCAGCCGTATCGAACGCTCCTGAGTCCATCCCGCTAATGAAATCAAATCCTCGTAAGGGATACTATTTCCGGAGGGGTTATCCGGATTCAGCAACAGTAATGAAGTCACTCCCTTATCCTCAAAAAATGTTTTCAGGTCGCTTACGGTATAGCGATAACCTGGCCCCAACGGCAAGAAAGTCTCTATCCGGTCATCACGCACCAGATATTCTTCAAATGTAGGAAGAATCACCCCCATTCTACCGGAAAGCAACTCCATCAGCTTTCTTATCAACTCTGCCGCGCCATTCCCCACCGCGACAGCCTCCGCAGGAATGTTCCAGTGCTTCGCCACCAATCGCCTGTTTACATAACTCCCCGAAGGGTATTGCCTGAGCAGTTTATCAAAATTAGCCTTCAGTTCTTCCAGCATCCTTTCTGTCGGGAAATGTGGATTCACCAGATAAGCAAAATCAAACAAGAAAGGGAAGCGCCAATACCCTCCATAACGTTTCTGGTAACCGGGCAAAAGCCCTTCTTTCTTACCAAATAGCGTTTCGGCAATATCTAAATCCTGCATGTCATCTATCTCATACCACTTTTCACCCTCAAGCGGCAAAGCCTTCAGCCCGGCTTTATCCAACAAAGACAAAACGGCCAGTATTTGTTCGTAATATGCACTATTATCAAAACATTTGCAATAGGCTTCCAGAAAAGGTACGTACTTACCTACAGAAAACTCCTTACTAAAACGATAGATATTCACCGTCTTAAAATAAGTAGAAGTTTTTTCGTACGAAAAAGTATGTTTAGATACAAAGTCCACAATAAACTGCTTTTCATCCACAGTCACCATAGTCCCGTCCATCCAACTCTTATAACGGTCTACTACTGCTACATTCGGATACGGTTCTTCGAGCACTCTTTCAAGTATTCTCTTCTCAAAAACAATATCCGATTCTAACAATAAAGTATCATCAGACGCTAAGTGGTGCCGTGCCAGAAACAGAGAATAAATATTATTGGTATGTGCATAGTAAGGGTTTTCCAGATAATAAATAGGAATTCCGCAATATTCATTTCCCAGATACGCCCGTAGTTTGTCACCTTGAAAACCAATCACAAGCACAATCCTCGATAGTCTTGCGACTGCCAGGTTTGCCAGTAACCGATCTATGATCCGGATACCGTTCACCTCAATCATACACTTAGTGTCGTACCGGGTCAATTCTCCCAGACGCCTACCCATTCCTGCTGCCAATATAATAGCCTGCATATCTGACCCCTTATTAAGTTCCTAACTCCGGCTGACTCTTCATACAATTCCTCTTTTCCTATCTCAAACAGGAAGTACTGCCACGACATCCAACCGAGTATTATGAAGATAAGCTAGCATTTCCACGGTTTAACATGACACAAATTAGGTTTTCCAATTACTAATTCGTAATTAGAGGGTGAAGGACAAAGATATTTGTACAAACATTCTTTACAAGCAGGCAATGAATCACGAGTCCAATGCCACATCTTCCCTTGTTTCATCTCTTGAAATACCCAGTCCTTTACATAACCATCAATTGTTCCTATTGACTTTGAATTAAAATTTGGGTATACCTTTCCGTCACAATCAATGTATAATGTACCAAAAAAGTGCGTATTCACTAACTGGTGAGCAAAAATATCTTTTTTCGTTCGACACAAAGCCATCACATCCTCAAGGGTCTGGAAAACATATTTTTCAAAGAAATCCAAGTTATCAATTGTATAAAATGGATAAATATTAGCTTTCAATTTATAAACATCAATAATTCGGCTCACTTCTTGAAATTCTTCTTCAGAAGTCACTGCAAAACAGTATTCTACACGTTCATTAGGTAAAGCAACACAGGCACTTATTGCATATTCATTTACAGGATAATCAATCAAAAATTTTATAGACACAGATGGGTCATTCAATAGCTTAATTCTAATCTGCTCATAATCAACAGATTGTTTATAATAAAGATAAAAACACTTTCCAAAAGAATATTTTTTAAGTTCATTCAACAACTCATCTAAGAAAGGATATGACAGTACATTTCCACCTACAAAATTAATTAAAGTGACTGGAGTGTGTTTAAGCTGTTCTAACAAACGACATATCTCATTGTAGGAAAGCCGATTATCTTGTTTACGGCACCATACAATTTGTTTATCAACAGTTTGACAATAACGACAATTTATGGAACATTCACCGGTCAGACGCATCGTTACAACACGTAGATTATTTACAATCTTTTGTCCAAAAAGCTCCAAATTATTCATTGTTTCGACATCATTTTCCAAATTCTCATTCACACTAACTTCAGGCACAATAACTAATGGTTTCTGCCTAAACTCTTCCTGCGAATATAAGTCACCGATAAAATTTCGCCGAATTTCGGACACAAAATCCGCTACTTCAGGAACATTCAAATCATTCTCTGTTAGTTCCATACAATACAAATTCTCTTTTTTTATCAATTCCATAACAATCGTACGGACAGGATCTGTAAGATTCCATGTCAATCCTTTCCCAGACAGAGAATCGTATAGCAATACGGCTTCATGGTTTGTCCATACGAAAACATACGATTCTAAAAAAAGCCAAAATCTCTTCATCACGCAAAAATCATTGTATTAACACTATTATATAAATCTGGAGCGATCTCTAACATAGAAATCTTATCGCTTAAATATTCTTTATATTCGTTCTCATCCATAGCAACTTCACAGACAGGAAGACCACCTTTAAAATCGAATTGAAATAGACAGTGAGGGCAAAAATCCGCTTGATAGCAATGCTCACATTGCTTACTTATCGCCTCATAATAGCGATTGTACTTATCTGCAATCTCTACACAATCGACTTTCACGGCCTCTTCTATCCTCCCCAACACATGCTGAAACCCTATTCTTTCGCAAGCCAACAAATCACCACTCGGAGTCACAAAAAGCTTTTTCCAAAAAGGCAAACAAGTACCTGTGGGTATTCGTGGGTATCCCTTTCTCTCTTTTAAAAGCAACTCTATATAATGCCTATACGAATTACCTATATGATAATAAAAAAAATAGCCAGCATTTCTTATTTGAGCAGAGTTTCTTTCACGAGCTCTTAAAAGATCAGTAGACTCAACATAAGGACGATAAATCTTACGAAAATGCTCCATTTTGCCCTTTTTCACTCCCGTATAAGTAATTGTCTCTATCCCAGGAACTTTATTAAATTCGCCATAAATAAACTGATGTACCGACTCCGCATTAGAGTAACAGTTTAATACAGAATTAAAATGAACCTTACGTTTAAAATAGCCAGGATATCTCTCCCTCAATAAGTTGATATTAGCATAAACTCGATCGAATGAAGGGGTTCCTTTTTTATCTACTCGCAATTGATTATGTACGCTATTTCCATCTAAACTAATTAATAGAGAAACCTCATGCTTCACTAGAAAATCCATATAACGATCAAGTAGTATGCCATTAGTAGTCATACTAAATAAAAAAGTCGAATGATTTTTTAAATGAAGTGTTTGGACATATTCCACAATCTGTTCTATCAACCTGAAATTAATCAAAGGTTCTCCACCATAAAAGCCTAACATAATATTCCCACCTTGTGACAAATTCAAATCAGAATCCCAAAGAACTACTAAATGGTCTATCAGAACTTTAGCCTGCTCAAAATTCATGGAATCATGGCGGGGTGCAATATCTGCATGATTATATAGATCCCCATAACAACAATAAACACAATTTAAATTACATTGATGTGTAACCTGAAAAACCACATTGTCTATATTAGCTAATTGTTGTGCCACTACTTGAGCTGATATTCGCCCAGCCAAATGCTTTTTGGAGTCAATAGATCCAAATAGTCCCCCCCCTCTCAAATGCAAATATTTTTGATAATAATGTTTCAATTCTTCTATTGTCATTGAAGGATATTTAGTTTGAATAACAGCATATAGATCACTCTCAAGATTGTCTGCTGACAACTTCATGAAATCCTTAAATACTGGATGACAATTAACTATACAAGAATTCTGCATATCATATAAATATCCATTTCCATTATTACTTTCAAAATAAACCGTTGATTCCATATTCAATTATTGTTTTAAATGAGCTATTATAAGAATCGGATTTTCTTCATCATCCAATGAATCGGCAAGTGCAATCAAACGATTGCTCACGCTCTCTCCCTTTTCCGCCTTTTTTTGAATATATTCTTTCAGTTCAAACGGCCAAACCGAAGAAACCATCGCATTATTACAAATGCCATATTGTGGAAAAAATGTCATTCCATTATCAATATCATCTATCAGACCGTCTCCTGCTATTGCTACAGTCTCACCTGTTTGCTTGTCATAAAGAGCCATATGTGACTCATTATACCCTCTCCAAGCTGAAGAAAAAGCTTTCAGATTCAACCACCATAAAAATAAATACCGCTTTCCCTCACTGACTTGATATACCCACTTTTTATTATCAATTAGCTGAGCTAGTTCACTATTTTTTGCTTTCTCTTTCATTGTTTCTACATTTCCTTTTGATGAGGAAACTATTTTAGTATACTCTTTTAAATATAATTTCTTATAATCATTTAAAAAGCACCGATTATCCGCTTTTAGACCCTTAAAATCAAGAGTCCAGCGTTTTTGGAGTCCCGTATCCGATACTGCATAAATAGCATCTGTAAAACAGTTATAAAAAAGTGTCGTATCCTGATAATCAGAAAAAGTATAAGGCATTCCCCCACCAATTCCCGGAGGATTAAGAAAGAGACTATCCGGAATAATTCTAGCACTATGTCGAATATTCAACTCTTCATCCATCCAAAATACAGAATCAGGATAATTTACTATCAAATAATTTTCCCCAGATTTTACCATAGCATATACATTTTTTAATCCAGAAGCGACTTTACCTTCTATACTTTTATCACGATATGCTATTCTAATTTCCTTCCCTGTAAATTTTCCTTTTGCATCAAACTGGATAATCTTATCTCCTTGGGTATAGAAAAGGTCGCGATCACGATCATAGAAGATACTATATCCAAAACCACTTTCCTCACCTGGCCCTTGCCCCAGCGCACCAATATTTGCTACAAACTGTCCTTTTTTATCAAATAAGCTTCCTGGATAAACAACCCAATATGGCTTCATGTAAGAAATAAGCATTTTATCTTTTACATAACTTTTTGTTGTTTCTAAAGGAACATAAGTAATACTATCAACAAAAGCTGAAAGCTTCATTGAAACAGGATACTCCATTGCATTGCCTATTCGAATAGTACGATCTATAACCTTGGTTTGCTTCTTCTTCGTATTGTCAGATGAACAAGCCAAGAATAGGAAAATGGATAATAACAAAAATGTATTTTTCATCTAATATTGCCAATTAAATTAGTATGAAGTGGAAAATATAAAAAGTCCCACTTCACACCCATTTTACCTAATAGCCAGATAAATTTCAATATCAAAAAATTCTTATCACACTATAAGCAACCTATAAGAAATCACTTATTTGGCAAAACCGTACCATTTGACTTGGTAAATTTAGCGACATCAGAAATAACATTGTAGTAAGCATCTTCCCCACTTCCACCACAAATACAAGAACACTTGCCTGAATAATAATTAGCCCATTGATTAGCTGTTCCAAATGCACATTCATTACCTCCAACCAATCGATCCATTTCTTTCTCCTCCAGACATTTTTTGTCTAGATTACCAAGTTTCAATACTGAAATTTTTTTCATAATAATAATTTTTATAAGTTAATACTATAAATTCAGCAGAGTGGCCTTTCAAATCCACTCTAGCTCTTTCATTCCCTCTTGCATGACATTCAAAGTATAGTGTTTCAAATAGACATTTCTACTTTGCTGCCGCATAGCATTCTTTTCATCAATTGATAAAGATAAAATTCGAACCATACTGGATTTCAATTTCTCAATAAATACTTCCGGGTAAGCATCCACATCCTCTATAGATATAGCATATCCATTTAGCCCTTCCTGAATCATATCTTCTAAACCTGTAGAAGCTGTGCCAATGAGAGGTATTCCATGCATCATCATTTCTATAGCAACATAACTGCATTGTTCTTGAAGAGAAGGAAGAACACCTATATCTGATATTTGATATAACTGATATAATTTCTCCTTTCTGATTCGACCAGTAAAAGTAACATGGTTCCAAATACCCTCACACTCAGACAAATAAGCAGAATAATCCCCATCACCTACCACTAACAAATGAACATTAGGCAAACAATCTAAAAGCTTTCGAAATGCATTAATTAGATAGTACACACCTTTGATCTGATTTAGTCGTCCCACGTAAAGAATTATTTGATCTTCCACTTTAAATGACAAATTACCTTTTTGAATTTTACGCTGTTCTATATCTAAAATCCGTGCTTCGTCCACCAGACCATTATATAATAATCTTATTTTTTGTTCCACAATCCCATAAACATTTCGAAGCAAATTATAAGTATGCTCCGATAAACAGACCACTCTGTCTGCTTTCAGAAAAAAGTCCTTATTTGCAACAAATTCTTTATAGACAATTTTCTCTGTAGCATCCCTGTCAGTGGATACTTTACCCAGAAGACATTCCAAATAGCTTCCGTTTCTCCTTTTCATGGTGTACCATCCAACGTAATGTATTACAATTATAATACGACAACTAGAAATAATCTTCTTTAGGTTCAGAATGAGTTCTGAATGACTCAAATAATTTACCAGAAATATATTATCTTCTTCTTCATTCATACAAAATCTCAGCGACTCTGCTAAATCCAAACAGTAACTTTCATGTCGCATCTCTTCTTCCTCTGTTTCAGAAGGAAACCATAAATATCGAACTCCATCTGACCACCCTTCTTCTATTACATTAGTGCCAGATTCCAACTTTACAATTGTCAACGCACTACAAACATCCATTCTCCAAATATTAATAATTTGTTGAATATATGTGCCTATACCATAAAGGGATGCAGAACTACATTGATCAATTATATATAAGTGTTTCATAATATAGATTTTCAACTTCTTATTAACCGGCTACAATATTATTCTATTAGATTTGCAAGGTATGCCCACCTTACTTCATATCCAAATATTATCAGAAAAGATGTACCGAACGTAGCCTTTTTTTATACCGAACGTCATATACCTATAGAAATAATCCTTATAAACAGAAATATATCTAAAAAACAGATATATTTGCCTCTGACAAATAATCCTTTTTAACCACACAAGCATGAAAAACACAATACCAATCTTCTTTGCAATCAATGAAGAATACATTGACCATTGCTGTACCTCTATAGTATCTATTCTTGAGAATAATAGATATTTGAATATAAGCATATACATTCTGACAGATTATATTTCGTTAGAAAGCAAAGAGCTCCTTCAGGAAATAGAAAATGTATTTACCTGTGTAACTATCCAATGGGAGATAATAGATTCAGAATCATTCAAGCAACTCAAGAAAAAAGGAGGATACATCACCGAACACACTCTTTATCGTTATGCCATCGCAGATCTTTTTCCCAATCTGGATAAAGCCCTATACCTGGATGCAGATTTAGTAATCAATGGCAGCATAGAGCCATTGTGGGAACTGGATTTGGAAGGTTATTATTGTGCAGGAGTGGATGATATCTTTATAAGACGAATCAATTATAGAAAGATACTGGAACTAGCGGAAAAGGATGTATACATCAATGCAGGCGTACTACTGTTGAATCTGAAAGACCTTAGAAAAGATAAAATACAGGAAAAGCTATTGCAACACACATCAATTTATATAAACCGGGATCGATATCAGGATCAAGATGCAATTAATTGTATATGTAAAGGCAAAATAAAGCTAATTCCCAATATCTATAATTTCACTACCAGTGAAACTTTGCATACCCCTGAAATGTTATCCGACATCATCATCATTCATTATACCGGAAGTATAAAGCCATGGCATCAAGAGTACACTTGGCTAGTTTTAAAAGAGCTATATTGCAAATACAATAGCTCTATGGACAAAATCAAAAATCGACTTTTATCAAGGTGGATGGAACGAACGATTGAGCTTTTTCAATTAAGCCAAAAAACGAACGATACAGAATTAGAAGAGGAGGCAGATAAATTACTGAACAAGATAATAGACCACTGCTCTCTGGCTGTTCCTATCACTTACGAGAATGGGTTATGTGGCATTGGAACGGGAATTGAATATTTACTGCAAAAGAAACTGGTCGAAGGCAATAGTGATGAAATACTACATCAAATAGACTCCGCTATATATTCAGTCATTGAACAAAAGTCTTTGACTGACCTCGGATTAGGAAAAGGAGTTTCGGGCTTAGCTTACTATTTCTATTCACGTCTATGTACAAGAGAAAACTTCAACACTCCCACAGCCTTAAAAATAAAAGAATATCTCTTCCACTTGATAAATTGGATAGCAGAGTTGCTTCCGGATACAAATAATCGGCCTGTATTATGCGAAGTTTATCTGGTTCTTAGCCTGTTACACGAACTAAACATCCCTCAAGCACCAATAGAGACATTAATGCGCAATAGCCTGTCCCAAATAACAGGCTATTAGTTCCGCAGCCACTAATACTTATATAAAAATCAGAAATCTATCAGTGTCTGGCCATATTCATTATTTCAGCTTCACTACAATCAACGCAGGATTCAATTCTTCTTTTAAAGGTTGAGTTCTGACAGAAATCAAATAATTGCCATCTTGGGAAATATACTCCGGGAAAAAAGTATCACCCTCCAGATAAGGAGGAAGCTTACCTGTAGGTTCACCAAAATAATCCATCTCTTTTTTTGATAATTTTAGTTCGAAAAGATCCGCCTGATGATTTGCCTTATCATAGAATGCAGTTAAGTAATATTGCTTCTTCTGATCTATGTCTACTGTAATAGCCCCTAAGACTAATCCATTAGCAGTCATACTGAACAAAGGAACGTATGGCATGTGCAAAAACAATTCTTCGTCCGGATTTTCCAAAGAGTAGCGCAATCTATCGTTAGATCTCAGCTTTCCCCAGTCGATTATATATTCAGGAGAAAGAGAGTGCTTTACCGTATCCACAGAGAAAATAGTGTCATTAAGCAACTGCTTAAAGTACAACTTATCATGTAAAGATGAAAATTGGGCTTCATGAGGGAAGAAACAAACTTTTTTTGCCTGATAGTTTTGTTGATATGGAATAGCCCCCCTCTTTTCATCCCGTCGATAGAACACAAGACGTTCTTTTTCATCTCCTCCACTCTGAGCTTTAAAACCTATAAAGTTCTTGTCCGACATTGGATAAATGGCAGAAAACATGTCCGGAAGTGCCTGATAGGATTCAATAAACTTCCCATTTAAGGAGTAAACATTAACTTTATTATTTAAGTCTGTAATCAAAACACGATTGTTTATATAAAGCAAATTCATCAACATTGTATATTCCTCCGGACCACTTCCTTTCTGAGCTATATCACAAACAAATTTTCCGGAATGAGAAAAAAGAGAGCACTTCTTACCATATCCTATGATAAAATACTGATCGGTCATTATTAACTGGCTCACGTATGGAATCAGTAACGAATCATTCGTCTCTAATTGCACGACCTCTACACTTTCCGCAATATCATATACAGATTTCTCCACCGGATTCTCGATAGCATCGGCTAAGTCTATTACAGGATAAAGACTATTTTCTTTCTTACTACACGAGTAAAAGAGAAATGTACTTAAACAAAAAAATAAAAGTGATTTCATAATATCGGTAACTTTAAATGATTAATGTGATATAGAACCGAACAATCGGACAATCAGATGGCACCTGAGCTAACAAATCAATCTTCTCTGAATGAAAAGAAGAGCAACCGATCAGATGCACCAATATACCCAAATACAAGGCCAATCGAACTTTATTCATACCAATTTATATTTAAAACAACAATCCAACATTCTAGATTTCGATAAACAGACAAATCTATTTTTTCAAATGAGCTATTATAAGAACCGGATTATCATCTTCTCGCACGCGCTGCATCAAGTTCAGTATTTGCGGAGCCACAGCCCGTCCGGCAGACTGTTCCTCTTCTATAAATTCTTTCAACTTATAAGGCCAGATGGTAGCTAAAAGCTTTTCATTATACGCCCCCCAAGAAGGAAAGAAGGTCTTCATACCACCCAGATCATCTATAATCTGTTTCACTGCAAATGTCTCACCCGTACGTTTATTGTAAATGGCTGTTAATGGAGGAGTCTCAGGCAGTTTACGCAGCTCCCTGAATGGCATGCATTCATAGACAGATAAAAAAACAAAACGCTCTGTTTCAAAAACACCGGATACTATATATTTGTGATCCAGCATTTTAATCATTTTTGCATTTTCCAAGTTGCCCGATTCCCAACATTTAAAAGCTTCAGACAACAATCCATCTTCATATAGATACCGGGTAGGAAACCGTAATTCTTCATCTAACTCCACCACCCAGCGAGGCATCAGGGAAGTGGGGGTAACAGTAAAAACTGTATCCGTATAAAAATTATAAAATAAGGTCGTATCTTTATAGTAACTCGTGTACTTAAAACGAGGATCTCCGCCACTCATGGACGGAACGCCCCCTTTCCTGCCCCACGGCATCATACTGCGTTTGGCTACAAACTCGTAATCCGTATTTATGAAATAAACCGTATCCGGAGAATTATAAAACATCAGGTTTTCTCCTGCCGGAGCAAAGCAGACCTTATTGACCATACGCCCAACCGGCGCAGTGTCCATTGTTTTCTGGGTAAACCAGCTAAGCTCTTTCCCTGTACACTTCCCCCGGTCATCATATTCTATTATTTTAGAGGCATTCCCATAGAAATGATTATTCAAATACACTATATCAGCCACATGCACATAGATATCTTCACAAGCCCCTTGACCCTGGCTCCCAATACGGAACAAGAACTGCCCATTCCAATCAAAACAATAGTTTGAGTAAAATATGTATTGGGGAGAAAAGGTCAAACGCTGATAATTACCTAACATACAATTCGGATTCGTTTCCAAAGGAATATAACTGACACTATCCACCAGCTCCGAAAGCATCATTTCCTCTCGAACATTCTTTATCGCAGTTGACAAATGAATAATATTATCTCGAACAACAGGATTAGTATCCACTGTTTTTTTGTTACTACAAGCCGTGAAGCCCAATACCATAACACCCAGTATCAATATCATTCGCATAAAAAATTCCATATCCACCTATTCTTTAAATTAGCAATTACAAGAACCGGATTTTGCTCCTCATCCAGTGAATCGGTAAGCATAACCAAACGCTCACTCACAATTCCTCCCTTTTCTTTCTTCTCTTGAATATATTCCTTCAACTCAAACGGCCAAACCGAAGAAAAAAAACTTTAGATTCAAAATAATAATTCTTCTATTTTAAAGTTGCAATCATCAAAATCGGATTGCTATCCTCAGTCGCACTTTCCAAAACTCGGATTAGCTCCTTTTTCTTGGATTCATCTATTACGGTAGATGATTTTATTTGGTCTATATCAATCCAGTTTTCATCACCGCCAGGTTCTAATATATCTATCCAGTATTTACCGGAAGAACGGCTGTCAACAGTAAAATCACCTCCACCTAAATCATTATCTAACACAAAATCACGTTTCATTTGGCGCAAAGGAAAGCTAAACCAGGGGACATCACGCTCGGTTATTGCACTTTGTCGCTTCTGCAGTCTAACATTTCCATCTTTTTTATTATAGCAATAGGTATATACCTCCTCGCCTTTACTACCCACCAAATAAATGAAAGCTTTAGTCGGATAGTAGGACTTGATCGAAAAATAATCGAAAGCCTTTCTATCTTTAAACCATAAGTGAGTAACCTCATAGTCTCCTTTCTCTTCTCTTGTACAAATTACATATTGAGACAAGAGGTCATTCGTCGCATCGTCATAGCAATAAATTGTATCAGTATCTGGATATTTAAGGGTCAGTTGATTATTGTAAGTATCTATACTGGTTTGATATTCCATCCAAAGATTAATCATTCTACCTTTATCGACACAGTTAGCTATAATTTGCTCTTCTCTACCCATATGTGCTGGATTCTTAAATAATTTTTTTTCTTGAAAAGCCGTGTCCAAAAAAGCAAAAGACCACAATGAATCTTTATCTATTAATTTATATAAAGCTATATTCTGAGCAGCAAAGAAATTTCCATTATATAAGATATATTGACTATATACAGATGAGAATAGATTATTGATTGTCTGCTGATCAACTATTTTCTTTTTAAACTCTCCCTTGAAATTATATACCAAAATACCATTGTTATTAGAAATAATATAGACCTCCTTTTTATATTCATCAACGAGAAAGGTTGAAAAATTGACATATTCTCCTGGAGCTTGCCCTATACTGCCAATTCTATTCAAAAATTTCCCCGTTCGGGAAAAACGATAAATATAAAATTTATTAAAATCATGAATCCATATATCATGTTCTGTCACTTGTATTCGTCTTATTTCACCTAACATAGATTGATCTGTCATTTCCAAAGGAACAATTTCTAGTTTTTCAGCAGATTCACTCAGCAAAAGTGAAGGTACAGTCGATACATCCTCAGAAAGATTAATGACAGGTATTCCTGACTTGGATATAGGCTCTTGCTTCATATTGGAACTGCATCCCAATAGCGTAATTATTAGTAATAATAATATAGACTTCATCACAATTTATTTATTAGAAACAACATATTTTTCCATCATAGGAACCTACTCTATTATTTTAAAGTTGCAATCATCAAAATCGGATTGCTATCCTCAGTCGCACTTTCCAAAACTCGGATTAGCTCCTTTTTCTTGGATTCATCTATTACGGTAGATGATTTTATTTGGTCTATATCAATCCAGTTTTCATCACCGCCAGGTTCTAATATATCTATCCAGTATTTACCGGAAGAACGGCTGTCAACAGTAAAATCACCTCCACCTAAATCATTATCTAACACAAAATCACGTTTCATTTGGCGCAAAGGAAAGCTGAACCAGGGCACATCACGCTCGGTTATTGCGCTTTGTCGTTTCTGCAATCTAACACTTCCATCTTTTTTATTATAGCAATAGGTATATACCTCCTCGCCTTTACTACCAATCAGATAAACAAAATCCTTAGTCGGGTAATAAGAAAAAATGGAAAAATAATCGAAAGCCTTTCTGTCTTTAAACCATAAATGAGTAGCTTCATAATCCCCTTTTTCTTCATCTGTAAAGATTGCATATTGAGGCAAAAGTTGGTTTGTCGCATCATCATAACAATAAATAGTATCAGTATCCGGATATTTAAGGGTCAATTGACCATTGTAAATATCTACACTGGTTAGATACTCCATCCAATAATTAACCATCCGATCCATATTGGCACGGTTAGCTATAATCTGCTCTTCTTTACCCACATGAACCGGATTTTTAAATAGTCTCTTTTTCTGAAAGTTATCGTCCAAAGAAACAAAAGACCACAATGAATCTTTATCCACAGATCTATATAAACCAAAATTCTGGATAGCAAAAAATTTATGGTCATTTAAGATATATTGCTTATATATAGACGAAAACATTCCAACCATAGTTTGGAAATCTGAAATTTGCTTTTTAAACCCACCTTCAAAATCATATACTAAAACACCGTTATTAGTGGAAAAAATATATACTTCTTTTTTATCTTCATCGACAAGAAAAGTTAAATAATTGACATATTCTCCCGGCCCTTGGCCTATACTCCCTATTCTATTCAGAAATTTTCCCGTACGGGAAAAACGATAAATGTAGAATTCGCGTCCATGATCTATCCATATATTATGATCAGTTACTTGCATTTCCGTAATATCACTCAATACAGATTCATCTGTCATTTCCAAAGGAACAATTTCCAATTTCTCCGCCGCCTCACTCAAAAGAAGTGAAGGTACAGTCGATACATCCTCAGAAAGATTAATGACAGGTATTCCTGACTTGGATATAGGCTCTTGCTTCATATTGGAACTGCATCCCAATAGCGTAATTATTAGTAATAATAATATAGACTTCATCACAATTTATTTATTAGAAACAACATATTTTTCCATCATAGGAACCTACTCTATTATTTTAAAGTTGCAATCATCAAAATCGGATTGCTATCCTCAGTCGCACTTTCCAAAACTCGGATTAGCTCCTTTTTCTTGGATTCATCTATTACAGTAGATGATTTTATTTGATTCAAATCAACCCTATTTCCATCATTGCCAAGATATAATACATCTACCCAGTATTTACCAGAAGAGCGAAAATCTATAATAAAATCGCCGCCACATAGATCATTGCTTAGGACAAACGGACATTCCATTCGACGGAAAGGAATACTAAACCAAGACACATCACGCTCGGTTATCTCTCCTTGTTGTTTTTGCAACCTTACATTCTTTTCTTGTTTATTGTAACAATATATATATACCTCCTCTCCTTTACTGCCTACCAAATAAATATTTTCTTTAGTAGAGTAGTAAGAGTGTATCGAAAAATAATCAAAAGCTTTCCTGTCACGAAACCATAAATGTGTATATTCGTAATCTCCTTTTTCTTCGTCTACAAAAATTGCATACTGAGGCACTAATTCCTCTTTAATACTGTCATAGCTATAAATTGTATCAGTGTCAGGAAACTTAAGAGTTAGTTGATTATTATATGTATCGATGTTAGTAGAAGATTCCAGCCAATAATTAAACATATAATTCATCTGGACACGATTCTTTATAATTTGATCTTCTTTACCTATATGTACTGGGTTTTTAAATATCTTTTTTTTCTTGTAAGAACTATCAACCAAGGCAAGAGACCATAACGAATCTTTAGGTATTTCTCGGTATAAAGGTAAATTTTGAAGAATAAAAAAGTGATTATTGTATATCATAAATTGATTAAAAATAGAACCGAACATAGTTTCTACTATTGTTCTGGTAGGCTGCCTCTTGAAATTACCATCAAAATCATATACGAAAATGCCTCTTGATGCAGATACAATATAGATTTCTCTATGTTTCTCATCTATAAAAAAATCAGATAATTGAATAAATTCACCAGGCCCTTGACCTATTTTTCCGACTTTATTCAGAAATTTTCCGGAACGGGAAAAACGGCAAATACATTTATCTTTATAATGGTGTACCCATATATCGTTCTCGGTTATTTGAAGATGATAGATTTCCCCCAATAGAGATTCATCCGTCACTTCTAACGGTACTATATCGACCTTTGAGGCAGCCTCACTCAAAAGAAGTGAAGGTACAATCGATACATCCTCAGAAAGATTAATGACAGGTATTCCTGACTTGGATATAGGTTCTTGCTTCTTATTGGAACTGCATCCCAATAATACAAATACACCGATTAGCAATAAGGACATGTGTTTCATAGCCACAATTGAATTAAGATTTATTGTTTGTGCATAAGGTCCCCACTATCCAATATTAGAGACGAGAATCTCCCTGCAAATGTTTTCACGGCTACAATATACTACATTTTCGTAGTATATAATCTTTTTTTGCAGTTTTTTTCTCCTATACATCTTTTATGACCTAAACCTAAATAGTATCATTTTGTACCATAAAATATTTCTTAACTGTAGCCAGCTTACGAGTGCTAATCCTATAAATTTTATTATTATCCATCTTTATATGATATGCCCCGTCCTGAAGTACACAATCTACAATACGCTCTTTATTTACTATAATTCCTCTATTTATCAGCAGAAAATCGGCAGGCAATTTTTCCAGAATCACACGTAGGCTTATTAAAAACAGAATACTGTTCCTACCTCCTATTTGTAATATACAGTAAGGCTTGCTATATTCCACAGCAATTAAATCCTGATACAAACATTCTCCATAAGATTTCTTATATGAAAACGTTATCTTATCTTCTCTAAACTCTATTTTATCCATGGCTAACAGATTTGAATTACATCACTCAAAAAGGGACCTCCCTCCTTGGTTCAAAGTTAAATCATGTTGAACCAATTCGCAAATTATCTACCCGGACAAATTCATGAAAAATAATGCGATATAAACCACTGTATATAAACACAATAGACATAAAGCGCACGATTTTAACCCTAAATACCCGGACAGTTACAAGTTTGTAATACAAGTCAATTTTACCATTATACCTACTTTTGCCCTCTATATCCCCCAATATAACGCCAACAGTTCTTCCAAAAACCTTCTTATGGTCCACTCCTATAAAAGACAATATTTAGTCTATACCTTCTTTTGAATTTTATAAAAAAACATTTGTTCTTTTACTCCAATATTACCACTATAGGATTGTCTTCTTCTTTACTTCCCGTTTTCTTTTTCACTTCATCACACAACTCATCAGGTTGCAGCAGAGCTATAAAACAGCCATCAGAACTTACTCCCCTAACTCTGAGAGATTGTCTATTAACTGTATCCAACAGTCTATCTCCGCACATCAACACAACTCTATGATCAGCTTTATAATATAGTCCACAAAAAGCCTGCCTATTTTTAGTATAGAACCCTGTATGAAAATGAAAATAAATACATCTCTCATTTTCCAAAGCATAATCAATCATGATTTTCTTTTCACATCCACCTTCTTCCAACCGATCTTGATATTGCCAAGCCCAATCCCCTAGCTCGAAAATTAAATAAGGTTTAATTTTACTATCCGACAGCGTATAGATCGTATCGTTGAATGTTTGTTTTAATCTAATATCATTCTCAAACCGCCATAAGGAAGGACTATTAATGGCTGTGTAAAACTTTCCACCATTGGCAAATGAAGCCATTGTCAAATCACCGCCATAAGATACATAATCCCCTAAAAGTTCCGATACAGATTGCAAATCATCCATAGGAAGTAAATCTACCGGTAAACCTACTATATCTGTAATGTGATTAGAGTTTTCGTCTATACAAAACAAGGGTGACGTCCGATTGGAAATATCAAGTTTATTATGTCCCCATAGTTTACCATAAGTAACATATAGATAGCTTTGCTGCAAATTATAGCGTACATTATCATCTATACAAATTCTATCTTTATAATTACCAGCTAAATCATACAATATTAAATCATTACCCCAACCTAAAACATATATTATGTTTTGGTCATAATCAACCCAATAGTTCACTTTTCCCCAAGCATCTTTAGCATATCCCTGCGGGTCTGTTCCGACATGACCTATATCCCGAATAAATTTACCGGTAGATCGATCAAAAAGTTTCAGGCATTGATTTACGGAAGATACAAGTATGGCATGCTCTAACACCCGCATATCCGGCATTTCTCCCACAAGGCTACTATCATTTGTTTCCAATGCTACATATCTCACATTAGAAGATATTGTCTGTGCCGTTATCTTTCCCAAAGCATTCATTGCTGCACCCACACTTATCTTATTATCCGGCTCAACATTTTGCATACATGAATACAAAACACATATAAAAATTACATACAAAACTTTCATACAGAATTCATTTTAAGATGTCATTATTATATCACAACCTTTGATCTGTATTATACAGATCAAATTCAGCAGACCACATAAAGTACAATGACGAAATAAACAGTTTCATACCCTATGAAATTAAATTAATTAACGGGAGCGCCTCCAAGCAGTCCTTTCCACAACTACTATTCTCTATATTGCAGTCCATAAAAGCACATATTGTTTTCATCGATTTTATCACCTCCCGTATACGGCAACAAGATCAAAGAATCTGTAAAAGCCAAATCGGGATAGATAGATGCACCGGCAGGAATCACATACTCTGCACTATTCAAAAAATCAGGTGATATACACATGACGGAAAAGGGCTTTCCTCCCACTCCATGACCATCTAAAGGCCCCTGTTGAATACGCCAGAACACATTATGATAGGCATCGTAACACAATGGGAAATAATAACCGGTTTTGAGGCATCCGAAACCGGGCTCCGACCCATTTATATCCGGTAAATGGAAAAAAGGATCTGTAAAGGTAGAAGGAAAATCATATTCTTTACTCTTTTTTGCAGACAGATCGTAAACATAAACTTTGGAAGACGCAGGGAAATTATAAATCAACCGGTCACCGTAGGGAAGCACGTTGACACAACCCAGTAATTGCATATCTCCCTCTTTCCTTATCACATCAGGACAATGTATCTCCACTTCATCCCGTATATTCCAATCGTCACACGAAACAATCAGCACTTTCTTCGGATATTCTCCCGTAGTATCTTTCTCATAAAAGTAGAGGGGTAAAGCCACTCTTCCATTCGCAGCATCAAATCCGAAGAAGCTATACACGCTAAAGTAAACAGTAAGATCGGGAACGGCTATTCCATACCCTTCTTCCTTAATCTGCGGAAAATCATTGAGAAGTTTCTTAGACACCACTTTTCCATCCTGACCAACCCGATACAAACCACCGGTATTCAGTATGATAAACGAATCTTTATAATAGCCGATCCCTTTGGGAGCAAGTATCTGATCCGGACCATCCTTAGCCAGAGCTATTTGCTTTAATGGCCGGCGATCAGCCAGATTCAGGATGTCAATGGAATGAAGTTTTCCATTATAAACAATCAGACACTCTTTACCATCGATCCGGGCTGAAGTAGAATAGCAAAAAGTACCGGCATAGCTTTGTAAATAATCATCATTAACATCAAATGCAAAAGCTTCTATTCTCTGAAGTTCTGTTTTCACCTGCGCTTTTTTCTCTCCACAAGCAATAAGACCCAGAATCAGCATCAAGGTCCATACATTAACAAAAAAGGTGTTCTGTTTCATATTAGTCGTTTTAGTCGTTTTGCAACAAAGCTTTGGGTTCATGGGCAACGTATCAATCCCCTAAGGCATCAAGTAAAAACATATATTCCGCTTCATTCTTCTGCCTGTTTATCAAAAAATAAGGCTTAAAATTATTTCTCCAAAAATAAGGATTGCATTTAATAAAAGCAAACTTTTCAGCGAGAAACAATACATATATTTATTTGCGAATCAATAAAATACGAACATATCGTAATTCGGTGTTGATAATCAGGCGGGTATTAAACAAATCATAGAGACGACCACACACTCAATAGACAAAGCTCGACCAAAGAAATAGAGAAACGTAAGGAAACAGAGTGTTTCTATGACAAATAGTTGCAATATACCGTTCCCAGCTAACCGAACATTGGTAGAATCGGCAAGAAATAGAAATGAAAATGAATAAAAAAAGCAATGATATACAACAAAAGCGAATAAATCCAGAGAAATGGCATAATCATGCAAGCAGGATATGAATAAACAGAATATGGTAAGTTAACTTCATGAAAGGAGTAAGTTAACTTCCTGTCGGTAGAAAACTAATTCTTTGCCAACAGGATGTTAACTTACTAAAAACGGAGGATAAATCAGTGACCCAATTGGGGAAGAAAGAGGCTGGTTGCATACTGAAAAAGAAAAACCACCGATAGAAGAAAGAAAGCAAACAGCAAGCACAGGAGACAAGTAGACAGACGGATCAAGGAATAGCATATCCAAACATCCGCCAATCAGCAAAACAGCTACAATATAGACAAACACAGAAGCCAAATGCAGCGCATTTTTTGCGCTGCATGAATCTTCATCCGAATTTATCCGGTTACAGACAGAGCTTACCGGACAAATTGTAAATTTGACAAAATGAAATTAACTCGTCATTTAGGAGGGAAATCGACTACAATAACGAATTTACTTCTGACCGGTATTTTCTTATCTGTCATTCCGGGTAAAAGTTTAGCCTGCCGGATCAGCCTTAAGGCTTCTTCATCCAACTCTTTCAGCCCACAAGTTCCCTCGCTCTTATTCTTCATAGCCCCGCTCTGAGGATCGAGATCCCATCCATAACTGATGCCTACACCTGTAATTGTTCCGTCTTTTTCTGCGATGCCACGCACAAGGACGCGCTTGCCCTTTTTCGGATTCCAATCTTTATATTTATTATGAGTACGGAAATAATCAATGGCATCAGGAAGTATAGCTGAATATGGAGATACACTCCACACTGTATCCGCCTCCGATGCTACTTCGGACTGAACGGCAGTCTTTACCGGTTCCTCTTTTGCCGGTTGTTGTTCCTGCTCCGTTATTTTCTGAACCGGATTAGCAGAAAGTATCAGACTTTCTCCTTTTGACTTAAGCTTACCGACCAGAATATAGTTATTATCGTCAACGGAAATCGAATTCTTTAATTTTGTAAGTCGATCTGATTCTTCTTTAGAAAAACGTTCGGGTCTAGCAAGGACTTTTTCCAATTCATCAATCAAATCTCCCGGATCGAGATTCATCAGAAAACGTCCGTCCTGAAAACAGTCGTACGGATACTCGACCGGAATACCCCCAAGTTCATCAATCACCAATGTACAATAGGTCCCTTTCAGGCTATGCTTATCTATCAAAACATTCATTGGAGGCATACCCTGCCCATTAACAACCTCTGTTATGATGTTGACCCAATAATGTCCGGGAAACTCCGTATACGTATGCTTGGGAATATCCTGAGTCCCGAAATTGGCGGTAAAAACAGGAACCAAACGATTCTCTTTCGCATCATAGTGATACAAGGAATCTTGTACGGCAGACCAATTAAAGATGAAGAAGTCAAAAGAACCGGCATTCCGGTTACTGCTCACTTCATTGCTGTAATCATCATAAGTATAATAAGGAGTCGAACTGATGGATTGAAACACATTTCCTTTGAGATCTTGTTGCCAAAGCACAAACTTATTTTCTAAATCCTGGAAAGGCAAGATGCCCATAGTCAATAGATTCTTTTTCGTATCTACCCGGAACACTCCTTTAGGAACTCGGGCCGGCAAAGGTATCGGAGGAAGTATATTTCCATCCAAGTCAAAAACCAATAGTTGATTTGAAGTCCACGGAAGCATATAAATCCGATTATTCACTTCATCGATCTGAGCATCATAAATATTGGTATACTCACCGGGACCTTGCCCAAGCCCGCCAATCTGACGCAGGAAAGTCCCATTCTTATCAAATAACTTACAAGGCATTAAATAACTTCCCAAAAGCATGTACCGGTCAGAGACCGCCATATATCCGGACTTGACTAATGCCGTATCCCGGGTTTCAAGCTTGATAATCTCCAGGTCGTCTACCAACTGGCTGAGCCGTATCTGCATGGTATCTTTTATCAACCCGACGTCCAATACCACTATACTGTCAGTACCGGCCTGTTTCCAGGTCGCTACCAAAGGGCAATCATCCAAAGATTTCTCATCTGATGTTTTTATTCCCGAACAAGAAGCATGCAAAAGAAGTACTCCGCAAAATAAAAGAGAATGAAGTGATTTCATAGTTTGTGTATTAATAAATAAATCAATGGCAAAGGTAGAGAAAGAAAAAGGAAAAGAAGAAAAAGGAAGCGGACATTACAGTAGTCATTTCCCATTCTTTATCAACACTTTATATTATCAAACATACAATACTGGCGGACATATCACCTGAAACTGCTTCTTTTTCGTTATTTTTGCCTGCACAAAAACAAATAGAATGATGGAACATCCACTTAATCAATTTAAATACTGTCCGAAATGCGGTTCTGCCGCTTTTGAGATTCACAACGAGAAGTCTAAACAATGTACCGATTGCGGGTTCGTTTATTATTTCAACCCGTCATCGGCTACAGTGGCACTGATCTTAAACGAAAAAGACGAGTTACTGGTATGCCGCCGTGCCAAAGAGCCGGCGAAAGGGACGCTGGACCTTCCGGGTGGCTTCATCGACATGAACGAAACGGGTGAAGAAGGAGTAAGCCGGGAAGTAGAAGAGGAGACCGGACTAAAAGTGAAAAAGGCAACCTACCTGTTTTCCCTTCCGAACATTTATATCTATTCCGGGTTTCCTGTACATACGCTCGACATGTTTTTCCTTTGCCAAGTGGAAGATACAAGTCACTTTGAAGCAATGGATGATGTGGCGGACTCGTTTTTCGTCCCATTGTGCCAAATTAATCCCGAAGAGTTCGGACTGGGCTCTATCAAAAAAGGGTTAAAAAGATTCCTGAAAGAGAGGTAAAATACATAAAAACAAGTACTTTTGTCAAAACTCTGAATTATGAAAAAAAAGATATCACGATTGATATGTGCCGTGGCATGTTGTGTGCCTGTCGCCTTGCAGGCACAAACCAGCGAGAAAATAACGTCTCCCGTAAATCTGTATAAAGAAGGGAAAGAGTTGTTCCTGCAAAAGAACTATGCAGCCGCAATGCCTCCCCTGCGCACATTTGTCCGCCAGAAAGCGGACGTGAACCTGAAAGAAGAGGCTGAATACATGTTGGTATGTTCGGCGTATGAATTGAAAGACCGTAATGCCATCGCGCAACTACGCAACTATCTGGACACCTATCCGGATACTCCTCACGCAAACCGTATTTATGCACTGATTGCCTCTGCTTATTTTTATCAGGGCAACTATGATGAAGCTCTCGCCTTGTTCAACTCTTCCCGCCTTGATTTGCTGGGCAACGAGGAACGGGATGACATGACCTATCAATTGGCTACCTGCTACCTGAAAGTCGGCAATGTCAAAGAGGCCGCCATCTGGTTCGAAACCCTGAAAGCAAGCAGTCCCAAATATGCGAATGACTGTTCTTACTATATCTCATACATACGTTATACGCAGAAACGGTATGACGAAGCACTGAAAGGCTTTCTCCCCCTGCAGGATGACGCAAAATACAAGGCATTGGTGCCCTATTATATCGCCGAGATTTACGCCGTCAAAAAGAATTATGACAAGGCACAGATCGTAGCACAAAATTATCTGTCTGCCTATCCGCAAAACGAACACGCCGCGGAAATGTATCGGATTCTGGGAGATGCCTATTATCATTTTGGAGATTATCACAAGGCGGTCGCCTCTTTCCGGAATTATCTGGAAAAGGAAAATACTCCACGAAGAGACGCACTTTATATGCTGGGACTGTCTTACTTTCAGACCGGCGTATTTTCCAAAGCTGCCGAAACACTCGGAGAGGTCACTACCGAGAGCGATGCACTCACTCAAAACGCATACCTGCACATGGGACTCGCCTATCTGCATCTGGCTGAAAAAAACAAAGCCCGCATGGCATTCGAGCAGGCTGCCGCCTCGAACGCAAACCTGAAAATTAAAGAACAGGCCGCCTACAACTATGCATTGTGCATCCACGAAACATCTTATTCGGCTTTCGGCGAGTCGGTAACTGTTTTTGAAAAATTCCTCAATGAATTCCCGAACTCAGAATATGCGGAGATGGTAAGTAGCTATCTGGTAGAAGTGTATATGAACACACGGAGCTATGAGGCGGCCCTGAAGTCAATCGACCGCATCGCACATCCCGGTAAACGCATTCTGGAAGCAAAGCAACGTATCTTATTCCAACTGGGCACACAAGCATTCGCCAATACACAATTCGAACAAGCCATCGGTTATTTCGACCGCTCGCTCGGACTCGGACAATACAACCGCCAGACCAAAGCCGACGCCCTCTACTGGAGAGGCGAAGCTTATTACCGCTTGAACCGTATGGAGGAAGCTAAACGGAACTTCACCGATTATCTGCAATTGACCCAGCAGACCCATAACGAGATGTATGCCCTGGCACATTATAACTTAGGCTATATCGCATTTCACCAGAAAGACTATACACAGGCACAAAACTGGTTCCGGAAATATATCAGCCTGGAAAAAGGGGAAAACAAAACGGCACTGGCCGATGCTTATAACCGCATCGGAGACTGTTATCTGGATGTGCGCAACTTTGACGAAGCCAAACATTATTACTCACAGGCAGAAGCGATGAATACTCCTTCGGGAGACTATTCATTCTATCAACTCGCACTTGTATCGGGCCTGCAAAAAGATTATTCAGGCAAAATCACTTTGTTGAATCGCCTGGCAGGTAAATATCCCGCTTCCCCCTATGCCATCAGCGCCCTGTACGAAAAAGGCCGTTCTTATGTATTGATGGACAACAATCAACAGGCCATCGCTTCGTTCAAGGAACTATTGGCTAAATATCCCGAAAGTCCTGTCAGCCGCAAAGCAGCGGCAGAGATCGGATTGCTCTATTACCAAAACGAGGACTACGACCAGGCTATTAACGCTTACAAGCAAGTCGTACAAAAATATCCGGGAAGCGACGAAGCGCGTCTGGCCATGCGTGACCTGAAGTCGATCTATGTGGATATGAACCGTATCGATGAATTTGCGGCGCTGGCTTCGGCTATGCCGGGCAACATCCGCTTCGATGCGAGCGAGCAGGACTCACTGACTTATATGGCAGCTGAGAAGATTTACATCCGGGGACGAGTGGAGCAGGCCAAAGAGAGCTTCGGAAAGTACCTGCAAACTTTCCCGGATGGAGCATTCGGACTGAACGCACACTATTATCTCTGCCTGATAGGCAAAGAACAAAAGAACTACGACATGATTCTGGAACATTCGGGCAAGTTGCTTGAGTATCCGGACAATCCTTTCTCGGAAGAGGCATTGATTATGCGTGCGGAAGTACAATTCAATAAAGTACAGTTTGCCGATGCACTGGCAAGCTACAAAATGCTGAAAGAAAAAGCAACTACCGCCGAACGCAGACTGCTGGCCGAAACCGGTATGCTCCGTGCGGCTTATCTGCTAAAAGACGATACGGAAACCATTCATGCGGCAACTGCCTTATTATCGGAAGCCAAACTAAGCCCGGAACTTAAGAACGAAGCCCTGTATTACCGTGCCAAAGCTTATCTGAATCAGAAAGCAGACAAAGCCGCCATGGGCGACTTGAAAGAACTGGCCAAGGATACACGTAACCTATACGGTGCAGAAGCAAAATTCCTGGTAGCCCAGGAACTGTATAACTCACAGAACTATGCCGCTGCCGAGAAAGAGTTGCTGAACTTCATCGATCAAAGCACACCGCATGCCTACTGGCTGGCGCGTGGCTTCATCCTCCTGTCCGATGTATATGTGGCTATGGATAAAAAGTTGGATGCCCGCCAGTATCTGCTGAGCCTGCAACAAAACTACCATGCTGACGATGACATTGAGAGTATGATTGAAAGCAGACTGAACAACCTTAATAAGTAACAGAGTATGAAATATAATAATTATATCCTTTTAGGAATTGCTTTTACTGCACTGCCCGTTTCGATACAGGCTCAGACGCAGCCCAAAGATACGACTGTAAACCGCACCGTAATAGTGGAGCAGCAATATAATCCGGACATAATGGATGCTGCCAAGGTAAATGTCCTCCCCAAAGTTGAAGAGCCCTCCGTAAGCAAAAAGGAGGTGGAGTACGCTACATTCACAACTCCCGCCACTTCGATTCCGGCAGGGACTATAGGCGCTTACACCGGCAAAGAGACACAACCGGGATTCATCCCGGGTTATGTTCGCCTGGGATATGGCAATTACGGTAACCTGGACGTTTTAGCCAATTATCTGTTCCGTCTCTCGGACAGGGACAAACTGAACGTGAACTTCAAAATGGACGGAATGGACGGTACGCTAGATATGCCCTTCGGTGATACCCGAAAATGGAACGCTTTCTATTACCGTACACGGGCCAATGCAGACTATGTACACCAGTTTGCAAAACTGGATTTGAACGTAGCCGGTAATTTCGGCCTGAGCAATTTCAATTATGAACCTTACGGATTCAAAAAGCAGAAATTCACCTCCGGTGACGTACACTTCGGAGTAAAATCAACAGACGAAACCCTGCCCTTGCAATACCGGGCGGAAACCAATCTGATGCTATACGGACGGCAGCAATGCCAACTCTTCGGAGGGGTAAACGAAACAATGGTACGTACTCTGGCAACCGTAAGCGGTTCAGTCAGTGACGAGCAGACAGTAGCTATCGGATTTGCCATGAACAACCTGATCTACGGGAACGAACTGAAAGAAAATAAAGACCGGATAAAGGATATTTTCAAAAACCGTACAACACTTGATCTGAATCCTTACTACGAATTGAATAATGACAGTTGGAGAGTACATGTAGGCGCCAACGTAGACCTCTCTTTCGGAAACGGGAAAGCTGTCCGCGTGTCTCCGGACGTGAAAGCTCAATATGTATTCTCGGACAGTTACGTACTATATGCCAAAGCAACAGGAGGCAGACAATTAAACGACTTCCGCCGGCTGGAAACTTATAATCCGTACCTCGATCCGGGACAGGAGGTAAAAGACACTTATGAACAACTGAATGCCGGACTGGGATTCAAAGCCAGTCCGACACCCGGACTTTGGTTCGACATCTTCGGCGGATACCAAAATCTGAAAGATGATTTATACCAATCGGCAGACGCCTGGGACGGTGGAGACGGAGCAAACTACATTGGTTTGGGACAGACCCATACGGATAACTTTTACGCAGGTATCAAAGCCAGCTATGAGTACAAAGACTTATTTGCTATTTCAGCAGGCGGAACTTATTATCATTGGAATGCGGACGCTCAAACAACCGGTTCAAAATCCTCCGATTATAATGAAGCGTTACTGATGAAACCGGAGTTTGACCTCGGAATTCACACGGAAATTCATCCGATAGCCGCGCTTTGGCTAAACGCAGGCTACCAATATACCCGCAGGGCCGAACGTTATACCGGACTTTACGCGAAAAGTATTCCTGCCGTCAGCAACCTGAGCTTGGGAGCCACATACAGAATCTTTAAAGGAATTTCGGCATATGTAAAGGCTGACAATCTGCTGAATAAGAAATATCAGTACTACTTATACTATCCGGTTGAAGGAATCAATTTTGTGGGAGGACTGAGCTTCCGGTTTTAAAAGATCCTCAAAACCAGATCCGGTTATTTAGTAAAACTCAGGAGTTAAAGAAGTCATCGGTCTGACCGGAGGTAAAAAGGCCGAAGTGAATTATTACCGGGAATTTACTTCCGATTAAAGGCTTTCACTCCTCTAACTCCTGAGTACAAAAAATTTAAAAGATTCTTATAAAAAAGGTCTTTTTTTGCAAAAAAAATCAGATTCTCTCTATATTATAAGGTAAAGAAAACGTTTTTTTCTACTTTTGCGGGCAATTTATATGTTTTAATATCACAGATATGCAGAAAAACCTTGTCATTGTCGAATCTCCAGCAAAAGCAAAAACGATTGAAAAGTTTCTTGGGAAAGATTTTAAAGTCCTCTCAAGTTACGGACATATTCGCGACCTGAAGAAAAAAGAATTTTCTATCGATATAGAAAAGAATTTCAAACCCAAATACGAAATACCCGCAGAGAAACAAGAGCTGGTTGATAAACTGAAAGAAGAAGCAAGCAAAGCAGAAACCGTATGGCTCGCATCCGATGAGGACCGGGAGGGAGAAGCCATTTCATGGCACCTTTACGAAGTCCTGAAATTAAAACCTGAAAATACGAAACGTATCGTTTTTCACGAAATCACCAAAACAGCTATACTGAAGGCTATCGAACAGCCACGCGACATTGACATCAACCTGGTGAATGCTCAGCAGGCACGCCGTATCTTAGACCGTATCGTGGGTTTCGAACTTTCACCTGTTTTGTGGAAAAAGGTAAAACCTGCACTTTCTGCCGGTCGGGTACAATCGGTTGCCGTACGTCTGATCGTAGAACGCGAACGTGAGATACAGGCTTTCAAGAGCGAAGCTTCTTATCGTGTCACAGCTGTTTTCCTCGTACCGGATGCTGACGGCAAGCTGGTAGAGATGAAAGCAGAACTGGCACGCCGCCTGAAGACAAAGAAGGAAGCCCAAAAATTCCTTGAATCATGCAAGGCAGCCACATTCTCTATCGAAGATATCGTAACCCGCCCGGTAAAGAAAAGCCCGGCAGCCCCATTTACCACCTCAACCCTACAACAGGAAGCTGCCCGCAAACTCGGCTTCACTGTAGCGCAAACCATGATGGTTGCACAGAAGCTTTACGAATCGGGATTAATCACCTATATGCGTACCGACTCGGTGAATCTGTCTGAATACGCCACAGAGGGAAGCAAAGTTGCCATCGCACAGATGATGGGCGACCAATATGTGCATCCACGCCATTTCGCTACGAAGACCAAAGGAGCTCAGGAAGCGCACGAAGCTATCCGCCCGACTTACATGGAAAACCAGACCATCGAAGGATCGGCTCAAGAAAGAAAACTATACGACCTGGTTTGGAAACGTACCATAGCCTCACAAATGGCAGACGCCGAACTGGAAAAGACAACGGCAACCATCGGTATCAGCAACGGTAACGATAAATTTACCGCTACCGGAGAGGTGATCAAATTCGATGGTTTTCTGCGTGTATACAAAGAATCGTATGATGACGACAATGAACAAGAAGACGAAAGCCACCTGCTGCCACCCCTGAAGAAAGGACAAATGCTGGAACATCAGGGAATCGTAGCTACCGAACGTTTCACACAACGTCCGTCACGCTATACCGAAGCCAGCCTGGTGCGCAAGCTGGAGGAACTGGGAATCGGACGTCCGTCAACCTACGCACCGACCATCTCTACCATCCAGCAACGCGAATATGTGGAGAAGGGGGATAAACCGGGAGAAGAGCGCTCGTTCGATATACTGACCTTGAAAGATAATCAGATTACGGATATCAAACATACGGAAATTGTCGGAGCAGAGAAATCAAAACTATTGCCAACGGACATCGGCACTGTAGTCAATGACTTCCTGACCGAATACTTCCCCAATATCCTGGATTATAACTTTACGGCAAACGTTGAAAAACAATTCGACGAGATAGCTGAAGGCGATAAGAAATGGACAAGCATCATGAAGGATTTCTATAAGGACTTCCATCCTTCAGTAGAAACGACACTGGCTACCAAAACCGAACACAAAGTAGGTGAACGGATTCTGGGAGAGGAACCTAAAACCGGAAAGCCCGTATCGGTGAAGATCGGACGTTTCGGCCCGGTAGTACAGATCGGTACGGCCGATGACACAGACAAGCCACGCTTTGCACAGATGAAGAAAGGACAGTCTATGGAGACCATCACTCTGGAAGAGGCACTGGACTTATTCAAACTGCCGCGCAAAGTCGGAGAATTTGAAGATAAAACCGTAACAATCGGTACCGGACGCTTCGGACCTTATGTATATCATAATTCTAAATATGTGTCTTTGCCCAAAACTTATGACCCGCTGGAAGTCACACTGGACGAAGCTATCGAGCTAATCCTGGCTAAACGTGAAGCGGAAGCGAAAAAGCACATCAAGAAGTTTGATGAAGATGCAGAAATGGAAATCCTCAACGGCAGATACGGACCTTACATCGCTTACAAAGGAAGTAACTACAAAATTCCCAAAGATGTGGTACCGGTCGATCTGAATTACCAGACCTGCCTGGAAATCATAAAACTGCAAAGCGAAAAAGCAGAAAACGCTCCGAAACGCGGACGCTACGCTAAGAAAAAATAGCCACATTCGGGCATCCCGACTGAAAAGTACAAATAATACAGATTATACTTACTTCCTCTAAAAAGTAGATAAGGTCTGTATTGTTTGTACTTTTTTTGTTTTTCAAACTATTATTCAGCAAGTTATCATTTTAATTGTTTATCTTTGTAGAACAAACAAAACGAACAGTCTATGAAGAAAGTCATTTTAGCAGTCGCCTCCATTGCATTGTGGGCTTCTTGTATCGAGGATGAGAAAGATTATTCTCAGATTATCGAAACACGTGTAGCAAATTGCGAAACATCCAAAGATTTCAGCGTACCTGTCAAAGAGGGGTATACCACCTTTGTCACCTCCGGAGAAGATACCCTGGCAATGGCTAATGAACCTATCACCATCCGTATCCCCAAAAACGCCACAATATCGACTCGTGCCGAAGGAGACGGTATCAACATCAGTTATGATGTTCTAAAAGAAGGTGCCGAGACCACTTACGCCAAAACCTGGCAGGCAGTCATGTTTGAAGATACGCAAAACGGTGATTACGATTACAACGACTTAATCATTCACGTGAAACATCAGACTGATCTCCCTTGGGCTAAAGAGGAAAGCCTTGAAACAATAGAGATACAACCTATTGCATTGGGAAGTACCAAGACGATCAAACTGGGATGTATCCTATCCGATGGCTCAACGCATATGATCAGCGATGACGTCAGAACCGATTTATTCGGCGGAAGACAGGGATTCATCAATACGGTCAATGACAATGACCCGATACGTTACAAACTGGCTTCAACCAATATAAAAAACTATGCCATCCCCAGAACTGAGAAAAAAGCAGCGTGGGTAGCCTGGTTCATTGAGGTAGACGGAAAACGGATGTACGCTGCCAGCTCAGACATCGATTACAAATCCTACGATATGGTAAATAAGGAAAATATGCCTTATGGCCTGGCCGTTTCGAATAATAATGGCACGTTCAGCTATCCACAAGAAAAGAACAGTCTTTTTGAGACTTATCCGGGCTTTAGCGATTGGATCAACGGTAAAGTAAGCTCCATCGGCAGTTTCCAAAAAGAACTTGTCTACAAATATTGCTCCGGCGGCATTATCGGCGAAGACGGTAAATCACATAAGATCTGGGATTATCTGGATTTAAACTAACCTGAAATAACCGGTCATTATTGGCAGTGGCGATCCATGGCATAAAAAGTGCTTGGATCGCCACTGTCTGTTTTATCCCCTACCTTATGGCAAGACTCCCCCGTAATACAACATACGGAATCTCTTTAGCAGTTGTGTCCCGGCTAAAGAAACCCCGTAGTTTCTATTTTTGTTCAAAGAACTTCTTACATTCTATCCGGCACCTCAATGCCCAGCAATCCCATACCTAAACGGACAACCTTGGCAATATTGGCAGACAGAGCAATACGGAATAACTTCACGTCTTCATTTTCTTCACGCAAGATACTGAAATCATGATAGAACTGATTGTACTCTTTCACCAGGTCGTAAACGTAGTTGGCGATACCCGACGGGCTATAATCTTCACCTGCCTGGCGCACTACCGCAGCAAAATCGGCAACCATCTGAATCAATCCCTCTTCCTTCTCGCTGAGTTCGATATTGGCCGGAAGTACTTCCGGAATCACGATACCCGCTTCGGCGGCTTTGCGCAACACAGACCGGATACGTGCATACGTATACTGGATAAAAGGTCCTGTATTACCGTTAAAGTCGATAGACTCTTTCGGATTGAAAGTCATATTTTTACGGGCATCCACTTTCAGGATAAAGTATTTCAGTGCACCCAATCCAACGATACGTGCAATATCGTCCGCCTCTTCTTGTGTCAAGCCGTCCAGTTTGCCCAATTCCTGAGAGGTTTCTTTGGCTGTCGCAATCATTTCGGCCATCAGGTCATCAGCATCCACCACCGTACCTTCACGTGACTTCATCTTGCCTTCAGGCAGTTCGACCATACCATAAGAGAAATGCACCAGGCTCTTGCCCCACTCAAATCCGAGTTTATCCAGCAAGATAGACAATACCTGGAAGTGATAGTTTTGCTCGTTACCTACCACGTAGATCATTTTATCGATGGGATAATCGGCAAAACGCAGCTTAGCCGTACCGATGTCCTGAGTCATGTATACCGAAGTTCCATCGCCGCGAAGCAACAGTTTGTGATCCAATCCTTCGGCTGTCAGGTCAGCCCAGACAGAACCGTCTTCCTTCTTGAAGAAGAAACCTTTCTCAAGGCCTTCCATCACTTTCTCTTTACCTTCCAGGTATGTATTGGATTCATAATAGATTTTATCGAAACCGACTCCCATCTTACGGTACGTTTCATCAAAACCGGCGTATACCCAGTTATTCATCATCTGCCAAAGCGCACGCACTTCCGGATCACCGGCTTCCCATTTCACCAACATCTCACGCGCTTCATTCATCAACGGGGAGGCAGCTTCCGCCTCTTCCTTCGACATGCCTTTCTCCATCAGTTCAGCTACTTCAGCTTTGTAATGCTTATCGAAAGCGACATAATAATCACCTACCAGATGATCGCCTTTTTTGCCTGATGATTCGGGAGTTTCACCCTTGCCATACTTTTGCCATGCCAGCATCGACTTACAGATATGGATACCGCGATCGTTGACAATATTGGTTTTAACCACCTTATTGCCGTTCGCCATGACGATATTGGCCAACGCATTACCCAACAGGTTATTACGAACGTGGCCCAAGTGAAGGGGTTTATTGGTGTTGGGAGAAGAGTACTCAATCATCACCAGCGGGGCATTTTCATCTGCCGATACAATGCCATATTGCGCATCGGCATGAATTTCATTAAGCAGTTCGATCCACGTAGCCGACGCAACGGTCAGATTCAGGAAACCTTTGATCACATTAAAAGCTGCCACAGCCGGTTCATTGGCTTTCAGATACTCACCGATTTCCTGTGCGGTTTGCTCCGGGCCCTTCTTCGACATTTTCAGGAAGGGGAATACCACAAGGGTGAGGTGTCCTTCAAACTCTTTTTTCGTCTTTTGCAGCTGCACCTGCGCGGCAGGTACATCCTGTCCGTAAAGTGCTTTGAGTCCGCTGATTACGGACGTCACAAGTTTATCTTCTATCTTCATATCCAAGTTATTATTCTGCGCGCAAAGATACAAAAAAAGGAGACGCCAAAGCGCCTCCTCTCTTAATTTCTTTTCAACTATAAATGCTTATTTTATAGCATCTGTCAGCTCAGCACCCGGTTTAAATTTAGCAACTTTCTTTGCAGGAATCTCAATTGCCTTCTTGGTAGAAGGATTGATTCCCATTCTTGCTGATCTTTCAGCTACAGAGAATGTACCAAATCCAACCAAGGAAATTTTGTCACCAGCCGACAAAGCTTTTGTAACCGAAGAAAAGAAAGCTTCAAGCGCTTTCTTAGAATCCACTTTACTCAAGCCGGATTCCGCTGCCATTGCATTAATAAGTTCAGCCTTATTCATAATACGTAAATGATTAATTAATATATGTTACACAAAAGATATCCTTAAAATCCTCACAAATATAAAGTAACAAAACAATATATCAAATAAAAACATCAAAAAAACACATCAAATTGTTGAAAAAGAACTAATAGTAGATTATTTTTCTGCTGTAGAACAGAATTTATTCGTATTTTTGCGTTCATTATGATGCGCGAAGAAGCTAATACGCACATTATCACATTAATTACATTAACAAATAAGAAGGATGCCTACTGTAACAAAAAACCTGATAATTATCAATGTTCTCCTGTTCCTCGCACAATTTGTAGCACAAAGCTATGGGATCAACTTATCCGACTATCTGGGTCTGCACTTTTTCCTTGCCGACAATTTTAATCCGGCACAGCTATTCACTTACATGTTTATGCACGGGGGATTCACCCACATCTTCTTTAATATGTTTGCGGTATGGATGTTCGGACGGATTCTCGAACAAGTATGGGGCCCGAAACGTTTTTTATTTTATTATATCCTCTGCGGCGTGGGCGCAGGCTTACTTCAGGAAGGAGTACAATACATACAATACGTGACCGAACTGTCGCAATATACCAGTGTAAACATCGGTACGGGTATCATCCCTATGAGTGAATACCTGAACATGATGACTACAGTGGGAGCTTCGGGAGCCGTGTACGCCATCTTGCTGGCTTTCGGAATGCTGTTCCCCAACCAGCAGTTGTTCATCTTCCCGCTGCCTTTCCCTATCAAGGCAAAATTCTTCGTTATCGGATATGCCCTGATAGAACTGTATGCAGGTTTTGCCAATAATCCGGGCGACAACGTGGCGCACTTCGCGCATCTCGGAGGAATGATATTCGGATTCATCCTGATCATGTACTGGAGAAAAAAGAACAGAAACAATGGGACATATTATAACTGACCTGAAAGAAGCGTTTCGTAGAGGGAACGTCTATATTCAACTGATATTCATCAACGTTGGAGTATTTGTCATTACAACGCTGATCGGTATCTTACTGCAGTTGTTCAACCGGAGTGCCGCCGGTATCTTCGAGCTGCTGGCTTTGCCGGCTTCTTTTACCCGATTTGCATGGCAGCCATGGTCTATCTTCACCTACATGTTCATGCATGCGGGATTTCTGCACATCCTGTTCAACATGCTATGGCTCTATTGGTTCGGGGCGCTGTTTCTGTATTTCTTCTCGGGCAAGCACCTGAGAGGCCTTTATATAGTAGGAGGAATCTGCGGCGGACTGCTTTATATGATTTCTTATAATGTTTTCCCGTATTTCCGTCCCATGACCGCCTACTCCACCATGGTAGGCGCATCGGCTTCGGTGCTGGCTATCGTCGTGGCAACAGCCTACCGGGAGCCGAACTATCCCGTACGCCTTCTCTTCTTCGGCAATGTACGGTTGAAATATCTGGCCCTGATCGTGGTGCTGACCGATCTGCTGTTCATCACATCGAGCAATGCGGGCGGACACATCGCCCACCTGGGCGGAGCACTGGCAGGACTCTGGTTTGCGGCAAGCCTGAACAAAGGGAAAGACATCACTTCATGGGTCAACAAGGCGCTCGATGCCATCGCCGCCCTGTTCAGCGCCAAAACCTGGAAGCGGAAACCCAAGATGAAGGTGCATTACGGAAACAATACCCGTCAGAACGACTACGATTACAACGCCCGCAAGAAGGCACAATCGGACGAGATAGACCGGATTCTCGACAAGCTGAAGAAGTCGGGATACGAGAGTCTGACAACAGAAGAAAAAAAGAGCTTGTTCGACGCAAGCAAAAGATAGCACATGAAGCATATAGGCAGATTAGCCCTATTCTTATGTCTGGCTGTCAACGCATTCTTCATCGGAATGTTACTGTTGACAGCTTACAGCCCGTATATCAATCCCGAAGTGCATCCGGTGCAGTCATGCCTGGGACTGACTTTTCCCATTTTTCTCGTCATCAACTTCTGCTTTCTGATCTTTTGGCTCATCGTGCGTTACCGTTTCGCACTGGCACCCCTACTGGGATTCCTCCTTTGCTATCCGCAGTTGCGCACCTATATGCCTGTCAACCCGGGAACGGCCGGACAACCGGAAAACAGCATCAAACTCCTTTCGTACAACATCATGTCCTTTGGGAACATGAAGAAAGAGAACGGACAAAACCCCATCCTGAATTATATAAAAAACAGCAACGCCGACATCGTCTGCATGCAGGAGTATGCCGGCTCCGAAACCGCCAAGATACATCTCAGCAATAAAGAGATCAGGCAGGCATTAAAGGATTATCCGTATCACAACATCAAGCAAGTGGGAAAAACCGGAGCAGGCAGTCAACTGGCCTGTTACTCGAAGTTTCCGATTCTATCGGCACGCATGCTCGACTACCGGAGCAACTACAACGGCAGCATGGTTTACGAGATCAAGATAGGAAAAGACACCGTGCTGCTGATAAACAATCACCTTGAGTCGAATAAACTTACCCGAGAAGACAAAGTGGTGTATGAAGACATGCTGAAAGATCCGAAGGCGGGAAAAGTGAAAAGCGGTGTACGGCAACTCGTCAATAAACTGGCAGAAGCTTCGGCCATCCGCTCGGCACAGGCGCGCACCATCGCTCAGGAAATAGCCCATTCACCTTATCCGTCGGTCATCGTTTGCGGCGACTTTAACGACTCCCCGATTTCGTATGCCCACCGGGTCATCTCGCAAGATATGGACGATGCTTTTACCGAATCGGGATGCGGGCTGGGCATCTCATACAACCAGAATAAATTCTATTTCCGGATTGACAATATTTTGGTCAGTAAAAACCTGAAAGCGTCCGGATGCACGGTGGACAATTCCATCAAAGACTCAGACCATTATCCCATCTGGTGCTATATTACGCTCCCCGATTAATCGCAAACGACAATCCCTTTCAGAAGAATCTGAATAGCTTCGTCCGTTACGGCTCTTCCCCAAAGCACGCAAAGGAAGAATTGTTCTTTTGTTCATGATTCATCAGCCTTGCAAGCAAAAAGACAGGAAAAAGACCGATCCGCTAACTCGTCTTTACAAAAAGAATGCCCAACCGGAGGCCGAACAGGAAGAAAACCGGGTCATTGAAGGGTCAAAGCCGGGGATTAAGTAAGAATAAGTCCGGATTCGATACCAAAAGCCTCTTCGTTTTCCGAAAAAGAAGTAAGCATTTCCTTCAAAAGACGGTTACATTTTCTAAAAACGCTTACTTCTTTGCACTGACATCTCCATACGTTTTGAAAACTACGTTTACTGCTCCGGAAAACACGACTTATTCCGGCTCTTCATTCTCTAACCGGTTGCTCTCCGAATCACCTACCGGAGTATCAAAAAGCCTAAAATTCCCCTCCCTGAAGAGCACCGGGAATATTTACTTCCAGATCGCTTTCTTTCTGACGGAAAATAAAAGCCGGACAAAACAAAACGATAAACCGGGAAACGAAATAGAGACGTTTTTCCGGCCCCGCCTGTTCCGAGAGTCGAAAAAAAGAAAACTGGGAGGTTTCATTTGACATATTGCCAAAAAGACAAACGATACTTCCGCCAATATCTGTCGAAGCGTCCCAAAAATCCCCTTCACATTCAAATATTTGCCTCCTAATTACTTCTGAATGTGAAAAAAAAACTATATTTGCAGCCTTGTATGCGACAGAAATCAATTAAAATGTAATCATAATAAATTAAAAGTAAAATGCAAAACAAAGGATTTGTAAAGGTTTTTGCGGTATTACTCACGCTGGTATGCGTGTTCTACCTCTCTTTCTCCTTCGTGACTCGCCATTATACCAATAAGGCAAAAGAGTTTGCGAAAGGCGACGTGAAGGTAGAGCAGGATTACCTCGACTCTCTCTCCAACGAGAAAGTATGGTTGGGTAACTATACGCTGAAACAGTGTCGTGAAATGGAAATCAGTTTAGGTCTGGACCTTAAGGGAGGTATGAACGTTATCCTCGAAGTGTCTGTACCCGATGTTATCAAAGCATTGGCTGACAACAAGCCCGACGAAGCTTTCAACAAAGCACTGGCCGAAGCTGCCAAACAGGCAACCACCAGCCAGGACGACGTGATCACACTGTTTATTAAAGAGTATCACAAAGTTGCACCGGGTGCCAAACTCTCTGAACTCTTCGCGACACAACAGCTCAAAGACAAAGTAAACCAGAAATCATCAGACGCCGAAGTTGAAAAGGTGCTGAGAGAAGAAGTAAAAGCTGCCGTAACGAACTCATACAACGTGCTTCGTACACGTATCGACCGCTTTGGTGTGGTTCAGCCCAACATCCAGAGCCTCGAAGACAAAATGGGACGTATCATGGTGGAACTTCCGGGTATCAAAGAACCCGAACGTGTAAGAAAGCTGCTTCAGGGATCGGCTAACCTCGAATTCTGGGAAACATACAACGCCAAGGAAGTAGCTCCTTACTTGCAAGCTGCCGACTCTAAACTCCGCGCAGTCCTGGCACACGAAGCTACCGTCAACGATACAGTTGCCGCAGTAGATTCAACCGCCTTGGCTGCAGCAGAAGCTACTCCCGATAAAGCAGTCAGCGCTGCCGACAGCCTTGCTGCCGCACTGAAAGGCGGAGAAAAGAAACAGCAGGCTTCTTCTGCCGATCTGGAACAACTGAAGAAAGAGCATCCGCTACTGGCTATCCTGAGTGTAAATCCGAACGGAGGCCCTGTGGTAGGTTATGCAAACTATAAAGATACAGCGACTGTCAATTCATACCTCGCTATGAAAGAAGTGGCTGCCGAGTTGCCGAAAGATCTTCGCCTGAAATGGGGTGTTTCTCCGTTCGAATACGATCCGAAAGGACAGACTTTTGAATTGTATGCCATCAAATCAACCGAACGTAACGGTAAAGCACCGCTCGAAGGTGACGTTGTAACCGATGCCAAAGACGACTATGACCAATACGGCAAACCGTCTGTAAGCATGTCGATGAACTCTGACGGCGCACGTCGCTGGGCATTGCTGACCAAGCAGAACATCAATAAGTCCATCGCCATCGTATTGGATAATTATGTATATTCCGCTCCGAACGTAAGTAACGAGATTACAGGTGGTAACTCACAGATCACCGGCCACTTTACTCCGGAACAGGCAAAGGACTTGGCTAACGTATTGAAGTCCGGTAAGATGCCGGCTCCTGCACACATCGTTCAGGAAGACATCGTCGGTCCGTCACTGGGTCAGGAATCTATCAATGCAGGTATCTTCTCATTCGTTGTCGCTCTGATCCTGTTGATGATCTATATGTGCTCTATGTACGGATTCATCCCGGGTATGATTGCCAACGGCGCTTTGGTACTGAACTTCTTCTTCACACTGGGTATCCTTTCATCTTTCCAGGCTGCGCTGACCATGTCAGGTATTGCCGGTATGGTGTTGTCACTCGGTATGGCGGTGGATGCGAATGTGTTGATCTACGAACGTACCAAAGAAGAGCTTCGTAGCGGCAAAGGCGTGAAGAAAGCATTGGCGGACGGTTACTCAAATGCCTTCTCTGCTATCTTCGACTCCAACTTGACTTCTATCATCACCGGTATCATCCTGTTCTATTTCGGTACAGGTCCGATCCGTGGTTTCGCCACGACTCTGATCATCGGTATCCTCTGTTCATTCTTTACAGCCGTGTTCATGACCCGTCTGGTTTACGAACACTTCATGAGCAAAGACAAACTGCTGAATCTGACATTTACTTCACCTATCTCTAAGAAGATGCTGGTAAATACACACTTCGACTTTATGGGTGGCAACAAGAAATGGCTGACTATCACAGGCGTGATTTTGCTGATCTGTATCGGTTCGCTGGTAACCCGCGGTTTGAGCCAGAGTATCGACTTCACCGGTGGACGTAACTTCAAGGTTCAGTTCGAAAATCCGATCGAACCGGAACAGGTACGTGAGCTGATCTCTAACAAGTTCGGTGATGCCAACGTAAGCGTTATCTCTATCGGTACCGATAAGAAGACTGTACGTATCAGTACCAACTACCGTATTCAGGACGAAGGTAACAATGTAGACTCTGAAATCGAATCTTACCTGTACGAAGCATTGAAACCGATGCTGACTCAGAACATCACACTGGCTACATTCATCGACCGCGATAACCATACGGGCGGCAGTATCATCAGTTCACAGAAAGTAGGTCCGAGTATCGCTGACGATATCAAGACTTCAGCCATCTGGTCGGTTGTATTCGCTCTGGTTGCTATCGGTCTTTATATCCTGATCCGCTTCCGTAACATCGCTTACAGTGCGGGTTCTGTAGCAGCACTGACCAGTGATACACTGATGATCTTAGGTGCTTACTCACTGTGCTGGGGCTGGATGCCGTTCTCTCTGGAGATCGACCAGACTTTCATCGGCGCTATCCTGACTGCTATCGGTTACTCAATCAACGATAAGGTGGTAATCTTCGACCGTGTGCGTGAATTCTTCGGCCTGTATCCGAAACGCAACGTAAAACAGTTGTTTGATGACTCTCTGAACACAACTCTGGCACGTACCATCAACACCTCTTTGAGTACATTGATCGTGTTGCTGTGTATCTTCATCCTGGGTGGTGACTCTATCCGCAGCTTCGCCTTCGCAATGATCCTGGGTGTTGTCATCGGTACACTGTCATCTCTGTTCGTAGCTTCTCCGATTGCATATATGATGCTGAAAAACAAAAAAGGTTCGGCACCTGCAACTACTACAGAAGAATAAAGCCTAATATATAAGGTATAAAAAAGCCTCCTCCGCGTAATTGCGGAGGAGGCTTTTTATTTTCTGACAGACCTTCCCTTCACAGAGACACGATCGAATGAAAAAGAAATAAAGGGGCGTGAATACAGGTGCAGTTTACTCAATCTTCCTCATGGTCATTTGACCAAGGTGATCACATCGCATACAAAAAGTAAGTGCATTCTTGCCCCGCCGGGAAGAATGCACTTGCACACAAACAAAACAAACAATAAGCCGATCTGTCACAGATGGGCATTGGCCTTAATTAGAACTTTCACAATCTCACCGGGAGGTATCCTGATGCTTCTTCTCAAGATTCATCTTTGCACCCGGTTTGAATCTCACCGTCTTTTTTCCCGGAATAGTCATTATCTCTCCCGTAGACAGATTATAACCTTTACGGGCTTTGCGCTCTTTTACTTCAAAGGTTCCGAAACCTACCAATGTGACGGATTCTCCCTGATGTAGCGCCTCGGCAATAGCCTCCATCACACCTTCCACCACAATGGCAATCTGCTCTTTCTTTAAATTGCTTTTAACAGCAATACTTCTAATTAAATCAATCTTCTTCATGTTTAGCTTTTTATCAATTATTAAATAAACGTTTCAAAAACTACTGTCTCACACATCGAATCTGGAAGCCGGCTGCAGAATGATATACAACACCTTCTTCTATCACCTTCTCCGATGAAACTTTACTTCCTCTACCCATATACTGCTTACCAAAATCATCGATAATCGTAAAGTAATCACTCAACCAATAATATCCGACGCCTGATTCACGGAGTTGACCGTCAGCAACACTACGCATTCCTGAAGCCGGAAGAAATTTACCATTGTTAAAGTTCCAGCCATTAGCCCAACTGCCAACTTTATTGTCCGGTGTAAATCCATACTGCATATACTCCCGTCCTTTAGGCAGTCTCCACGTTCTATTATCAGGTAGTTCCCCTTTGGAGATCTGCGTACTTACATACTTCTGTGAATACCCAATCAAGCGGCACGGGTCCCCGCCGCCATTTCTGAGGTTAGCATAAGTATGCAACTCCTCCGACGCGAAAGCCATCCAATTGGAAGACCATGTACGCCCGGTGCTTACCGGATCAAACCAGGTAACGGGACTTCCCGTATTGCTCCATGCAACGACTCCGCGACTTTGAAAGAACGCTCCGGTCTCTTCTTTACTGTCCGTAAATACCAATGTGGCATTATCGGTTCCACGACCTGAATTAGATACGGTTACATTGAATTCCATAGCTCGAGCATATTTCCATACTGCATAGACATCTGTATCTTGGCCGGGTAGCGGTGTGTAACTTGAACCTAAACCATAGAACTGCCCATTAATCATCCAACCGGTAAAGAAGAAATCCGCATTGCTGCATTTGAGCCTGGGGACTGCCAGAGTCACGTTCTGTCCAGGCATCACATATTCATCCTCAGGTAGCATATCACCAGCATGACCGGTTCCTGAAGGCAAGTTCAGATGATACTTGATCTTAAATCTTTTTGTCCATTCGGCAGATACCTGCATGTTACTTAGAACGGGTATATTGGCCCCCAAAATGTAATGCACCCCTCCGACGCTCCAGCCGGTATGTATCCACGCCGGATCACTGCATACCAAACGGGTAGCGGATAAAGTCACCATCTTGCCCGGAGCTATCTTCTGTAAAGCGGGTAAAGGAGTTACCGAAGTGGTCCCTACCGGAGCATTTGCCAGATAGCTTACTTCATAAAGCAGCCACTTAGCAGTTATGGTCATATCCCCATTGACAATGACCGATGTTCCCGGTGCCTTCTCTTGTCCACCTACCAGCCACGCCTGATGTACCTGCAAAGGATCACTGCTATGCAGTTGAACCGGCAACATCACGCTACTTCCCGGCGCCACAATTTCAGAACGCGGATAGCCGGGTACTGTTCCGGACGGTGGCTGCGGTGAGTAAGTTACTTGATAATACCGCGTCCATTCGGGATATATTTTAAGGTCATTTGTCACGATCGTATTTCCGCCAAAAGCGCCTGCCGTCCATGCAGTGTGTTTCCACCTCGGATCACTGCAAACCTGTAAACCTTGGGCTTCCGTTGCTAAAGTAACCGATGAATTCTGGGCTACTTTCACAGGAGACGGCAAGGTACCGGTGACAGTAACACCGGCAGGGGCACCCGCAGGCGCCTTTGCCAGATACTCAACCCAGCAGTCACGTGACCATACGGCAAAAGCCTTCCTGGAACCGGATGCATGCATCACATAGTTTGCGCCCAATCCATGATAAACTCCATCGATGCTCCATCCGGTATGCACATAACCTGGATTACTACATACCAACTGGTTCGTCGAAAGTTTGATACTCGTACCTCCGGCAGCAACATAGACTCCCGGAACCGTTCCGGACACTAAAGCCGTACCTGCAGGAAGATTAGAGTCATACTCTAGAGAAGCACCTTGGCTAAAAGTCGCATGAAAACTGCCAACACTAGTGTTTATAGTAGTATTTTCTCCCAATCCAAGATTATTGCCCCAGCCGGTATGAGTCACAGACGGATCACTGAAAGTCAAAGGGGTAGAGGGCAGCGCAAAAGGTTTGCGTTGCTCCACAAAATGATTGGCCGGCAGTTCCGAGGTTAATGTTGCTCCTCCCGGCGGAGAAGCATAATAAGCGACAGTAGCTAATTCCGGCCAATCGGTAGACGTATTATCTACGACACAACGAACCGGAAGAGCCACGTCCAAAGCAGTTGCCTGTATTGCAGCATCCCCTCCCTGAAACCACAGCGAAGCAGGTTGCCATCCGATACTGCCGGAAATGACAGAAGAACTCCAGTAGTGTCCGGAGACACCCGGTTGCTCGATAAAGGTTCCATCTTCTTTGCGTGAACCCGATGCCGGAAAGTAAAATCGATCCTTTATCAATCTCCCGTGAACAACTTCACCAGTACCGTCTGTCGCAAGTCCCCCTATCGGTAACCAAGATCCTTCAGTTCTATATATACTGTTCAAGACAGCTTCCAAACGTTCTTTCACAGGCATCTTCCATTTCTTTCCCGGAGGAGCCCATCCGCGCTGCGTAAGATAACGGCAGATATCACCAATACGATTACCCGGATTATGAATATGTGTCAATACATTCTCCAGATCTGCTCCGGGAGCTAAAGAGGCGGGATTAAACTTAGGAATGTTCGGAGACTGATTGGTTTTCCATACAGGATTCACTTCTGCTGCATCGAGCTGACGCACATCAGTTGCGCTGCTTCCTCCTTGCAGTGCAATTAAGGAACCATACAGAAAATACACTCCCTGTTTTTGGTTTCGGGCAGCAGGAACATACGACGGAACATCATCGAACGTCAATCTGCCTTGTGCCGCGTCCCAATAAATATTAGATGCGGCAGGGAGATCGTTATACACCCGATTCTCTATAACAACGACGGATTCTCCCGCAAGGCCCGACAATTTAGCACTTTGTGGGCCCGCAGCCTCCTCGACAAAGAAGTAAACAGGGACAGAAGGAGAAGTAACGGAAGAGATGACCTCGCTATCCCGGTCCGGAGATGCGGGAGATATTGCCAGTCCAGACTTAGACGTACTTTCAAGAATACGGATCTGGTTGAAATCTCCCAACAAGAGTCCTTGATAACCTGAAGCATAATTGCCGGAAACACCCATACCGGCAGCTTTCAGCTTTATTTCCCTACGCAATCCTCCAACCTGAACATCAAGGGTCGTTTCTCCCTGCGCCCCCTTGGCAAAATCCAACTTAATGGCAGTCGAGTCTGCGGAGATCGAAGTAGTTTTAAGAGTCACACCGGCTATCCCGGACGACATGCTTACCACTCCCGGAGTAACCGTACTTCCCGGACGGCTGTACGCATTGGTCCCTATCACACATACCGTAACATCCTTCTGTTCTTCATCCGTATAAAGCACATAAGAAGAATTCGTCAGCCCCAAATAATAAACACCATTACCTGTTATTTCATGCGAATCGTCTACCACCGTAACATTGCAAAGAATTCCGCTACTACCCGAAGGAGCAGCAATCGCCTCATCCATCGTAGAATAGCCTCCTCCTTCCACACGTACCAGATTTAGCGTATAAAGATAGTTTCTTTTAAATGCCAGCTTTTCTCCTTTACTGTTTTTCAGACTCGCGCGATAATAACGAACCGGTCCGTTATCAAACTTACCGGCAAGAATAACATCCGAACGGTCAGCCGGGCCACCTGCCGTTTCATATACATAAACAGGATAGTCTTCACTTCCCATACCTGCGGTTGTATGCCCGGCGAATCCTGTTGAAGAGGCTATAATCGGATTGTCCAACCGGGAAGTACTACCCGATTTATGACCATAATCGGTAAATTGAGCCGTAATAGGTAAAGTTTCATTCGCATTTCCATATTCAAAAGCAAGTGCTCCTTGTACCGGTACGTTAATAACAGATACTCCTGTCAAAATAAAACCATCGGAAGCATGTGCACCGGAAGCATCTACGTATAATTTAGATACGATCCGTTTTAGGCGAAAAGGGGTACCGACAGTTCCTACAGTAGTACCTGTAATAATCTGTGGCAATGGACAATAGGCCGACATCGGGATCTTCTTCCCTGTAAAAGGAACTGTCGCTTGCGGAATTGCTAATGCAGAGTTACCCCCCACAGGAGAATCCGACGGATCGCCATACAGAAGAAGATTGGTAACTGCATCGGATAAAGTTGTCGTAGTCGTAAGACCTCCTAACTTCGCCTGTATCAATTCATCGGCATTTGAAATCAACAGCAAAACCACTGAAGAATTGCAGGCACTTAATTGTGCATAAAGCTCTCCGACCGAGGTCATATCGGCTTGTACGGCTTCCAAGAAAGTCGCATCTTTATCATTCCCCAAAAAAACCAACACCCAGGGAGGTCCCATAATAGTTTCATCGGCCGCTGTCCCCGAACGTGTGGCAGGAGATTCATAATCACTCCCTTTATGAAGAGAAAGAAATACGTTCACTTTACCTTCAGGAGCCTCCGGAAGCAAGGGTGAACCTGTTACCGGAGAATCATCTGAACAGGATACCGGCAGAAAAGCCAATATCCCACACATAAGTATCCCAAGAAAGGATTTAATATTTTTATTCAAACACATTGTATCTTACTATTTTAAGTGACAGATTTTCCATTACTATTGGCGGATGCAACGAATGGCAGTTTCAGCAGTGCTAGCATACGGTCTTATAGCAATTCTCGAGCCTAACCTTATAAGCCCTCCCCATGCATATATACTTGGCAAATGTGGAATACTAATTTCAGCGGTGGGATATGTAATATCCTTTGTACCATACTTCGCATTATATGGAAAGAAAGTATTATTTAAAATAGAGTAAACTCTTCCTTGTGAACTATCTTGAAATGGATGTAATAGAGCAGCCAGTTCGTTGGCAGTAGGTAATCGCCATGTCCCATTGTCCGGCAATATTCCGGCGGCTAATTTTGCATTTATTTCATTTAGAGGAATACCTACTAAACGACATATATCACCCACCCCCCGTTTTAATCCACTTACACTATGTATCACACGTCCTCTATCATAATCTGCTACGGTGGGTGATGCTATACTCACTCCATTCACAGTAAATCCAGGTAAAGTAACAGAATTGCACCTCAATATATCCCAGAGAAATAAGGTTCCTGTTTCACCTTCAGATGCAAAAATGAGAGTTGCATCAATTGCACCAGAATTAGAAAGTTTCAGATTAGTTGATGCAAATGAACTCTCAGGTACATTTGCCCAACAGGGTTCTACTTTAATATCGCTGAAAACAGGCATTTCGTCCCCCCAATTATAACGAATACCATTCACCAAAAGTCCGACAGCTATCTTAACCGGTGAAGACATAACCGCTACCTGAACATTTGGTAAAGAATAACGTTCCCCTGGCTTCACGAAGTGAATATTATTGGGAAACGAAGGAAAAGCCGAATAAAAAACAGCTCCGGGATATGGAGGGGTACAAACATACTCTATTTTACAAAATTTAGTCCATTCAGGTATAATCTCCACTTCAGTGCTTCCTACCCCATCAGCACCGGCCACATATGAATCACCAAAATCAAAATGCCGTCCATTTACAAGCCATCCGGAATGAAAATACTTTGTTACCACTTTATTCCCTTCACGTACTTCGTAATCATTGAATTTTGTAGACAGCGCTGGCAATACTATCGTTTCCCCCTCGTTCAACAATGCCGGTGGCGAAACAGTATACAAGTGACTTTCTTGATTCAGAGGATCGGTATTCGAATAAACAACACGATAAACTTTTGAATAATTATTCTCAGAATCAACAACGCAACGAATGACTCCAACCGCCGATGAAGTATTCCAATCTTGCACAGAAGTGCTTAGATATTCAAAGTAAAGTCCCCGGGCTGAAGCACTGATTGCAGCGGAAGCAGACCAATATCTCCCTCTAAGCCCATTATCATTAGCTGGAAGATAATAGCGGTTATTTGTACGAATTCCATTGCCAATAACAGTGCTACCCCCACTCGAACTGCCAGAAATATAACCCCAATTCGGAGTAGAAGCAGTAGTTTCCCGAACCCCATCTCCCAAAAGCTTCAGTTCATCTAAAGTAGGCATCCGCCACTTCTTATTTCCGGGTCCCCATTCTCTTTGCGTTATAAAGCGACAGATGTCACCTTTCAGATTTTTAGGATCATGTAATCCCTTCTGAAGAATCAGATTCTCATCATCTCCCCCAACAACAGAAAATGCAGAGATCCAGACCGGAGCAGAAATATAACCCCATTTTCTATCACTCTTACGTGTGGCCAGAAAATTATATCCGGTGTTATACCCTTGTAAAGAACCCCAATAAAAAGACGCCCCCTGAAATTTCTCATGTTCCGCTCTGCATCCCGGTGCAGGAGTATCATCAAAGGTAAACTTCTCGAGAACCCTATCAAAATAGATATTAGAACCAGCAAACTCCACTCCTTCCACAGCGATTGTATGCGCAAATCCTCCTGCCATCAATAGCAAAGTATCCGCAAGAGAAACTTTGTTCCGTTTTATGGTAAGAGTTCCCATGCCTGTTCCTGTATCCTGGTCATAGCTGTAATTGATCTTAGTCCGTGTCATATCAAATTTAGAACTCACAGGATCACCTGTAGAATTATAAGTATATAGTACAGGAGATAGGCTGACAGATACAGGAGGCAAGTTTTTGGTTGTAAACGTAACAACACTCTCAGAAGCATACGAATAACCGACATTGACCCGTGAGAAAACGATCTTTGCTCCGGGAATCGTATCATAAGCAGCCGTATTCTGCCATGGTTCTACACTTACATTTACATCGACATTCAGCGGATTCACGGTCAGCATATATCGATAGTAAGTGTTACGCCCAAGTGAGTAGTCAGCCGGAATATCCGTACTCTTTCCCAATAATATTTGCCATGTTTCTGACGCTCCATTACGTTCAGCCTCTATTTCCATAAAAGAAGCACGCCCCTTCCCTGCCGTATTATCCCAAATGTACTCCGGCAAGATAAAGCTATTCTTTCCCTGTACAACAGATGTATACGGATATCCTGAGGGAACATCTTTCTCTCCGGCGATAGAAACAGGTGTAGAAAACGAACGCGTATCAGTAACCGTAAGCCCGCCGGAAAGCGGATAAGCAGAGGGGGAAAGAAAAGAGAACGAAGGTAACTGTTTAACAGTGACCTGCCTGATCTTTATATCTTCATCCGTATTTTTTCGTATCTCCAGACTCGCCTTTGAAGCAATGCGCTCCAACTCAACCGAGAACGCTGAATTCCAGGTTAATCCTTCATCCACACTGACTTCCCCTGTGACCGGAGTTGAAGAGGCTGCATTTCTTATCCGGATATCCAGATGCTTGCATACCACAAACTCTGCCGTATCTACAGGTAGAGTAACCGGTACACTTTTAATTTCTGATAAAGATGGCTCTCCGGTTAATGCGGAATTCATGCCCGTCGTTTCATTACCGATCACAAACAAATCGTAATCACCCGGACGAAGATAGAGTTTAAACACTCCCCCTGTATGCTCTAAACCGGATGATGAAGGATCACTTAAATCGGCACGGCGATTCATTTCCACCTTTCCACTGTTTTTCGCCACAGCAATTACACGCAAGCGCTTCAGAGTCACTCCGGATTCACTTCCTCCTAAAGTGACATTACGAGTCATAAGTTCTACTTCTACCGGATTGTCTCCCGAAGTATATCTTCCTATTTTATCTTCCAGTTCACAAGAGATAAAAGACAGTAGCAAAAAGAATATATATATTCCTTTTACACATCTCATATACTTTTTCTTTAATAAGCTCATTTTATGCAATCAATTTAGATTCAGTTCATTAATAGTATACTCCGCCCTCTACTTTTAAAACTTTATACACTCTCAAAAGAAGGTGTTTTGTGCCGGCCTACGCCTACCTTGTCCTGACAAAGTAGCTTCATCCCGACGACAAAACAACCTTCCAACACGAGAGAGGCACGAATTCACTCTAAAAAACAAATTCTATTTACCCATAAAAACATCCGTAGCCACTCCGTTTGAATTCTCACTTTCCTTGTCAGACCTCCGGAGTAGTACTGACAGTTTCCCAGCCATTTACCCGCAAAGAGATAATGACTCCGTCTTTAGAAAGCACCAATTCAATCAGATAGGTATCCTCTCTATCCAAATCCTCCTGAGTATGGTATGCGGGAGAGGACATAATAGCATTGATTAAATCTTTTGTAAATCCCGGAATAACATCTGTTCCATCGGGATTCAGCAATTTAAGGAACAGATGCCCGTCAGTATACAGGCGCAATACATCAAACTGGAAAACACGGGTATCATCCGCTTGAGATGCGCTATAATAAGGAACATATATAATCGTACCGGCATCGGCCGGCGTAACATTTTCTGAGTTAAAGCGTCCGTTATCAGAGGTGATACGGGCTGATGAACCATCAGCGATTCCCTTCACACGGACTTCTATCTTATTCGTGTTTTTCATTAAGTCTACTACACCTGTCCCACCGTTATCAGCTGTGATCTCCACGGAGTCCAGACGCCCAAAGAACAACTCACCAAATGAGTATTCTAAATTTTCTTTCTGCTCAAAATACGCTTTTACACGAAAATCCGAAAGAGTGGTAATCCCCGGAGAGACAGCCGGGCTAAACTGTTGAGGAATACCTGTCTTAAAAATGCCAATCTCGTAATCACCAACCTTACCTCCCAAGCATAAAAAGGTCCATTTCCCCTCAGGAAGGTCAATAGGCATCCGGTAGCCATTCTTCAAATGTGCTCCTTTGTCCCGAAACATTTTGCGATAAATGCCGAGGGAGTCGAACGCATACACATCTATATGGTGGACAGCTTCTCCAAAACGATCGCCTTCACCCGTATGCAAAAGATAACGTGGCTGTAACATAAACATCCGTGAACATTTACTCAAGTCCTCGTAAACACAACTGCTAAATAAGGCTGTATAGAGAGCCAGTCCTAAAATGAGTGAAATAAGCAGAAAAAACGAAGTGCTGTTTTTCTTCCCGACAAATATCATATATCAACTAATATAAAATAAGAAACATTCAAATTGTATCCGGTACGGGGTATTTCCCGCACCGGAAAAAGACAGAGTAAAGTTAAACTTCAGGCTTAACCTGAACTACAGTCCACTGACCTATGTTTACAGTAAGATCTACAGAAACAGTTTCCGGATCGGGGTCCGGAGTTACAGGAGGAACCGGAACATCCATAATATCCTTGATATCGGCAAGGTTAATAAAGTATACCTTACCGGCTTCAAAGTCTGTAATATAGTTAGTAGCTGTATTATCCTTTAAAGCAACCACATTAAGCCAGCCGGTTTCCGGACCTGAGCCACCAACTTTCTTATCAAACTCAACTTCCATGATAACATGGATCGATTTCTTCATAACATCTTCCTTTGTGGTAGGAGAAGAAAGATCTTGCTGAGGGAAGAAGTTATATCCATCGGCTTGTCCACCCGCAATCTGAGCCACTCCAGTTCCTACACCTGCTCCTAAATCAGTATTAAACATTTTCTCAAACTGACCGGATGGAGCATAATCCGTACCCCAGGCAGCCGACGCAATTCTGGTCAATGAAGAAGCACCTCTGGTAAGCTTAACATTATTAATGTAAATCCCCTTTATCTTTAAATCATTCAGATGCGTCCAGGGGCCGGCCAGACTACCCTTTACTTCCACACGCGCCATATCAGGGTTTATTGTCGGAGTGCAAGTTGCATTTCCACCACTTCCTGGATTTATCGCTGCTCCTCCAAACAAACGCACTTTACTTGATGTAGCTGATCCTTGACGAGTGTTTACATTATCAGTTTCAGCACTATTATCACCATTAGCCTCTACCTCAATCCACTGTGCCGCACCAGAAACTGTAATAGTGGACATTGAACCAGCTGTAATGTTTTCACTAATTGTATTGGTAATAGCACCACCTTGTGAAACACGTGCGATAATTTTTACAGGTCCATTAATAGTCACTTTATTCCCTGTAGTAGTCTCAGGATCAATAGCTCTACTCGAAGCTCCGCCGAACTCTGGCAGCTTCACAGTCAAAGCTACCGTCTTAGGAGTACTCTCCGTAATTTTCTCATCGTTGCTACATGCAGCGAACGTCATGGTTGCAGCCATTAAGGCCAGAATCGATTTTGTAATTCTCATTTTAATAAAAATTTAAATTCAACAATAAATAAAGAATCATTAAACTTCTTATAGTATTAAGGTATAAGTATAGTGTACTTTACTCTTCAGAAGCTATTCGCTCCAGCTCCTCCTTCAGGCCCATAAATCTGGGAAGAAGTGCTGCAATATCAGAGTCCATTTCTGTACGGTATACATATTTAGTATCTTTACGGCATGCCTCCAACAGAAGTTCTGCTGCCGCTTGGTAGTCTTCCAAGCGCACATTCACAATCGCTCGGAGATATTCAACCGCAGCTGTTTGAGGCAGTTGCTTTAACAAATCTTCCGACTTTGCATGATAGCCCAAACAAGTCAAGGCAACAGCTGTATTGTAGTCCGGATATTTCTCCAGGATACCCAAAGCTCTCTGATATTCACGATTGGACAGGGCCTCAAGTCCTTGGGCATACTCCTCACGCTCAGGAGTAAGATGGTTCACACTGTCACCCGCTATATCAAAACGACGCGCCAGAGTAGCATCAGCCAAGTCGGCAACAGACGCAATTACGAATGTCAATGTATCCGCCGGAGGAAGACTCCATACGCTATGGTCCGTAGCGAGCACGTTTCCCCGAAGAGTTATATGTAATTTCTTCATTCCCTCACGTACCGGGATGCGATACATATACAGATAGGAGAAGTCTTCCGAAGGATCAGCTGTTTGATTGACCATTGCACTGTCAGCATAAGGGAAGCGGATAATACGGTCACGAATCAAATCCTGATGATCCCGGTTATATTCATTCTCTGCAATCGCTTTTCGGAAGTAGCGATGGGAAGCGATCTCAATAGAATCCCGGCGAGTGAAACTGTAGTTACGAATATCCTCAAGACGCCCACCGGACAGATAAAGTTCCTGAAAGCGGGAAGGAACATCTTTAACTGTCATTGCACGAGGCAAACGGTAAGCCGGCCAAAAATCCGTACGGCGATCGTATTTTTTCTGGTACGAAGCACGTATACCAACCGTATCATAACCGGCGATGAATTTTTCCACGCTGCGTTCCAAGACATTACGCTGCATACGTTGCTTCAAAGTATTACGGTTTCCCTCTGCTTTCGTACTGATCCATCCATGACGCTTATCCATAAGTGCCTTCCACCTCAGATAAGCCAGACGTCTACGTCGCTCTGCTTCATAGACCTTCCAGAAAAGTCTCTGCCGTGCAAAAATATCTTTGCGGATACCTTCACGATCCACAAAAGCACTGTCATATTTACTCTCCGGTATAATACCCCTTAGGAAATCATCGTATGCTTTATACTGGCTTTCCTGTGTACGGATAAATTCTTTTCCCCGCAGAATAACAGGAGACAGCAAAACAGAAGAGTCTTTTTCTATCAGTTCCGGGTACATTGTCAACTTCCAGCAACTGTCCAATAGGACTTTAGGAGCTTTTACATAAAACATCAGGGTGACCTCGCCATTACGTTCCAAGATTCGCTCTATACTTTTACGCTGAGCAACAATATCAATGCGATCCATATCAATTGATTTCCAGATATCTTCTTCAAGAGAATCAACCGAAGAAACGGGATTGTCAACAACCACACTATCCCGGAAACCGACAGTTTCGGAGACTGTAAAAACGCTATCCGCAGAAGAAGTATTCGGCAGCTCGACAGTAGCTCCGCCAGCCTGCATAAACAAACGCATAGTCAAAGGAGATTTTGAACCGCATGAATATACCAGCACACAGAGACAGAGCATCCCTAACATTTTATAGATACGATACCCTATCGATATAGTGACGAACTTTTTTTGATGTATCATCTTACAACAGAATAAGAAATGAGATTAATAGAATTAGAATAAATAGACTATATTCACTGCCAACTTGGTCGGAATCAGACGTGCTCCCTTAAAAGTAGCCACTTTCTGCCCGCATGCCTTACAAACATATTTATCATAATGGGTCCACAAGACCCCAAGACCTGCCTCAAACTCTAAATTCCAATGAGGAGAAAGAGGACGATTGTACCCCAAAGAAAGTCCGCCTCCAAAACCGTAGCCTTCGTAACGATATTTATCGCCAAAAACTCCACCGACATTATACATGGTGCTCACTCCGTGAATTCCAAGGAAATAAGAACGCCCATAAGATTCACGGATCCAATAACGCACTCCGGGAGAAGCAGACAAATTGCGAAGCCTCGCATCTCCAAAAGAGAAGGGATTATATTGAAGAGGAAAGTGGAAGGTCCAACGATGGGAAAACTTCAGCCCGAACTCAAGATTCATATTGGTAGTACCCCAACCCAAAACATTAGTTTGCAAAGAATAAACCTGCCCACGAGCTATTTCGACCCCTAAAAACGTAGAAGAAACAACCAACAGAAAGAGAAACACAGATCGCTTAAACGCCATAACTATTATTCAACTTGTTTTGCTTAAAAAAAACATTAAACTTATCGGATACATAAAATCCGCAATATCTTATACTCCTCCACCGAACCACATCAAGATTCAATTGTTACGGTTACAAAAACCATAGAACATCTATTTTAATCTTCTTACACAGATCAAGTTCATCTATCTCAATAGGATAGATAGTGATAGAAAGTACTCCTGATTATCAGCGTTATATACATAATATTGTTTCAGCAAATGTTTTTCTATGCGATAGGCACATGTCGATTTTAAATAGATCGCTGTATAATAATATATTATATCAAAATCCGGCGAAACATATTATGAAACATTTTAATAAAAACATAAATATATCAAGCTATAATTTACAAAACTAAAAATGAAACTACATTACAAAAAAGAGCACATCTCATGCACCAATTATAAAAGTGAATCGTATGAGGGATTCGGGATTGGAACGCTTACAAGCGGCAGTAACTTCAATAGTCAGACCTTATCTGTTAAAACTAATTTCCTGATCTTCATTCTTGAAGGTGAAGTGGAGATTATTCCCAAAGAAGGCAAAATAAAAAGGGTAATAGCCCAAGAATTCTTTTTCATCTCGGCATTATCCACTTACGAGATACAGGTACGAGTCCCCGGACGCTACATTTATATGAGCTTCCTATACAATGACATTAAACTATGTGAGAAACACATGTTAGAGAGCTATCTAAAAGAAGTGAGAGAAGCATCTGAAGAGGTCGGAATACTATCGGTACGCCACCCGCTGAACTTATTTCTGGAATTAATGGATGCCTACCTGAGAGCCGGAGTCAACTGTAAGCATTTGCACTCCATTAAGGAGAAAGAACTCTTTATTATTTTGAGAACAAGCTATAGCAAACAGGAAATAGTAAATTTATTTCATGAAATCATAGGAACGAATATGAGCTTCAAAGCTGCTGTTTTACTGCATGTTGATCGCGTGAACAATCGTGAGGAATTAGCACAGGCAATGGGAATGAGTATTACCGATCTTGCCAGAAAGTTCAAGGTAGAATTTGGCGAATCAGTATATTCATGGTTGCTGAAACAAAAAAACAAGAAAATCATTTATCGGTTGGCGCAACCCGGAGCCAGTGTAAAAGAGATTGTGTATGAATTCGGCTTCTCTTCAGCGGCCAGTTTCAATAAATACTGCAAAAAGAATTTCGGTAATTCCCCAAGAGAGTTGGTCAGGCAGCTCAAAGACAAGCATATTGATAATCAGAATCTTAAAATATAATCTCGGAAAAGGTGAAGTAAATGGTTGCTTTGGATAAGTGATTCTTTTTGCAGGTGCATTATCTTTGCCCTGTCAAACAAGAATCACTAAAGTAGAGTTTTGTAGTTGAAAGAGCAGAAAGCATGTTTTGTCAGGGTTTTACCCTCGTTATCTATCCTATTGAGATAGATGGAACAGCAGAGGTCCCAAACGGGACAAATCATTTAAAATACCTGCTTACACACGATATACCTTTTCAAAAAGCAATCAGATATGCCTTCCTATAGAGGCTACGACTTGCTCGTTAATCTTATCAATGACCTCACTATTAAAAGACTGAAGATAAATCTGGGTCGTTGCCTCAGAAGTATGCCCAAGCCCTTCGCTGATAGATGCGATAGAAAATCCCTCCTCTTTGGCAATAGTCGCCCAGCTATGGCGAGCAACATAGGTAGTCAGTACAAGAGGCAGGTGCAATCGCCTGCCCAACCGTTTGAGTAGGCGGTTAACATTACCCAATGCATAGCGATATTGCATATAAGACGTACGGTCCGAAAAAGACGTTATATACGGCAATACATACGGATAAGAACTCCGATACTTCTCAATCAGAGCTGCGAGAGGAGGAATCACACGAACTTGCATGCGTTGCCCCGTTTTATTACGCTCATAATAAATGATTCCATTGATTATCGAGTCATGTTTAAGAAAGACAATATCGACAAAAGGCATCCCACGGGCATAGAAACTAAACATAAAAAGATCCCGGGCACGATCCAATAAAGGTTCGGAGGAAAGATCAACAGATACTATACGGGCAATATCATGCTTACACAACGCACGCTTCGCAGTCTCCTGAGTTTGAAGCTTAAGCTCCCGGAAGGGAGACTCACAACCCATATTTATCCCCTGCTTTTGGGCTTTGTTATAGACAGCCCGGAGATTGCGAATATACATATTCACAGTATTTTCAGAGATACCGCGCATACGTAGAAAATGAATATAATCCGTAAGAAAACAATAAGTCAACTCGCGAAACGTAATCTTCTGACCACGCAAAAAACGTCGTAAAGAGTACAATCCGCTAAGGTACAGGCCGGCAGTACCGGAACGCCCCTCCTGCCGAAGCCTCTCTATCTCACGCACAATAAAAGCATCGACATAACGCAAATTGCGCTCCATACGATACTTATCCATCAACTGAGATAAGCTGAAACCCGGCATATTCTGTTGAAGAAAAGCAAAAATCTTCAGCAATCGTTCACGCTCCTGAGAAATGGCATCATTGATAAGTCCCAGATCCTTGCGCTTAAGATTACCGGTTGATGAATAGACAACACGCTCACGATCTGCAGAGAAATTAGAAGTATGAATCTTCCACCCAAGAGAATACTCACTTTTACGCCTGTGATAAACCACACGGATAATCAGAGGATAAATCTCACAATCATTTCTACGATGGGTATTCAACAACACCCTGATACTTAACTTTCCAATTTTCTTCTCCAAAATAAATTATTATTTATAGATTCATTATATTAAATATAAAATGCAAAAATAGAAATTCTCAACGTCCCTATAACAAATAAAAAAGAAAATAGATGAATTAGAATTATAGATAAGAACTGAATTAACATAAAATGAATAAATAGCATATCATAATCGGGTATCGAATCTAAGGAATGATATGTATCATCCTTATTATCATTTGAAAAGTTGAGAAATCTCCAAACTGAGAATACCCTTGTATTGTAGAACACGACACACATCAATATAAATCGGCTATATATATAATAAGGTATAAATCACATCCAGTCCGTCATCACAAAAAGGAAAGTGGATCCAAACAAAAAACGCAGTTAATCGCTATTGATTAACTGCGTTTCTATCATTGTAGCCCCGAGGAGACTACTAAACATATTTCTGATACATACTAAACTTTGCCACAACACCCAATTAATAAGCAGTTTACAAAAACAAAGAAGAAAGAGAAGCAAAGCAAAAATAAGAAAAACAAAAGATATTCTTACCGCAATTCTTACCGCAGAGAAAAAAGTATTATATTTGCCTGTATATAAAATACCCAAATATGGCTACTATCAAATTCTATCTCACACGTCCCAAATCTAAAGACGAAACGGCTATATATTTCCTGTTTAGCTACGGAGCATTTCAACTCCTGCCAAACGGCAAAAAGAAGTACCTACCATTAAAGTACTATACAACGCACACAATACACCCAGACGGCTGGGACAAATCCAAAGGTGAGCCTAAAAACATTCAAAGATACAAAGAACTAAAAATGTCATTAACCAATATCGAGGCAAAGACAATGGATATACTACGCAGATTGGAGAATGACGGAATAGCGCCAACAAATGAACTAATAACAAAAGAGCTGGATAGCATATACAAAGCACACAAGCAAGTAAAAGAAACGATAATAGACACATTACCTGCATTCATTGAAAACTTTATAGAAATATGTGATAGAAAGCCACTTACTATAAAGGGTTATAAACAAACGCTTAGAGAATTAAAAGACTATTCAATATTAAAAAATAAACGACTAAGATTTGATGAAATAAATTTAGACTTTCATTTAGATTTCGTAGAGTTTTTGACATCAAAAAACTATTCACCCAACACTGTAGGAACTCGTATAAAGGATGTCAAAACGTTTATGAACGAATCTTATGACAGGGGATTGCATAAAAACTTAGATTTCAAAAAGAAAAGTTTCAAAAAGCCAAGTTCTGAAACCTTTTCGGTGTATCTCAATGATTCGGAATTAACACAGATATACAATATTGATTTATCATTAGCTAAACGGCTTGACCGGGTGCGCGATCTGTTTATAATAGGCTGCTGTACTGGATTGCGTTTTAGCGATTTATCACAGCTATGTGCGGATAATTTCAGTGGCGATGGAACAATAACAATAAAAACCATTAAAACCGGGCATACTGTAGTAATACCACTCCACACAAGGGTGCGGTTAATAATGGAGAAATACAGGTATGACTTGCCTAAAATCCCATCAAATCAAAAGTTTAACGACTATATAAAAGAAGTCGCCAAGCTGGCAAAGATAAACGAACCAATTTGCTTAGACCTGCAAAAGGGCGATCTATCATTCAAAAAGACGTTGCCAAAATGGGAACTCGTAACAAGCCACACCGCCCGGCGCTCGTTTGCAACAAATGCTTTTATTGCAGGTGTGCCAGCCATTAGTATAATGAAAATCACCGGACACAAAACAGAATCCTCTTTTATGAAATACATTAAGATTTCAGACAAAGAAAACGCCCTGCAACTACGGGCACACAGTTTCTTTAATCAAATGGTAATTAATAAATAGGTTATTAGCACATGGACAACATACTATACCGATTCATTGCAGACAGAAATACACCTATATTAGACAATATAGAAAGATATTGTATCTCAGAAAACAAAGACAAACTAACCGTTGTAAGAATAGTATTTGACTTCTTAGAAAGCATAAAACCCCAGCTTGATAATAGCTTTGTACGGGTATGTATGGAACACATCGCAAAAGATGCGAACGAAAATACAAAAAAGACATTGTTGCAGTTCGATGCATCCCGAATACAAACTCTAAAAGGATGCGAAGATATATCTCGAAATACTAAAGAGATACTTAAAAAGGTAGAAGGCGGCAAAGGTAATATTACCGAATTGATGTATTTTCTTATAAACTCTGATAAAACAGAGCAAGAAAAGGTTATAAAATTAGAGACAATGGTTGGCAAAGCGAAAGACTGGATATATATAGCGTTATTAACAGATTTATACACCTCGGAGAGTTCCGGTGTAAAAGTTGAATACGTAAACCATCTGGGTAGTAAAGTAACCCACATATATACAAGACTTGAATTTATACAGGATATAGAGATGGTAAATGCGCGCTATAATGATTTAGCAAAAGAAAACCAAAATAAGCCTAAAGCCAACAACGTTGTACCTCAAAATATTAATAAGCAAAATATATCATACAAAGAAATATTTAGGTCGCCGTGGAAAGAAAATACTGCGGATTTTGAAAGAATATTAGAAATCAATGGGTATATAAATACCGGACAATGGGTAGGAGAAAGCAAAAAAAAGACAGAGTTAGCAGAGCTTTATTATTGCTTAAAAGAACATGGAGTAATAGCACAGGACAGCGAATCCAATCAGCTAAATTTGCTATATAATCAATTTGGGCTAACAGTAGGGAAGGACAATACTATAAACGGTGAGTATTGCACAATTAGAGCACTTAGAAAAGCAGATGGAGAATCAGATACAAAAAATCGGTTTGATCGCATCTTTAAAAGATGGATAGACCGACATTTTACATAAAATAAAAATTCCGTTTTGTTCCCTTTTGTTCCGCTCGGAACTTGGGGAACTTTTAGCAAAAATAAATCATTCATATTTGCGTCATAATCAAACCAAAATAAATATTATGACGCAAAATTCTATTATTCTGCAAAACGTTTCTTTGTCAGACATTGAGGCGTTAGTTTCTAAAGTGATTGATGACAAAATAAAGTCTATCAATCCTACGCCTACCAATGTGGCAAGCAAATTACTTACGCGCCAAGAAACCGCCAAATTATTAAAAATCTCACTTCCAACACTGGATAACTGGACTAACGCAGGACTTATAAAAGCCAAGCGAATAGGCACGCGTATACGCTATATCTATACCGATGTCGAGGCAGCTATAAAAGACATGTCAAGCATTAAGTATTCACGTAGAAACTAATTACGTATCTACTTATTCAATGATAGACGGTATAACAACAAGTTGGTTGCCCTTAGACGTGTATAAACTGGCCGATAAACAAGGCGTTGATACATACCGTGATTCGGTTTGCGTCAACGCCAACGGGCTAAAGTTTGACTATTTCGACGGGGTAGATACAAATACGGGAGAAATCCGCAAAGTATGCACGCTTCGCGGAAGCCTGCATAAGTACGCTAACGGTGGTTTACATAATGCCGATTCTTTCCGGCTGTCTGACTTGTGCCGTGTGTTCACTGAATTGAAAGAAGTCTACGGGATTGAACCAGGCGCAACGAGGTTACGCAGGGTTGAATTTGGAGTAAATATAAGACTTCCGTATGATCCGCAAAGAGTTCTGAAAGCTATAAAAATGTATAAGGCAAATAAATTTGTTCACACGGGAAACATGGGTTTAAAACATGAATCCAGTTTGTACGAGCTAAAAATATACGATAAGGGGCGACAATGTGGCGTATTGGGCTTTGATAATATTCTACGCATCGAAATAAGAGCGAAAGTTTCATTTTTAAAAAGAAATCATATATCCGTATCAAAATTGGGCGACTTACTTAGTGCTGATGTCTGGATAAGATTTGAAGCTCTTTTGCTTAAAGCGTTGGAAGATATTGTAATTGTTGAGGCTGTACCATTGGAAGGATTAAGCAAGAAAGAGCGTGATTTATTAGCTCTATTCATTGGCGATGGTTGGCAAAACTTAAATGCGAGTAATCTGTATAAGAAAAAGCAAAAGTTAAATGATTTGGCGGAGCGTACCGGGATTTCATCTATAAAAAAAGAACTGGCAATATTGATTAAACAAGAATGCGCAAATCTTAGAGACTGCGAACCGAGACATTTAGGCGATAAAATCAACTTTTTTGCAAATTTGCAGAAAGTAGTAAAAGTAAACGAAGGCAACAAGCCATCTAAAACGGAAACAATAAAAGAGGCGGCAAAATCAACGTTTTTGGAACAGAAAGAAAAAAGGCATTTAGGCGATAAAATCAATACTTGGATAAGGGGTGACTTTATCGCCTACATTACCCCAGAACCACAACCACCTGACAGCCTCGATAAACCGCCTAATATGGATGCGAAATTATCATACACTGCCAGAGGTGAGATAAAAAGTAGGGGAAAGCTTCCGGATATTGAAGAGTTTAACACAGGCTGAGGCCGACTGGTCTCTACTGTAATAACAACCCAATTAAAAACTATAATAACCATGTCTAAAACAAAACATATCACCATAAACCGGGCAACCGCTTTCGGAATAGCGCAATGTACGGGCGAACTATTTGAAGCCCACGGCTTGCAATTCTGCATTACCAACAGCGTAGACCCTCAAATATACGGAGCTATTGAATTATCTACGGGTGCATTGGCATGCGAAAGGTACACGTTTGACTATCTACGTGAAGAATCATACGTAAAAAGCATAAAGCGATGGATAAAGAAAAATAAAATCCAATTCAGGGAGGAAGTATTTGAGGCTGCCCGGGAGGTGCTTTCAATGTATCAAATTGATTTCCCTCTGAATCATAGACACTAATTTACAAACCCAACAAAACAGATCATTATGTTACCAGAAGAACAGGCCGCTAAAAGAGCGGCAAGGAAAGCGGAAAGGCTGGCATTACTGGGTGGCCCGCCTAAAAAGATTGTAGCCCGTCTTAATCACAAACAATGGGAGCGCGCAAGCCGGATACGCGATAAATTCGGATTCAAAAGTATCTACGAGATGAACCAATATTTATGGGGATGTTTTCTGAGAGTTGCCGATCCGGAACACGAAGAAAATCCGAATCCCGTACCGGATGAAATCGAAATGATGTTCGGTGATCTTTCAGAAGCCGAAAGAAATTTTGAATTTGTAAAGCCGAAACGATCACCAGGCAAAACGTCACTTAATGATAATAAACACAATTAAAAGCCAAAGTATTATGAACGAAATTAAGATTTTTAGCAATGAGAGTTTGGGCCAGGTTAGAACCGTAATAACTGCAAGCGGAGAGCCTTTATTCTGTTTGGCCGATGTATGCGGCGTGATTGGATTATCTAACCCAACGGCTGTAGCGAGTCGATTGGATGATGATTTAAAGGCTAAGTTAGACTTAGGGTTAAGAAATGGACAGCAGGCTACGTTTGTCACTGAGAGCGGGTTGTATGATGTCGTTATTCGTAGCGATTCAGAAAGGGCGAAACCGTTCCGCAAGTGGGTAACGTCCGAGGTATTACCATCCATCCGCAAGCATGGCGCATATATGACGTTGGAAACTATTGAGCAGGTGATACGAAACCCTGATAATATGATTCGTTTGCTTACAGCCCTGAAAACAGAACAGAAGCAGAATGTATCACTCCGTATGCAGAATGTGGCTAACACGCAAGCAATTGAAGCGATGAAGCCCAAAGCAGAATATTGTGATAAGGTGTTACAATCAAAATCGCTTATTGCAACCGATTCCATCGCCGCTGAATTGGGTATAAGTGCCCGTAAACTCAATAAGTTCCTTTGTGATTCAAAGGTACAATACAAAGTTAACGGGGTCTATGTGTTATACAGCGACATGCGCGGAAAGGGGCTTGAAGGATATAAGACGTTCCACTTTACCAACCCCAATACTGGTGAGCCAAGAACAGAAAAGCACATGTATTGGACGGAAACAGGCGAATATTTTATCATGAAATTATATAAGTCAGGAACATTTAAACTACTGAATTGAAAATGAATAGTGATAAATTGCATCACCCCCAGCGATCCCCCCCCAGAATAAAAACACCTCGCGCGTAAAAAAACTGGGTGAGGTGGGTTTGGGCGGCTTACCCCATTGTATAAAAAAGCCCGCCCCATTCACTCTGATACGCTCGCCCAAATCAACATATACAGAGAGACAGCATAAGGGACAGGGTAAAGGGCAACATATCATCAGTCTTTGTTGCAGCCATGGCAGAACAAGCGAGAAAGGAACAGGAACGCAAAAGGAAACACAATTTGCTTGCCTCAACTATCTAATAAACCGCAAGTTAATAAACAGTTCCCATACGCAAGGAAACAGCGAAGGAACGCAAATAGGTACGCAAATGATAATGCAGAATCGAAACAAATAAACGTTGCTTCATAGCGGCCGGGTAGTCTGACTACTGACATAACTACCGGAAAATTTACGGTAGTTTCGCCAGTAGATATGCCAGCCGTTTTGCCAGTAGTTAACAATTGGTATTACTCTTTTGGTTTCGTAGTAACAAAGCCGATGGGGTTGCGGGGTTTATCAGCCAGTTTCTTTTGTGCCTGTAACTCGGCCAGCGTCTGGTTAATAAGTTCCAGTTGTACTCGGGTGTCGTCGTTTATGTCGTTATAGTCGGCAAACACTTCTTCGATATACGTTTTGAGTTCCTTCATCTCGTTTTGTAGTTCATATACCGGATCAGTAGGAGGATTAAGCAGAAGGTTTCTAACCGCTACAAATGCGCGCATAATACCCCTGTTTATTTCTATCGCAGTATCAGAATTTAGAACACTGCTCAGCATTGCAACACCTAACTCAGTGAAAGCAAAGGGCATATATTTAAAATTTCCGCCTCTACCTCTGTTCAAGGTCACAATTTGTGATCTTGAAAGTTCTTCCTTTGTTAGTTCAAACATAAAGTCCTCACCTTCGAAGCGTTTCAGGTTGCGACGTACTGCCTGTTTTAATACCCTCGTTTCAATACCGTACATTTCCGCCAAATCAAAGTCTAACATGACCTTTTGCCCTCTAATCTCGTAAATCTTACTTTGAATAAGTTCCAGTTGCCCCATACTATTCTACTTTAATAGTGATCGACTTTCCGCAATGCGGACATGTTATCCCGGCTTCGTTACTCTGGGGCTGCTCAAACAGTTCGGTAATATGAACATTTAAAGCGTTGGCGATCTTATCGAGGGTTTCAAGAGTGGGATTTCCGTTATCCCCTAAAGCGCGGCTAAGACTTGTTTGCGTCGTGCCTATCTGTTCGGCTATTGCGCTGATGGTCATCCCTTTTTCTCTGCATAATTCTTTAATTCTTGTTCGCATACTGATTATACCTTTTAAGTTATACCGCAAAAATAGGGAGTTTTTTGCAGCATATACCATTTACGATATAAATAAAAGTTAAATATAGCATTAAAGGTAATATAAATAATTGCTTTACTTGTCTAATTATATCTTATACGCTATATTTGTAGCAGAAAATAGAACATAAAAGATATAATAATATGACAACTTACAATTTATCCCAAATAATGAAAGACGCCCACTCTCTCCGTCGTAATAGCCCCGAGAGATTCTCCACTTTTTCACAGGCATTAAAAGCCTCTTGGAGTATGGCAAAGTTCCGCAAACAGATCGAAGCTAACCGGGCAGAAACTATTGCTTACCATGAAGCAAAGAAGAGAGAAGCGCAAGAAGTCGCAGCCCGAACCGCTCGTATTGATGCTGAGCGTGCCGAAAGATTAGCTAAACTGAAAGAACAAAAGTATGCCAGTGTTGAGGCTGAATGTGTAGCGTATGGATATGGACGGGGCAATCATTATTCCGATTGGTCGGGTTGGGGTAACTATTGCGGTGATTGATTATTAACCGGGGTGCGGTCAACGCATCCCACAAGAACAATATATAATGAAAGCAATCTATTTGACCGGGCTAATAGTAGGCGTTATCCTACTATTTAGCATTGAGGCGGAGACAACCGCACCAAACATTATTGGGCTGGCTTTATGCGTGGCCTCAGCAAATAAACTGAATTTATTCACATCTAATTTATAACATCATGGAAGAACTTATTATTTTGAACGCCGACGGGCAGAACGTAAATCCAAAGAAGATTTTATTTGATAGAGATTGCATCCATCTTGGCAAAGCTAATGGTGGGTATATGAATTGCACCCGGGAAAGCGTTGATACATTGCAAGCCCAGAAATCGGAACTACTAAAAAAAGATCGGCAAGAACATTACGCAGAATGCATGAGTGCCGCAAGCGATATAATCCCCATTAGGTTAGCCGGGTTTGAGAATCCATACGATGAACTACATAACCTTTTGATGCAAGCATACAACAATACATTTGCGGCTCAGGCGCTATTTTATCAGGTAGTAGGGCAACAGGGAGAAATAAACCAACTACACCGGAAGTTGAGGCAAGAACAGCAGGCAAAAGAGTTGGCCTGCGAGTTTATTCAGTCGAGCGGATATACAGAAGAGTTTAAACGATTCTGTGAGATGAAGGCCGGAAAAGCATGTGTACAGGAGGAAAGATACGAGGTTAGACGGTTTTCAATAGAGAAACATATATAATAAGGTATAAGAAAAACAAGAAAAGTTTATCAAGGAGTAAGAAAAATAAAATGTGGGCGGAATTCTTACCGCTATTCTTACCGCAACAATAAATAAAAAAACGCAGATGGCCTATTATCAGCCAACTGCGTTTTATTGTTGTAGCCCCGAGGAGAATCGAACCCCTATCTAATGTTTAGGAAACATCTATTCTATCCGTTGAACTACAGGGCCATGATAGATATCGGTTGCAAAGATAGCGTATTCTCCTGATTTGGCAAACCCGAAAGAACAGATTTATAAAAGAAGAAGAAGCAAACACATTCATTTAATCCATAAGATAGAAGAGAGATAGTAGAATAGGGTAAGAGACGCCAAAAGTGAAAGAAAATTCAAATAAAATACAGACAGATATCTATCTATTAAACGAATTAGAAAGCAATAAGTCAAAAAACGATCTAAACAGAGATATCAAACTGTTGTAGTCAGAGCCCATATCTGAACAAAATGTAGACAATTTGCTTACTCCAGAGAACAAAATTGCAATAAAACAGCTCTCTTTTAACAAAGCCCCACAGATAAATCAGAAAAGATTTTGTTAAGTCACTTAACTTTGCGAACTTTGCCTGCCACATATACAGGAAAGTGACAAACAAAAAAGACACGCTGGTGGTTAATATTCAAAGAACACACTAACACCGGTTCATGTTAATCCTAAATTTAAATATATAAATAGAATTATGGCAGACGAAATGATGGTTAAAGAATTGGAAGAAGTGGTTGTCCGCTTCTCCGGCGATTCCGGCGACGGTATGCAGTTGGCCGGCAACATCTTCTCGAACGTGTCGGCTACGGTTGGAAATGACATCTGTACATTTCCCGATTATCCGGCAGATATCCGTGCTCCGCAAGGGTCACTGACGGGCGTATCAGGTTTTCAGGTACACGTCGGTGCAAGTAAGATATTCACTCCGGGTGATCATTGCCACGTATTGGTAGCTATGAATCCCGCCGCACTGAAAACACAAATTAAATTCTGCAAACCGCAGGGGCTGGTCATCACAGATTCCGACTCTTTCGGAGAAAAAGACTTGGAAAAAGCACAGTTCAAGACAGGCAATCCTTTCGAAGAAATGGGAATCACACAGCAAGTGCTTGAAGTCCCCATCTCGTCGATGTGTAAAGAAAGCCTCAAAGATTCAGGGCTGGACAACAAAGCCATGTTGCGTTGCAAAAACATGTTCGCTCTCGGTTTAGTATGCTGGTTATTCAACCGCAACCTGTCTGCTGCCGAAAAAATGCTGAACGAGAAATTCGCAAAAAAACCGGAAATTGCCGCTGCCAACATCAAAGTGCTAAATAACGGCTACAACTATGGAGCCAACACACATGCCTCTACTTCCACTTACAAGATTGAAAGTAAAACGCCGAAAGCCGCAGGACTCTATACCGATATTAATGGTAACAAAGCCACTTCATACGGTTTGATCGCCGCTGCCGAAAAAGCGGGATTGGAACTTTATTTGGGATCTTACCCCATCACTCCGGCTACCGATATCCTGCACGAGCTCGCCAAACATAAATCGCTGGGCGTGAAAACCGTTCAATGTGAAGATGAAATCGCCGGATGCGCTTCAGCTGTAGGTGCAGCATTTGCAGGCGATCTGGCTGTAACGACTACTTCAGGACCGGGTGTCTGCCTGAAAAGTGAAGCCATGAACCTGGCTGTCATTGCCGAATTACCACTGGTTGTGGTCAACGTACAGCGTGGAGGCCCTTCTACCGGTATGCCGACCAAGTCGGAACAAACAGACCTGTTGCAAGCCCTTTATGGACGTAACGGTGAAAGTCCGATGCCTGTCATTGCAGCTACTTCACCCACCAACTGTTTTGATGCTGCTTATATGGCTGCTAAAATAGCTCTTGAACACATGACTCCGGTAGTACTGCTGACCGATGCCTTTATCGCAAACGGTTCTGCCGCATGGAAATTACCCAACATGGATGAGTATCCGGCTATAAATCCGCCGTATGTAACACCGGATATGATTGGCACATGGACCCCGTTCCAACGTAACGAAAAGACCGGCGTACGCTATTGGGCCGTTCCCGGGACCGAAGGATTCATGCATCGTATAGGTGGGCTCGAGAAGAGCAGTGAAACAGGCGTTATTTCCACAGAACCGGAAAATCACCAGAAAATGACACTTCTGCGTCAGGCCAAAGTCGACAAGATAGCCGACAGTATTCCTGAACAGGAAGTACAAGGCGATGCTGATGCCGACCTGCTGGTAGTAGGCTGGGGTGGTACTTACGGCCATCTTTATTCGGCTGTAGAGCATATGCGCAAAAATGGAAAGAAAGTGGCACTCGCTCACTTCCAGTACATCAACCCGCTGCCTAAGAACACAGCCGAAATACTGAAAAAGTATAAAAAGATTGTAGTAGCCGAACAGAACTTGGGACAATTCGCAGGATATCTGCGCATGAAAGTACCCGGACTGAATATCAGCCAGTTCAACCAGGTAAAAGGCCAGCCGTTCGTTACGAGAGAACTTGTAGAAGCATTCACTAAATTATTGGAGGAATAAGAGATGAGCGAAACAGTATATACAGCAAAAGATTATAAATCAGGTCAGCCTCGCTGGTGTCCGGGATGCGGTGACCATGCTTTCCTGAACTCCTTGCACAAGGCTATGGCCGAACTGGGAGTAGCTCCGCACAACATTGCCGTGATCTCCGGTATCGGCTGTTCTTCCCGCCTACCTTATTATGTCAACACATACGGCTTCCACACCATCCACGGGCGTGCCGCCGCTGTTGCGACAGGTGCCAAGGTAGCTAATCCGGATTTAACCATCTGGCAAATCTCCGGTGACGGTGATGGTCTGGCCATTGGCGGTAATCATTTCATCCATGCGGTACGCCGTAACATCGACTTGAATATGATCTTATTGAACAACCGCATCTACGGGTTGACCAAAGGTCAGTATTCCCCGACTTCCGACCGTGGATTCGTCAGCAAATCATCTCCTTACGGTACCGTAGAAGATCCATTCCACCCGGCAGAACTCTGTTTCGGCGCGCGTGGCCGTTTCTTCGCACGTTGTGTTGCGGTAGACGGACCGGCTTCTGTCGAAGTATTGAAAGCCGCAGCCAACCATAAAGGAGCATCGGTTGTGGAAGTTCTGCAAAACTGCGTCATCTTTAATGACGGCACACACGAATCGGTCGCAACGAAAGAAGGACGTTCTAAAAACGCAATCTATCTGGAACACGGCAAACCGATGTTATTCGGCGAAAACAAAGAGTTCGGCCTGATGCAGGAAGGTTTCGGCTTGAAAGTGGTAAAATTAGGTGAGAACGGCGTGACAGAAAAAGACATTCTTATCCACAATGCTCACAGCATGGATAATACGTTGCAACTGAAACTGGCATTAATGGAAGGACCGGATTTCCCAATCGCACTCGGTGTGATCCGTGATGTGGAAGCTCCGACCTATAACGATGCAGTCGCCGAGCAGATTGATGAAGTGAAAGCCAAAAAGAAGTATCATAACTTCCAGGAATTGCTGATGACCAATGAAACATGGGAAGTAAAATAAAATCCCCCTGTTAATCCCTATAAAGTAAGAAGGAGTGTCATATAACGTTTGTGGCACTCCTTTCTTTTTTAATTCAGCTCTAATCCGTATCGCGGAAAATGACCGGTAATTAACAATAACTTCGACAAAAATCTTTCTCAGATACCCCCTGTCTGAATGATCTTGCTACGTTGGGATTAGGAAAATGAACACATTACAACATTGGCAGAAAAAGCGATTACAATTGAAGAATAGAGAGTTAATTCTCTTTTTCTTTATATTCCATAAAGATCTTTTTCATTTCATTCCAAGCCGCCCCGGCTCTTTTCTGTATCTCCATGTCTTTATGAATAGAGGGATTAAAATAAAAGCAGAATCTCGAATCTGTCGTAACCGCATAGTCATCAAAGAAATACAATGCCAGAGCCTTGCCACCTTTGACAACTTCTTTCAGTACAAAGCTGCAACATTCATCGTCTTCACCCACAACCATTGATTGCTCGCCAATTCTCACCCACATCCCGGTATCCAAACAACTCAATTCCAAAGCATCTATAAAAGAATACATTTGCTCCACGCTCCCTAACTGAGTAAAATCAGACAAATATATCTTACGCCATTTATATTCGTCCGTATTTACATATACCGATATTGCATGCCCATTCACACCACCTAATTTATAGTATTCATCCAGCGGAAAATCCAGGCTACTATATTTTCTCAATGAATCGGGAGAAGCAGTCTTACTTTCAACAGTAACAAAAGAGTCTATTATGAGTTGTTGGGGTAAAGCGTATTTTCTATTTCTTACCGCCGGATCGTATGCCTGCCCATAACGAGATTCCATATCTATCACTGTATCTGTTTGATGGAAATCTTTTATATTCCATCTTACCCGGCCTGATTTATCGCAGAAACCTAATTCGTCAAATTCTATTATTTTCTCTCTTTCAATATGAAATCCGGTTTTCCGGTCATACGTATAAGTACGTGCTTGTTTCACAATCCCATTTCGGTGATAATCAAACTCTTTTCTATACAGCGCTCCTTTTTCAGTATATAGAAACACGCAATAATCTCCTTCTTTCATATAGAGTGCATCTTGGCAATCGGACATAAAGTTACTCAATAATGGCTCATAACTACTGTGTATAAAGTCACATGTTGAAGCTTTTATCGTGTCATCCACTTTAAATCCCGAATTGACTATTTCATGACTCTCATACATGCTGGCACTATAACCGACATATTCTTTTTTATCATTGAAACGAAAAACACCTATTACTCTCGAATCGAAGGGATTTATATGCAGTTTCGAATGATGAAAAAAGACAGTACCATTTTTCCCCTTCTCCGGATACGCATCTTTCCAGAAGAGTTCTTCAGGTATAGGAGAATAAGCGCCACATACTGTCGACAAACAGACTGTAATATAAACAAACGCTACGATGGCAAATGCCAAAATCGAACTTAAACGAAGAAGTCCACCGGCTTTAATGCCATAGCGGCATAAAATCCCGACAGAAAAAATTACTCCCAAGAATATAATGGCACCCACTGCTTCCCGCCACAACGTCCCGGGTTCAACCCAACTAATAAATGATTGCCATAAAAAAAGCCCTAAAATCAGCAAAAGTACAAGAATAATAATACCACCTCCTGTTTGTGCCTTATATCCAAGCAAGAAACTATATGAAAAGAAAAGGCTATAACATAGCAACTTTAAGGATAACATCCCCCCGACAAAAACACTGAGCATATCACTAGTTAAGAAAATAAGCCCGTTAATTATCAATAATGGAATCAAAACCCATAACAGGACTGTTATATATATACTCATATTTTTTCTTTTATTATTCATGATATTTTTCTGTCTTTAAATATAACGCCCATACCATATTAACAAAAAAGAAAGTGTCTCACTGAGGTAACAAGTTAGTGAAGCAAAGATACACAAATAAACAGGGAAATATATTTCTGCTAATCTATATTTTAGAAAGTATCCGGATTCTCTTCAAACTTTGATATGATTCTTATCCGCCTTAGGATAAAGTTGTTGATATATAAGGTGGTGCCCGATCTGCTTTGTAGTAAACGCCTCACTTTATCGAGGCGGAAAAATCCGATTCCGCATGATAGCATCCTGTAAAAAAGGAGTACTGTCAAAATCCAAGATTACTCCACATTCGGTCTTTATGAATACGACAAGCCCCCCAATGATATGCGCAAAAGAGTAAGACGCCTTTTCAATTATCAGAGAAGGGAAGCGCATTGTTTCTATTCTGTATATGCCGGAATACCCGGATCATTTTGTCCATGTATGCTCTGGTCTGTATTTCTTTACAAACAGCTCCGGTCTGTCCGTGGCCAGCACATCCACCCCGAGTTCAATAGCTTTCCGGTCAGACTCTTCTACATCGTCAGTACCCAGTGCCAATGCAAGCACCTTCAATCCTTTCTTATGGCACCGTTCCACCAGGAGCTTATCCAGTGAATCGATCCGAATAACCGCAATATTGGGATTTATTTCAGCTATAACCTTATCAAGTTCGGCACCACCTCCTACATACGCCTGTAATGTCCGAATTTCAGGAGCCACTTGGCGAAAAGCCTTTGCCTCCTTGTCCGACCAGAAAGTAAATGTACAATTCTCTAACATTCCTTCCCTGCGAACCAGATCCAGCAACTGTCCAAAGTCTCCCGTACGATAATCAAGCGTCAGCTTCAGACCGTTCTGTTTAGCCTTCCGCAATAAAACGTCCAACCGGGGAACACACTGTCCGCTGAACTTTTCGCCAAACCATGAACCTGCATCCAATGTATCGATGTCTGCCGAAAGCCACTCTCTAATCAGCCCGGTTCCATTCGTCGTACGATCCAAGGTAGAATCATGCAATAAATAGAATACGCTGTCCTTACTGATACAAACATCACATTCCATGAAGTCAATCTTATACTTTATACATGAATCCGCCGAAGCCAGCGTATTCTCCGGAGCAATACAGTCCGCTCCCCGGTGTCCGCTCAGTTCCGGCAAGCGGATAGGTTCACTCTTACATGCTCCCATCCATAAAGCTAAGAATGCGTAAACGACTATTGAAAATATCTTAGAAAATCTTTTTTCCACTCTGACTATACTCTATCAATGTTTTATAATAGTAGCGGCAAAGATACACAAATCTCTCCTTGCTTGTTTACCTTCAGAAAGCATTTTATAAAAAACAACCTGCCTTTTTTCTCCCCAATCCACATTCCGGGAGCAAAAAGACAGGTTGTCTTACAATCAGTTATCTGACCGGTTTATTCTTTCTCGCCAAAAGCAAGATCACCCGCATCACCCAATCCGGGAACAATATAAGAGTGTTCATTTATCTCAGGATCAATAGCTGCACACCAGATTGTAGTTTTATCCTCCGGCAGAATACTGGCTATATGATCGACAGCCCTTTGGCTGGCAATAATCGAAGCAACATGAATTTCAGACGGATGTCCCTTCGTCAACATGGCCTGATAACTCAGTTCCATACTTCCGCCGGTGGCAAGCATCGGATCTGTAATGATAAGAGTTTTCCCGTCGATACGCGGTGAAGCGATGTATTCAATATGTATGTCGAATTTCAACGTATCCTTGTACTTACGATAAGCAGAAACAAAAGCGTTCTCGGCATAATCGAAATAGCTCAGGAATCCTTGGTGGAAAGGTAACCCGGCACGAAGAATCGTACTAATAACCAATGGATTGTCCGGTGTTCTGACAGGTGCTATCCCCAATGGAGTTTGTATCTCCTTCACCGAATAAGCAAACGTCTTGCTCATTTCATAAGCCATTACCTCGCCGATACGTTCAATGTTGCGACGAAAACGCAAACGGTCGTTCTGAACCTCAACGTTCCTTATCTCTGATACATACTGATTCAATATTGAGTCTGTCTCACTTAAATTAATAATCTTCATCTTTTCAACTGCGTTTTAATATTCAGGTTTTATACGGTGCAAAGTAAGTGATAATCTTTCAATTTGCAACGTTCAGTTTGCAGATATTGTTACGTAAACATAAAACGGTTTCTATTAAAGAAAAATTTCTCTAATATATTCTTTGTTTCCAAAGAAAGCATTACTTTTGTAGTCGATTTACAAGGGGATGTTTAAAAACATTCCATTCCGAACGCCAGAAAGAGATAATAAACAATATACCAATTTTAATTAATTCAAAAGAAAATGGCAAATTTAGATTTAAGCAAGTACGGTATTACAGGTGTAACTGAAATCCTGCACAACCCGTCTTACGATGTTTTGTTCGCTGAAGAAACAAAACCAGGTCTGGAAGGCTTTGAAAAAGGTCAAGTAACAGAATTGGGTGCTGTAAACGTAATGACTGGCGTTTACACAGGCCGTTCTCCTAAAGATAAATTCTTCGTTAAGAATGAAGCTTCTGAAAATTCAGTATGGTGGACTTCTGAAGAATACAAGAACGACAACAAACCTTGTTCAGAAGAAGCTTGGGCTGACCTGAAAGCTAAAGCCGTTAAAGAACTTTCTAACAAACGCCTGTTCGTTGTTGATACTTTCTGTGGTGCTAACGAAGGTACTCGCATGAAAGTACGTTTCATCATGGAAGTAGCTTGGCAGGCACACTTCGTAACTAACATGTTCATCCGCCCGACAGCTGAAGAACTTGCTAACTACGGAGAACCTGATTTCGTATGCTTCA
>CANSEY010000009.1 GCA_947646015.1 uncultured Bacteroides sp. | reverse complement strand
TGAACTTGTTGTGCCATGATTAATCCTCCTTTTTGTTTGATTTAACACTTCTTCTCTTTGCAGCATATTCTGCAGCGTATTTATCCATTCTGAAAGTCAAGAAACGGATTACACGTTCATCACGACGGAAATTTAATTCCAACTTGTCAATTACAGTAGGTTCTGCATTGAACTCAATCAACTGATAGAATCCTGTAGACTTCTTCTGGATTGGATAAGCCAGTTTCTTCAGTCCCCAGTTTTCTTCATTGATAATCTCAGCACCTTCAGCCTGAAGAATGCCTTTGAATTTTTCTACCGCTTCCTTCATCTGAACATCAGACAAAACGGGAGTTAAAATGAAAACGGTTTCGTATTGATTCATACTCGTTTTAATTAAATAAATAAATTATTTGATTTTAAAAATGCGGTGCAAAGGTAGGCATTTTATTTTGAACTGCAAACATTTAATCTTTTTTTGTGTTACGAGATAGGATTTGTCAAAGAAGACATTTATCTTTGCAAAGTTGCTTAAACAATAATTTCATGATCGAACAATTTAACTTTGATATCAGGCTGATCTTTGCCATCTTGAATGGTAAGGTCTCTGCTGCCATTAATCGGAAACTATACCGGAACTTCAGACAGAACGGTCTGGAAATCAGTCCGGAGCAATGGACGGTTCTTATTTTTCTCTGGGAAAAAGACGGAGTGACACAACAAGAGTTGTGCAATGCAACTTTTAAAGACAAACCGAGTATGACCCGCTTGATTGATAATATGGAACGCCAACATCTGGTGGTACGCATCTCCGATAAAAAAGACCGCCGTACCAATCTGATTCATCTGACCAGAACAGGAAAAGAGCTGGAAGAAAAGGCCCGTATCATAGCTAACCGGACCCTTAAAGAGGCGCTGCATGGCATCACAGTCGAAGAGCTAAGCGTAAGCCAGGAAGTATTAAGAAAAATATTCTTCAACACCAAAGATTAATCGACAGGAGGGAGAAGTGAGAGCAACAAAATCAACTATTTATGGCTAATTAATGGTTTTTTTGCGAAAAATATTTCGTCCGTTAAAGAATTATGCGTTAATTTGTGACTGGAATATAATAATCTATTAAAATACACACACATGAAAGGCTTATTAAAGAATTTAGGATTGCTATTAATCTTAGTCGGAGTAATCATTCTGATTGCTTGCTCTCTGACCGGAGAAGTAAACAACAACGCTGTCTTGGGAGGCTCGATAGTATTGGTGGTACTCGGACTGATTACTTATATTGCGATAAACAAAAGAATTGCAGATTAATAGTTTCAGCAAGAAATAAAAAAGCCGGAAAACGAATGTTTTCCGGCTTTTTTATTTCTATACACTCCCCTATCCATTATGATTCGGGTTCGGGGGTGATCAACTTGTAACCTTTTCCGTGGATGTTGATAATCTCAATCGAATCATCATCTTTCAGGTGCTTACGCAGTTTAGTGATATACACGTCCATGCTACGCGCATTGAAATAGTTGTCATCGATCCAGATAGTCTTCAAGGCAAAGTCGCGCTGCAAGATTTCGTTAGCATGCGCACAAAGCAATCCCAGCAATTCCGATTCTTTGGTAGTCAGTTTCGTTTGTTTGTCGCCGATAGCCAGGATTTGCTTCTGGGTATCAAACGTAAACTTACCAATCTTATAAACATTGCTCTCCTTGTTCTTCTTTCCGCGAACACGTCTCAGGATAGCCTCGATTCTGAAAGTAAGCTCTTCCATACTGAAAGGTTTGGTGATATAATCATCCGCACCGATCTTAAATCCTTCCAGGATATCTTCTTTGAGTGTTTTTGCAGTCAGGAAGATAATAGGAATTTCAGCGTTGGCCGCACGAACCTCCTGTGCCAGTGTGAAGCCATCTTTTTTAGGCATCATCACGTCAAACACGCATAAGTCATATTTATTCTTCAGGAAAGCTTTAAATCCGGCTTCTCCATCAGGATACAACTCAGCAGAGTAACCTTTAGCCTGTAAATATTCTCTTAAAAGCATGCCAAGATTTTCATCATCCTCGCATAATAAAATACGCAGTTTCTCGTCCATATCAATCATTTTTTAATAAAGGTAATGCAATAATAAATTTAGTTCCTACATTCAGTTCACTCTCTGCCCGGATGGTTCCCTTATGATCCTGAATAATCTTTTTCACATAAGCCAGTCCCAGACCGAAACCTTTTACATCGTGCAGATTACCTGTATGCACGCGATAGAACTTATCAAACACCTTCTTCAGGTTTTCTTTTTTAATACCAATACCGTTGTCCTGTATCGAAATCATCAGTTTACCGGGCTCGTTCCAGGTTCTCACGTTGAGCACCAGGTCTTCTTCGGGCTTCTTGTATTTCACCGCGTTATCCATCAGGTTGAATATCACATTGGTGATATGCATTTCGTCCGCAAATATAACAGGATTGGTAGCCTCAAGGTTCGATGTAATCTTACCATTATAGCGTTCCACCTTCAAAGCGAACGTATTGATAACTCCGGTAATCAACTCATTGGCATCGAGTTCCTTCATCTTCAGCGTTGCTTTCTGCCTGTCGAACATAGACATCTGAAGCACCTTCTCCACCTGGAATCTCAACCGCTTCGTTTCATCATTGATGACTCCCGATATATGCTGGAACATCTGCGGCGACTTCCCGACTGCGGGGTCTTTCAGCATCTGGGCAGCAAGCGAGATGGTCGATATCGGTGTCTTGAACTCATGCGTCATGTTGTTGATAAAGTCATTCTTCATCTCTGTCAACTTCTTCTGACGGAAGACGATGTAGATGGTGAAGATGAATGTAATCAGCAGTACGATAGTGAATATCATCGAAGGAATCATAAAACTAACCGAGTCGAAGATATAATCTTTCTTACCGGGAAAGTGCACCTTCACAATACTCATCTTCGCAGGCGGATCATTCTGGAACAGAGGTTGCGTATAAGAGTCTTCACTCCCTCCGTCTTCGTAGTCCGAGCAACGATATACTTCACGTCCATCTTTATCGATCACCGAAAAATGGTAGAGCAACTCTACACCATTATTAATAAAGTTCGATTTCAGATAATTATCCAGCTTCTTAAAGTTCACCCGTTCGCCAATCGATTTATCGCTTGCCTTGTAAATCATCCGCAAAGCCACATCGTCGAGCAGAAAACGCTGATACATATACCTATTTTTAATAGCGTCAGTCAAGCTCCGTGATGTCTGCGGAATGGTATTCCGGCCATGCCTTTCGGAAATCATGGCTTTGGGCACTTTCGACGGCTCGGTGGTAATCATCTTCAGTTCAAACTCCGAATACAGGGTTCCGTCCGGTGACTTGAACCTATAACGCTCCGATTGCTGAATTAAACCGTTTTTCTGTTCGGTAGTAGAAGAAGACTGAGCCAGTGCTCTGCGTTCCGCTTCAGTGATATCCTCTAACAGCCAACGTTGCGTTTCATCATACTCTACATCCTTTGAAACCTGAAACAAAGCATTTCGCACGGATGTATTAAATTGTTCTTTACGCATCTTCACCATTTCTTCGATGTAGCTCACTTGTAAATAGAGCAAACTCAGAAAGGAAAGACCCATAATAATGCCTAATATCCAGATTGTTGACTTTTTCATAGCAACAAAATTAACACTCCCTAATTAACACTCCTAACAGCTTAACCTGTTTTAACAGGACGTTCTCTATAATTAACCGAAAGGCGTTTTTTAGGTCGTATTCTGACCACTATAACAAAACGTATACACCTTTGGTTTGCAAATTTAATAAAAAATTAAAGATTTCTCTTCAGAAAATCTACTTTCTTTAATCATTGTTAATGGACGGGAAGGCTATAAGATACCGGTTACGTCCTCTCTCACAACCGCCACACCGGACAAGCACGTCCCAAAGAATACCTAAAAAAGTAAAGCTACGAGTAGCTGCACATTCATTGCACACTTCTCGTAGCCTTATCATTTAGTAGCACAGCCACTTATAGCCTAAGCCCGGCAGCTTATGACTATAATTACTCTTCTGTTTGTTTGGATTCGAAGTCTTTTATTAACTTATCCTGCACATCACTCGGAACCAGTTCGTAACTTGCAAATTTCATAATGAACGAAGCACGGCCTCCGGTAAGCGAACTAAGAGCGGTTGAATAAGAAGACATCTCTTTCAAAGGCACTTTAGCCACCAGTTTCTCATAACCGTTTTCGCTGCTCATACCCATGATCATGGCACGGCGTCCCTGAAGGTCACCCATCACGTCACCCATCTTATCGGACGGTACGAAGACTTCCACATCATAAATTGGCTCGAGAATCTTCGGTCCGGCGTTCTTAAACGCTTCGCTGAAGGCATTACGTCCGGCCAGCATGAACGAAATTTCATTAGAGTCTACCGGGTGCATCTTTCCATCATATACAATGACGCGTACATCGCGGGCATACGAACCGGTCAGAGGTCCCTGTTCCATGCGGGACATGATCCCTTTAAGGATGGCCGGCAGGAAGCGGGCATCGATAGAACCCCCGACAATACTGTTAACAAATACCAATTTTCCGCCCCATTCCAATGGAACTTCCTCAGTACCCTTCACGTTAATCTTAAATTCCTGTCCGCCGAATTTATACATATCGGGCACGGGCATTCCTTCATAATAGGGTTCCACTATCAGATGCACCTCGCCGAACTGTCCGGCACCACCCGATTGCTTTTTGTGACGATAGTCGGCACGGGCGGCTTTTGTGATGGTTTCACGATAAGGGATCTTCGGTTCTTCAAATTTCACCTGAAGCTTTTCATTGTTCTCCAGACGCCATTTCAACGTACGGAGGTGGAATTCTCCCTGGCCATGCACGATGGTCTGTTTCAGTTCTTTCGATTGTTCGATGACCCAAGTCGGATCTTCCTCACGCATACGGTTCAAGATGGCCATCATCTTTTCCGTATCGGCCTCGTTCACCGGCTTGATGGCGCGTGAATATTTAGAATTCGGATATTTGATAAAATTAAACCGGTTCTCGGCACCTTTACCGTTCAGTGTATTTCCGGTATGAACATCTTTCAGCTTCACCGTACAGCCAATGTCACCTGCCACCATCTCTTCTACTTTGATACGGTTGGCACCGGCGCAAGCATAAATCTGCGCCACACGTTCTTTCGAACCGCGATCGGCATTGGTAAAGTCGTCTCCTTCATGCACTTTTCCGCTCATGACCTTGAAATACTGAACGTCACCAATGTGTGGTTCCACACCGGTCTTGAAGAAATACAAAGAGGTAGGTCCGTTGGGATCGGGTTCCACCACTTCACCACGGGTATTATGCACTTTCGGCATTTCCGATACACCGGGCACTACATTACCCAGGAATTCCATCAAACGACGTACCCCCATATCTTTGCCTGCACATACGCAGAATACGGGGAACATGCCGCGTGCAGCCAGACCCTTACGGATACCTTCGCGCATCTCGTCTTCCGTCAGTGAATCTTGTTCGAAGAATTTCTCCATCAAGCCTTCATCGTTCTCGGCAGCGGCCTCGACCAGTGCTTTGTGCAGCTCCATGGCTTTATCTTTCTCTTCAGCAGGAATTTCTTCGATGATAGGTGCACCGCCTTCGGGTGCCCAAGAGTACTTCTTCATCAACAGCACGTCTATCAGCGAGTTGAAGTTGGGACCGGTAGCCAGCGGATACTGAACCGGAACTACTTTGGGACCGTAGATGGACTTCAGTTGTTCAAGCACCATATCATAATCACACTTCTCGTTATCGAGCTGATTCACCAGGAAGATCACCGGTTTACCCAGTTTCTCGGTATAGCGGAAGTGGTTTTGAGTTCCCACTTCGGCTCCATATTGTCCGTTCAACAGCAAAATTGCTGTATCCGTTACATTGAGTGCTGTCATGGCAGCGCCTACAAAGTCATCGCTGCCCGGGCAGTCTATGATGTTCAGTTTCTTCCCGTTCCATTCTACATGGAAGATGGTCGAAAAGACAGAATATCCATATTCCTGTTCTACCGGAAAGTAATCGCTTACGGTGTTTTTGGCAGTGATTCTGCCGCGACGTTTTATAATACCACTCTCATAGAGCAGCGCTTCTGTGAGAGTGGTTTTTCCTGAGCCGTCATTGCCAAGAAGGGCAATGTTCTTAATTTCGTTCGTCTGATATACTTTCATGATATATAAGATTTAAATGAATGATTCAGTATGTGTTTTTCGCATACCCTTTTTTTACTGAGGCGCAAATTAGGCATTAATCAAATGAAAAGCAATAAAACGGACAGTGTTACTAAACAATGTTATGTAACATACAGCCTTCGACAAGCGCGAAACAGGCTATCTGACAGAATGGAAGTATTCTTTCCGATTCCCGATTAAAAAGAGCAGTTTGCCTTACATTTACTGACTCCTTCTTCTTCCGGACAGGATGAAATAGAATGCAGCAGCAGACTTTTCGGTGCAAGACGGAGGTTTTTCCAACCAAAGAAGGGGGCATTTCGGGTTGAACACGGTGCATTTTCCCAAAAAGAAGCAAACATTCTGTGCAAAAGAAGTAAGCATTTCCGGAAAATGCTTACTTCTTTCGGGTAAGATGTCTATATGTTTTGCCTCCTCACATATATTGTTATGTGCAGAACCCCGCACCGGTGCTTTTTTTTCTCCGGTTGCCCCGCAGAAGCATACGGAGAGAATATAGCAAAAGCATCGGGACAGAGACAGAACGAAAGCAAATTCATCGGATTCAGCCCCAAGTCCGTCCATTTGCACACATATACCATAAATCTGTGACACAGGAGAAAAGTCTGTTGGCAAATGCAGGCGTTTTTCCGGCCAACCTTCAGGACGGCACGAAACGAAAGCATTCTGAGGCCATCGGATTATCAGATTGTCAAATGGTCAAAAAGGAACTTTCCTCCCGTTAAATAAAAGAGAATATCTACCCTACAGGGTTGTTTACTAACACGAAAACCTTACTTTTGCAATTTGAAACGCAAAAATAACTCAGACCATCATGGCAGGCATATACATACACGTCCCCTTCTGTAAGACACGCTGTATCTATTGCGATTTTTACTCAACGACGCGAAGCGAATGGAAAGGACGCTACATCGAAGCACTCTGCAAAGAGCTGGAAATGAGATATACTTACCTGAAAGGAAAGCCTATTGAGACGCTCTACTTTGGTGGAGGTACTCCTTCGCAGCTCGACGAAAAGGATTTCCGGAAAGTATTCGACACCGTCCGCCGGGTTTATGGGATGGAGAATTGCCATGAAATAACACTTGAAGCCAATCCGGATGACCTCTGTCCGGAATACCTGCAAATGCTCTCCGAATTGCCGTTCAACCGCATCAGCATGGGCATCCAGACATTTGACGACACTACGCTCAAGTTGCTGAAACGCCGCCACAATGCGGCTCAAGCCATTCGTGCGGTAGAGTTGTGCCGTGCCCACGGTTTCCGCAACATCAGCATCGACCTGATCTACGGGCTCCCCGGTGAAACAACGGAACGCTGGGAAAAAGACTTGCAACAGGCTATTGCCCTAGACGTGGAACATATATCGGCTTATCACTTGATTTACGAAGAAGGTACTCCCATTTATAAAATGTTGCAAAAGCATCAGGTCGAAGAGGTGGACGAGGACAGCAGTGTCCGGTTCTTCACCTTATTAATAGACCGGTTGCATGAAGCCGGATACGAGCATTATGAAATATCCAACTTCTGCAAGCCGGGCATGTATTCGCGCCACAACACTTCGTACTGGCAGGGAGTAAGTTATCTCGGCTGCGGCCCGTCGGCACACTCTTTCGATGGACAAACCCGGGAATGGAACTGCTCTTCGATCGAAAAATACATGTCCGGCATTGAAAGCGGACAACGGGACTTCGAACAGGAAGAGCGGGATCTGACCACCCGATACAACGAATTTATCATTACCTCTGTCCGCACTCAATGGGGAATTTCACTCGAACGCCTCAGTAATGATTACGGAACGCAACTGGAACAATATTGTCTCAAAATGGCACGTCCTTCTTTAGAAAACGGCAAATTAGAAATATACGAAGGTGCTTTGCGCCTCACCCGCGAAGGAATTTTTATTTCCGACAGCATCATGAGCGACCTGCTCTGGGTGGAAAACTAAAATTATAAAGTCATGACCGAATCAGAGGTTCGAAAACTACTCAGACGAATGAAGGAGCTGGATTCGCAAACAGCGTTCCGGGCCTTCTACGATATGACGTACGACCGTCTCTACCGCATCGCCTACTACTATGTAAAACGCGAAGAATGGTCGCAGGAAATCGTACTCGATGTGTTCCTGAAACTCTGGGAACAGCGCAGCTCGCTTCCCGAAGTCAAAAGCATTGAGGACTATTGCTTCATATTGGTTAAAAACGCTTCACTCAACTATCTGGAGAAAGAAAACAGGCGTACCACGGTATCTACCGAGACATTGCCGGAACCCGAAGCACAAAGCGACTCACCCGAAGAATCGATGATCAGTGAAGAGTTGTTTGCCATTTATGTGAAAGCACTCGACCGCTTGCCCGAACGTTGTAGAGAGGTATTCATCCGCATCCGGGAAGAGAAGCAAAGCTATGCACAGGTAGCAGAAGAACTGGGTATCAGCACCAAGACCGTAGACGCTCAACTCCAGAAGGCAACCATCCGGCTGAAAGAAGCAATATCGATGGTGAATAATGATCGATAAACAATCGACAGTGAATAATGCCCGGCGAACAGCAAGAGAGGTTTAACTTTTATTTGCACACCTCCGATAGGGAGATTCTTCAAACGCTCTGTCTTTATCCATGAAGTTCATTTAAACCAAAACACAAAGACTTAGCTTATGAAGAAGTTATTAAGACCTACAACCTTTGCACTGCTTACAATGGCACTGTGTTTCACTGCGTGTGAGAACGGCAACAACTCTTACCCCAAAGAATACCTGGGATTCGAAAAGAAAGCGCAGGATTTCTCTTATCAAAAGAATGCAGAGGAAACGGAACTGCAAGTAAAAATCGTTGCGGCTGATAAAACAAGTGAAGACCGGATTGTCTTCATCGAGTCACCCGCACGGCCGACGAAGCCCGGAAGCTCTTCGGCACCGTTTTATAAAATTAAAGATAATAAAATCACCATCAAGGGCGGCAGCAAATCGGCCAAAGCCACAATCCTGGTTTATCCCCGGAAAGTGGGAACGAATGAATACATTCAGCTTATCTGCCGGCCTCAGAACGGAAAGTCGGAAACGACCAAGATGTCTATCCGGCTGGTGAAAAAATAACGAAATAAACAATGAAATATACAGACCGGGAACTTGACCGATTACTGGAGAAACTTATCGCATCCACCCGCTCGCCCAGAGGAAAATTCTCGGCAGCGGCAAGCTATCAGATATTAGAGAAACGATTGCCGCGTCCGGCACTTCGCCTCTTCTCTTTACGCACCTTGTCGGCAGTAGCTGCCATCGCTTTGCTCTGCTTCATAGGATGGAACACTTACTGCTATCTGAAACCTGCCGCCCTACAGACAATTTCCACACTGGCCGATACGCGGACCATCAAACTGCCCGACGGAACGGAAGTGACGCTGAACCATTTCTCGTCACTCACCTATCCCGAAAAGTTTAAGGGAGAACACAGGGAAGTGAACCTGAAAGGAGAAGCGTATTTCGAAGTGACGAAAAATAGGAAACACTCTTTCATCGTACAGACAGAGTCGGTCAATGTAGAGGTACTGGGCACTCACTTTAACGTAGAGTCCTATCCGGACGATCCGGAAGTGAAGACCACGCTACTCGAAGGTTCTGTAGCCGTGAGCAATAAAAGCAATTCTGTACGTATCGTCTTGAAACCAAACGAAAGTGCTATATATAATAAGGAGAAAAAAAGCATGACCCTTGAAGTTTCAGACCGCGTTGCCGAAGAGATAGCCTGGCGGAACGGAGAATTGATTTTTACCAATCTCCCCTTGCAGGAGATTGCCCGCCAGTTGTCCAACACATTTGGCGTAGATATCTCCATAACAGACACTGCTTTGCAGAATTACCGGATCACGGCACGGTTCTCCAGTGAAGAAGGTCTCGACCAGATTCTCGATCTGCTACATACTGTTGGCAATTTCAACTATTCATACAATAATAAAGAAATAACGATTACTACTAAACTTAACTAGACATGAGAAAATCCAATCCGGATTTCCACCACATCAGAAGTTACATTCTGATGTGTGTGGTTTCCCTAACCTTTTCGACAATCTATGCGCAAACACCGGAACCCAAGCTCACACTCAAACTGCAAAACACCAGCTTGTCAGAAGTCATCCGGCAGATAGAACAGGATACCGGCTTCTCTTTTATCTATGGAGAGGAGGTGAAGCTCGACCATAAAGTCAGCCTCAACGTACAAAAGAAACCTCTCAGAGAAGTCCTGAACCTGCTATTCGCCAATAAGCCGATAAGCTATAAAATAACCGGGAAGCATATCTTATTACAAAAAACGCCCCCCAAACCCGTAAGCCGGAAGTTCACTGTCAGTGGATACGTGACCGACGGAGCGTCTGCCGAAACGCTGATTGGTGCAAATATTCTTGAGAGTCGTCATCATCAGGGAACTACCACCAATCCTTACGGTTTCTACAGCATCACGCTGCCTGAAGGAGAAGCTCGGCTGAGTTTCTCCTATTTGGGATATACCGGCCAGCAACATGTGCTGAACTTAACCGCAGATACTCTACTGAACATCCGGATGAAAGACAACAATATGCTGCAAGAAGTAGTCATCGTGTCGGACAAAGCCGAATCGGGAGTCATGGCCACCCAGATGGGAGCCAGCGAAATACCGATGACCCAGATAAAAAACACACCCAGCATCCTGGGAGAAGCCGATGTGATGAAAGCCATCCAGCTGATGCCGGGCGTACAAGCCGGAATGGAAGGCTCTGCCGGACTCTATGTACGCGGCGGAGGCCCCGACCAGAACCTGATCCTTCTGGACGGAGTACCGGTATACAACGTAGACCATTTATTGGGCTTCTTCTCCGTCTTTACACCTGAAGCCGTGAAGAAAGTGACACTTTTCAAAAGCTCCTTCCCCGCCCGCTTTGGCGGACGCCTCTCTTCCGTTATCGATGTGCGCACCAACGATGGCGACATGAAGAACTATCACGGAGTGGTCAGCGTGGGGCTTCTGACCAGCAAAATCAATTTCGAGGGACCGATCATAAAGAACCGGACTTCGTTCAACATTTCCGCCCGCCGTTCGTACATCGACCTGCTGGCCAAACCCTTCATGCCCAAAGACGAGAAATACAGCTATTACTTTTTTGATGTCAATGCCAAGATCAACCATAAGTTCTCTGATCGCAGCCGCCTGTTCCTCAGTGCATACAATGGCAAAGACCATTTTATGACAAAGTATGACGACACTTACTACGGTGACGAAGACAAGTACAGGGATGGCGGAAAGATGAACTGGGGAAATACCATCGTTTCGGGACGCTGGAACTACATCTTTAACAACAAGCTGTTCAGCAATACCACAGTCGCTTTCAATAACTATAAGTTTGACGTCAGTACATTCACCAAGAATGAGATACATACAAACAACCAAATCACCTGGAACCGCTATAAGGCCGATTATAAATCGGGAATCCGGGATTGGAGCGCTCAGATAGATTTTGACTATAACCCTATCCCTACACATCATGTCAAGTTCGGAGTGCAATATCTGCACCATAGCTTCCGTCCGGAAGTCTCCACCTCGAAGATATTCGACAAGACCGGAGAAACCATCGAGCGGGACACGACGTATTATACTACCTCCAACAGTGAGATCCTTGCCCACGAAGCATCTGCCTATCTTGAAGATAACTTCAATCTGAGCAGTCGCCTGCGTATGAATCTGGGCCTGCACTTCTCGACTTTCCAAGTGCAAAAGAAAAACTACTTCTCCGTGCAGCCCCGCATCTCCGCACGCTATCAGCTCAGCAAAGATGTAGTATTGAAAGCTTCGTATACGAAAATGAGCCAATATGTACACTTGATTTCATCCATGCCTTTTGCCATGCCCACCGACTTATGGGTACCTGTCACCAGCAAAATCAAACCCATGCAGGCCCATCAGGTCTCGTTAGGCGGTTACTATACGGGAATCGACGGATGGGAATTCTCAATAGAAGGATACTATAAAGGAATGAAAAATGTACTCGAGTACAAAGACGGTGTCAGCTTTCTCGGTTCTTCTACCGGATGGGAGGACAAAGTGGAGATGGGACACGGCCGCTCTATGGGTGTAGAGTTCATGGCGCAGAAAACCATAGGAAAGACAACGGGATGGCTGGCATATACCCTGGCTAAGAGTGACCGTAAGTTTGCCACAGGAGGAATAAACAACGGCGAACGCTTTCCATATAAATATGACCGCCGACACAACATCGACCTGACACTCAATCATCGGTTCAACGAACGGATCGATGTAAGTGCTTCCTGGATATTTACCACCGGAGGTACGACAACGATCCCCACCGAACTGACAGGTATTATCCGTCCGGGCGACAACGACTCATCGATAGAAGAGGGAGACTACGTCAAGCATCGCAACAATTATCGCCTCCCCGCCACCCACCGGTTAAATGTAGGGGTCAACTTCAGCAAGAAGACTAAACATGGCATGCGCATCTGGAATGTCAGCATATATAATGTATACAATGCCATGAACCCCACTCTGATATATCGCACCTACAAAAAGACTGAATATACTCAAGGCGAACAAGCACAAGGCAACCGCATACCGGTCATTCGGAAATTCACTCTGTTGCCTTGCATTCCTTCATTCAGTTATACATATAAATTCTAAGTATTTATGAGACGATCAATTCTTGATATATTCCTTTTCTTGCTGGTTATCATATCCACTGCGGCATGCAATAACGATCTTCCTTTCGACTTGAAGGAGAATCCGCCCAAGTTAGTGATGAATGCCATTATCAACGCCGACAGCACCTACAACACCTTGTTTCTGAACCTCACCGGCAGAAACCAGATCGGACAAATAAAAGGAGCCACCGTAGAAGTACGCATCAACGGTTCTCTCAGTGAAACTCTCCGTCCCGATCCGCATAGCAGCGATAAAGGGCGCTTTTATATAAACAGTGCTTTCCATCCGGGCGATGTGGTCCGTATAGATGCTATGACGGATGACGGCGAACACCACGCATGGACCGAAGTCACCGTACCTCAACCCATCGGGAAGATAGAAAAGGTGGATACGGTCTCCATCATGAGAAAGCCGAGTAACTATGGCTACGGAACTCCGCCAAGACGACATCTCCGTTACCAAATCAAAATAAAGGACCGCCCGGGAGAGAAGAATTTTTATCGGATCATTGTGGAACAACGGAAATACTGGAAATACTATTGGGAACAAAATGACCAGACCTGTTGGAGTTCGGCAATGCAGAAAAGCTTTAAACTGCAAACAAACGAAGACGTGGTGTTGACCGACGGCAAACCCAGTACGGAAGAAGATGATGAAAACGGACTGTTCGGCACTGTCAATAACAAGTATGCCATATTTGACGACTCACGTTTCACCGACGGAAGTTATACGATGAACGTCTATAACGATATCTACGGATGGGGATTCTGGGGACAGGAGTATATCTGGATAAAGACGGATGTCTACATCCGCATACTCAGCATTACCGAAAAAGAATATTATTATTTAAGAGCGTTGAATCTGCTCGACTCCGATGCCTACGACAACACCCTGAGCGAGCCTATCGCTTTCCCAAGCAATGTGAACGGAGGTACCGGAATGGTAGGGTTCAGTACAGAAACAAACTATATGCTGACAGTTAAAAACAACGCAGTTCCCCCAATGGTACCGGATTTATAAAGAAACCACTATCTTTGTGCCCTAAAAGCACATTTATATGTTTATAATTATCGGAATCATGCTCACGGGCATGCTACTGGGTTACCTGTTACGTAGCAAAAGGCTCACGTGGATACATAAAGTCATCACATTATTAATATGGCTGTTGCTCTTCCTGCTCGGCATCGATGTAGGAGGCAACGAAGCCATCGTGAAAGGATTGCATGCCATCGGGCTGGAAGCTCTCATCATCACGGCAGCTGCCGTAACCGGAAGCACACTGGCTGCCTGGGGACTTTGGTATCTGCTCCATACACGCTATCAGAAAAAGGAGGCTAAACCATGAAAGGCAGTCTCATTATCGTTTCTTTCTTCATTGTCGGCACTCTGTGCGGACTTTTTCAGCTGATCCCGTACGATTTCAGCCAAAGTAAACTCAGTTTTTATGCCTTATGCGGACTGATGTTCTGCGTCGGCATTAGCATAGGCAACGATCCGCAGACACTGAAAAGTTTCCGGTCACTGAATCCCCGCCTACTCTTCCTGCCCGTCATGACCATTCTGGGAACATTGGCTGGATGTGCCGTAGTCAGCCTCTTTTTGTCCCATCGTTCACCGTCCGATTGTATGGCGGTAGGTTCCGGATTCGGGTATTATTCACTCTCAAGTATATTCATCACCGAGTACAAAGGAGCCGAATTGGGTACCATCGCATTACTTTCAAACATCATGCGCGAAATCATCGCTTTGCTTTGTGCCCCCCTATTGGTAAAGTTCTTCGGAAAACTGGCCCCCATTTCAGTCGGAGGAGCCACCACCATGGACACGACTCTTCCCATTATCACCCGTTGTTCCGGACAGGAATTTGTCATCGTCTCCATTTTCCATGGATTCATTGTAGACTTTAGCGTACCGTTTCTGGTGACATTATTCTGCTCCATATAGACATCATATTACAAAACGATTTCAGTTTTCTCTAATATCCCATCTTTTTTACAGCATATTTTTGATATACATCAAGAAATGGTATCATTCTGCCCACTTTTCTTTCTTTGCGCTTTTATGTTGAATAACATATTTGTATATTTGCATAGGTAAAAAGAAAAAGCTAAGCGCTTAGCAATTGTTTTTAATAGGTATTAGGGTCCTTATGACAAGGATAAGGACAAAGATTAGTTTTCAGGAATAACAATTAAAAAAGTAGGTATTATGAAAAGATTAGGATTAACATTAGTGGCAGCGCTATGCCTTGTTGCTACTACATTTGCAGCAGGCAATCAACCTACAGTTGCAAAATGGGAAGGTAACATCAATGTGAATAAATTGGGTAAATACCTGAATTTATCTTCTGTACAGGCAGAAGAAGTAGCCAACATTTGCAACTACTTTGACGAACAGATGGGAAGAGCCACCACTGCGAAAAAGAACAAGGATACCATGGTTCGTAACGCTGTTTACGGCAATCTGAAATTGATGAAAAAGACGTTGACAGATGCTCAGTACACTAAGTATACTACAATATTGAACATGACTTTGAAGAACAAAGGCATCGAAGTAAAGTAGGAACTTGATTGATGAATAAAAGGATAAAAGACCGGTGTCGTCGAATGAACTGACATCGGTCTTTTATTTTTATGCCAATCACTGACAAAGATGGTTAACATTGATGTTTCCGGTTAAATCAGTAATTCCTCCTAAGCCAGATATTGAAAAGTCTATCATACACCTGATACCCTCTATTTTATCTCTCTTGATATTGAGCTTTTAATAGAATACAAATTAATATCATGCTGATAAAATCCTAAAACAATAGCCTCATTGATATTATGTTGATGAGCAAATTGTTTTATTTTCATTTGCATTGCATGTGGAGATATCATGGAATGTTGTTTGAGGAATGTATTCCATAAGTCTTTACCAATTAAAGAACACTTGGCGAATTTATTTGCTTCTTCCTCGCATTTATTTATTTCAGCTCCTTCTATGGCAATATATTTCTGTTCTCTATTGTTGAAAAGATGCATATAAACATGGTATATCTCATGCAATAAAGCGAAAGCATAATTATCAATTTTGTTTAATCGTAATGTTAATACAATGGTTGGATTTTTTCCTTGCCAAAAAGAAAATCCATCAATCGGTGTCTTGTCGAATTTAGGCACTATGATAAATTTAATTCCATATCGTGATAGAATTTCTTTTGTCTTATCAATAGTGTTTATGTTTACAACAAACATTTGATTCAATTCCTGCACAAGCCTTTCTAAACTGTTTTCATCAAAATCGGCAACATCCAGCATTTGTGAACTTTGATAGAAAGCAAAATGTTTCCATGAGAAAATGTTAATGGGGTCACTCTTTAACCGTTCAGATTTCTTAAAATAAGAAAGTTCCTTTTCTGAAGAAAACGAAGCTATTAGTTCTTCAACTGAAGTTACACCGAAAATTGAATATATTATTTTTATGTTTTCTGATATTTTCGTTCCAATAACATTTAATTTCTCGAAATATTTAACAGAACAATATTGAGAAATTACTTTCCATATCTCAATATTCTTTTTTCGTTCTACTATTTTCTTATTTATATTTGCTCGGTCTATATCATATTGATTTTGTAATGATAACCAATATGAAGCATCTATTCCTAAAATTTCCTGTAGCAAAACAGCAACTTCAGGAGTTACAGCACGACGTCCCTTTATAATATCATTGAGTACTGAAGTAGGCATGCTCATAAGTGAAGCCAACTCTTTTTGCTTCATTTCTCTTGCATCCAATTCATCCTTAATGATTTCACCCGGATGAATGGCTATACAAGGTACGCAATCGTTTAATTTAATTTTAGTCGCCATAATGGTTGGATATTTCTATTAATTCTATTTCAGTAATTATCAATGAACCGTCTATTGTGGAGCTTTGAAATATTAATCTCCACCGTCCGGTACATCTAACCGATTCAAAGTCTTTTAAGCCTCCTTTCAATCGTTCATAATGCAGACTTCCGATTCTGAATAAATCTTCTATTCTTGTGGCTGCTTTTAAATGATTATATGCTTTTATATAACCTTTGATTACATCCTTAGGAAGTCTCTTGTATCTTTTGTCGTTGGTGCAACCCTCTTCCAACAACTCAATTAGTGCTTCATCTTCTGTATAGATATTCATGCAATTCGTTATCTTTCTGCAAAGATAAGGATTTTATTCTTTTTGATAATATATATCATAAAATAAATTATCAAATTTGATAATTATACAATATCATTTCTCAAAAAAACAATAAGAAAGGATATATTGTTTCGTGAAAAACAACTTTTCAAAATTATTAGTATATAAATGATTGGCAAACCATTTAATTCAATTCATATGCTGCATTTATTCTCAATACGTCCCTGTCCATCCTCCAAGTTGATTATTTCAAATCTGTCCTCTTCCGCGAAGATGGTTAACACTGATGTTTCCGGTTAAATCAGTAATTCCTCCTAAGCCAGATATTGAAAAGTCTATCATACACCTGATACCCTCCAGACTCCTGAGTCAACATGTCTTTTTCCAGTAAACCCTTCAACCCCGACTGCACCGAACTGGCAGAAGTCAACCGATATTTTTTAATAAATGCAGCAGAAGTAACTCCTTTTGCTTTCTGCTCCTTGGCAATGGCAATCATTATCTCTTTTTGCTTTTCCGGAAGACGAGAAAATATTTCTTGAAAAGTAAAGTCTTGTGTAGCAATTATATTGTTTAGTGCCAGATTTATCATAGGTACATCACAGATACCCTTTTTGTCTGTCAAAATAAAAAGTTCATTCAACATTAACTGCACATACCAAGTGTGCCCATCAAACAGGGTATATACATTCTCTACCAATTGATCTGTCACTTTCTTACCATTCTCCTCAAACAATCCCTTCACAAAAGGTTTATATACCTCCAAAGGAATTGCTCCTAAGTGCATCATACTCACGCTTTGATAAAATGGCCTGGAAGGACTGTTGAATATATTCATCATTATATGCCTCTGACTTCCTGCAAAAACAAAATTAGAGTTACTGCAATGCTGAACTTTAGTCCTTAAAATAGCTTCCAGATTTTTCTCCGGATATGAACTGATTTGCTGAAATTCATCTATTGCTACAATACAAGGCTTGTCTGCCTGCTCCAGATAGATAAAGATTTCTTCTAAAGTAGTTTCAGGAGCATGAATATCTCCCAAACCAAGTTCTAAAATCGGTTCTCCTGTAATACTATCTAATTTAAATCCAATCCTTAAAGAGGTAATTATAGAAAAGAAACGATCTATGAATTTATTCCCCTGGGGCTTTAACTTCTCAAAAATCCCTTTACCCAAAGCAAAAACAAACTCTTTCAAACTTGAAGTCGCATATATATCAATAAAGAAAGTATAATAGCCTTCTTTAATCAAAGGCTGATAAAAACAATGCCTTATCAATCCCGTTTTTCCCATTCGGCGAGTTGAAACAAGAGCCACATTTCTCCCATTTATCAAGTTACGGATCAAGTTTTCTGTTTCAGCAACTCTATCACAAAAATAACGAGGAGAAACGTATCCTCCAACTACAAAAGGATTAATAACAGCCATAACAAAATTATTATATTTATAATTATTGCAAATATAATAATTATCTTTTAGGTAAAAGATGCAAGTGAAAATATTTGCGCATAAGAACAATATATATTCCACTCAGCAAAAGGATACAGCCCAATAAATACCAATCACCATAACCCCGGCAATATAAATACCCGATGATAATCACAATTTGCACAATCATATACACCAACGATACCACCACGTGCGGTATTCTCAATTCATTAACCATGATCTGATACAAATGTTTCCGGTGAGGCAAACCAATATTTTCATGTAGCAACAACCGGTGTATGATTGTCAACACACTATCCACTCCATATACAGTAAGCATCACAAGCCAGCTGAAATCTTTCGTTTGAAGAATCAAACTCCCGATCAGGAACAGACTGTCTTAACACAGTGTTAAAGCTTGTTCTTTGGATGCAAATAACAAGTGTTTTAAATGCAAAAGATTTGTTATTTGCACACAAGAATAAAATGAACGGAAATTGACGTTAACATTGTTAAACAGCCGGTTTTCCCATATAATTTAGCTCAACAATACTCCCTCTTAAACCAAAGTTCGAATACAGGATCAGAAAACACATACAGTTCCCCCCTCCTTCTCAATAAAATCACGCTCGGTCAGCATGCGTTTGTTGCGGGTGATGGTTTGCGCGCTTCCCAATTCATATTTCCGCACTACAGGAATAGAATTGAAGCGGTATTCACCATTGGCTACGGCACGCAACATGGCTATTTACGGAGTGATCAGATTTTCAGTATCATTCATGCACATAGACATATCGGTATCTATCAATTGCCGGGTACGCATTTCAATGGTTTCCGAACCTGTTCATCTTCATGCATCAATTCGTCCATCGCTACTTTGACAAGTGAAGACTTTCCCCAACGACGTGGAGAGATGAGAACAAAGACACAAATTATACATCAACGTATAATACATCGATGTATAATTTTAAAGATTATCTATTTCAAAAACAGGCATAGAAGCATCATTTAATGGTCACCATGGTTGCTCCGAAACCATATTCCTGAAATGAAGCATCCTGATAGCGGAAATTACTATATTTTCGCTTTAATTCATCAATCAATGCTTTACGAAGCACTCCGTCACCTTTACCATGAATGAAAACTATTTTTTGTTCACGTTTGGTTTTGTACTTCTCCATCACTTCACGGAATTTATCCAACTGGTAATTCAGTATCTCGGCATTCCCCATGCCACGTGTGTCATCCAGCAATTCGTTGATGTGCAAGTCTATCTCAAGAATTTCATTCTTTCCGCCACGTTTCACAATCGGTTGTGACTTAGGCTTATCCACTTCCTTCTTCTGGATCAATACAGACTGCAGTTCCTCAGCCGAAACAAATACCTGACGGGTAGGAACATCGTCTTTCACAATATCATAAACCAAAGCCGGCTGTTCAAAGAAGTCCGACTCACGGAATGTATGCAGTTTATAGAACTTCACCGTATCGATACGCAACTCCACACAAACCGCAGGTTTCAAAGGCGCTGTCCGTCCATCTTTAAAAGCAATGAACTGAACGGCCACATGCTCCATTTCATTCAGCATATCCTTAGTAAACTCTTCCAGCAAAAGCTTCGTATTGGGTTCCACCAGTCCATGCGAACGGGTTTTCCAGGCCTTTCCTTCGGCACTCTGATACGTATAATACAAATAATAATTGCTGTCATTTACCAAATAAGCCTCAAACGAAGTACTGCTGATAGCTTTCACGTCTTCGGGCACATAAGCCAGAAAAACATTTAAAACATCACCACCCCGCACTTCGGCCGAACGAACTACCGGAATCTCAGGCTTTACCGGTTTGACGGGTTCTTCGGGTTTCTTTGGCGCAGGAGCAGCCTTCCGGGTCATATTATAATCATCCGTATCGATCACCACACACTCGCGTATCTGCATCGGGATATCAAATCCATCAGCATCTTCCACCAATACAATATCTTTTCCCCGGAATCCTTTTACGATTCCTCCGCCCACCTCACTGAGGAAGCGCACTTTATCACCTATTTTCATTGTTCTGTTTACAATTTACCATTTACAATCTACAAATTAAGGCAAATATAACTACTTTTGTCGTCGCAAAGAAAGAAATGATGAAAGAAAACCCGAAACATATCCGTATTAGCGAATACAATTATCCATTGCCGGATGAACGCATCGCTAAATTCCCGTTGCCTGTGCGCGACCAGTCTAAGTTACTCATTTATCGTCATGGCGAGGTCAGTGAAGATGTATTTACCTCTCTACCGGAATATTTGCCAGCCGGAAGCCTGATGATATTCAACAACACCAAAGTGATTCAGGCACGGCTCCATTTCCGCAAAGAGACAGGAGCACTCATCGAGGTATTTTGCCTGGAGCCCATTCAACCCAATGACTACGTACTCAACTTTCAGCAAACGGAACATGCCGCCTGGCTTTGCATGGTAGGCAATCTGAAAAAGTGGAAAGACGGTCCGCTATGTCGTGAAATGACTGTAAAAGGATTCCCGATCACGTTGACCGCCACCCGCGGTGAATGTCGTGGCACCAGTCATTGGATCGATTTCCGGTGGGACAATCCGGAAGTAACATTTGCCGATATTCTCGAAGTGTTCGGTGAGCTACCTATCCCTCCCTACCTCAACCGGGATACGGAAGAAAGTGATAAGGAGACCTATCAGACAGTCTATTCAAAAATAAAAGGCTCGGTGGCCGCTCCTACGGCAGGTTTACATTTCACCCCTCGTGTACTGGATGCCCTGACCGAAAAAGGGATCGACCTCGAGGAACTGACTCTCCATGTTGGCGCCGGTACTTTTAAACCGGTAAAAAGTGAAGAGATAGAGGGGCACGAAATGCATACGGAATATATATCCGTATCACGCAGTATTATCAAAAAGCTGATAGACCACGACGCTTGTGCCATTGCCGTAGGAACAACTTCTGTGCGTACCCTTGAAAGCCTCTACCACATCGGCGTAACACTGGCTAACAATCCGGAAGCCACAGAAGAGCAATTGCACGTAAAGCAGTGGCAACCTTACGAAACGGAATGTGATGTTCGCCCCGTAGTAGCCTTACAGAAAATATTAGGTTATCTCGACCGACATGGAATGGAGGCACTGCATACCAGTACACAGATCATTATTGCTCCGGGATATGACTATAAGATAGTCAAGGCAATGGTTACCAATTTTCATCAGCCACAGAGCACTCTGCTACTATTGGTTTCGGCATTTGTGAAAGGCAACTGGCATACCATTTATGATTATGCACTCGGACACGATTTCCGCTTTCTGAGTTATGGAGATTCATCTTTATTAATACCTTAAAACATGCAAAGCGATAATAATCAGGAAATGTTCCCCATCGTAGACGAACAGGGAACTATTACAGGAGCTGCTACACGCGGCGAATGTCATAGCGGAAGCAAGCTATTGCATCCGGTTGTCCATCTGCACGTATTCAACTCAAAAGGTGAACTTTACTTGCAGAAGCGCCCTGAATGGAAAGATATACAGCCGGGCAAATGGGATACTTCCGTAGGCGGACACATCGATCTGGGAGAGAGTGTAGAAATAGCTTTAAAGAGAGAGGTCGCCGAAGAGCTGGGTATCACAGACTTCACACCGGAACTCCTGACAAGCTATGTCTTTGAGTCTGCCCGTGAACGGGAATTAGTCTTTGTGCATAAAACGGTGTACGACGGAGAAATACATCCCAGCGATGAATTAGATGGCGGACGTTTCTGGAGTTATGAAGAAATCAAAACGAATTTAGGAAAGGGTGTCTTCACACCGAACTTTGAAAGTGAAATAGATAAAGTAGAGATTTTCTCTTCTACTTCCCCAAAAGAGGCTGTGTAGAGACACTTTTCACCACGGAACACAGAGTAACACAGAGTCTTTTTTTGTTAATAATCAACAATTTAAAATTGCCACTGTGTTACTCTGTATCTTCTGTGGTGAGTTTTAACACCTTAAATTACTTTTCTTCTATCCAACTGATTATCGTCTCTGAAAAAGGACTCTCTTTGGGAGCTACAAAACCAACCCAATTTCCATTCTCATCAATCATAAACTTCTGAAAATTCCACTGTACCGGCGCATCTTGCTTTCCGTTCAGCTTCTTCTCTGTCAACCAGTGGTAAAGCGGAGCCATATCTTTACCCTTTACCGATATCTTGGCCATTATCGGGAAGGTAACATCATAGTTCACCGAACAAAATTTGGCGATCTCTTCGTTTGTCCCCGGCTCTTGTCCCATGAAGTTATTGGCAGGAAAGCCGATAATCACAAAATTCTGATCTTTATACTGATCATACAACTCCTGCAACTCTGCATATTGCGGAGTCAGTCCACACTTGGAGGCGACATTCACTACCAGCACCTTCTTACCTTTCAGACCTGACAGTGGATACTCTTTGCCATCTATGGTCTTCACAGTGAAGTCATAGAATGATTTATTCTGAGCAGCCATCGACAATGAAAGTACCAAGGCTGCTACGAAAGAAAAAAATGCTTTCATATCTTATTATTTGGTTTATCAAATAATTAACAAGCAGCCCCGGCAGAATGTTTGAAAGCAGCCTACTCTTCAGACATGGAATAAGGTTTAGCTTCTTTGGCAAGCCCCCTCTTTTTATTCGGAGAAGCAGCCATATCAAACTCAAGTGTTCCTCCCGCCAAAAGGTCGGCATGAGTAATATACATCTTATCATAAACCTTTCCGTTCAGCTTCACCTGCCGGACATAGCAGTTACGATCGCTCACCTTTGGCGCTTTTATTTCGAAAGTGCGGCCATTGGGCAGATTCATACGGATATACGGCAGATAAGGTGCTCCCAATACATATTGGTCAGTACCCGGGCAAACCGGATAAAATCCCATTGCCGTAAACAGATACCAGGCAGACATCTGGCCGCAATCGTCATTGCCGCCCAGGCCGTCAATATCATTTTTATACATCCGGTTCATGACCGTCCGCAGCCAGTATTGCGTCTTCCAGGGTTGGGAAGTCCAGGCATACAGATACGGAATGTGATGACTGGGCTCATTGCCATGTACATACCCTCCTACCAAACTTACTTCAGCAATATCTTCATTCTTTTCGTAATATTTGCGGGGAAGTGCCATTGAGAACAGTGTATCCAACCGACTGACAAACTTCTTCTCACCTCCCATCAAACGAATCAATCCGGCCACATCATGAGGCACGTGGAAAGAGAAATTCCATGAATTTCCCTCTATAAATCCTTCCCCGTAAGTCTGCATTGCATCAAATTCCTTCCTGAACTCTCCGTTGCTATAACGGGGACGGGCAAAACCAACCGAAGTGTCGAAAACATTCCGGTAATTATTCGCCCTTTTCTTATAAAGATCGGCCAACTGGTCGTCTCCCGCCAACAGAGCCGTCCGGTAAATAGTCCAATCGTCATAGGCATATTCCAATGTAGTGGAAGCAGCCGTCCCACTTTGATCGAAAGGTACATAACCCAATCTTTTATAAGCTTCAACTCCTTCATAATAAGGAACATTAGCTGTATGATCCATTGCCATCAAAGCCTCCCCGACAGATATATCCGCTCCTTTGGCAACCGCATCAGCCAAAGCAGACACTGCATGATAACCGCTCATACACCAGCCTTCATTGCCCATCAGGCTCCAAACCGGCAACATGCCATGTACACTTTGCTGCTGATGACGGATCATAGACTGCACCATGTCCGTATTCTGCCGGGGTTTTAGCAAGTTCAAGAAAGGGTGCTCCGCACGATATGTATCCCATAATGAGAAGATAGTATAATTGGTAAATCCTTCGGAAGTATGGATATTATGATCGAGTCCACGATACCGACCGTCTACATCCATATAAACGGACGGGTTAATCATGGTATGATACAATGAAGTATAAAACATGGCCAACTGATCGGGAGTTCCTTTGGCTTCGAGTACATCCAACTCACGATTCCATGCAGAATTTGCCTCGGCAACCAATTGATTGAAAGTTTTTCCGGCAGCCTCTGCCTGTAAATTCTTTACTGCACCTTCTGTGCTCACAGCCGAAAGAGCGACTTTTATCACTAGCTCCGGATTCTGCCGGGTATCGAAATTAAAGTAAGCCACCAGCTTCCGACCGGTCATTTCCGGGAAATTACGGTCGGTATTAAACCGCCGCCAAAAGCCTTTATACAGAGCTTTCCCTTTATCCGTATACCCATAATCCTTGATGGGCTGAGACAAAGAGATGGCAAAATATGTGTAATTGGTACGTGCCCATCCGTTCGTTATACGATAGCCCGTCAGTAATGTGTCATTTTCCACACGTAAATTAGCCCATAGAGTTTTTCCATCATAGTTGTAGATTCCGTGTATCAGGTCAAGGATGATGTGTCCGTCCGCATTATCGGGAAAAGTATATTTATGTATTCCTACCCGTTGAGTAGCTGTCAGTTGTGCCTTTATGCCATAATCAGCAAGCTCCACTTCATAATACCCCGGACGAGCAACCTCTGTGTCATGACTGAAACGGGAGCGGTATCCCTCGTCAGGAGTACCGGCCTCTTCCGGGATTCAACTTCAGTTGACCTGTGGCGGGCATAATCAAAATATCACCCAGATCCGAATGTCCCGTACCACTCAGATGGGTATGGCTGAATCCCACAATTGTCGGATCATGATACTGATATCCGGCACAATATTCATACGCATTTTTTTGATAAGTTCCATCTATGTTGTGAGGAATCGTATCTGTATCCGGACTTAACTGTACAAGTCCGAACGGAGCACAAGCACCGGGAAATGTATGCCCCATACCATTGGTTCCGATGATCGGGTTGACAAATGCACATACATCCGGCACTTCTGCCGTCTGCTGGGCCATCACTGTCGTAAATGCCGGAAGGAATGCCAGCAAGGAAAGTACTTTTTTCTTCATAATCTTATCTTTGTGATGTGTTGTTGATATGCAAAGATAGTTTTTTTTCAGCTATTCCAATTCACTTCATCTCCACATTTTGACATTTCACCAGTCAATCTTTCCAACTCACAGTTTTCTGTTAACAATAAATATCCCGGCAACTTACCTTTGTACCGACATTCAAACACTTAAAGACTATGTTTAAAGCCATTGTACGTTTTTCCATAAAAAAGAAATTATTTGTAGGACTTACTACACTCTTCCTTCTTATCGGAGGCATATATGCAATGTTGACTCTGCCGATCGATGCCGTACCGGACATCACCAACAATCAGGTACAGATCGTAACAGTCTCTCCCACACTTGCCCCTCAGGAAGTAGAACAATTAATCACGATGCCCATCGAAATTGCCATGAGCAATATCATGAACGTGGAAGATATTCGTTCGGTAAGTCGCTTCGGATTGTCGGTGGTAACAGTCGTATTTAAAGAAAGCGTACCGACCCTCGATGCCCGACAGTTAATTAACGAACAGATTCAATCGGTAGCCGGAGAAATTCCACCGGAACTGGGCATGCCGGAAATGATGCCCATCACTACCGGATTGGGAGAAATCTATCAGTACATCCTGAAAGTAGAACCCGGCTACGAAGATAAATATGACGCCATGGAACTACGCACCATTCAAGACTGGATGGTGAAACGTCAGTTATCCGGTATACCGGGTATTGTAGAAATCAACAGTTTTGGCGGCTATCTGAAGCAATATGAAGTAGCCGTTGACCCGGATGCCCTTTTTTCATTGAACATCACCATCGGTGAAGTATTCGAGGCGCTGAGTAAAAACAACCAGAACACCGGAGGGAGCTACATCGAAAAAGCCAAAAACGCTTATTACATCCGTTCGGAGGGCATGATCAGCCGCACTAAAGATATCGAGCAGATTGTGGTTGCCAACCGCAACGGCATCCCGGTACACATCAGCGATGTGGGCATTGTCCGTTTTGGAGCACCCAAACGTTTTGGAGCAATGACCAAAGACGGAAAAGGCGAATGTGTGGGAGGTATCGCCATGATGTTGAAAGGGGCCAATGCCAATGTAGTCACACAAGAGCTGGAAAAACGGGTAGAAAAGATACAGAAACTATTACCCGAAGGAGTAAGCATAGAGCCGTATCTGAACCGCTCGGAACTGGTAAACCGGAATATCTCTACCGTAGTGCACAACCTGATTGAAGGAGCTATTATCGTATTTGTGGTACTTATCATCTTTTTGGGCAACATACGTGCCGGACTTATCGTAGCTTCAGTCATTCCGCTGGCTATGCTGTTCGCATTCATCCTTATGCGTATTTTCGGAGTGACAGCCAACCTGATGAGCCTCGGCGCTATTGATTTCGGTATCGTAGTAGACGGTTCCATCGTGATAGTAGAAGGCATACTTGCCCACCTATACAGCAATAAACTGAAAGGACGCACTTTATCGGGAACCGAAATGGACGAAGAAGTGGAGAAAGGTGCTTCAGGTGTAGTACGTTCGGCTACATTCGCCGTATTCATCATCCTGATCGTATTCTTCCCTATACTGACACTGAGCGGAATCGAAGGAAAATATTTCACTCCGATGGCAAAGACATTGGTATTCTGCATTATCGGCGCACTGCTTCTCTCCCTGACTTATGTACCCATGATGGCTTCTCTTTTTTTAAAACACACCATTATGGTAAAACCTACATTTGCGGACCGTTTCTTTGAAAAACTCAATGTCATATATCAACGGTGCCTGCATTTCTGCCTCCGCTTCAAATGGCAAACAGTTACCGTGGCCTTCGCTACTTTAATTGGTTCTTTTCTGCTTTTCGGACGACTGGGAGCTGAATTTATCCCTACTTTGGACGAAGGGGACTTTGCCATGCAAATGACATTACCGGCCGGCAGCTCACTTTCGGAGAGCATCGAAGTTTCCAATCAGGCCGAAAAATTATTGATGGACCGGTTCCCGGAAATCAAACATGTCGTCGCCAAGATAGGTACAGCCGAGGTACCCACCGATCCAATGGCAGTAGAAGATGCCGATGTAATGATTGTGATGAAACCCTTTAAAGAGTGGACCTCTGCATCGAGTCGGGCGGAAATGGTAGAAAAAATGAAAGAAGCCCTCCAGCCCCTGGAAAATCGTGCAGAGTTCAACTTCTCACAACCCATTCAGTTACGTTTCAATGAACTGATGACCGGAGCCAAAGCCGATATAGCTGTCAAGTTATATGGTGAGGATACTCACGAACTTTACGCAAAGGCGAAAGAAGCCGCCCGCTTCGTCGAACAAGTTTCCGGGGCTTCCGATGTCATTGTCGAACAGACTATGGGACTGCCCCAACTGGTAGTGAAATACAACCGCGGAAAAATAGCCCGATACGGCATTAATATCGAAGAATTGAATACAATGATCCGCACAGCCTATGCAGGTGAAGTAAGTGGCGTCGTATTCGAAAATGAAAGAAGATTCGATTTAGTAGTACGCCTTGATCAGGAAAAAGTGGCGGACCTCAACCTCGACAAGCTCTTCATACGCACTTCGGAAGGCATACAGATTCCTGTCAGCGAAGTGGCAAGCATCGACTTGGTGAACGGACCGCTCCAGATTAACCGCGACGCCACCAAACGCCGCATCGTAATCGGAGTCAACGTACGTGATGCCGATATTCAGCAGGTAGTATCAGAAATACAACAGATACTGGATAAGAATATCAAGTTACAACCCGGATATTACTTTGAATACGGAGGACAATTTGAAAATTTACAGAATGCCATCCGTACACTAACCATTGTAATACCGGTAGCCTTGATGCTGATTCTGCTGATTCTGTTCTTCGCCTTCAAGAATGTGACCTATACACTGATGGTATTCTCTACAGTACCATTATCACTGATAGGCGGCATTCTGGCACTCTGGTTACGCGGACTTCCGTTCAGTATCTCAGCAGGAGTAGGATTCATCGCTTTGTTTGGCGTAGCGGTACTAAATGGAATCCTGATGATCAATCACTTCAACGATTTAAGAAAACAAAATAAATATGCCATGACCACCAATCAGATTATAAAAAGAGGGACACCCCACCTGCTACGTCCGGTATTTCTCACCGGACTGGTAGCCTCACTGGGCTTCGTACCAATGGCCATCGCCACATCTGCCGGAGCAGAAGTACAACGCCCTCTGGCAACAGTTGTAATCGGAGGATTGATTCTATCCACTATATTAACGTTGATTATCCTTCCGGTCTTTTATAAAATAGTCAATGCGGCAAGTGCCGGTTGGAAACAGCCTAAGAGACGGTTGCATCTGTTCATCCTGCTACCGGCACTTCTGCTGAGTGCCACCGCCACGGCACAGGCCCCACAAACCGTCAGCCTGGAACAAGCGATAGAGATAGCCAAGCAAAACCACCCAAGACTGAAGATAGCCACAACGGCCATCCGGCAGGCACAAGCCGGACGGGGAGAAATTGTAGAAGCGACTCCCACCACATTCAACTATTCGTGGGGACAGTTGAATGGTGAAAATAAGAAAGACAAGGAAATGGCTTTCGAACAGAGTCTGGGTTCATTGTTGACGCCGTTTTACAAAAATGTACTTATCAACCGACAGGTACAAACAAGCACTTACTACCGCCAAATGGTCGAAAAGGAGATTACGGCAGAAGTAAAGCGCGCATGGGCCTATTATCAGTATGCCTCCGGGATGTCTTCACTCTATCACGACCAAGACCGGATGGCTGCCGAATTAAGGCGTATCGGTGAGTTGAGATACGAACAGGGAGAAATCACCTTATTGGAGAAAAACATGATGACTACACTGGCAGCCGATTTACACAATCGACTCTTCCAGGCACTAGAAGAGAAAAAAGTAGCTTTGGCCCGCTTTCAATGGAGTTGTTATGCAGATGACCCGATTACACCGAAAGATACGATGATGACACTCTTCCCCACCGATTGTGAGCAGAGAAGTACCTCCGAAGCCCATCTCGGATTCTTCAATAGCCAAGCTTCCGAAGCACGGGCAATCTTGAATGTAGAACGCAGCCGTTTCTTTCCGGAATTAAGTATCGGATACAGCCGCCAGGATATTTTGCCACTGAAAAATCTAAATGCCTGGATGGTGGGTGTATCCTTCCCGATCTACTTCCTGCCACAAAAAAGTCGGATCAAACAAGCGAAATTAGCAGTTTCGGCGGCACAAATACAGGCCGAAGCCAACATCCGAGAATTGAACAATAAAATAACAGAGTTGAGTGCTGCCTTGCGACGTTACGAAGAAAGTCTCCGGTTCTATACTTCGTCGGCACTCAAAGAGGCAGACGAACTGGTCAAAACAGCCAACTTACAATTACAACACAGCGAAACCGGTATTGCGGAATTTATCCAGTCGGTCAGTGCTGCCCGTGAAATACGCAAAGGCTATATCGAAACTATATATCAATACAACATAGCTTCTTTAGAATACGAACTTTATCAATAACCTATTGAAACATAAAAAAAAATGAAAAAAATATTTTATCCGGTCCTCTTATTGGTTCTTGCGGCATGCAAAAACCCTGAACAGACATCCGAAACCATAGTTCCGGCTCCTGCTATTGCCGACATCCCGACCGATACTGTTACGACCCAAGTAGACGGAATAACATCGGCTACTTCAAAGCCCAATCAAGTATCTTTCAACGGCACCATTGTATTGCCTCCCCAACGTCAAGCTACGGTGGCCCTCACTATGGGAGGAGTAGTGAAACACACCTCACTCTTACCAGGGCAACAAGTACGGCAAGGTGCCCTGCTGGCAACACTCGAGAATCCCGACTTCATCGCACTGCAACAAACCTATCTCGACAGCCATGCCCAAGCAGAATATCTGCAGGCCGAATATGAACGGCAAAAAATTCTCTCGACCGAACAAGCCGCTTCGCAAAAGAAGTTTCAACAGAGCAAAGCAGACTATCTGTCAATGAAAAGCAAGCTGGAAGCTACGGCAGCACAGCTTACCCTATTGGGCATCGTCCCGGAAGAGTTGCTGAAAAGCGGCATTCAGCCCTTGCTACAGGTAAAGGCTCCCATCAGTGGTTATATCAGCGATGTAGCGATGAATATCGGTAAATACATCCAACCGGGTGAAGCACTTTGTGAGGTCATCGACAAATCAGCCCCCCTGCTTTGCCTGACAACTTATGAAAAAGACCTGGCAGATATGAAAGTAGGTAGTCCCGTCCAGTTTCGGGTCAACGGTATGGGCAAAACAGTGTTCAAAGCTACCTTGGTCTCCATCGGTCAGAAGGTGGATGAGGTAAGCCGTTCGCTCGAAGTATATGCCCGTATCGATGATGTCAACCAACAGTTTCGTCCCGGCATGTATGTAACGGCGAGAATACAGAAATAATCCGGTGTATTGTCTTATCTTTGTCCCCATGAAACGAATCCGAGCTATATACAACGATAAATACCTCCTATCCACCCTCATCATCTCACTGGCAGTGGCGGTGCTTATCCATTTTCCCGAATCAGTCTCTCTTTTTGACGGATTTGAGAGTCATACCCTTTTTCCCGGGATGAAATTCGCTGATGTAGCCAACGAGATCCTCTTTACCTTTTTGTCATTGCTGATTCTGTTTGCAGTCAACACCCGACTGTTTCATTTCAATCAGACCTCAATGAAAATCACATGGCAAAAGATTATTCTCTCTTTTGTACTAACCTGGATATTAAGCAATTTCCTGGGACAATGCTTTGTATATTTGCACAAGACATTTGATATTCCCGCTATAGATGCCATGGTGCACCACTACCTGCATCCATTACGCGATTTCATTATGTCTAGCCTGGTGACCAGCAGTTGCTATATCATCTACCTGATCCGTCGCCAACAACAAGTAATTGTTGAAAACGAACAATTAAAGGCAGAAAACATACGCAACCAGTTCGAAGTGCTGAAAAACCAACTGAACCCACACATGCTTTTCAATTCGCTCAATACGCTGCGTTCGCTCGTTCGTGAAAATCAAGACCGGGCACAAGATTACATCCAGGAACTGTCACACGTACTACGATACACATTGCAAGGCAACGAGTCGCAATGCGTCACTCTACGTGAAGAAATGGACTTTGTGTCAGCCTACATCTTTCTCCTTAAAATGCGTTTTGAAGATAATCTGCGATTCGAGATCAATATAACTCATAATTCCGAAGAGTATTTGCTTCCCCCCATGTCCATACAGATGCTGATTGAAAATGCCGTAAAGCATAATGAAATCAGCAACCGCCGTCCTCTTACCATCACAATCGCGACCGATTCGGAAGAAGGACTCCTGGTAAGCAATCCCATACAGTCTAAACTGACAGCTACAACCGGTACCGGCATTGGGCTGGTCAATCTCGACAAACGCTATCGCCTCTTGTTCCGACAAGAAATACAAATCACAGAAGACAGAAACTTCACCGTTCGTATACCCCTCATCCGGAAAGACCTATGAAAGCAATCATCATTGAAGACGAAAAAGCAGCGGTACGAAACCTGACTTCACTACTCGGTGAAGTCTGCCCGCAAATAGAAATCGTAACGGAACTCGACAGTATCGCCGATACCATCGAGTGGTTCACCGATCATTCAATGCCCGATCTGGTATTTATGGATATCCACCTGGCAGATGGGTCGGCATTTGAGATCTTTGAACACGTCCACATCACCTGCCCCATCATTTTCACTACTGCCTATGACGAATATGCCTTACGGGCTTTCAAAGTCAACAGCATCGATTATTTACTGAAACCTATCGGAAGACAGGATATAGAACAGGCATTAGAAAAACTGACCCTGTTCAGTTCCGGCAATTCCAAACCTACCGGTCCGGAAACAAACGAACTTGTGAACCTGATGCGTATGTTAAAAAAGCAGGAAAGCTATAAAACCCATTTCCTGATTCCGATAAAAGGCGATAAACTGCTCCCCGTTTCGGTTGATATGATCCTGTTGTTCTACATCAGAGATTGCCAGGTGAAAGCTGTTCTGACAGACGGGATGGAATATTCATTCCCACAAACCCTCGACGAATTGACCGAATGTCTGGACCCGACACTCTTTTTCCGGGCCAACCGCCAATATCTCCTTTCACGGGAAGCCATCAAGGATATAGACCTCTGGTTCAACAGTCGTCTTTCCATCAATCTTCGTCATTCGGTATCAGGAGAGAAGATTTTAGTCAGTAAAGCACGTGTAGCTGAATTTAAAGAGTGGTTCAGCGTTAAATAATTAAGGAATAAAAAACAAATATTAATGCACGCTTGCAGAATACTCCTACAAGCCGTATCTTTGTAACCCTAATTCTAAATACTCAAATATGGCTTTCACCAACAACGTAATGATTGTGCGCCACAAGTTGCTGGCAAAATTGGTAAATCTCTGGAAAGAGAACAAATTAACGAATGAAATTGACAGACTTCCCATTGAACTGAGCCCTCGCCGTTCACGCCCGCTCGGACGCTGCTGTATCCACAAAGAGCGTGCTGTATACAAATATAAACTTTTCCCGTTGTTGGGTTTCGATATGACAGACGAAACGGACGAGCTCACTCCACTTTCGGAATACGCACGCCAGGCATTGGAACGTAAAAACAAACAGAAAGAAAATATACTCTGTGTCATCGATGAAGCTTGTTCATCTTGCGTACAGGTTAACTATGAGGTGACCAACCTCTGCCGTGGTTGTGTAGCCCGCAGTTGCTATATGAACTGCCCCAAGGATGCCATCCGTTTCCGAAAAAACGGACAGGCAAAGATTGACCACGACGCTTGTATCAGTTGCGGGAAGTGCCATCAAAGCTGTCCGTACCACGCCATCGTATTCATTCCGGTTCCTTGCGAAGAAGCCTGTCCCGTGAAAGCTATCAGCAAAGACGAGAACGGTATCGAACATATTGATGAAAGCAAATGTATCTACTGTGGCAAGTGCCTCAATGCTTGTCCTTTCGGAGCCATTTTCGAGATTTCCCAGGCTTTTGATGTCCTTGAAGGCATCCGTAGCGGTGAAAAGATGATAGCGATACCTGCTCCCTCTATACTCGGACAATTCAACACATCCATCGAAGCAGTATACGGAGCGCTTCGCCAGATGGGATTTGCCGATGTAGTCGAAGTGGCGCAGGGAGCTATGGACACCGTAAGTCACGAAGCTGCCGAACTGAAAGAAAAGCTGGAGGAAGGACAGCCGTTTATGACAACCTCTTGCTGCCCGTCTTACATCGAATTAGTGAACAAGCACATACCGGGAATGAAGCCTTATGTTTCTTCTACGGGATCCCCGATGTATTATGCCGCCCGCATCGCCAAGGAACGCCACCCGGATGCAAAGATCGTGTTTATCGGCCCGTGTGTGGCCAAACGTAAAGAAGCCCGCCGCGATGAATGCGTGGACTACATACTTACTTTTGAGGAAATGGCTTCGATCTTTGAGGGACTGGACATCCAACTTGAACAGACACAGCCATTCTCAGTACTCTATACTTCGGTACGCGAGGCACACGGTTTTGCTCAGGCAGGTGGTGTGATGGGAGCTATTAAGGCCTACTTAGGCGAAGAGGCTAAGAAATTCTCCGCCATCCAGGTCTCGGACCTGAACAAGAAAAACATAGGCTTGCTGCGTGCTGCTGCCAAAACAAGCAAAGCACAAGGACAGTTCATTGAAGTCATGGCCTGCGAAGGCGGATGTATCAGCGGCCCCAGTGCCCATAATGACGCTATCGGTGGACGCCGGCAGTTGAACCAGGAACTGATAAAACGCCGTGAATCATATGAAGAAACTCATAGATAAATTAAGGGAGGAGCGCACCCTCACCTCCGAAGAGTTCGCACACCTGTTGTCGCACTATGATGATGAAGCCTTGGCATACATCAATCAGCAGGCACGGGAAGTAGCGACCGTACACTTCGGACAGGGAGTCTACATACGCGGACTGATCGAAATAAGTAATTATTGCCGGAATAACTGCAACTATTGCGGTATCCGGAAAGACAATTGGCGAGCCGATCGCTACCGACTCAGTAAGGAGATGATTTGGGATTGTTGCGAACATGGCTACAAACTCGGATTCCGCTCATTCGTTCTCCAGGGAGGCGAAGATCCGAAACGGTCGGACAATGATATGGAGGAGATCATTGCGGAAATCCGCCGGCGATATCCCGAATGTGCCATCACGCTGTCTATCGGTGAAAAACCGGCGAAAGCTTACGAACGCTATTTTATGAAAGGCGCCGATCGGTATCTGTTACGCCACGAAACATTCAACAGAGGGCATTACTACTGTCTGCACCCCTATGAAATGTCCAACGAAAGACGTATCAAATGCCTTCAGGAACTCAAACGAATCGGTTTCCAGACCGGGACAGGCATCATGGTGGGAACCCCTCATCAAAGAGTGGAATTTCTGATAGAGGATATACGTTTTATTGAAAACTTCCAACCGGAAATGATTGGTATCGGACCTTTTATCCCCCATCAGCGAACCCCATTCTGTGACGAAAAAGCAGGCAGTGTAGAGCTGACCTTGTTACTGCTCTCTATCTTCAGGCTGATGCATCCCAAGGCACTGATCCCTTCGACAACTGCGTTGGCAAGCCTGGCACCGGACGGCAGAATACGGGGTATTCTTGCCGGCGCCAATGTGGTCATGCCCAATCTGTCGCCTATCATTGTAAGAAACAAATATAACCTGTACGACCAGAAAGTAGCTTTCGGTGCCGAAGCGGCCGAAGGACTGGCCTTATTGGAAAAGCAACTGACAGCGGTCGGATATCACATCGACTACAGCCGGGGAGATTATAACAACTAATCAACAAAAGACATGTATAAAGTAGATTCACCTGATGCTGTCGACTTTATTAACCATCAGGAAATTATTGAAACACTGGAGTATGCCCGCGCCCATCGAAATGACCGGGAACTTATCCGAAATTTAATAGAGAAAGCCCGCCTTTGTAAGGGGCTCACCCACCGGGAAGCCGCCATATTGCTGGAATGTGCTGAAGAAGATCTTACTAAAGAGATTTTTCATCTTGCCAAAGAGATCAAGCAAAAATTCTATGGCAACCGCATCGTCATGTTTGCTCCGCTTTACTTATCCAACTATTGTGTCAATGGTTGTGTGTACTGCCCGTATCATCTCAAAAATAAAACCATCATCCGCAAAAAGTTAACTCAGGAAGAGATATGCCGGGAAGTTATTGCCCTGCAAGATATGGGACACAAACGCCTGGCACTCGAAGCCGGTGAAGACCCTGTGCGTAACTCAATCGATTATATACTCGAATCAATCCGTACCATCTACAGTATCCATCATAAAAACGGAGCTATCCGCCGGGTAAACGTGAACATTGCCGCCACTACGGTAGAGAATTATCGCAAGCTGAAAGATGCAGGTATCGGTACATATATCCTCTTTCAAGAGACATATCATAAAGAGAATTACGAACAGCTGCATCCCACCGGACCTAAAAGCAACTATGCCTATCATACCGAGGCCATGGACCGTGCCATGCAAGGAGGAATCGATGATGTAGGCATGGGAGTCCTGTTCGGCCTGAATACATACCGCTATGATTTTGTAGGATTGCTGATGCATGCCGAACACTTGGAAGCCGTTTATGGCGTGGGACCGCATACGATAAGCGTTCCCCGCATCTGCTCGGCCGATGACATAAATGCCGAAGACTTTGAAAATGCCATCTCTGACGAGATCTTCCAAAAGATAGTAGCCGTTATTCGCATCAGCGTACCCTACACAGGCATGATTATTTCCACACGAGAATCGCAAAAGACCCGTGAAAAAGTGCTTGACTTAGGTATTTCGCAGATCAGCGGAGGATCACGGACCAGTGTAGGCGGTTATGCCGAAGCAGAAACTCCGGAAGAGAACTCCGCCCAATTCGATGTCAGCGACACCCGGACACTGGACGAAGTGGTCAACTGGTTACTGAAACTGGGCTATATTCCCAGCTTCTGTACAGCCTGCTATCGTGCCGGACGCACGGGTGACCGGTTTATGTCACTTGTCAAATCGGGACAAATAGCCAACTGCTGTTCCCCTAATGCACTGATAACCTTACAGGAATATCTGGAAGATTATGCCTCGGAAGAGACGAAAGCTCGCGGAGTAGCCATGATAAAGCAAGAAATGCAACATATCCCCAACCCTAAAATCCGAGAACGGGCTTTAGAAAACCTGAAGCAAATTGCGGCAGGAGAAAGGGACTTCAGGTTTTGAAAACGTCGCCCCGCTCCAATCGCCTGCACATTGCCTTGTTTGGTAAACGAAACAGTGGCAAGTCGTCATTGATCAATGCATTGACCAATCAAAACGCTGCTTTGGTATCGGACATCGCCGGTACCACTACCGACCCTGTATATCAACCGATGGAAATACATGGTATCGGTCCGTGTGTATTCATCGATACAGCCGGATTCGACGATGAAGGTGAACTGGGCTCCCTACGTATCGAACGAACCTTACAAGCTGCGGACAAAGCCGACATCGCACTGATGGTTTGTTGCGATACGGAACTTTCCGAAGAGCAACGATGGATAGAGTTACTGAAAGAGAGGAATATCCCCTACCTGTTGGTACTGAATAAAGCCGATCTGTTAGAGAAACCGGATGAAGTCGCCGATAAATTGGAACAACAGACAGGACAACACCCTTTAATTGTCAGTGCCAAAGAAAAAACGGGCATAGACTCAATCCGTCAGTCTATTCTTCATCGGTTACCGGAACTTAACGAGCAACCGGATATTGTGGGAGATTTGGCCAACGAAGGCGATGTGGTACTACTCGTGATGCCACAGGATATACAGGCCCCTAAAGGGCGACTTATCCTGCCACAAGTACAAACACTGCGCGAACTTCTTGACAAAAAATGCATCACCTTGAGCTGCACAACCGACCAGTTGGACAATGCCCTCAAAGTCTTGTCAGCTCCCCCCTCATTGATCATTACCGATTCGCAGGTTTTCAGAACCGTCTACGAAAAGAAACCGCCACAGAGCCGGCTAACCTCCTTCTCGGTATTATTTGCCCGCTACAAGGGAGACATTGACTACTATACCGAAGGAGCGTATATCATCGACCAACTGACAGAAAATTCCCGGGTCCTGATAGCCGAAGCCTGTACTCATGCTCCACTGTCCGAAGACATCGGCAGAGTGAAACTTCCACGAATGTTGCGCAAACGTATCGGAGAGCAACTGCATATCGACATTGTTTCCGGAAATGATTTTCCTAAGGACCTGAATTGCTACGACCTGATTATTCATTGCGGAGCCTGCATGTTCAATCGCAAACATGTCCTGAATCGGATAGTCAAAGCTAAAGCACAAGGTGTCCCAATGACTAACTATGGAATAGTTATCGCATATATCAATGGCATACCTTTCCACTGACAACAAACGCCTTATGAGACACGATCGTATTTCATAAGGCGTTTATGCTCCTGTCATCTAATGAAACCAAAAACTTGAAATTTATTCAAAGAGTTTGATATAATAAAACAGTTAATAATATTATTTTATCTTATATATGATGAAAATCGGATTTTCATTGGCATTTCTTTTTTGCAATTCTTGTGGTACAGTAATTTGAGTTTGTTCTTTAAATGTTTCTATCTCATAAGGTGTAACAACCTGTACCAGATTATTTCCTAAGACACGTCCCCATACCGGGAACCGGTTATGCCCCTTACTACCTACCATACCTAACTGCATATTGATATCAGCCAAGTTATAAGCACTTGTCTCAGGGATATCACACTGCTCCACAACAGTTTCTCCACTGTGTTTATCCACCGAAGCCACATAATACTTCTCATTCAGCATCATGCGCAGATAAAAACGGCGAGGCGTCTCAAAAATATCACTTACAAAAATATCACCGTTAGCAGGGAATCTTTTAATATCGCGAATATTGAGCCCACGAATAACCTCTTCATCCGAATTGCTTAGACCGGCCACTAAAACAGGCTGTATGGTATCTGCCGACAAACGGTAAATGGTATCATTGCTAGCTGTTTTAAACAAGACTGACGCCTGCTTCCCATCCGAAGGTGAACCCATTACTCCAAAAGTAAAGCCTGAATCTTCACGAGGTACCAACGGCGAATAGAAATCGTTTTTGGTAATTATCGCCTCACCGTCCTCTTGAAATACCCCAATACCAAAACTACCGTTCTGAAACGGCATAAGAGGCATAGCGATGGCACCAATGCGCTTGTTACCAAGGTGATGAGCATAAATAATGGGAGAATTTACAGGCAGGTCTTCCACAAACGTGCCTTCCAATGTATATATGCCAACCTTATTGCCGATAACATAGAAACGATTATCAGCCTCATCAGCCTGTATAAAACCTATCATACCATTAAAGTCATCGGGACCTTGGCCTTGGCGAAGGAATGTACGCAAAAAGTGTCCTTGACGATCGAACAGTACGATACGGGCTTCCTTGCCCACCAATACATAAATGTATTTGCTTGTGATGGCAAAGTCTACCACACCGTCTATCAATGAGGCATCATCATTGGTCATTTCCAAAGGGATATATTCAACTGACTCTATCTCATCAGCAATAGACAAAGTTGCCGGCGAATTAAGTGCATCACGAACGGAAGCGGTTAACAGACCTGTTTGGTCGACTTGATTTAAATTACAAGATGCCAAAACAAATGCGCCAATGGCAACCATGAAAAAAGACTTTGTGTTCATCATGTTTTAAAGTTATATTTTGGTCAAAGATACAGAACATTTGTTATTTACCATTTCTTTTTCCGGATATTTTTCCATGAATCCACAAAACATATAAAGCTGAAATTCCTATATTTGTAATAAAAAAAAGATTACTGTCCAAAAGTATTATAACTAAAAAAATCTTTTACTTTTACTTATATTTCTCCGGAATCTTCCTCTCGATGATGGCATCAAATACCCGTGACAACTCTTTAATAACCAAAAAACATTTCTGTCACTTGAAAATTGGGTAATATAATTAGGCTGTGAATGTCAAATGATAACATTCACAGCCTATCACTATCCAACTAACTTTCAGTAGGATATATTACCTAAAATATATAGTTCCGGTTCTAATAAAACCGGCTATTCACTTTCTCTATAGAACAATACCTCTGTCAGTATTGAAAATCTTCCCCTTTGACGTACACCCGGTAATCTTTTATCATGCCGGGATATCCCTTTTCGGCACGGGGCAAATAGCGGAAACCGGTTACGGTATAGTCTCCACCCAGATCGATGACTAATTGATGAGGATAAGCATCTTTAGCCACCGTCATCCAGTAAGTGGATTCCTGAAGGTCGAACACTTTATCTCCCGTACAGTTACCGCTACGTGTCTCTTCGCTGTCGGCATAGCGTATTCTCCACTTTTCACGTGAAATTGGCTTACCGTCGGCACCCAGTACATCAAGTTCGGCGATGGCTGCTATCTTCTTTCCTTTTTGTGCCGAAAGGGCCTCAAGGCAGAAATAACGACCGATACTCTGACGATCAAAGCAAACTTCCTGCCATCCGTTGCCCGGAACAAACGTACCTTCGGCAACGGGAGTTTCCCGACTCAAGTCCAGTTGTTCACCCTCTTTGCGATGGGTAGAAGCCCCTTCATTGCGTAACCAATCCAAGATGGGCTTCTTCAGTCCGCGGATAGATGCTTTCTCAGGGCCTTTCAAATCAAGAACAATAATTTCATTTTCTCCCTCTTTGAGCCAACAACCGGGCATGAAGAGTGTCTGCTGCGGACCAATCTCCCAGAAACGTCCGATAGCAAGGCCATTAACCCATACCATACCTTTACCCCAAGTACTCATGTCAAGGAACGTATCGCCAACTTTATCCAAACGGAAGGTAGTCCTATAATACGCAGGCATAGTCTGAGCTGTCCCATTTTTATATCTTTTATCTTGCACAAACGAATAATCCACCGGAAAACTATAAACCGTCCAATTCTTTAACTCTGCAGATTGCTTTCCACGGACAAGTTCTACTTTTTCAGTGATACCTTTGCGATCGTGAATCGACTCATCAAAGTTAACGCGTCCCATAGCTTCTACCAGGATGTCGATACGCGTTCCTTTCTTCAAAGCCGGCAGTTGCAAGACAAATTCACCACGACGACGGTCCAGACGAGCCAACAATTTACCATCGGCAAAAACTTGTGCCCAATCATGTACTTCTGTGATCTTCATCGTAGTGCCATTTTCGACAGGCTCCTGCAAAGTAGTCCGATACAAAATCGTTCCCCACCCCTGATCAAAAGCCTCCATCGGTTGTATATCCATACTCTCTTTAGCCTCGGGCAAATTGGAAAAGAGAGGAGCAACCTGAGTAAACTCCACTTCAGGTATCTCAATCACCGGAAAAGCTTCGGGAATCTCAGGCAATTGTTCTCCTGCAGGCAGATAATTTTTCAGCAGATCACGAAGCTGGAAATATTTGTCCGTAGTCCATCCCGGCTCACTGATAGGCGCATCGTAATCGTAAGAACTACACATAGCGGAGTAAGACGGATTGTTGGCACCACCCCAATGCCCGAAAGTAGTACCTCCATGGGCCATATAGAGACTGAATGAAATATTACGGTCAAGCATATCTTTGATGCCCTGCACCATGCTTTTGGCAGGACGGGTCTCATGCTTGCGTCCCCAATGATCAAACCATCCACTCCAGAACTCACTACACATTAATGGAGTCTCCGGACGAGCCTCTCTGAGACGCTTGAACTGCTGTTCAATGTTGGCTCCCGTACCAAAATTGATAGTCCAGAGCAAATCGTCCAATCCATTCCGATCAAAGGTACTGCTCCAGTCACATTGAAAAAGAGGAACTTCGGTAAACCCGGCACTTTTCACTATATCACGAATAGCCGAAACATAGGGTTTGTCAACTGCATAAGCACCATATTCATTTTCTACCTGCACCATGATAATGTTTCCTCCGCGAGTAATCTGCAACGGTGCAAGCTGTTTTCCGACTTCTTTCATAAAGATTGCAGTGCGCTCCATAAAATAAGGATCGAGTGTACGAAGTACAATATCTTTCTTCTTCAGTAACCACCAAGGAAGTCCGCCCATCTCCCATTCGGCACAAACATAAGGACCCGGGCGTACAATCACATACATCCCATGCTTCTGAGCCAGACGGCAAAAAGCGGCTATATCATTTTGTCCGGTAAAGTCAAACTGTCCCTCAGTCTGTTCATGGATGTTCCAAAATACATAAAGACAAATCGTATTCATCCCCAATGCCTTACACATCTCGATACGATGCTCCCAGTAAGGAGCCGGAATACGGGTATAATGCAACTCGGCAGCCTTAACCGTAAAAGGCTTGCCATTCAAAAGGAAAGTGCTCTTCCCGATTGTGAAATTTTGTGCTGCAACAGGCAACGAAAAAATCAAAATGAGAAGCAGAATCAGTTTTTTCATGTTCTTATTAAATTATTTTGAGTTTTTGAGTCGTCTCACTAAAGCCTCCTTTCTTCAAAGAAAGACAGCGTTTCCGATATCCGACAAGGATTTCTCCCATGATATTTCCGAAAACAGAAGGTACAAAGAAACGGGAAATATTATTTCGAAAAAATAGACTTTGTTAAAAAAAAGATGGATTATATTATGATAAAAAAAGGCTGCATCGTTACCAATACAGCCTTTCGTATATTTATTAAATGACTTACTTAGCCAATTCGTTGATTACGTTCATAATCTTCTGCCCGATCTCCTCAGCAGCTTCCATAGTCGATGCTTCGCTATATATACGGATGATCGGTTCGGTATTACTCTTGCGCAAGTGTACCCACTTATCGGCAAAGTCAATTTTCACACCGTCAATATCATTGATCTCTTCATTCTTATAGATATCTTTCACTTTAGCAAGAATGGCATCTACATCGATTTCCGGAGTCAGATCGACACGGTTCTTGGCAATGAAATAAGGAGGATAGGTTGCACGCAACTCACTAACCTTCTTACCTTCGTGTGCCAAATGGCTAAGGAATAATGCGATACCTACCAAAGCATCACGTCCGTAGTGACTGGCTGGATAAATCACTCCACCGTTTCCTTCACCACCGATCACGGCATTTGTTGCTTTCATCTTGGTCACAACATTTACTTCGCCTACAGCAGAAGCATTGTATTCCATACCATATTTGCGGGTTACGTCGCGCAAAGCACGGGTAGAACTCAGATTGGATACAGTATTGCCCGGAGTATGTTTCAATACATAGTCTGCCACCGTAACCAGTGTATATTCTTCACCATACATCACACCGTTTTCGCAGATCATCGCCAAACGGTCTACGTCCGGGTCAACGACAAACGCTACATCAGCTTTTCCACCCTTCATCAGGTTCATGATATCTCCCAGATTTTTTTCCAACGGTTCCGGATTGTGGGCAAAGTTTCCGGTCGGTTCACAATAGAGTTTTTCGACGTGTTTCACCCCCAGACGTTCCAACAATTCGGGCAGAATGATACCTCCTACAGAGTTCACACAGTCGATAGCCACTGTGAAATCAGCTTTTTTGATAGCCTCAACGTCTACCAAATCGAGTGCCAATACACTGTCGATATGTTTTTTATTATAAGTCAAGTCTTTGCGATAAGATCCCAAATGATCGACATCCGCATAATCGAACTCCTCGGCAGCAGCAATACGAAGTACTTCTTGCCCTTCGGCTGCATTCAGGAATTCTCCATGCTCATTCAGCAATTTCAATGCATTCCATTGTTTGGGGTTATGTGATGCAGTCAGAATGATACCGCCACAAGCCCCTTCCATTGTAACAGCCAGTTCGGTTGTCGGAGTAGAAGCAAGATCGATATCAACTACGTCCCAGCCCATACCCATCAAGGTACCGACTACGACATTCTTTACCATCTCACCGGAAATGCGGGCATCACGGCCCACTACTATCTTGTTACTTTTTGATTTGCATGTTTTGCGAATCAAAGTGGCATAAGCCGACGTGAATTTTACAATGTCAAGCGGGTTCAGTCCTTCGCCTGCGCCTCCGCCAATGGTTCCACGGATACCAGAGATAGATTTGATTAGAGTCATAGGTTGTTGTTTTAGAAAATTGGTTATTTAGTAGTTTTAGTTCAATGCTTTCTGAAATTTACGAATATCGTAGAAATAGGGGTTTACATATTGGTTTGCACTCTGATGTCCCATCTTCGAAGGTACAATCATTCTCACATGGGCATAATTGGTAACATACTTTAAAGCAAGCAGCCATCCGGGAGGAACATCCGTCGTACCATATTTGGCATACATCGACCCCTCTGTAAATACACCGGCTACTGAAGTACCGTTATCCACATAACGGAAAACGTCCGGATAAGTATAGTAATTCGGATAATTTTCGAAACCGGGAAGCACCACATTGAAGCAAGTGGTATCGTTCGCCTTGATGTCGTGCTCTACAAAGCGTACGGCTACAATATTGTTATTCTTGATAGAGTCATTTTCCGGTTTATCGGTAACTATACCCTTATCCACAATTTGCATGTAGACTCCGTTTGAGAAAGCCACGTATTCGTTCTTGGTCGTATCCGTTTTATATCCGTTTGCTTCAAAGTCACTCTCGGAAATAGTCTGGATATTGTGTTTTTTAATAAAGGCGTTTACTGCGTCTTTCTCTTCATCCAGCATTTCAGCATAAGTCTTCGAATTGTCGCAAGCCTGGAACATATATCCAAAGGCTAACAAGGAAAAAAATAACAATAGAAGTTTTTTCATTTCTGTATCTTAAGTATATTCCGTACAAATGTATTTTAAATTAGTCGAATCTTTAGATTTAAAAGCAGAAAGTTCAAGTCTTTTAACCTTTGACTTTCAACTTTTAACGGAAGAGCGATGAGCCAACCGTCAACTTACCACTTTATTCTTTCAAAAGTGGTTTATATTTCTCCAATGCTTGTTCAAACACTTTTACAGCCTCTTCCATAGTACCGTAAAATTCCCCTCCGGACGCATTGAGATGCCCGCCGCCATTGAAAAATTCCGCAGCTAACCGATTACAAGGAAACTTACCTACTGAACGGAGAGAAATCTTAATCATTTTCTTTTCAGTGTCCTCACGTAGAAAACAAGAAAAACAGACATTCTTGATAGACAGAGGTATGTTGACAAACCCCTCGCTATCCCCTTTGATATAATCAAATTTGCCCTGTTCTTCCTTTGTCAGTGAAATAAGGGCGGAATTGTAATCTTTATACACCTTCATATTCGATAACACATATCCCATCAGACGCAAACGGCTTTCGGAATAAGTATTGTAGACTTTCCGGTAAATATCATCTTTATCGATTCCTTTTGAGAGTAACTCACTGATGATGAAATAGATTTCACGATTATTAGAGTTATAAGTGAACCCTCCGGTATCTGTCATCATGCCCGTATAGATACATTCGGCTCCTTCTTTGGAGATATCACTAAAATATCCCATCCGGCAAATCAATCGAAACACCAGTTCGGAAGTAGAGGAAATCTCAGGATGTGAAATGGTGATTCTGCAAAAATCTTCAGGATAAAGATGGTGGTCTATCATTATTTTGCGCCCCGGTGAAGCGGCCACTATATCACTCATTTCATCAATACGCTTCAGCGCATTAAAGTCAAGACAACAAATGACATCCGCCTCCATAATCAGCTTGTCGGCAAATTCCTGGTAACGGTCATACAGCAAAATATCCTTACTACCCGGCATCCATTTCAAAAAATCGGGAAAAGCATTGGGGACAATCACATTAACAATTTTATCTTGAGAATCCAAAAAATGATACAATCCCAATGATGAACCAATGGCATCTCCATCAGGTGACACATGAGATACAATTACTATTTTGTCGGCCCGTTCAAACCATTTGGTAAAATGATCAATATGAGCCTGAGCAATCACTTTAGTCAGCATAACTTGTTTGTATAAATATTGAGTTGGCAAAAATACGATAAATCTTTGTACTTAGAGCAAAAACCTCACAGAACCTTCGTCGGAAAGGGAGATAAAATGCAACCCCAACCGGCGACATTCTTCACTATAAGCCTCTTTATAATAAGCAGACAGAGAAGAATCCAAAATAACTTCCCGGCAATGAAACAAACCTACCAATGACTCCAACTTCCCTGTATAGCCTTTGCATACATACAAATAATCTATGTTTAACGATTCAGCAACGGTTTTGTTCCGCCAACGATTGTCACTAACCATACAGATACGTTTATTACCGAACATAAGCAAATGATCCTGCATCCAAAAACCGGACGAATGAAAATTGTCTGTTATAGCAACCGGAACATCCAGATGCAGTCTATTCCAATATCCGGCTACTGCACGCGAAAGCCGTCTTTCATCCGGAATGCTGTCCGCATAAGCCAGCCACGACTTACCACAAGCTTCGATACAATGCACCACCGGACATCCCCGGACATTATAGAAAACAATGCTTTGCACCGGACGGTCCATCATTCTGCTCACCCAATGAAAACTTCCCATAGCCAAGATACAAATACCAAAAACATATAAACATTTCAAACTGCGCACTACTTTATAACGTATACCGATCAACAAGACCAGATAAAAAGCAAAAGCTTCTGTCGGATAGATCCAGACACGATCTATAGATGCCAACGGTAAATGTTCCACCCAACGGACCATAGTATTCAACCAATCAACAAGAGATCTCACTACCACTGAAAATCCTGTATAAAGCATAGGAAAAGGGGTGAGTACCAGCAATGCGACCGTTGCATACATGATGCCTGAAACAAGTGGAATTACCAACAGATTAGTCAGCAAAAAATGAGTAGGAAATCTGGAGAAATACAATAAAACCAAAGGAGCAGTACCTATTTGTGCAGCAAGCGAAACACTCATTAATGCCCATACCTTCTTTAACAAGCTATTACCGACCGGCAATTGGCGGAACAGCCAGGGATATAATAACAGAATAGCTGCAACTGCTGAAAATGAAAGTTGAAATCCTACATCGAACAGCCAAAAAGGATGAACCACCAACATGATACATGCAGTCAATGCAAGTGTATTGAGTGAAATACCTGTACGCCGGGATAAAACCGACAAAGCCAACAGTGAAAACATGATAACGGAACGGACGACCGAAGGAGAGAGACCGGTAAAAAAAGCGAATCCCCACAATGCGGTAATTATCACTACCGCACGAAAAAGTCTCACACCAAAAGTATTCCCTGGCAGCCACTTCAGAAAAAACAGAAGCATCATATACAGAAACCCGATATGAAGTCCGGAAAGTGCCAGTACATGACTGGCTCCCGATACAGAGTAAGTTTCCCGAATATCTTCGCTCAACTCCTCCTTATAACCTACCGTAAGTGCGGCAAGTACGGCAAATTCATCCGGATTAAACTTCAAAGCACGATATTGGTCAAGAATCCGATCCCGGTATTCCAATGCAATCTGCCTGCATGATCGGGAAAACCGATATCCGGTAATTTTCCAATTCCCACTTGCAACAAAAGCAATCCCGCTAATCCCTTTGTAGCGCAGATAACGCGCATAATCAAATTCATCGGGATTACCATTATTTGAAGGTGGAGATACATGGGCAAAAAATATTAACTCATCCCCACTACGTAACCCTTCGGACAATGAATCCTTCGATATATAAAGCAAAACTTTTCGATTTACCGGCATGGTGCACACTGAATCCTGCCTTTCCTCCAAAAATGCCCGACAAAGGAAGCTATGTTCCTTCGGCTCCGGTTGTTCCGACACTACAGCCCGGTAAACACATTTTTGTTCCGAAAAAGAATAAAGCGTCTGTTGCAAAGCCTGATTTATTCCACCTGCTCCGCCCAAAAACACGAACAGGTACAAAATACAGCCGAACATCCAACGTAAAGAGTAACGGTGAGAAAAATAAACGACTAGGAGCAGAAGAAATAATCCTGCCAGCCCTCCTACCAGCACGCCCTTCGAAACATAGACTCCCCTAAAAAACAACCCATTGCCAACAAGAAAGCCTGCTATCAGAGGGAATAGCAGGCGTATAAAAGGATATCGGTGTAAATACTGAAAGTTCACAAGACGGCTCTACAGCCCTTTCATGGCGTGAATCATTCCTTCCGGATTCTCAGCAGCAAAGATAGCATTTCCTGCCACCAATGCATCTGCCCCGGCAGCTATCAGACGGGCGCCTGTTTCCAGATTTACCCCTCCATCAACTTCGATCAGTGCTTTAGATCCGGTACGCTCAATCAGTTCACGAAGCTCTTTCACTTTCTCTACCGAGTGTTCAATAAATTTTTGTCCGCCAAATCCGGGGTTCACACTCATAACCAGCACCATATATACATCCCGGATAATATCCTGCAACAGGGTTATCGGAGTGGCCGGATTGATAGTGACCGCTGGTTGCATACCTGCTTCACGAATCTGTTGCACGACCCGGTGTAAGTGAGGACATGCCTCGTAATGCACATTCATGATGTGGGCACCCAATGCCTTCACTTCAGGAATAAACTTTTCCGGATTGACTATCATCAGATGTACATCCAACGGCTTTGAAGTTAACTTAGCTACATATTTCAGTACCGGAAAGCCGAAAGATATGTTCGGCACAAATACTCCGTCCATAATATCAATGTGTACCCAGTCTGCTTCACTACGGTTGATCATCTCAATGTCCTTTGCCAGATATGCGAAATCTGCAGAAAGGATAGAAGGGGATATAATTGGTTTCATATTCATCATTCTTAAAATAATAGCACAAAATTAACAAAAAAACATCAGGGCTCCCCCTCAATAACAATTTATTTGGCAGAAATTCTTTTTCTGCTATTTCAAATTCATAATTATAATCAACGGGATCGGCTCATATCCCAAAAGGATAATGCACTATCTGTTATTACACAGCCTTCATCTTAAATGCTTCAGTCAGATGGAATCCACGTAAAAGTTCATCTGTCTTCAGTCTCTTTTTACCAGGCAACTGCAACGAAAGGACATTTACAAATCCATCCGGCACAGCCACTCTCAAAAAGTTTTTTCCATCAGTAACAATGCTTCCGGGAGCCAACGTATGCACCTTTGGCAACTTCTCACTCTCAAAGATTTTCACGACAACCGCTTCCCCTTCCGGATTCACCAACTCACTCCATGCAGCCGGATAAGGCGAAAGCCCACGAATAAAATCATAAACCCGTTTCACCGGCTGATTCCAGTCAATTCGGCAGGTCTCTTTAAAAATCTTCGGAGCCGGACGAAGTTCGCCTGCCACTGCCATTTCTTCCTGAGGAATTGATTTCACCTTTCCCTCCAGAATAGCGTCTACAGTTTCTATAACCAACCGACCGCCCAAATGCATCAACTTGTCATGCACAATCTCTACATTGTCCGTATCGGCAATGGGAATACGTACTTGCTGGATTACTTCCCCCGTATCTATTTCATGTTTCAGGAAAAAAGTAGTAATACCTGTTTCGGTGTCTCCGTTGATCACTGCCCAGTTTATAGGCGCTGCTCCACGGTATTGCGGAAGCAGAGAAGCATGGAGATTAAAAGTTCCCAGACGTGGCATATTCCATACCACTTCCGGCAACATACGAAAAGCTACAACAATCTGTAGATCGGCTTTCCACTCACGTAACGCCTGAATGAATTCTTCATCTTTCAGTTTTTCCGGTTGCAACAAAGGCAGTTGATGATCCAGTGCATATTGCTTTACCGGAGAATACTGAATTTTATGTCCGCGACCGGCAGGTTTATCGGGCATCGTAATCACTCCAACCACATTATAACCGCCTTCAACCAGACATTGCAGGGCTTCCACGGCAAAGTCCGGAGTCCCCATATATACAATTCTTAAATCTTCTTTCTTCATAATTTATAAGTTATGAGTTTCACACTGCAGATTACGAAAGTAACGAATTGCCTGCAAAGCACACTATCCGTTACATACAGCCATCGCCGTTCCGTCAATCTTCCGAGAAATGTACCAATACCTGGCGATATGAATTAAATATCTTAGATTTGGATACAAATCCCAGGTATTTGCCCTCTTCATTGACCACAGGTAAGTTCCATGCTTTTGTATCGTCAAAAGTCTGCATCACCTGTTCCATGCTATCTGTATCATACAGACGGGCAGGGACCGAGGTCATCAGTTTACTAACGGTAAAACGATGATAAAGTTCCTGACGGAACATGATGTTCCTGATATCGTCCAGTAGCACGACGCCCAGCAAGCCCCCGTCTTTATCCGTCACAGGAAACATATTACGATGCGAAGTTGAAATCGCCTTCACCAATTCACCCAGATCCATTTCCGGACGCACGCTGACAAAGTCAGTTTCAACCACATTTTCAACTTTCATCAGTGTCAATACAGCTTTATCCTTGTGATGGGTCAGCAACTGTCCCTTTTTAGCCAAACGCATAGAGTAGATACTATGAGGTTCAAACACGATGATTGTCAGATACGAACTGACCGAAACAATCATCAGAGGCAGGAAGAGGTCATATCCGCCCGTTAGCTCGGCAATCAGGAATACTCCAGTCAGAGGTGCATGCATGACTCCACTCATAACCCCTGCCATTCCCATCAACGCAAAGTTCTTTTCGGGCAAAGTCGAGGTAAAGTCAAAATCATTGCTAAAGTGCGAAAACACAAAACCGGCAATACATCCCAGATACAGCGAAGGTGCAAAAATACCGCCACATCCGCCTCCACCGTTGGTCGCACTCGACGCAAAGACTTTCAACAGAATGATCAGCACCAAATAGACCAGCAACAGATTACCGTATCCATAAAACAACGAGTTATTCAGTACCGTATCCCAGTCGGCATTGCTCACGCCGTTCAACAATAGTTCGATCGTATCGTAACCTTCACCATACAAGGGTGGAAAGAGGAAGATGAGCACACTCAGCATCACACCTCCCAATGCCAACTTCTTATATGGATTGGAGAGTTTGCCAAATACTCCTTCCACAGAGTTCATAGCGCGAGTGAAATAAAGCGATACCAATCCGCAAAAGATTCCCAAAAGAATCACATAAGGAATACGCTCCAATTCAAAAGGCTGATCCAGATGAAATTTAAACATAGCCTCCTGTCCGGTCGTAATATACGAAACAGTGGCAGCCGTGACAGCCGAAATCAGCAATGGTAATAAAGACGACATGGTAAGGTCGATCATCAGTACTTCCAGCGTAAACACCAGTCCGGCAATAGGCGCTTTAAAAATACCTCCGATGGCACCCGCCGCTCCACAGCCTACCAGCAACATCAGTGTACGGTGCTCCATCTTGAACATACTTCCCAAATTCGACCCGATTGCCGATCCGGTCAACACAATAGGTGCCTCGGCTCCTACCGATCCGCCGAAACCGATGGTAATGGCACTGGCAATGGTCGACGACCAGATATTATGTCTTTTGATACGCCCCTGCCTCCTCGAAATTGCATAAAGAATCTTCGTGACTCCATGGCTGATATCATCCTTTACGATATTGCGTACAAACCATCCTGCCAGAAAAATACCGACCACCGGATAAACCAGATACAGGTAGTTGGCCTCCGTTGTATTAAAGTTATCTGTCAGGAAATTCTGTATCGTATGAATAAAGAATTTTAGGAGCAGTGCAGCAATGGCAGTAAAAATACCGACCAGAAAACTTAAAATGAGAATAAACTGCTTTTCTTTGATTTTATTCTCGCGCCAGATAATAAAGCGCTGTAATAAACTTATCTTTTCTTTTTCCATCATTCGCGAATAATCTTGATCACTCCACCTTTATCCAGTTTAATGATACTCGATGGTTTAGGACGACTCATATCATCTTGTCGAAAATTGACAATGTAATCCACCGACGATTTTATTTCTTCGCTGATTTCATTAAAATTGGCTGCTCCCGGTTGTCCGCTGACATTGGCAGATGTCGAGACAATCGCTTTGCGAAACTGCTGGCACAAACGACGGGAAAACGCTTCGTTTGTCACCCGGATGCCTACGCTTCCATCCTCTGCAAGCAGATTTGAAGCCAGGTTGCGGGCACCGGAATAAATGATAGTTAATGGCTTATCGGCAACCTCAATCAAATCCCAAGCTACCGAAGGAACATCCTGCACATAGAATTCCACTTTCACCGGCGAGTCTACCAATACCAGCATCGCCTTGCTGTCAGCACGTCGTTTTATCTCATACACCCGGCGCACAGCGTCTTCATTGGTAGCATCACAGCCAATTCCCCAAACCGTATCGGTGGGATAGAGAATCACCCCGCCTTCGCTCATCACTTGACAAGCTTTTTTAATGTCTTCTATCATTTCTTGATCTATTTCTTGTGAGAATAACGTGCAAAAATACTAATTTTGCCCAATAATAACAAAGGTTAAGAGAAAACAAATGGAAGAAATCGAATTTCATCACAGTTTACCTATACAACTACGATTCAACGACGTAGACAAATTCGGACACGTCAACAACACCGTCTATTTTTCATTTTACGATCTCGGCAAAACAGAATATTTCGCTTCTGTATGCCCGGGAGTCGACTGGGAAAAAGACGGCATTGTAGTCGTACACATTGAAGCCGACTTTCTGGCACAGATTTTTTCATCGGACCACATCGCCGTACAAACCGCAGTTTGCGAAATCGGAACCAAAAGCTTTCATCTGCTGCAACGGGTCATCGACACCGAAACAATGGAAGTGAAATGCATCTGTCGTTCGGTCATGGTGACATTCGATCTGGAGAGACACGAATCCAAGCCACTGACCGAAGAATGGATAGAGGCAATCTGTCGGTTCGAAGGGAGAGACTTAAGAAAGAAAAAATAAATAATCCTCCGTAGATACCTTTTTTCTACGGAGGATTTTGTTTTTCTCCTTAATATAAGCATTCCTTATTCACGTTCCCCGACACACTCGCGTCAAACCAGGAAAGATTGGATTGATCAAGCACCCATTTCTCATAATTAGGATATGCTTTCGTAATGATAACTCTTTCCTTGGGATAATTCCACGCCGGTGAAGAGTCTTCCTTCCGCGGGAAATCAAGAGCCCATGGATATCGGTTATCCATACGATAATAAACTTCAGCCCCAGGATCCGATCTGTCATTTTCTGTCCCGAAGAGTGAAGTGTCGGCATGTTTTGTCGGCTTATAATCTACCAGATGTATTTCTCTTTGACGGCTGTTGACAAAAATAAACGGATTAAACTTCTGAGTTAACAAGCTGCTGACAGGAGTCTTCAGTCGTACGGTTACTTCAACCGGAATAGCGGAAACTCCGACCGCCGCACCCTCCGTATTCACATATCCTTCAGTCGTACCGAAAGCAGTATTAACATCATTCCAGACAATAAAAGTGGCCCGGTCATTACCCTCTTCAAGTGTAGCACCTTCCGACTTTGCTTTGTCGATATTGTCAGCCGAAAGCGGCAGTTCGATGCCTACACCGATATGCGTCCATGAAGCTGCTCCCTTTGCAATCGGCGTGAAAGTCAACTTTAGAGCAGTAATCATATTATTATCCCCTTTCTCCAACTCATAACTGTAATTCATCACAAAATCGTTGAAGTCATAGTCCCCCATCTTAGGCCACTGGTCTTCAAAGGCCAATGTACCGTAAACAGCCTCCGATGGAGTAAATTCATCGATCACCGGAATGTCTTCTTCCGGTTTTATGGCAGATACCGGTGATGCGGTAAGCTTTATCATCACATCATTAAAATCATAATCAGCTTTCGGATCATCATAAGGGCGAATATCGAAGCCCATAATGCAACAGTTATAATCGGGCACATTTCGAATCACTGCATTCGTCCTTTTCGTTGCATTCAAAGATGGGGTAGAATAATAAAAGCCATTAACATCTCCATTCGGGAAGGTCTGATTCTTGAACTTATAGGAACTTTTTGAATTCACTCCTCCATTGGCAGCATTTACATTAGCTATATTCAATCCGTCACGTGCCACAGCAAAACCGATACGTGCACCTTTCGGGAATACCTTACTATATTGTTTTCCGTCCCAATACAACAATTGTACTTTTAAACCCGAAGGACACCTTTGCTGATGAGTATTGGGAAGTAACAAAGTCATACGATGTCCCTGTATATCTTCACGTCTGCCAAGCTCCCCTTCCCGATAGCTATAATAAGCCAACACATTGTAGACAGTCGCATTATTTACATAAAATCCACCATCACCGACATACGTAGCCCACACTTCCGCTCCCAATTCGTCAGTCACCACCAGGTCAGAGCTCTTTTTCAAATCCACATCCTGCACATTCTTCTGTTCCGGATACCAACTATTCATTAAATTTAGAAACTTAGCAGATAATTCCTCTTTCGTAACAAGCGGAGAAGCATTCAAAAGTGGTATACCGTCTTTTCCAATCTCCGAATCAGTATAAGGGCTATACAATTCATAAAGATTGCTTAGCTTCTGGTCGACGGGAACATCCAATCCTGTTTCACTCCGGGTAGCAACCATACGGGTAGTAGCAGTCTTGATTTGAAAGGCTGTTGCAGTCAAGTTGCACGTCATCGAAGGTTGCACATCCATCTCCTGCACTCCGGGATAACCGGCTGTCAACGAAGCGACATACAACTTATCACTGTTTGCCGGAACAGAAATAGTAGCATCAATCTGCCCATTCCCATCTGTATAGCCCATATAGAGAGGCTTACCGGAAATAATCCCGTCTTCTTCATAAGGCTGTTGAAGATACACTCCAACCCCTATCCCCTCAGCAGCTTTTCCATCTGCCCGGGTAACAGATATATGAATCTGTTTATCGGATCTCAAAACGAATTTGAACGATAGGTCCAACTCTTCCGTTTCGCCAGGATACTCCCCCGACGGTTCATACAAATCTTTCTCATTTACACATGCTACACAGCAAAGTGCTATCAGCAGTGCATACTTCAGCAATGATACATTTCTCTTCATAAGACGATGTTTGTCTGTTTGTGTAAGGTTACTATATTCAGTAAATTAACAACCTAACTTGAATACAAAAATAACAAAAAAACAGAAACTTACAAAATCTAATCATCTTAATGTATATTTTATTCTTTTTATATCAATTTATATAGCCATGTGAAGCTTACAGTCAGTCCACGATCCAACTATCAATATTCCTTGTTTTCGAGCTAAAATTCACTCCTACCTTTATCAGTTGGCGGGAATCATTGGCAAACGGAGCGGCATATCCCTTTTCTTTTATCTGTTTCAAAGCCTCTTCCGCACTCCCGTCAAATTTGAACTCCATCACATGCTACCCCGCATTTTTCATCCTCTAAACTGAAGATTTAGAGGTTTTCAAATGCGAATCTATATAAAAGTAATTATCATCTCGCAAACTTTCAAAGTTCTGTATCCCAATCGGGTAAAGTTTAGCCATAGCGTATTCCTATTAATGGCTTCACTCACAAATATACAAGATTATTCCTAATTACCGATTCCGTAAACCATATAATAAAATGCCGCTATCCATTCTTCCAAACAGATAACGGCATTTATTATTTCAACCGAAATGATCGGCTGACCGTCAAAGTAATCCCTGACCTCCTATTACCCCGGCAATAGCACTTGCCACAGCAATGATTACTTTCAAAAAGATGTTCCAATTATTTTTCCTCATATTCTAATCCTATAGAACCGCTAACTACGCAGTCGGATCATCTACTATGTCTCCATCACCACCTCCGGAACCATTATTGCCCGAAGCACCGATTCCACTCGCTTTCTGGAACTCAACACCCTGAAACAAAGCCCGGGTAGTACCGATAGCCGCAGGACGAGTATATTCAGGAGTAAAATGACAAAGAAGGGCTGCCACCTGATTCGGGTTCACCTCTTCCTCTTTGTCCACTCCCCTTCCCCGTGTACGCGCTTTCATCGTAAAAGTACCCAATCCGTCCAGACGTACCGTCTTACTGTCCAGCAGTGCACTACGCATCGCTGTCATCAAGTTCCGAACCACATTATGCACATCACCCGGAGTCAACGACGATTTTTCCGCAATCATTTCAGCCAGTTGTTGAGTAGATACCACCTTGCCTACCTTCACCAAGTTCAAGTGCCATTTCTTATCACCGGACTTAGTTGCCATAGTCGATTTTACTGCTTTATAAAATAATGCCATATTCCTGCATCTCCTTTTTTTAATGTTATTACTACTGATTTTATTCACATTGCGTTGATCAACATTGCAAAGGTGAACATTTGCAGGAAGATGACAAAAGAAAACAGGGCATCCGGATCAAGTTATACAGAATAAGTTATAATCATCACATTATCAGTGCTATTACTTATTTTTTTCTTATACATCTACTTCACATACTCTGCTATTGTCCGATTATTCATATTATACCCGTTTAACGAAATATCCCCGGTTTTATACCTGGCATGGCATAAAACCGGGGACGAAACAAAAATCTATACTCATTAGGGCATATCTCTTTTCTACTTCGTAAATCTCCGATAAGCCTCTTCCAGTTTTTTATCGTAGTGATTCTGAGCATATCTGGGACCATTATATCTTTTGGCAAAACCGATCCAGTCTTTCCGCTCCAGATTGGGCCGTAACTCAGCAAGTTTAATGAACCTGGCAAATGCCTCCAGTTGCTTATCTTCTCCGGTACACATATCTTTCACCATTTCATCTACACTGCCGTACCCGCACATCACATAGTTAAAGCCCATCACCTGAAACATTCCCCATGAAGTGGAAGCGTCAGCAGCTTCTTTATGTATTTCTCGGGCCTTTTCCAGACGTTCATACTCTCTTATCCCTCCATAATAATGTTCTCTCCTCCAACTGGGATAAAGAATATTTTCATTACCGACAACATACCTCTCCGGATCAAGTCCCCGCTTTTTGAGTTCTCTCCAAAAGATGTGACCTTCAAATAAAATTATCGGCCTCCCCGGCGCCACAAAGCCTCCACGACCACCGTTTTTTTAAGCACTCAATTACTTTAACCCTATTAAAAAACAGCGATTTATCATCACTTACGATTTCAAATTTAACATTTAATTTGCATATTATTCTAGAAACGCTTCCGGAGCGTAGGTTGAACAGTCTTTATTTCCACTCATAATTTCACGGAAAGCATGTATCAGATAATCGCTGACTTCCAGACCATGCATTTGGGCTGTTTCCATTACTGTAAGATATGTAGTAGCTACATCCACTCCAGCATCACTGCTATAGAACAAAGAATTCTTTCTGTTTACGGTAAAAGGTCTGACGACATGCTCAGCAATCATATTGTCGATTGTATAACGACCATACGATAGTTCTGTAATTCAGCCCAACCGTTAAGATCAAGTCTCCCAAATAAAGGCGATTGGCATTCTTTATCATCTTTTCGGCTCTGGCATGAAAAGTTGTGAGGATTTAGAGCACATCAGACTGCAACCGACGAAGTTTTATTTTATCAGCACTTCGGTAAAGCTTGATATTCTCTGCTTCAACCATATACAAAAGTCCAATCTGTTCTACAAACCACGCGGCATCAGAATCCTTACTTATCTCTTCGGCTTTGAACTTCGCCCGCACATGCGCCCAACAAAGAAGATGGACATTTTCAGGATTCGTACGTGCAAGATATTTATAAACGACGTAACCATCAGAATGAATCGAACCTGTAAAATCCCCTAAAAGTTCCTCTATCGGGCGACATCCACGACTGTCATTCTCATCATTGTCATAAAGGAAACAAACCAAACCGTCTAGCTTGTTGACCAAAACCCAAACATACTTTTTAAAATATCTGCCGAGTTTCGTACCATCCCCCTTATATTTTATACGTACCCTACACCAACTCTCATCAATATGAAGAATGGATTTCACCTTCAATAATCTCTGTTTGATGTATTCATATAAAAGTTTCAAATAATCGGCAACCCTCTTAAGCCAGTTAGAACGGTTATTCTCGCTGGAAGTAAACTTATCAATGCGCATACCATACGAATATTCTCTCTGTGATTGGGAGTATGAAGCGATCAACTGTTCACAACCATATCAGCAAGAAATTCGAGAGTACAGGGGCCACGCTTGTTGTCGAGATTCTCTGATTTTATTTTAGTCAAATCCAAGGAAAAATCAGCACTACCTGTGGAAAAAGTACCAGAACCGTCATCATCCATCTTATCCTCTTCACGGCTCTTTCTGTCTTCTTGTCTGATACGGAAGGAGAGACTCTTCTTGCCGTAAGACATTTTATTGTGACGCTTGGTATAATCCGACTGCTTAGAGACTTCTTCACTCAAATCACGGATTTCATCAGTAATGATACAAATGATATATTGAAGACGGGCTACTTGAGACTACAAGGATTCATTGTGCTTCTCAGAAGCCTCCATTGAGGGTTTCTACAAAGAATAGGACTCCTTGAATTGATTGATGGCAGTGGACAAACTATTGATCTTATCTATGTAATCTCCACGTTCCATTTCAGATAGCGGTTGATTTGCTTGGGACTCCTTATCCAAAGCATGGAAATAATGAGCCTACATAATCATTTTGTCTATATCCGTTTTCTGACTCTTTTTTACACTAAAAAATCAACAAAAACAACGGACAAAAAAGCATATAACACAGTGTATTACAATTAATATCAATCTCACATTATAGATAACGTACATACAACAGAACATTTAAACAATGCTACCAAGTACTTGAAGTCGAGTTGAAAATGAGTCACACGACCACCTTCATAGACAGGATGCATAAACTGGTAACCACGTTAATTAATTCTGAAAGCAGAACAGGCAAGATATATATACGAAGCAATACAAACAGACAGTCAAAGCAGATAATTCATAAATTACTAGATCACATTATAAACCTTCTACATCATACTTTGTACATTACCACATTTGTGTTTCTAGTAAGCACGTAATACCACCTCGAATGCTTCTGCATACTGAAGTCCCCATTGACCACCACGCATAGCTGCAAGTCCAGTAATGTATTCTACTGAACGAGGATGAGGATACGTACGCATCACACCTCGATACATCGAAAGTGCCTTAATTTTAGCATCCACCCCCTCTTTGCCTACCTCTACATAGCAGTTCGGACGGAATAGGCTCATAGCACTATTAATAGCCCACTCTGTGCAAGAAGGAACTTCCATGTACCACAGCTCTTTCACACGCTTTATCTCTGGACGACGTTGGAACAAACGCACCGCCTCTTGGCACGCCATCGACGTCATCAGATGATCATTATTCGTATCCGCAGGATGGTGTGTTATTACAATATCTGGCTCACTCTCCCTGATTGCACTCTCTATGAATTGTACCAATTTAAGGTGAGGCACAGTATTCATCTCTATATTCGGGAATGTAGCCTCAAACTTGTGATGCACTCCCACATACTTCAACGCACCGTTCATATCCTCCTCTAATTCATTATCCTTTGGGCGGAATGCACGCGCCTTTGCTTCAGTACACATAATAGCCACATCTATTTCATCACCTTGATGTGACCATTTCCAAATTGACGCACTAACGCCAAGAACCTCATCATCAGGATGAGCCACTACAATCAAATATTTCATGTTATTTTCTATTTATAATAAGTACTTACTCGTAATTATGTTATAGTGAACAGCAAAGCCATTACCGATTACTGGCAAATATCGCATATTAGTCTTTTCACATGCTGTAGTCAGCATAATTAAATAAAATAGTGTATATTATTTTTTATTTTTCAAACAAAAATTCGGCAAGGAGCGCATCATGATCACTCAATCCCCCCTGCATTAATTTTCCTTACAGACTCAAGGTGAAGCGAAGTTTTAGAGTACAAGATATGATCAATCTTATACGGCAACGGACTATGGATTGTAGTATCTTAACTGTGCCACACTTCCATCAAGCATCGGTAAAACTTACATCTTTAAAAACACGCAACGCTGGCGAACCCGTCACATCATTCATATCTCTAAGCACGACGAACGGAGTTGATAATGTCAGCAATGAATCAATTATTACATTTATCTCCTGCTTTCGCAATACCAAAGCATTCTTGATATTTTGAAGATAATTTCCAAAAGCCCCAACACCATCTATATCATCCGGCTTAATACTATTGGATACTACCGAATAATTATTGCTCTACAGATGATAGCCATACAAATCTACTTATTTGCCCTGCAGCATTATTGATGACAAAACAGTATAGGCAAAATAATTTACACATTCAAATATTTTCACTTGCTTCTTTAGCAGCTATATACTGTAGAAATAATGAATATCATTACATATGACATGTGTCGTATATGGAAAATGCGTTTTAAGCAGAGTATCTAATTTATATAAGAACAAGAATATCCACTAATAAGCGACCTTAATAACGAAAGGAAATGTATCTGCCCTAGTTAGTTACATTATTTTAATCCCCAAATTTTATCATACTGACCTACAACATTCTTTGCATCATATTGCTTAGCGGACTCTGCTGCCTTCGTAGCCATAGCTTCATAAATATTCTTATCTTCAATCAGTCTGCATAAATCAGAAACAGCCTTATCAGAATCATTCAATCTAAACAAAAAACCATTTTCACCTTCTTTAATCAAATCAACCTGACCACGAGTTGCTGTAGCTACTACAGGTAATCCAGATGCTAATCCCTCTATCATATTGATAGGTAACCCCTCGTTGATACTTGAGGCTAGTAATACGTCTGAAGCTCGCAAAAGATCTTGTACATCATTGCGATAACCTAAAAATTCCACAAATCCATTCAGTCCTTTAGATGCTACAATATTCTTATATTTATCCATCATAGAACCGCTGCCAGCCAAAAGTAGTTTTACATTTGAATGCCGCTTAACTAATTCTTCCATCACCTCAAACAATAGAACTTGATTCTTGCGCTCTGTCAACTCCGCTGGATAAATCATAATAAATAAATCATCTGCATAACCTAGCTTATTACGCAAAGCAGTCTTCTCATCAAAATTACTCCTTTTGAAAACAGAGGTGTCAATACCAACGCCATCCACGTTATATATTTCCTTACAAGGAAACTTATACTTCAACGCCGCTTCATAATCCTCCTTGTTCATGGTGAAGGTACAATCAGTTGAATAGCACAATAACTTCTCTGCAGTACGGAATATAAAATTCTTCAGTTTGCTATTACCTTCATAAAAATTATATCCATGAGCAGCATAGATAATTCTTCCCTGATGTTTTCCTATTGTAGCCAATCGTCCGTATGCCCCAATTACAGGTGTACTGAAATAGATAAGATCATAATGAGTATTCAACAGTTTCCTAAAGTTTTTAAAATACACTATATTTCGCTTGTTAATTGGCGTTCTTCCAAATTCTAAATCATACTTTGTAATAGAAGGCGGATAAGAATCGTTACCAGAAGCGACAACGGAAACTTCATAGCCATTTTCTTCCAAATGTTTGATATGATGTAGATGAAATTTAATATGGAAATGATCATAATTTGCAACGAATAGTGCTTTCTTCTTATCCATTTACAGTTCTGTCTATAGTTGTTTGAAAATCAAGATTACAGTATGTGTTCTCACCGTACTTAGAAAACTCCAAATCATAATTATCATCCGCAAAGGCACGCTCAACCCTTGACATCATCTTCATTCCAATCTTTACAAGCCAACCGAAACCGGGGATAAGGAGAGTTTTCTTCCCCATCGCCTTGCGAATAGCAACAATAGTATCAGCCGTAGAAATCACATCTGCGTTTTGTGGATGAAAATAACCGCCTTCACCATTCGCTACCAGTTCACATATAAAGTTATCTAAATGCCCAATATAAATCATGCTTTTCTTATTCTTGTAGTTTGGGAAGATAGGAGTCAATGAAGCCACCTTCTGTAACAACACAAAATTACCCTTGCATCCTTTACCATACACAACAGGAGGACGAACAGAAGCTATCTTAAAATCCTCAGCTTCCATAGCATGAATTTTCTGATCAGCCAGATATTTGCTTTTCCCATAGAAGTTCTTCGGACCTTCCTGCTCACGCGAGCTAATGGTTTCGGTGGTATCACCAAAAACATTCATACTGCTCATGTAGATATATTGTTTTACGCCTGCCTTCTTGGCCACATCGCATAATTCTACAGCAAGGTCTGTATTTATCTTATAGAACAAGCCTTCCATATCATCTGTAATCTTAATGTGAGCAATACCGACCACATTCACAACAGTATCAATACCTGTGAAGTCAATATCCTTAGGCTTCTGCTCGAACGAATTAATGATGATTACATTATTACCAGACTTTTTCAAAGCATGATAATAATGTTCACCGATGTAGCTGTTCTTTCCGTAAACTAATACTTTCTTCATTTCTGCACTAACTTTACTTAAAGTTTTCCCAATTTTCAATTACAGCATCCCATGGGGCACGATCTTCCTTGTCGTAGATATACACACACTTGGCGTCCTTAAAGTCGCGAAGCCACTCGGCAATGCTCACCATGCCACCTTCCACACGCTTGCCATAGTCTATTACCTCACTCATCGAAGTGAATGGTTCAAATACCCTCCGGTCTGCAGGATCAATATAGCCGTTCTCCATACCCTTCACCCACAGGTAATCCAAAGGCATACCCGCAAACTTACAAGTCGGATTCCATGCTGACGCACGGAAATTTGTTTCCATAAAGTAGAAGGTGCCATCTTTGTCAATAAGGAACTCTACCTCAAACACGCCCTCGAAACCAATCTCTTCGAACATAGCTTGAAGCTTATGCTCCATCTCCTTATCCGTGAACATACACACATTGTGGAAAGGACTATAATATCCCTGTATCAAATACTTCCAAGTCATTTGGGTGATAATCTGCATATCCTTACCACGATTGATAGTATACCCCTCCAACGCCATCTCATTTTGTTTATCCACAAAATGCTGAATCATAATCAGTGGACTTGTAATCTTCTTAATGGACTCCTTCAGTTCTTCTTCGTTCTGGCAGACAAACACATCCCCTTTCCAACTACCCGAATTAGGCGAAATATCCTTAGTAATGATTGGATACCACAGTTGCTCTGGCAGCGGATCCTCCTTGCCAATAACATATGAATCCAATACGTTGAAACCATGCTTCTTTGCCAACTGCTGGATGTTGTATTTGTCCATAAACTCATTGATTCTGCCGACACGACCAGCGTTGTAGGTAATGAACTTATCCTTCCACTCGTCATAGTGCAAGTCGAAGTATCCCACCGACTTATCATCCGAGAATACAATATATGGTTTCTTCTCCATATTACCATACTCCTCCATCAACAACTTGTAGCCTTCCTCCACGGAGTCCACACGATGCAGTTTAGAAATGTACTTGCTCCGGCAAGCCACCTCATAACGTCTCTTCACTGAGATATACACAGGGTTAATACCGTTCTCGCCAAAAGCGCGAATCATATTCAACGGATTGTAGTGTTCTAGTGCAAACACGATGCACAAGTGACCATTGTAACTGTTGCTCATATAGTTAATGTAAGTCATTTCGTTCTTCTAGAAGTTAATAGCGTATTATTGTTAAGTCTAAAGAACTGATTCAGTAGTTTTCTATAATACTTATAAATATACTTTTCAAAGAACCAATGTCTTGACACCATTTTTTCCACAGCATCTGTATACATAGACTTTGGTCTTCTAAATGCTGACTGTTTAGGTTGATCAAAAATATGGAATAAATAAGATTCAATATCACCATCTTTATATTTTACAATACTTTCATTAAGCATTGACAAACATAACTTATCATTCTCATCTATTTCCTTTACCCTTGCCACAATATCATCTAATGTCTCATAATTATGGCAATTAACAAAAGCATTCTCATTAAAATCTTCTGCCACTCTTGGATCTCCCCAATAAATTGGAATTGTACCCGCCGCGAAAGCTTCAACTATTTTCTCTGTGCAATACCCACAATACGAAGTATTCTCGAAAGCGATAGAAAATTTGTGTTTTTGTTGAAAAGCAAATTTATCACTCACGGCACCGCCAATGTTGTTCATATAACGGCCTCCTGAATTCACTTTCTTATATTCGCACATCTTTAGAAAAATGTCAGTTCTTCGATCCTTAACAAAACAGTTAGAAACAACATAATTGCAAAATTCTTTTTTATTCTTCAAATCATCTATAGTGTACTTCTTCCTGTTCAAAATCATGTCAAAGAATTTTCTATACTGAAACAAGGTGAATAATGGAAGACGGAAATATCTGTCATCAAACGAGAACCTATCATACCCAATGCCGTAATCGCAGTGATTAAAATTTGGAGTATAGCATTCCGTAGTAAAGAATATTTTCACGCAATTATCATACTTTGCATTAAGATGCTCTTGACCAAACACTGAATAAATAACATAATCAGGTTCATCGGATAACTCAACTTTGTATTTTTTACTAAGAATTCCACTAAAATACTCATACCCGAGTTCAGTTGTGTAGGAGCCTTTATTAAAGTCTAAATATTTTAATTTAATAGTTTTCATTATCTCAGAATAATTTTTATTAAATAATCAAGTTCTGTCGTACCATATCGCTGGTCGATAGTAATAGGTATCACATATCGTGAAATCCAATGCTCGAAGCTACCTTTTGGTTGTTCATCACAGATATAGCTCCACCAGTGCCCCTGGAAATGCCTAGCCTTGAAAAGACGCTGAATAAGTCCATCGTCCTCCACTACCAACGGATACACCATAGGGATAGTCGTTTCATTATAATACTGCTTCGGATTAATCTTGTTGATGCCACCCAACCGATTGTGCATATAGTCGAAGTTATCACGTCTCTTTTGTTTAATCTGCTCATAGTCCGTTCCATCAAGGATAGTACGTGTCAATTTTGACATCTTCATGATGTCCTCCGTATCAATACGCTGTTCGTTAATATGGCGAGCTTCGTATCCCTTACCCTCACAACCATACTCTATACGCATCAACAGAAAAGCCGCCGTGTCTGAAGAATAACATTGAGGATATTCGCCTACATACTTGTGAGCACCCTTTCCAATCACATACGAGCCATCCGGCACACCTACAAATTTGCGGCAAGAGTAAATGTTCAATGCACCCGCTACAGGCTCACAAAAAAAACCCTGGCAGTTGTCGATGATAGGGTGTTCTGAAAGGCTTGCCAACTCAGACATGCGCTTGTGCGACATAATACCGTAGTAGTTCACAAACAAAACAGCCTCGTCTTTCTTAGCGTCCAAATCCGTTGGATTCCAATCATTGTCCGTATGGTAGAACTTCACCTTAGCACTATGCTTCAGCAACAACTCCCGAACAGTATCACACTGGTAATAGGGAATCCATATTGCCTTCACACCACTCACACGAAATGCATGCCAAATGGCAGAACGACCAGTATTTAGACGAGCAATATCCACCGACTGGTTATAATATTCCTTTCCCTTGGGGAACTGCATTTCTATGAAACTTCCAATCTCCATTATTCACCTATTTCTTTATCGGTTCTAAACTCGCTTTTATCTAACTTAGGTGCTCTAACCGAATCATCCGGACGACCAAAGCCAAGCACCAACTTGATAGTCGTAAAGAACACAATCCAATCTAGCTTTAGGCTCCAGTTACGCACATAGTACAAATCCTGCTCAGCCATCTGACGGCGGTTCTCCGACTCACCCTCATGGATAGCTTCCCAACCCGTGATGCCAGGACGCATAGACTGACGCTCCATCTGCTCTGTCTCAGTCATAACCAGCATTTCCTTAGGCAGAATAGGACGAGGGCCAATAAAAGACATCTCACCCGTTAAAATGTTCCATATTTGAAAGAGCTCATCCATATTCGTCTTGCGCACTATCATGCCCCACTTCTTCAGTCGCACCTCATCAGGAAGCAAATCTCCGTTCTCATTTCTCTCATTTGTCATCGAGCGAAGCTTATACAACGTAAAGTGACGGTTCCTATATCCGACGCGCACTTGCTTGAAAATAGGCGAAGAATCCGGTGAAGCAATAGCCACTAAAATCACACCAGCCAATAGCACAAACGTACAAGGAATAAACAGCACTAACGCCAAAAGCAAGTCAAACGTTCTCTTAATGAAATATCCCATTATATACAATATTTATTTACTATCAAAACACAAATAAAAGCAAGTTATTCTTACCATTCTAAAAAGAAATGGTAATATTCCAAAGATACTTCAAATCATACATTTAGTGCTTTTTGAAGTTCTGATAACACCAAATTTCTTTCATCAGTTGCTTTTTGAAGTAAATCATTAACTTTTTGCTTGAATTTGTTTTTATTATCCATTAAGCTTGAAAACATGGCATCAAGTTTCTCTGCAGAAACCTCTTCAATAGGTAATGAATATTCTGACAATCCCAAATCTTTCATAATACCTTTGCCCTTGTTTCCTCCATAAGTAATTGCGACTGTAGGAACCAAAGAATTAAGTGCAAAAATTACCGAATGGAAACGAGTACCAACAACGCAATCAAAATAAGAATAAACTTTCTGCAATTCTCTACACGTCAAACTTTTATCATTAATATATGTAATGCCATCTATATCTTTGCAAATCGATAACACATCTTCTATAGCATCGCAATCATTCTCATGTGCACTTGGTCCTAACGTATGAGCAACCATAGTAACATAAAATCCCATTTCTCTTGCAAAAATTATAAAACCACGAATTGATTGACAATATGCATTATAATGTTCCTTGGAATTTTCACTTTCAGGAAATCTATAAGGGCGCAATGTTATAGCAATGTTCTTGTTATTAATATCAACCCCATTGTTCTTCAAATACCCGACATAATCTTTTTTATCGGACGTTTGATAAAAAGCTAAATCCAAAGATTGTCGTGCTTTTATAACAGTTGTACTATCAAGGTATTCTTGGGATACAGATTCCCTAGTATAGACTAAAGAACATTTATTTAAAGTTTTCTCAAGCATTCTCTTCGCTATTTTATTTTTCAATGGTCCTATAGAATTAGGTAACAAAACAACAGGCTTCTTATAATGAGTAGCCAATTTATAATCAAACAAATAATAATAAAACTGATATGGGTCTGTGATTTTTCCATAGGAATGTAAAAAACCTCCACCTTTAACAAATACTGCGTCACACTCCTTAAACAATTTTATTGATTTTCTTTCTTCCCTGTTAAATAAGCACATAGCAAATTTATTCACACACTCAAACTTAGTTATTAGCAAACGAGTTCTGAGGTAGTCATATAGTGCACACCCGCCCCATAATAAAAGAGTCAACAAATCATAACCAACTTTATGATTATCATATATTCGAGAGGGATGCTTTAGAATTGGCGAAATGAGTTTGTACCCAAGTTCTTTTGTTTGGCAAACTTGATCTTCGTTATCAGAATCCATTAAGAACACTTCTATTGGCTCATCTTTAAATAAAGATTCCGCTAAATGCGCAGACTCCCATATTAAGGCTTGATCGCCACGATTTAAATCTGTATTGCTTGGAATAATTAATACTTTTTTCATACGACAATTTATAGTAACAGCAAAATTATAACAACGAAATAGAGGACTCGTATGCTGGCAAGTTTGACGAGGATAAAAAGAATAGATAAATAAAACAAGATAATATAAATAAATACACGATAAACCGCCCCAATCTTGACTTTCTATATTCTGCCAATGCACGTGGAACTAGAATCATTGCAAACATATTAAAATAGAAAGCAATTCTGAACATCTCGCCAATTACACCAGTCATTGCTTGAAAAATCAAGCCAACAAGCATCATATTAAGAAAAAAAACGTTTTCTTTACTATTATATATTAGATCCGCTCTTTTCACATAACAGAGCAGGAAAAGGAACAATTGAACAAAGTAACCAGATAGACTCAACTCACTTACAATAGATGTTCCATAGTGATCGAACCTATCACCTAAGAGCATAGCAGATACTATGGTAAACTGTTCTAAGTGAAACAAATTGCCAATTGAAACTGCACCTATTGCAATTAAAATGTACCAAGAATAAAATGGGAGAAGTCGAATGAAAAAAACAGCTAAAAATACTAAAGTCGAATTATGAATTGTAAATGCAATTGTTATTAATGCTAGGAATTTGATAAAAGCAAAATTATTGGCTATCAAAAAATCTCGTGATGTTGTAATTTTCATTAAATAGCGATAGGATATCATAACCAAAGACAACGCAGCTGCCTGCCTGATACCAGATGCAACAAATGCAAAATAGCCAAGCACAAACACTATTAAAAAAGCGACAGCATAATCTTTTGGGGTTTCTAAATTTTGTTTACAAAAAAAATACAATCCGATAGAAGGAAATAATGACCAAAACAACAGAAATACTTGATAGTTATCAGAAATGATAGATGGAAGCCAAGATAGAATTACATATAGTGGTTCTGTTTTTGTTTTTGAAAAGTCCCAAATTTTATCAAGTGACATTTTTTTAAAATAGTCAAAGTCACTAACATATCCCATTGTATCAGGAAAGCAATCAAAATTGCGAAGACCAATAATAAGCCAAATACAAAAACATAGCAATTTTAGAATCGTGTTATTACTATTTTTTTTTGAAAGATACCCTATCAATAATAATAAGAAAAACAATATATATATCACGACATTTAATTTAAAAATCAAAGTATTTTTCTATAAAGTTCGCAATACTTTTGTGAGAAGGAAAGTTTTGAAAAACGTTTTACAGCTATTGACCTACACTTAAACCTAACAGAGTCTGTGATGGCAGTGTTTTCTATTACAACCTTAAGTGCATCAGATGTACAATTTTGCGTAACAGCACCAACACCCTCAAATACTGATTCGACACTACCACCTGTTGGAAATGTTATAACAGGCGTACCACACGCAAGTGCTTCAATATTTACCGTTGGAAAATTGTCCTCTAATGTCGGATTCAAAAAAATATCAGCCATACTATAATATTCGGCTAATTCAGCTTGATTGTTAGTTCGTTTAATTGTTTTAATACTATATGGTAGATAACTAAGATCATCATCGTTCACTCCAATTAGAACAATTTTATATCTTGAATCTAATTTATCTACTAGTTCTGCGAAATACTTCCCTCCCTTTCTCTCTGAAAATCCACCCGATGAAACCCCTAATATGACAGTTTTCCCCTTGTAGCCCATTTTTTGCTTTATCAAATCATGATTTTGCGGTTTGAACACCTCCAAGTCAATACCATTATTTATTACATTTACAGATTGAGCAGTTGATAAAAACGAATCATTTACTATTTCTTTAAGCCAATTAGATGGTGTTACAATATTCAGGTTCTTACAAGAAGTAAACATTTTCTTTTTCTTTTCAAAATATTTCTTCGAGCGATCCACCCAGCTTTGAGGATATCTTGAAAGGCCCTCACAATCATAACAAGCTATTTTCCATTTATCACATCCGATATAATCAAAGTATGCACAATGCCCAGTAATAGGCCAACAATCATGAAAAGTCCAAACTACAGGTATATTGTGTTTAACTAAATATGCAAATAGCAGCTCAACATTCAGATAAAAGCCATGAATATTGTGAAGATGAACTATATCAGGCTTATACTTATCCAAATCAGAAAGCAATTTTGTTGTAGTCGTAAAGAATCCAAAACCATGATTACCTAACAAACGGTTTTCTAACTGAGATGCTCTCAAATGAAATACATCACCATACAACGATGCCCTTGAGGTTACTTCACCCATTGCACAGAATGCATGGCTATTTATTCTTATTGAATCCATGTAATCCTGTAAATCGGAAACAATTTTTCCGGTGCTTCCTATCCCGTAATATTGGTTAATTAGTGCAACTTTCATCAGTGTTGTCATAAAAATAATAACGCTTCTTGATATGCATTTTTTATTTAATGTTTAATTCAAATATTAGTTATTTATTCGACTTATAATATAGGGGGTATTTTCAAAAGTGCCACTTATAATCAAATGCTTAAAACAATTTTAATTTATTAAACGGGCTGAAGGGTTAACAATAATGGTTTTATCAGGTATATTTTTAACAATTGTCACATTCTGACCTATAACAACATTATTTCCAATTCGAATATCTCCAATTATTTTACTACCAGCACCAACAAACACATTATCACCTAATACAGGTGCTGGTGAACAAGTACTCTTGTGGCCGATTAAAACCATCGGATAGAGCGTGCAGTTTTCACCTAATTTACATTTAGAATTAATAATAATAGGTCCCCAATGCCAAATGGTCAATCCTTTGCCGCAAGTATTAGGGGGAATTTGGAACCCAGTTTTGTAACTATATTCTCGTAATAACCACCGATAATATAACGACATTAGGATATGGTAAATACCCTTATTATTAAAATGATACTCAACATGCCTAAGAGTATAAATATACTTCCATATGTATTTCTGATCAGAAATGGGATTAGAAAACAAATGATTCATAACTCTTTTTCCCCACCATTCATTTTCCAAAGGAAAATTCTTTGCATCACAAGACAGATATTCCCTAAGGTCTTTTTTTGTAACTATCATATTGAAATTATAAGAAGATCTTAACTATTTAGTATTTTTAAAGTAAGATTTGCAATGTTTTTCCAAGAATAGTAATTTGTCACAAAATTACATAGAGTTATATTAGCATTGGACTTATTAATGCTTTCAAGATATGAAACACAAGTTTCAAACTTAGGCTCCAATATAGTAATAAACTCGTGTGGCAAATAACTATTCTCTATTTGTTCCGATGCAATCACTATATTACAACCACAAGCACTTGCCTCTAAAAGTGCGTTATTGGCTGTAAAGCGAAGTAGCGGCAAGAAAACAACATTAGATTTCCAATATAATTCACGCAACTCAACATCGCTAATACCACAAAAGCAATGAATATTTCGGTTGGTAAAGAACTTGTGATTTTCTTTTGAACAAATGACATTTATAATTTGATTCGGGTTCTTTTCAAGCAGTTTACAAAAAACCTCATTAGCAAGTTCAAAATTACGAAGCCAATTCCCCACCATTAGTATAGATCCATCTTTTTTAGTTTCGTAAGACAATGGCAACCGGTAAAAATCGCATCTAATACCATGTGGAACAAAGGAAACATTTTTTCTTTCAGTAACTTCTTCAAACAAAACGATTTCATCTTCTGACATTAATATTATGTGATCAATCCGCTTGAGGTAATTCAACCAGAAAGGTCTCTTTTTGAACCATTCGAATGGTTGGTGAAGTGTACATACCACCTTGTGACGACCAACACAGCGCAAAAAAAGATCATCTATAAGGTTTTCGCCATAGATAACATGAAAACATAAATTCTTGTTGGTAATAGATAACCATAAAACACGGAGTAAATACCAAGGCGCAATATGTTGGCCCCACAATATCCTATTTATACCTCTTATCATTTTCGCCAATACAGAACTCGACTTAGCAGAGAATTGATTATATAGTGTTTGACAATCAACACAATAATCATACTTCAAACTTGAAGCGATATGGTGGTACCCACCCATTGTATTCTCATGATGGGGAAAAGCAAACCCCACATATACTAATTTTAAATATTCCATAATTTGTATATTTGAATGCAATAATTTTTTAAGCTGCGTTTCAAACTGAAATTTGATGTTTTACACTCATTTGTAGGGGTATAATGCACGTATTGTCCGTTTATGTTATTTAGTCTAAAATCGCTTTAAATCCTCACAATAAGTTAAGCGGCAAAAATCCGATTGACTTTATAACTTTCTAACTTTGATGTAAACAGATTGAGAAAGTATGGATATAATAGCAACGAGAAAACTAGTATACTCGAAAGGACTAGACTGAGGCATATCTGTGTATCTTGAATAAGTTATTGTTTTAATGCTATTAACATAATCAAATCTACATTGTATAATCATATTTATTCTTATTTAATTCCAATTCATTAAAAAGGATATCCCATTTGTCAGCTATGGTAGTTACATCAAACTGTTTACACGTTTGTAACGACTTATAAGATAATTTTTGCCATAGTTTGTTATCTTCCATCAGTCTAAAAAGAGCTTTTGTAAAAGCAGATATATCACCATTTGGTATAATTAATCCATTTTCCTCATTTGTAATTATATCGTGAAGTGATAAAAAAGAATCCATAACGATAGGAACAACACCATAACACTGTGCTTCGACTAGTGTCATTCCAAAACCCTCTAAAGAGGAAGTCATCAAAAAAATGCTTGCATTTTTATAATAAGGAACGGGATCTTGAAATCCAAGAAATTCAACCTTCTTAAGATTAAGATTACTTACGAGAGTTTCATATTCTAATTTACTAGAACCGTCTCCCACAATCTGGAATTTCCATTCGGAAAATCTGGATTTTGAATCTTTTTCAACGTTAGCCCAAACCTTAATAGCCCTTGATATATTTTTACAACTCTCTTCAAGTCTACCAACAATAAGAACTATTTTCTCTTTACTATTAGGTTCGTATTGGTAATATTCTTTTTGAGATAAAGGGTTTGAAATAGCGAAAACTTTTTCTTTATAATTATAGTGATTTGATACTTCTAAGTATTGGTTTAAGAATTGTGTTGAAAGAAATATATATTTATCGATATAAGGAAAATATTGTTCTACTTCCTGTATAGCTTTTTTTTCTAAAAAATATTCATAAAATGGTGCAATTAAAATTTTCACAACTTCTTTTATGGTATTAGCGATAATACTACCATGTTTAATTTCTGGTTTTAAAAGCTTTGATAATCTATAGCTGATAGAAATGCGATTGTAGAAAGATGTATGTAAACATTTTACAACTTTTGCACTAGTTTTTATTTTTATTGAAGTAGTGTATTCTAACGGGATCCACTGATTAATAACAATTTCGATACTATTTTGCCTTATGTAATTACAAATTTGTTGATTAACAAATTCAGCCATACTAACATCATATGAGTTTTGATCACATTTGACATTGTCTATACGATATGAAACTATTCTATCATCTAACATAGCAAAGTTGCTAATCTTCGAATCTACAAAATAAATTACATGAACATTGTTTCCTCTCTTCTCAAATTCATTTGCCAAGCTTCTGGTAACTGTTTCTCCTCCCCCAAATTCGGGCCATAATCTTACTAAAAAAAGAATATTCATAATACTTATATAGGCTGAGGTTCCCCTGTGTGACAATTTTATTTCTAATAGGGTTTACTTAAATTTTGTAAGCTTTGTTTTTACTATACTCTTCAATGAAATTCTTTCCTCACAAGTCATTCCAACACAATAAATAAAAATGACGGATATAAACCAAGAAAAAATAGTTATTGTGATTAATTCAACAATCATATTCAAACATAATTGCTTTTTTAGCCATAATGGAATAAACAAACAAATTGGCAATGTAATGACAATTCTAAGGAGAACCTGTGACAAATAATCAAATATTTTAATTGATATTTGAGAAGAAAAAAAGATAATTCTAACAATAATGGCAAAAATTTCTATCGCCAATTGTATAAAATACACGCAATAGGGTGAAAAACCTAAATAAAGAAAAAGTAAAGATACAGGTAGATTTAGCAACAAGATGCCGCCTATAATTAACTGATATTTTTTAATAATGCCAGTGGCACTAATCGCCGTTGCAAATGGATTAGCCAACGCTGTTATAAATGAAACCAAAACCGACAATCTCACAAAGCCAACCAAATAAGGAGGAACTTCCTCCAGCCAAAGAGCCATCAGGGAATCTGCTTCTACAAATATAGGTATCGAAATAAAATAGAGCAAGAAGAAAGATATTTTTGAACTCCTAAGGACTAAAATATTCATTGACAACAAATCATCAGAAGCGTATTGCTTGATTATCTGAGGATTGACAGCTGTCTGGAAACTACTGCAGAATTGTATTAGACTGCCCTGTACCTGAGCGGCCAACCCCCTTGCTGTATTTACGATAGGACCGAAAAAGACGTTGAGAATCATATTTGTTCCCTGACTATACAATATAAATGCTAAATTTCCAATAATCGTCCAGCCTGAGAATGCTAACATCTCTTTTATCAGTTTTAACCCTATTTGTTTTACAAAACCGACTTCATTAAAATGCGTTTTACTATAATAGCCATATGATAATTGAATGGAAATTTGCGATAGCATCAGTAGAATAGCATATATTACCAATCTATCATTTTGTGAGAATTTCAATGCAATAGCGATACCCAAGCGTAAAACTGCATCAATAAGTGTAATTGCTGCATATGCCCCCATTTTTTCATGAGCTATTATATCTGCATAAAATGGTACAGCAATAATAACAAAAAACAATGAAACTATAGAACAATGAAATGCTACTAAAGCTGCCCCCATACGCTCTATAGGAAATACCATAACCATATGAATATACCATAGACCAGCGCATTCGCATACGACAACAATCACGAGGGCGAAAATACTATGAATAAGCAAAGAAGCAGAGAATACTTCCTTTAATTTGTTAAGATTACCTTTGCCTAAATAATAAATTAAATAACGCTGAGTGCTGTTGCTCAATGACAAGTTCAAGAAAGATAACATTACAACAAACCCAGATACTACATTGTAAATACCAAAGTCAACTACACCCAGAGATTTAAGAATGAGCCTGCTAGTATAAAAAGAAATCAGCATACTAATAATCATTCTTAAATATAGAACTATAGTATTTTTTGCTATAACTTTATTATTTGTTGAACCCATTAATTGAATATAGAAATCCTGGTTTATTGAATGCTTTTAAGAAACTGAATAGATTGTCCTTGCATTTTGGCGAGACGATCTTCCACATCACCCCAGTCGATAGGCTTTAAATCATTAAGATCTGTTGATTCATCAACAATTCTATGCTCTAAATTAAGAGCGTTTAGAAGCGAAAAGAATCTAGCAGCTCCTCTTTCCTTGTTGACAACAACAATAAACGGTTTTCTAAAGATGATTGAAAAAGCCATGCCATGGAAAGAATCTGTACAAACAGCTTGCGAAGATCTTATAGAATCTAACCAATCAGAAACAGATGGTACAACACGTAAGTCTAAGGGTGCAGAAACATCCTCCACCTCACTATGTGGAAAAACAGAACTAGTATCTAAGATTTTTGAGTATGTCTCCACAATTGGCATCAAGCTTTTCTTATTGAGAATATATGCACATAACTTTCCTTCTCTATAAGATTCATGTTTTTCTATTAAACCAGAATAGAATTTATTATCAAGTAATAAAGTTGGGTCAAGTACAAATTCAGGCTTTTTCCCTAGCTTATCATAACATAAATCTATTGTTGATGATTCTCTTATACTAATTTTTAAAAAATATTTAATTGCATCCCTACAAATTGATGTTTCTTTTTCAGTAAACAACCACTCGTCTGTGCCAAACGATGCTGCATAGGAATATTTCTTAATATTGTTATCTATTTGATAAAGAAAAAAATCTGCTACATTTTGTACATAGCCCGGTCTCCATACTTGATCACTTCCTACAACAATTGCATCAAAACCTAATTTATTGATTTTTTTCATACTCTTACTTGAATAATAGAATTCGGTGTAAGGGCTCAAGTGTTTATCAATAAAAGGCTGTGTATATTTTGTAATAATAGGAAATTCGTCTCTGTATTTTTTACTAATTTGAACAATTATAGGTTTTCTAAATATATATTTTTTAATTGTACGAACAGTAATTCTAAGAAACGAATCTTTACGTTCTACATGTCTGCGTATTAACGTAACATCATGTCCGAGATCAACTAGTTTGGTCTTCAATGCTACAGCTTGCAAAATACTACCATAACCAGTTTCTACAGGTAATGTTAATAATCCTATTTTCATATCTAATCTTAACTTAATACTTTAATAAATAATTTACACGGATCAACCTAAGTAATTTATTTACAATCCGTCTTATCAGTACATGGCGTTTCAAAAAAGCCATTTCTTCTCGGACAGACTTGTGATTAATCCTCTTATAAAAATTCTTTCTATACACGCTACACGTACCACTCTTAACTGAAGCGGGATTTTTCATCATAACCTCACCAAATTCTCTACGTGTAAGCGTAAGCCCTTCTAAAAAATGAATTCCCTTTTCCGTGTTTGCAAGCACAACACTCACTCCCCTATCATCGTCAACGATAATATCATCACTTTGATAATTCCAGAAGTCTCCAAGTGTAATATCACTATTGCTACGTCCGGCCTTTGCAGGACATGAATAGCAAGAGTATCTTTGAACCGCACGTTTAAGAACACAACTAAAGAAGGAATTTTCATAATTGAAATCCGAGACAATATGCGTAGTAGCACGCTTAGATGATATTACAATCCTAAAATTTTTCCAACCTTTTGATTTCTCTCGGAATTCAATATTTGATATTTCTTGAGAAGGTTGACTGCTATTTATTTTAGGATATACCTCTTCTTTTAAATATTTACTCCACAAAAGAGGACTTGGCACACCTGCACAGATTAACTCAACAGCTAAAAGTTTATCGTATTCCTTATTAAGGAATAATTTCAGCGCCATTATTTGACACGATGTTCCACTAAATAATACTGGTATTCCATTTTGTAAGAGTTTTTTGGTTTGTAAATATACATCATTCATTCTGCTTTGTACATACTTGCTTCCACGCATTTTTTGCACATCATCTAATGTATACGCCACTTCATGCTTCACTCTCCAATTTTTATCGTAACATGCACCGATTACAGCACCTCCTTGATTAATTATTTTTTCTGCAAGATAAAAAAAGACACCACCTGAAGAACTTTTAAGCCTAATTTCCGCATTAGGATTAATCGCAGCAAAAACATCAATAGGATTCTTATTTTCTTGTAGATTAAGTTCTGGACAAGTCTTTTCACATAATCCGCAATTTATACATATGGATTCGTCTACAATTGGATACATGAAACCTTCTTCATCTGGTTTCATCGTAATACATTTTTTGGGGCATATCTGACTACACGCCTCACATCCACAACATTTAGATTTATCGGTAATTTTTATCATATGATTTATCCGCTACGCCCTTTTACCTACAAGCAAGAATTAGGTCAGGAGAAAAAAACTGATTCACCTTATAACGTTTATCAAATATAGAAAATAATTGTTTGCTTATTCCTTTCGTGATTAGCTACAAAAGTGTACCTGAACCTCCGGCAAAAACAATTCTTTTCATTGTATCTCAAATTGTAAGCGTCCAATTATACTTTAGTTATTTGAAAGCCCCTTACGTTACTCGTAATCCCCCTTATCACAGGACTCTCAAGGATAGAAACAATGTCCTTCCAATCAACCTGATAAACAGTCTTATCTTATTCAATGAGGATTTTCATAAACCAATAACCTCTCGAAAAAGTACGAGTATGAATATTGAAGGAGTGTTTCTCGTACATGACCATACGAAGACTGCGCTCATTCTTGGACATAAAAAAAGAAAACATCACCGTTATAAGGATTATGATGATAACTCATACGAATAGCTTTCATAATCAGGGAATAACAACAACGCATATCATGAAAATGCGGAAGGTAATAGAAATTCTTTAAGCCCGAAACTGCCAGCATAAAACCTCCAGATTATCTACCAAACGGAATAAAGTTAGTGTCCAATTTTGACATATCCTGTATGTATAGCCGCCAAAAGGCGGTCATACATTAAATAAGCTCAAAAAAGGAGTTGATTTTTAAAGTCTATTATTACCCAGTCCGATAGTCATGGGAAGAAAATTCTCATAATCCCTACGTCCGTTAACGATTGCCTGCAAAAACATTTTAAAGTATCGCAATGCAGGAACGCCCTGCATCTTGCAAGTGGATATGATCGTATAGTAAGCTGCAGATACTCTCGCCATCTTGTCACTGCCAAAGAATAAGGAGTTCTTGCGCTCACCGGACAGTGGGCATATGAATCGTTCCGCAATGGAATTGTCGATCGTATAAGAACCATCTTTGAGGTAAGCAAAAAGTTGAATCCAGAAAGTATTCAGGTAAAATTCAGAGCTTTCTCCATCAACTTGCCTCTGGAAGGATGCATATTCGACAGTATTGCATCCAGCTTGATGCGCAATCGTATGATGATCTCTTTAGTCTCTAGATTCTGGCGGCAAGTTGGTATCTGTTCAGCACTTAACTTACCATCTTCATATTCGGCTTCCAGATGATAAAGTTCTCCAACAGTATCTAAGAAGAAGGCGGTATCCTTATCTCCCCCTTGTTCCAAAACATATTTGAATTTTGCACGGGAATGAGTCAGACAGCAAAGATGATCGGTATCTATCAGTTCGTCATCCAAATACATATATACATTGGAGCCGTCAGACTGAAGCGCCTTGAGTTGGCTATCACCAAGGATGTGACGTAAAACCCTCATAACAGTAGATTACCACCTTAGCAGCCTTGTTCACCAGACACTACATATATTTCTTCCCATAGCGGTCTTCAACCTTCATACGACACTAGGTTTCATCGCAGTTGACGATAGAATCTTTCTCAAGACAAATATCTTTCAGTATCTTTATCAGTTCGGTAACGCTCAACATAAAGTCTCCAACTTCTCCACAAGATGTTTCAGACCATCGTGGCTTAGATTACGTTGCCGGATGTGAACACCATTGCTCATACTGATATCCACCATGATACGAACTGTTTCCTGACAGGAAGCAGGGTGAGAATCCTGAGGCTCCGAATGTTCCGGTTGACCTGAATCCAGATGACCGGTCACTTCTACCGGAGCCAACTTGTGACGTGTATCCTTCTACCATTTCTCAAAGAAGTCGTAGGAGACCTTGTTTCTAAAACAAAAGGATTGAATAGACTTTTTGTTACTCAACGCTTCAAACTTGTAGCGAAAGAAGAAACGTTCAAAACCGCTGTTACTATACATATTTATAGGGTCTCTGATTACAGCGACAAAGGTCTCCATTTTCTATAAATTATGCTAGATGTCTTTTGGGGACGCTAACCGAAAACAAGTTAAGACGTTATTTTGGGACACTTACCTCTTTCTTTGAAATTGAAACTAGAATTCGGCAAGCAGTTCACAAAAAATTTTCACATTTAAATGATACATCATTAAATTTACGGTTATATCGATCAGTCTACCTCGCTACACGGATACTGGTTTTCCTCCAAATTCTTTAAATGCTCCACAATCTCAAACTCTTCCCTCGTCAATTCCCGATCCTTCCAACCGTCTATTATTGCATGTGCCTCCGCCGCCAGCTCTTCGTCAAAGACCTCGGCGTAACAAGCTACCAACAAACGGCATTTCAAAAGCGAAGCGGGAAGTGTATCCAAGAGATCCCAACTACGATTGAGGACCGACTGGATTTTATCTTCCTTATCACCGTGATTATAAATGGTAGCATTATAGCCGGTCAACAAAGCGATACAAAGAGAAGCTTCCTCTTCGAGGGTACGTCCATGTGAACCGAAAAGATGCTCACAACGATGATACACATCCGTATTCAACTGACGGAAACGGTCGGAGTAGATGGGTTCGCCATCCAGACCTAAATGGAGAAGTTCGTGCGAAACGGCGCACAAAGAATCGATTTCTGATTGCAAAGACAACATGGTGATTTATTTACGTATTGGAATATGCACCACAGAGGGCACAGAGTTCACAGAGTTTTTAATTCTTTATTAATTCGATTAAAGAGGGATGAATGAAGGCCGTGGCAACTGCCATAACCCCTTGGATGGAAACCACCACACGGCGGTCACCTTTGATACGGACAAACTCACCCTCAACTCCCTCGAAGATGCCACCGGTGACACGGACACGGTCTCCCCTTTTCATGGAAACGACTGAAGGATCCAGATAAACAACCTGTTCATCGTAATTACCGGCAACGGCGATAAAACTACGCATTTGGACTTCAGGAATGGTAATAGGCTGACGGGTTTCACGGTCCATGATATAACGAATAGGAAGAGAAGCCCCGACAGTGGATTTCATTTCGTCAACCTCACTGCGAGTGGCATAAACAAAAACCAAGTTGTGAACAACAGGAACCAATTTACGGATCTTACGCTCACCACGGAATACGTATTCATAGCGCATGGGAAGAAAATTCCTCACTCCGCGGGAGTCCAGGTATTCCTTAAAGGCAAGCTCACGGCTATAGGTGATACGAAGGGCGTACCAGGATTTATTAATGCTATTGTTCACAAAAGGATATAATTGGGGGACACCGGGGTAGTGAAACACCTTCCGGTCAAGTTTGCTAATTCTGTTGTTTGCCTTGCAGCGTATATCATTTCATCAGGTACTCCCCTATCACAGGAGAGACAGTTTGAAAAAGAAGAACAGAAAACAAAGTTTTGAAAAAACAGGGCTTTACTGATCTTACAATCTGTAAACGAGTCTATTATGAAGCAAAAGTGTTTCAAAAGACGATCGTCTTTTGAAACACACTTTTTTAAAGATCCAGACAATTAAAATACATATAAAAGCAGACAGATATTAAAGCGTTTTTTGTTAGTTTATAGACATTTGATTATCAAATAATTAAATAGATCAAGCCATGAAGGAAAATATTTTTTTTATTAAACATTTTGCAGTTATGAAAATACCCTCTATCTTTGCGTTCAATTAAACGATCGTTTATTGAAACACTCACTTTTTTAAGAATTATTTCATTTAATATCAGACAATTAAGAAGAGAAAAGGTTTCATTTTCCCTTTGATTCCCACTTTAATTCCACATTCATTTGCCCACTGAAAGATTACTCTCTACCTTTGCAACATATTAACAACATTTAGTTATTGATTAAATAAAAAAATCATGAACAAAGAAAATGAATTATTACAGACAGTGAACAAAAGTGTAAAAAAACGCTAACGCCAAAGCACAACCTCCTATCACAGAACCTATTAAAGAGACAAGAGGCAGAAAAGCAGGAACGCAGATACCGGGAATTATCTCCAACAATGAAGGAGTTATAAAAGCGCTGATAGAATCCTACATATTGGACGCAAAAGAACAAAATATCAAGACGTGCAAAGATTCATTGGCACGCTACATAGAGGAAAAAAAACTTTTTGGAAAAATAAGAAATGGAGTATTCAAACCATTAGTTTTCAGCACAATCAGAACTTACGTCAACGAAATCTGGAATAAGATGGAAAGAAAGAAAAAGAACCAAGAAGGAAAGCGCTGAAATACCTACAATGAATTTTATCAAACCGGAATACATTCGATCCGACCTACCTTTGGGGCGATAATTTATCTATTAACCCTTTAAATCATATACGTATGAAACAGAAGAAAAGACCGGCATCACAAACTGAAGCCATGAAACTGAGATGGAAAAAACGGATTGTCTTTGAGAAAGGATACACTGAAATGTGTGCCGAATGGATGGCGGAGCGCCTGGAAGCGTTGACCGACCACCTGCAATACGGGCACGCAGCCATCGCTTATCAAAAGCAGAACGGAGACTTCAGGTTGGTAAAAGCGACACTGATCTACTATGAAGCGGAATTCCACAAAAAGTATGATCCCACAAAAATAGAAGGCGCCGTAGTCTACTGGAATGTGGATGAACAGCGATGGACGACATTCCAGATGGAGAACTTCATGGAGTGGAGACCGATCGTATAGGGCGCCACCACAGATTACACGGATTTTCACCGATGAATTATTTTTATTTTGAGAAATCAAGTGAAGACATCTTTGGGAATCCGGGGTAATTTATGGTGAATGTATTATTGAAAGTACAAACGACTAATCTAAAAAACAATGGCAATAGCATATGACGGGATCAACTATTTCCCGGTGGGCGTAAACTTCATGGAAGAGAACGCAATGGAAGTGATAGAAGCTAAATATGGAATAAAGGGTTCGGCAATCGTACTGAAACTGCTGTGCAAAATATACAAAGAGGGATACTTCATCCGTTGGGATGAAGAGCAGTGTCTGATTTTTGCCAACAAGGCGGGAAGAGAGGTGCAGGCCGCTGAGGTACAGGGGATCATTGAGATCCTCTTCATCAAAGGGATATTGGACAGAAACAGTTATCTGGCAAACGGAATACTGACTTCGGCAAACATACAGAAGATATGGATGGAGGCAACAAAGCGAAGAAAAAGGGATCTGAAAGCATTGCCCTATCTGCTGGTGAACGACTTGACTCAGCAGGAAACAGAAGCGCCGGAAGGTGAAAATGTAACCATTAGTCCGGGAAATGTAGTACATGATGTAGCCGTTAACGCAAAAAATGCATGCAATTCCGGACAAAGTAAAGTAAAAGAAAAGAAAGCAGAGGAAAATAAAGAATTACCCCCCTCAGCTCCCCCCAAGGGGAAGGAGAAAGAATGGGAGGAGGTTTCTGCTCCTCTCCCGATACCCGGATACGCCTTCAACACAATGACACACAATTATCCGGGACTGACAGATACACTCAAAAGACTGGGGATTACCGAAGCAGGAGAGGTGAATGCCATACTCAGGCTATCGGATTATGGAAGGAAAGGAACACGGGTATGGCAACTGATTGCCAATACTTGCTGGAGTGACATAGGGGCAAAAGGAAGGTATCTGATAGCAGCACTGAATAAGGCAAAAAGAAAATAATCCGGATAGGAAAGTACAGTTTGCAGTTGATAAAAAAGCAAGTATACCGGTTTCCATACGGAAGGTTCTCTGTCGGGAATGGAAAACGGGACATACATTTAAACAAATGATCTACAGCCACTTCAGAGCACAATATTTCAATCTGCAGAAGCTTTATTTTAACGTTACGTTAAAGTTCGTTTTTCGTCTGCAAATAGCAAATTCTTTAAATGCAAAAGACTTGTTATTTGCAGACAAGAACAAAGCCATCGGAAAATGGCATTAACAATGTTAACGGGCAAAAGGCATAAAATATCCTCTTCCACTGTACACAGTTATATTGTTATTTACCTCTTCCGGCAGATGCAATCCGCCAGATGATCATTCATAAATCCGGAGGCCTGCAAGTGAGCATAGCAAATCGTAGTTCCAAAGAATTTAAATCCCCGTTTTTTCATATCCTTGCTCATGGCATCAGATTCGGGAGATGATACCGGAATCTCACTCAATGACTGAAATGTATTGACAATCGGTTTTCTGTCGGGAAAGAATGATAGAGTATAGTCATAAAAACTACCGAACTCCTTTTGTACGGCGAGAAATGACCTTGCATTTGTGATGGTCGATTTGATCTTCAGACGATTTTTCACAATGCCATCAAAGTGCATCAACCGTTCAACATCTTCATCGGTCATTTGTGCCACCGACTCAGCATCGAAATTGCAAAAGGCTTTGCGATACCCCTCACGTTTCTTAAGGATGGTTATCCAACTCAAGCCGGCCTGAGCACTCTCCAACACAAGAAACTCAAACAGCGTCTTGTCATCGGTCACCAATTTTCCCCACTCTTGATCATGGTACTTCACATACAGTTCGTCACTTCCGCACCAACCGCAACGCCCGTTTATTATATCTTGCATAATTATAACACTTAATAGTACGATACAAAGATAGTAGATTCACCATGTCGCACCAAATATCGATAAACAAAACACAAGCAATTATTTTTTTCAGTATATCCCCCACACTTCCGGTTTTTTTCGTACTTTTACAGCTTGTTGGAAAGTTATGCACTTCCGGCATCAGAGAACAGATAAAAAGAAAAAACAATATATAAAATGAATCACAAATGGAATTATCGACCCATCACACAAGAACAGGCAGAGATAAGCCGGGCATTGGCTCAGGAACTAGGTATTAGCCCCGTCCTGGGACGACTTTTGGTACAAAGGGGAATTACGAAGGCACAGGATGCCAAGAAATTCTTCCGTCCGCAATTGCCCGATTTGCATGATCCATTCCTAATGAAGGATATGGACATCGCAGTGGAACGCCTGAACATGGCGATGGGAAAGAAAGAGCGCATTCTGATTTATGGAGATTACGATGTGGACGGTACCACGGCTGTGGCACTGGTCTACAAGTTCATTCAACAGTTCTATTCGAACCTTGACTATTACATCCCTGACCGTTATAACGAAGGATACGGAATTTCCAAAAAAGGAGTTGACTACGCCGCTGAAACCGGAGTAGGGCTTATCATCGTACTGGACTGCGGCATTAAAGCCGTAGAAGAGATTGCGTATGCCAAAGAGAAGGGAATTGACTTCATCATCTGCGACCATCATGTACCGGACGACATATTGCCCCCTGCCGTTGCCATCCTGAATGCCAAACGACTGGATAATACATACCCATACACTCATCTTTCGGGATGTGGCGTAGGCTTCAAATTCATGCAGGCTTTTGCCATCAGTAACGGCATTGAGTTTCATCACCTGATTCCGTTGCTCGACCTGACTGCCGTAAGCATTGCATCGGATATTGTACCGATCATGGGCGAAAACCGTATCCTGGCCTATCATGGGTTGAAACAGCTGAACGGCAATCCGAGCGTAGGACTGAAAGCGATTATCGATGTATGCGGATTATCGGAAAAAGAAATTACGGTGAGCGACATTGTATTCAAAATAGGTCCCCGCATCAATGCTTCCGGACGTATACAGAACGGAAAAGAAGCGGTAGACCTGTTGATTGAGAAAGATTTCTCGGCAGCACTCGAGAAAGCCGGACAAATCAACCAATACAACGAAACCCGGAAGGATCTGGATAAGAGCATGACGGAAGAAGCCAATAAAATCGTAGCCGAACTGGAAGGCTTGGCAGACCGTCGTTCGATAGTGCTTTACAATGAAGACTGGCACAAAGGAGTGATCGGAATCGTTGCCTCACGATTAACGGAGATTTACTATCGTCCGGCAGTCGTACTGACCCGGACGGATGATATGGCAACCGGTTCGGCACGTTCCGTATCCGGTTTCGATGTTTACAAAGCTATCGAACATTGCCGTGACTTGCTCGAAAACTTCGGAGGGCATACCTATGCTGCCGGGCTATCGATGAAAGTGGAAAACGTACAGGCATTCACCGAGAGATTCGAAAGTTTCGTGTCGGAACATATACTGCCGGAACAGACCAGCGCAGTGATCGATATCGATGCCGAAATAGATTTTAAAGATATCACGCCGAAGTTCTTCAATGAATTGAAACGATTCAACCCGTTCGGTCCCGACAACCAGAAACCGGTGTTCTGCACACATCACGTGTACGATTATGGAACAAGCAAGGTAGTCGGTCGCGATCAGGAACACATCAAACTGGAACTGGTAGACAACAAATCGAACAATGTGATGAACGGCATCGCCTTCGGACAAAGTTCACACGTGAGATATATCAAAACCAAGCGATCATTTGACATCTGCTATACCATTGAAGAGAACACCCACAAACGGGGGGAAGTGCAGTTGCAGATTGAAGATATCAAACCGATAGAGTGACTTACCAAGAGATTTTAAAGCAATACTGGGGTTATGATTCCTTCCGCGACCTGCAGGAGGACATCATAACCAGCATTGGTAATGGAAAAGACACACTGGGACTGATGCCCACTGGAGGTGGAAAGTCAATTACGTTTCAGGTTCCGGCCCTTGCCAAAGAGGGATTGTGCATTGTCATCACCCCACTGATTGCTCTAATGAAGGATCAGGTGCAGAACCTGAAAAAGCGCGGAATCAAAGCGATAGCCATCTATTCAGGAATGACACGGCAAGAGATTGTGGTGGCATTGGAGAACTGCATCTTCGGCGACTATAAGTTTCTATACATCTCTCCCGAACGGTTGGATACCGAAATCTTCCGGGCCAAACTCCGGTCCATGAAAATCAGTATGATTACGGTAGACGAAAGCCATTGCATCTCACAATGGGGATATGACTTTCGTCCGGCTTATCTGAAAATAGCGGATATCAGGGATCTCGTACCGGATGCTCCGGTCTTGGCACTGACCGCCACGGCCACTCCCGAAGTAGTGAAGGACATACAGGAGCGCCTCCGCTTCCGGGAAGAAAACGTGTTCCGTATGAGCTTCGAACGAAAGAATCTGGCATACATCGTTCGCCCCACTGATAATAAAAACGGGGAGTTGCTGCACATACTGAACCGGATACAAGGCAGCGCGATTGTATATGTACGAAGCCGGCGAAAAACCAAAGAAACAACCGAGCTGCTGGTAAACGAAGGAATCACGGCCGACTTTTATCATGCGGGACTGGATAACGCAACCAAAGATCTTCGCCAAAAACGATGGCAAAACGGAGAAAGCCGGGTGATGGTAGCTACCAACGCATTCGGTATGGGCATTGACAAACCGGACGTACGTATCGTCATCCACCTGGACCTGCCCGACTCACCGGAAGCCTACTTTCAGGAAGCGGGACGAGCGGGACGAGACGGACAAAAGGCATACGCGGTGATACTCTATGCCAAGTCGGATAAAACAACGCTCAGCAAACGCATTGCAGATACTTTCCCGGATAAAGACTATATAAAAGATGTGTACGAGCATCTGCAATATCATTATCAGATGGCGATGGGCGACGGGCTGGGATGCATGTATGACTTCAGCCTGGAAGAATTCTGCCGCAAGTTCAAATATTTTCCCGTACCTGCAGACAGCGCACTGAAGATATTGACACAGGCAGGATACCTGGAATATACCGATGAGCAGGACAATGCCTCACGGATTATCTTCACGATCCGCCGGGATGAGTTATATAAACTCCGTGAGATGGGAGAAGCCGCAGAGAAACTGATACAAATGATTCTGCGATCTTACACGGGTGTCTTTACAGACTATGCCTACATCAGCGAGCAGACTCTGGCGGTACGTACGGGACTGACCCGGCAACAGATTTACGATTTGCTGGTGATGCTGAGCAAGCGCCGTATCGTCGACTACATCCCGCACAAAAAAACACCTTACATTATATATACACGTGAGCGGATAGACCTCCATTATCTGCAAATACCCCGAGCAGTATATGAAGAACGGAAAGAACGCTATGAAACCCGTATCCATGCCATGGTGGAATACGTCACTTCGGAGAATGTCTGCCGTAGCCGGATGCTGCTCCGCTACTTCGGAGAGAAGAACGAACATAACTGCGGGCAATGTGACGTCTGCCTCAGCCACCGCGCCGAACCGGATATATCACAAAGCACCTTCGACGGACTGAGAGAGCAAATATGTGCTCTGCTGAAAGAGCATCCGATGACTCCGGCGGAGATAGCTTCACACATAAATACAGATAAAGAGCAGTTGAGCGAAGTGATACGGTTTATGCTGGACGAGGGTTTACTGAGCTCTGAGAACGGACTGCTTACTGAAAAAACTTCCTGAAAAGCAACAGGGTTATGTGATGAAATTACTACATTTGCAACCAAACTAAAAAAACTTTGATCATGCCGAACTTCTTTAAATCTTTTTTTGCGGGGAAAACAGAAAACCCTGAGGAAGAAAAACAAAAAAACGCCAAAAAGAACTTTGAGATATTTAAATATGACGGCCTACGTGCCCAACGTATGGGACGTCCGGACTATGCCATTAAGTGCTTTAACGAAGCGCTGGCCATTGAAGAAGATTTCGAAACACTGAATTATCTGAGCCAGCTTTACATCCAGACCGGTGAATTCGGGAAAGCACATGAGTTGCTGGAACGTATGATCGCGCTGGAACCAGAATTGACAAGCACGTACCTGACCCTGGCCAATCTCTGCTTCATGCAAGAAGATTATCAGGAGATGGCCGATGCCGCCCAGAAAGCCATCGCACTGGAAGAAGGAAACGCAATGGCACACTACCTGTTGGGCAAAGCCAATCATGGATTAGATAACGGAATAATGACCATCGCCCATCTGACAAAAGCCATTGTGCTGAAAGATGATTTCACGGAAGCCCGACTGCTCCGTGCCGAAGCACTGTATAAGATGCAGCAATTTGCAGAGGCTATGGAAGATATTGAAGCCATACTTGCACAGAATCCGGACGAAGAAGCTGCCCTCCTGCTACGTGGCAAAATAAAAGAAGCCACCGGAAAGGAAGAAGAAGCAGAGACGGACTATCTCCATGTGACAGAGATAAACCCCTTCAACGAACAAGCTTACCTATATCTGGGACAACTATTTATCACACAGAAGAAATTGACAGCTGCTATTGAGCTGTTTGACGAAGCTATCGAGTTGAATCCGAACTTTGGAGCCGCCTATCATGAACGGGGACGTGCCAAACTATTAAACGGGGACAAAGACGGTTCGATTGAAGATATGAAGAAATCGCTGGAGCTGAACCCGAAAGAGGGAGAGAGCCTGAACGGACAGTTCAATAATCAGCAAGCAGAAACAACCCCAAACGTATTGGGACTGTAAACTAACCGTTCTGATACAGTCATTTCCCGGACCGGAACCTTACTCCCTGTCCGGGAAATGATTTGTATCATTCCATATTATCCGTGTGCGGACGAAGAAAGCACAACTGCATGCCCAAAGCCAACAATACAATACCTCCCAGAATAGCAAATCCCAATCCCAGATTGCCACCGTCCGTCCATTTTCCAAACAAGCTTGTTACAACTGCTCCGGCAAAAACTCCGGTCATATTCATTATACCATAGGCCGTTGCCCGATATTTGGCCGAAACAAACTGGCACAAAATAGGCATATTATTGGCATCGAACATACCGAAACCGACCCCAAACAGAAATCCTGCACCTACTATACTGATGAAACCATTGCCTAAGCCCAATAAAAGAAGCGCAGGTATGGTCAACCCTAACCCGATTGCGCCTGTATAGATACGTCCGCGTATGTCTTTGCATACCCAACGGTCTGACAATAACCCTCCCAGAATAACTCCGATAAAAGAAGAGACAGCAATCGTTATAGTGGATATAGGCCCTGCCTCAGCCATAGGAATATCGAGATTCTCAGCGTACAGGGTAGGCAACCAATTCTTCGTAGCCCATCCGGGAAGACTGGGAGCCGCAAAATAGAACAGAATAATCCAAAAAGCAATATTACCGAATAAAAGAGTCACTCCTTTAAACAACGGAATCTTTTTTGATTTATCTGTATGCATGGCCCGAATGACCCTGGCATGTTCTTCATTCTCACGAAGGAATATAATCAAGACCAATGCATAGACAATGCCTACAATACCGAACCAATGGAATGTAGTATGCCACGAATAGGCCGCAGCTACCGTAGCACCAAACCCGCCAATAGCCTGACCGGCATACAATCCCGTCATATGGATACCGACTGCCAGCGAACGTGATTTCTCCTGATGCCAATCGGCTATCAAGGAGAGGCCCGCAGGAATGTATAATGCCTCACTGACTCCCATCAATGCGCGCAACCAGTAGATTTGATTAAATGTATCGGCATACCCCATGCCATAAGTGACTGCCGACCAGACAAAAAGACTCCCGACAATCAACCATTTACGACTGACGCGATCGGCAATAATTCCTGCCATCGGACTCATAAGACCGTAAATCCAAAGGAAGACTGCCATTAGCCGCCCAAAATTGGTAGCCGACTGCAATTCTATAATATCTATCTGCATCGCATCTTTCATGGTTGACAGCATCTGACGATCCATATAATTTAATAATGCCACAAACCATAAAAGTCCGACAACGATCCAAGGATATATTTTTCTATTTTTCATACCAACTATCTCTCTTTATATGATTTACCTTTACCTATGAGCTCTTTCAACTGTATTTGTTGGAAAACCATCTGTGCCTGGCTACTTTCATAAAAAACACCAATCGTAGAATCATTGACCGAAGTTATGCAGGAATAGCCAAAACTTCCCAACTCATCCAACATGATTTTCCGGCCGGAATCCCAGGTATTTCCATCATCCAGGCTGCACTTTAGCGTCATGTGGTCTCTACTGTCATAAGACTCCGGATTACAGAATAGAAGAAGAGTCTTTTGCCTGCCGTTTTCCTGATAAGTATGTCGATGAATACTTGCCATACAAGTAGGCTCTATCAATGCTTTTCGGGAAGTGGAATGTTCCGTCCATGTGCTTCCCAGATCGGAGGTGACACAAATACGGCGTCCATTGACCTTTTTATTACCGTGATTACGGTTATCACGCATATTCAACATGACACTGCCATCCTGTAATTCGACTGCCATGCACTCCGTAGTGTTGTGATAAGCCGGCTTAGAGGCTATCCATGTTTTTCCCCCATCCTTGCTATACGTAATATTAGAGAATGGTATTCCATCTTTATCACGGCCTTGTGTGGGAAATATTAATGTACCGTCTTTCAAAGTAATGCCATGCCCCGGTGCCGGAGCATACAGCCACCATTCCGGTTTCTTGGTTTGTGCTGTTATATTTACAGGGTCACTCCAAGTCAGTCCGTCATCCACGCTTTTCGTAATCAAGAACTGACAGGTCTCTTTAACCCCGAGCCCGGGCTGAGAACCTTTCGCATGCCATTGGTGTATCCAACGGGTACTGTCCTGCGTCATTCCTTCCACCCATTTACCCGATCGGGGATCTAAGACTCCATACATCCAGAGTCCCGCCACATAAATAGTACCGTTCTTTTCATCGGTCAGGATACAAGCATCACTGATTCCATTATATTTCTCTGGCAATCCACCCCACTTTTTGCGGTCGAGCACTATCTGCATCGGCTGCCAGCTCATTCCACCATCCAGGCTTCGCATCATCGCAATATCGATATCACCTTGCAAGTCACGCGAACTATCGTAACGGGCATCAAATATGGCCATCAAAGTTCCTTTCAGGGAAGTAGTAATGCCGGGAATACGCGAAGTATGAACTCCGTCTTCCCCTCTTTGCCGTACAGCGACTCCGGTACGGAGTGCGACAATCGGACGAACGGAAGTTACAGAAGCCTTACCACAAGTCGTCGTCACATGATCACAACTGACCGTCACACGATGGGTTAAGTCAACTTTATCTTTCAATTTAACAGTTACCCACAGTATGGTAGTATCTGATTTCAATTCCAACGGAGTGTCTAAAACCGTTTTTAAAGCGGGAGCAACTGAGTCGACACACTTTTCCCAGTCAGAAAGCCCCCTCTTTCCGGCAACTCTATATAAACTCAAATGAGTTAAATCGGTCAACAAAGTAGTACCTTTCAGGGATAATCCGATCTCCTTTACAAAACATGGTCCCGGACAGCTCTTTATCAACTTTAATTGCAAAACCGGATTAATCTCCTTTTTTGTCAAGACCGGTACTATGGGCTGTCGAACAATAACTTTCACCCGCTCGGCACGTAACGGAGTACTGAGTAAAAAACAACTCAATAAAAACAATATCGAAATATAACGCATATTGGTAAAATTGGGGATAAAAGTTAATATAGCATTTTATCAGTTTCTTCAAGTTTGAAGCGTACGCCGACAATGGAGTGTTGTTCAGGGCCCGGCCGCATTTTAACATAAGTGATGGCGACAATAGTCCCATCCGGAAGGATTTCGAGACCGGGATATCCACAATCCGAACCGGCATAACTATGTAAAAGCTTTATTTTATATTGTCCGGAAGTTCCCTCAAGCAAATCTTTATAATTACCGACCCAGGCTACAAAATGCCCTTTCGTCGGACTGTTGGGAGCCATATCCCGAAAGACGGCAATCATACGACCGTCAGGAGTAAACTTTATTACATGCCTGTCTCCGGTCAGGCCCCAGGGAGTTTTTTGCAAAGGAGACCAGGTGGTTCCCTCATCATCAGAAAACATCATCAGAGAATTGCCTACCCGGTTATTTTCACGCGCTACACAGACAAGCCGTTTGCCATCGGGAGCGCGGAAGACACAGGGTTCACAGGGTGAACGCTCCTCCATCTCGCCTACTTTCACCGACTCGCTCCAGGTCAGTCCTCCGTCATGTGAGACAGATTGCCACAAAGTCAACGGAGGACGGTCCCGATCATTCAGTCCACGGTGATACAACCCGAGATAATCGCCATTCTTCAATTTTACAATGCTTGAAAACGCCATCACACAAGGTTTATTCAAACTACGGACCGGACTCCAGCTCTTCCCTCCGTCTTCACTATAAGTCATAGGCATGTCCGGCCAGGCACTAAACACAAAGACACGTTCTTTCCCCTGCTTATCCGTCAGTTTATAAATACTGGGACAATTGCTCATCGTCTGCCAGTCAGCAGGGGTTTTACCATTTTTCCAAGTCAGCCCGGCATCCTTACTTTCAGCTATGAAAGACGCTTTACCTCCATGCCCGTAAGACCAGGTACAAAGAATAGTCTTATGATCATCCATCATTACAGTAGTAGGATGTCCGTTATATAAATCCGGCCTGCCCGGAGCTATTGTCACCTGCCGTTCACGCTGCCCCGATATGTCGATCCAAGGCAGATTGGGGTGGACATTTTGTCCGATTGAAGGAACAGCACAAAACAATAGAAACAGTTTCAAGATTGTGTTCTTCATAAACTTATGCTTTAAATTATTATACTTCCGTATCAAAAGAACTGTGTAAAAGTATATAACAGCTACTCCACACAGTTCCTTCTTTTTATATTCTATCTCTCTACATTACTTTCGTACCCATCTGTCTGCACCAGTTTGTCATTTAAGACCATATCATTATAATTGATTGGGAAATACAACGGATAACCGGGTTTGTCATTCAAATTGGGCACCTCCTTATAAATGTCAATGGTCCCGCCACAATGGAAACGCACCAAATCAAACCATCGTTTTTGCTCTATAAAAAGCTCTCTTAAACGTTCGTCACAGATTTCTTTCTCTACAGCAATCTTATCTTTCGGGCCATCATAGGGCTCCAGGCCCGCCCGGTCACGAACCTCATTCAGATCGACAAGAGACTCAGATATCTTATTGAGTGCAGCATTGGCCTCAGCACGCAACAGAAGAAGATCTCCCCAACGATAAGCTATCAAGTCATCGTCAAAATAACGATCGTCGGAATAGGCCTTCCCCCTGAATTTGTTTGTCTGGGTTAAAATCAGGTTACCATCTTTATCCACCAAATCAATCATGGCGACTTTATAGCGCCTATCGCCCGGATACTTAAGATACAACTCTCTGGCCTTGTCACTTGGGGCATAGACATGGCGGCTCTGATTGGGTGAAGTTGCCGCATCGGCCAAGTTGACAGCCATCGATAAATTATCGGTTCTCGATGTAGTGTTGGTTGCAATAGAAAGATTTCCAGTTTCATAACGTTCAAAATAAAAAGAGAAAATGATCTCATTATTCTTTTTATTATCATTGGCAAATACCTTTGCATAATCCGGTAGCAAAGACACTCCACTCCCGCCTACCTGGTCGATTGCCTTGATCGCTTCTTCCAGATCCGCATTTCCACCATTCAGGACCTTTGCTTTCCACATTAAAACATCGGCTTTCAAAGCATAGGCAGCCGGCTTTGAAGCTAAATTCTTATTGATATATCCATCCTCCGGAAATAACAGGACAGACTGTTCTATATCTTCAAGGATCAACTTCATGACGTCTTCTTTGGGAGAACGGGGTTTAAGCTCAACGTTGTCCGAAAGCACAGGATCAGTAATGATGGGAGCATCTCCCCAAATACGCACTATAAGAAAATAAGTATATGCTCTTAGAAAGTGACACTCAGCTTTTATACGATTCTTCTCAGTCTCATTAGTAAACTTCAGACTTTCAATTTTATTGAAAAGAAGATTGGCGTGATGAATGATATTATAAGCCGAACGATAAGAAGGAGCATTGCTCTCAAGCAAAGTATGGGCCCATGCCACACTCGTAGGGCCGATCTCACCGGCTTTAAAAGCATCTCCCCGGTCTTCACCGTAATAAGAAGTATTATTCAGGTCACGCACCTTATTGTAAATGCCCGTAAGATAAGCTTTGGCATCTCCCGGAGTTTTCCAGAACGACTGTGAAGTGATGGTAGAAACCGGATCAACCTCCAACAAGCTACAACTGCAAATCCATGTGCAGCAGAGAATACAGATCAATATTTTTGTTGCTTTCATAGTGAAAATCATTTTAAAAAGTTAGTCTTACACCAAAGTTAAATTGAATCGGGAGAAAGTATTCACCGGTCTCTTGTCCATCGTACTGTTCAGGATTTAATCCGTCAAAGGCTGTAATGTATCCGATATTTGTCACACCGGCATTCAAAGACACCCCTTTCACCTTCATTTTAGAACATACGGAACGCGGCAGTTCATAACCTAACGAAACCTCACGGAAGCACAAATAATCTCCCTTTGAATAATAAGCCGTATTGTCGGCATTTCCATTTGAATTCATTCCGGCATAAGCTATTGTACGCATGTGATTGCGATATCCGTTATCCCAGTCCGAAGCAACATCGTAACGCGGATACTTGGCTGTTGCAGCATCACCCGTCTGCCACCAGATGTTTCCATTCGTAACGTCAGTAGTCGTTATAATGGCATTGCGTGCATTGGCATTGGCACGGCATCTCCATATATTGGCAATGGAATGTCCTAAAGCAAAATCGACAACCAAACGAAGAGAAAAATTCTTGTAAGACAAATTATTAATCAAGGCTCCCTTCTTATCCGGATTGGCCCAGCCAATAAAAGTAATATCCTTATCATCGATAACTCCATTATTGTCAAGGTCGGCCCAGATAGCATCTCCGGCAACCTTTTTCTTATTCATCTTAGAACCGGAGACCTTGGTGTCGACCGGAGCTTTTGCAGCTTCTTCATCTGTATCGTATACCCCCAGATACTTATATCCCCAACGTCCGCCTATCCTCTCGCCTTCGGCCAGGCCGCCGGTCTCAACATAAGTACCCGATTTAGCATCCCATACAAGTCCGCCCTGTACCCGATTTTTGTCTCTCCCATTATAAGGAAGCTTTTTCATATACGTCCTGTTCATACTGAAAGTACCCGTAACATCCCAATTCACGGGGGAAGTTGTTGAAAGAGGATGTGCTGTCAGCGATAACTCAAAACCTTTGTTCTGTACAGTCCCCAAATTGGCCTTTATAGAACTAAAACCTGTCTGTGCCGGAAGAGCTTTGTCATACAAACGATCGGAAGTCAATTTATTATATCCGGTTACCGACAGTTCAAGACGATTATCAAAGAAACCGGCATCAAAACCATAATCCACATTAGAGGTTGTTTCCCATACCAAACTGTTATTGGCAAGTACACTATTCAGTACCCCCGGATTTCCGGCATAAATATATGAAGCATATTCGCCTTGGGTATTAGAATACGACAACTTATTATTTCCGGTCTGTCCCCAACTCGCCCGCAATTTCATCCGGCTGACAACGGTTTTGGGAAACCAGTCTTCATAATGCATATTCCATCCTCCGGATACGGCCGGAAACAATGCGAATTTATGATCTTCGGCAAATTGGGAGGCTCCGTCATAGCGTGCTGAAACCGTCAGCAAATAGCGGCGCTTATAGTCATAATTGACACGGGCAAAGAAACCTACCAGTACTTCTTTATCCAAAGAGGAAGTGGTACGCTGTAAATCGGGCTTGGTAGGCGCCAACGTAGGTACATAATCCGTAGGGGCTTCCGAGCCTGTTCCTTTCAATTTATAAGTATCGTCCTGGGTATAATTCATACCTATCATTGCATTAAGAGTGTGTTTATCACTGAATACTTTATCATAGGTAAACACCGCGTCTGCCATGATTTGCTTATACTGGTCGTGTTTCTCGAGTGTCTTACGACCTTTATTAAACTCGTTATACTTCTCAAAAAAACGATAGATATTTTCCTGCATATAATAGGAGGCTGACGGCTTAAAATGCAATCCCTTCAGAATCTCCCAATCCAATCCTAACTGAATCGTGTTTCGATAAGCTTTGTCCGAAATATCCTGATAATATAATTCGTGCAGTCTATTCCGGGGTGAGCCTCCGGCTTCACCAATACCGGGAGTTCCATCGTCATAATACAGACGGAAGGTCGTAGGATAGCGAGAAGAACGGTCCATTGTGCTTGTGCCCGAGTTCTCCGGATCAGTCGCTTTATTCGAAATTGTGGAATGTTTCAATCCGACAGTTAATTTTAAATTACTGCGAAGATTGTAATTTCCATTGGCAGTAAGGCTGAAACGATCGTATCCCGTACCCAGAACAATACCTTCGGAATTAATATACCCCAAACTCACATAATAATTACCTTTGTCATTTCCGCCGGAAGCACTCAGATCGTAGTTGTGTGTCAATGCAGTCTGAAACAATACATCTTTTTGATAGTGATTGTCTTTAAATATCAACTGTTTTCCCGAATAAGGATCGGTCATCGTTTCATATCCTTGTCTGTTCAGCAAATCATCGACATAAGACTGTCCCATATTGGAAATCAAATCATCTAAATATTCGGTAGTGAAACGAGAATAGCCATATCCTTCCAAGGCTCCATTTTTATAATTGATATTACCTGTTGAATAAGGATATGCACCGCCTTCCAGGCGTCCGCTGACATTGGCGTCATTGATTCCACGGGAACCGGCTAAACGGGAAGCATACAGATAGTCGCGTGCACCGGAAAACGGATAATGCTGCCGAATCTGCTCAACTCCCAAACGGTAGGAAGCGGAAATAGTGGCTTTACCATCTTTTGAAGAGCCTTGCTTGGTAGTAATAAGAATGATACCATTGGCGGCCTTAGCACCATAAATTGCAGCGGAAGCGGCATCTTTCAGTACTTCCATAGACTCAATATCTTCCTGATTGAGTCCATTCATGTTGCTACGGACAACCCCATCAATGACAAAAAGAGGAGAGTCGTTAGCCGGATCGGTTGACCCGCCACGGATCAGCACTACCGGCTGTGCACCGGGCTGTCCGGTAGTCTGTCGAATATCCAGTCCAGCAACCTTTCCCTGTAGATTGTTCAAAGGAGATGCAGAGACAGAAGACATTAACTCCGCTTTCTTCACAGATACAACTCCTGAAGTAACGGTTGCCTTAGATTGAGTTCCATAACCGATGGCTACGACCTCGTCAAGTAGAACCGATTCATCTTCCAAAGTAATTTCATAAAATGTATTATTGGTTACTTTCAGATCCTTGGTTTTCATTCCAATAAAGGAGATTTGTAACAAAGATTTATGTGGAACCTTCAATTTAAATTTTCCATCGACATCGGTAGTTGTACCTATTTGTGTGTTCTTTACAATAACTGTAGCACCTATGACCGGTTCTCCGGATGTGTCCTTAACAACACCACTAATCTCAAAATTGCCACTTTGTTGAGCATGAACGGGTGCTAATGTCCCAATAAATGTCAATAAAACAACAATGAGACACTTAATTCGAGTAATTTTTCTCATCTTTGTATGCTTTTAATATAAAATTTAAGGCGTAGGGCGAAGGGGGTATATTCCGTCCAAAGTCTATTTCCCCTTCCCTACTTTTATTTTTTAATTCAAGAAACCTATTTTTTCAAGATCTCTTTTGAGCGAAGAATATTCATCATCGCCAAATGGTGTGACGGGCAGACGACACCGGCCGCAATCAACACCTATTAAATTCATTATTGCTTTTCCTCCACGTACACCTCCTCCGTATTTAATTATTATTTTTACTATTTCAATCGACTTCTGCTGCATCCGGCGAGCAGTACAGATATCACCTTTCTTGAACGCATCAAAAAGATTCTGATATACAGCAGGTAAATAATTGTAGGTACTACCAACACCGGCAACGGCTCCTAAAGCCAATCCGGCAATCAGAATTTCATCGTATCCATGCAGCACTTCGAATTCTCCATTATTGAGTTCCAAACATTCACCCATCTCCATCAGGTTATTGTGTGTGAATTTTGTTCCAACCAGATTAGGCATCGTTTTCTTTCCCTCTATAAGAAAAGAGGGAACCGAAAGAGATACTCCCGTCATAGACGGCATATTATAATAATAGAAAGGAAGATCGGGAGCACTTTGAGCAATTGGAGTAAAAAAGTCCACCAGATCCTTTACCGAAGAGGGTTTAAAAAAACAGGGAGCCATAGCGGCAAAAGCATCAGCTTCCACCTCTTGTGCATGCCGAGCCAGCTCCATAGCTTCCAATTGGCAGTTACTACCCACATGCGCAATCACCTTGAAGCGTTTCCGGGCAGACTTTATCCACTGAGCAAGAATAGCTTTACGCTCACCCGTAGTCAGTGAATGAGATTCTCCTGTGGTTCCACAAACAAATACACCTGCCATTCCTGATTCAGCCATCAGGTCGGCGTATTTGTCTATAACAGAAAGATTGATATCTCCCCGCGCATCCATAGGAGTAAAAGTGGCGGCAACCATTCCTTCCAAACGTTGATAATGTTTCATTTTATTATTTAATTAGATATTAATAAGAATAAGGAATCTCTGATTGGAAACCCATTTCTCAGTGTCGATAACAAAGGTATAAAATGGCTGCGCAGCTACAATAAATGGTTATTTACCCGGTTACCTGCAATAAAAGAACGGCCATCCTCCAGATATTCCCCAAGGGAATGCTAAAATTCTGTTTGACTTCTTGCAATCCCCCCGATTATTCGTTAACGATTCTACGTTTCATAAAAATCTTGTATACGGCAAAATGTTTCTCAAGCGCCTTTCTATAACCGGCCTCATCATGTTTTTCCAAAAAGCCGAGAAGGTCAGCGTGAGTTACCAATTCTCCCCGCTCTTTTATCTCTATATTAATAGGTTCGAGCAACTCTTTGAATTTGTCTTTCACAAAAACCATCACGGGATGGATGATCTCCTGAAATTCACGGATAGTGGCATTACCGGTTATCTCATAAAGTTTAGCATGAAAAGTAAATTCACTGATAGGGGCATATTCATTGTTCTCAAAAGCGATTCCCAACCGGACAATCTCCTTCAGTTCAACAATATCTTCCGGAGTTATATTCTGGAAAAGATCACTGCAAATTCCCAATTCCAAAGCAATCCTGAAACCTAAAAGATCAAACAGGGAATGCTCACTCAGAATGCGAGGATCGACAACCCGCTTCATGCCTCCAAGGATAGAAGGTTCGGTCAGAATCATTCCCCGCCTGGTACGTGTCTCGATCATCCCTACCATTTTCAATCGGCTGAGGGCCTCCCTCAGCACACTACGTGCCACACCCAAAGCAGCGGCCAGTTCCATCTCATTGGGAATGGCATCTCCTGCCCGCAGATCTTTGGTTCTAAAATAAGTAAGTAGGTTATCTTCGACCTGATCGACCAAAGTTATCGCCTGACCATGTAGTTTTAATGTATCCATAGTATAACAATTCAGTTTAGTTAAAATAAGATTAATCTTATTTGTCTGACAAATAAAAGAAGTTTTTAGGAGAAAAACTAGCATCTTAAGAACTGAAGCGTCCCATTTAGCAAACATTAACAAAGACAAGCCTATATACTATATTATAAAGGCCATTTATAGTCATAAAAGCACAAATTGGGAATATAAACACATAAATCACAAAAAAAAGTTTGTTTTTTATTTGCGTTTAAGATAAAAGCATTAATTTTGCCTCAGATTTAAAACAAAAAGAAAATAGATCTGATGAACGTATTCACTTTTACATATTACTTCTTTTTTTACTTTTACTTTAGCCAGAAAGTAGAGCGGGAGTTTGTATGTATCAAGTGACAGGGTGCTTAAGAACTGAAATTAAGAGAAACTAATAATATGAATCCCGCTCCGACATGGACGCGGGATTTTTTTATACCATATACTCAATAGGAATGAAAAGAATAGCAATTCAAGGAACACTGGGCTCGTATCACGATATAGCCGCACACAAGTACTTCGAAGGAGAAGAGATAGAATTAATCTGTTGCGCCAACTTTGAAGATGTGTTTGCTGCCATCCGGAAAGATAGTCAGACCATCGGGATGCTGGCCATTGAAAACACGATTGCAGGAAGCCTGCTGCACAACAACGAATTGTTGCGCCAAAGCGGCACACAAATTATCGGCGAATACAAATTACGCATTTCGCATAGCTTCGTTTGCCTGCCCGAAGAGGACTGGAATGACATTACCGAGGTGAACTCTCACCCGATTGCCCTGATGCAATGCCGGGAGTTCCTGAACCAACACCCACGTATCAAAGTGGTAGAAGCCGAAGATACGGCTTTGAGTGCCGAAATCATCAAACGGGAAAACCTGAAAGGGCATGCTGCCATCTGTTCCCGTGCCGCTGCCGAACGCTACGGAATGAAGGTACTGCAGGAAGGCATCGAAACCAACAAACACAATTTCACCCGTTTTCTGGTAGTGGCAGATCCGTGGCAGGTGGACGAGATACGAAAGCAAAACACCGTTCTCAACAAAGCAAACATCGTTTTCACTCTCCCCCACTCCGAAGGAAGTCTCTCACAGGTTCTGTCTATTCTATCTTTTTATAATATCAACTTAACAAAAATACAATCGCTCCCTATCATCGGACGGGAATGGGAATACCAGTTTTACGTAGATGTAGCTTTCAACGATTACCTGAGATATAAACAATCGATTACAGCAATCACTCCATTGACGAAAGAACTTAAAATATTAGGCGAATATGCAGAAGGAAAATCAAACGTATAAGGTAGCACCAGCCGACAGACTGGCCGGTGTAAGCGAATACTACTTTTCGAAGAAACTGAAAGAAGTGGCACGGATGAACGCAGAAGGTAAAGATGTAATCAGCCTGGGAATCGGAAGCCCGGACATGCCTCCTTCGGAACAGACCATCGAAACGCTATGTAATAATGCCCACGATCCGAACGGACACGGTTATCAACCGTATGTGGGTATACCGGAACTTCGCAAGGGTTTTGCCGACTGGTATAAACGCTGGTATGGAGTGGAACTGAATCCGACAACAGAAATTCAGCCGCTGATCGGATCAAAAGAAGGCATCTTGCACGTGACACTCGCTTTTGTCAATCCGGGAGAACAGGTACTGGTGCCCAATCCGGGATATCCCACCTACACTTCGTTAAGCAAAATACTGGGTGCCGAGGTGGTGAACTATAACCTGAAAGAGGAAGACGGATGGATGCCGGACTTCGATGAACTGGAAAAGATGGATCTGAGCCGCGTGAAACTGATGTGGACCAACTATCCGAACATGCCTACCGGTGCCAACGCTACTCCGGAACTGTACAAACGCCTGGTGGAGTTTGCCCGCCGCAAGAACATCGTGATTGTGAACGACAATCCGTACAGCTTTATCCTGAACGATAAGCCGATCAGTATCCTGAGTGTGCCGGGTGCCAAAGAATGCTGTATAGAATTCAACTCCATGAGTAAAAGTCACAATATGCCGGGATGGCGTATCGGCATGCTGGCTTCGAACGCAGAGTTTGTACAATGGATTCTGAAAGTGAAAAGCAACATCGACAGCGGAATGTTCCGTGCCATGCAACTGGCAGCTGCCAAAGCACTTGAAGCGGATTCGACCTGGTACGAAGGCAACAATGTAAACTATCGGAACCGTCGTCACCTGGCCGGCGAGATTATGAAAACGCTGGGATGCACGTACGACGAAAAGCAGGTGGGCATGTTTCTCTGGGGAAAAATCCCCGCAAGTTGCGCCGATGTAGAAGAACTGACAGAGAAAGTGCTGCAGGAAGCACGCGTCTTCATCACTCCGGGATTTATTTTCGGAAGCAACGGAGCGAGATACATCCGCATCTCTCTCTGCTGCAAAGACGCCAAGCTGGCAGAAGCGCTGGAACGAATCAAATCAATAATGAAATAACAACTAAACGAATTAGATCGATATGGAACTCGAATCAATCTTATTGCCGGGTGTGGAAGATAAACGCCCGATGGTAATAGCCGGCCCTTGCAGCGCCGAAACAGAAGAGCAAGTAATGTCAACAGCTACCCAACTGGCAGCCAAAGGAGTAAAAATCTTCCGTGCGGGAATCTGGAAACCGCGCACCAAGCCGGGAGGTTTCGAAGGAATCGGTGTGGATGGACTGGCCTGGCTGAAAGAGGTGAAAAAAGAAACCGGCATGTACGTATCTACCGAGGTAGCCACCGCCAAACATGTGTACGAATGCCTGAAAGCGGGTATCGACGTACTCTGGGTAGGAGCACGTACCACTGCCAATCCTTTTGCCGTACAGGAAATAGCCGATGCACTGAAGGGAGTAGACATTCCCGTATTGGTTAAAAACCCGGTAAACCCGGACCTGGAATTATGGATCGGTGCTTTGGAACGCATCAACAACGCCGGACTGAAACGTCTGGGAGCCATCCACCGCGGATTCAGCAGCTACGACAAGAAGTTATACCGTAACTTGCCTCAATGGCACATTCCTATCGAATTGCGCCGCCGCATACCCGAACTGCCTATCTTCTGCGACCCGAGCCACATCGGCGGAAAGCGCGAACTGGTAGCTCCTCTCTGCCAGCAGGCTATGGACCTGAACTTTGACGGATTGATTGTAGAAAGCCATTGCAACCCGGACTGTGCATGGAGCGACGCTTCACAGCAAGTGACTCCGGACGTACTGGACTATATCCTCAACCTGCTTGTCATCCGTAAAGAAACGCAGACAACGGAGAATCTGAACGTATTGCGCAAGCAGATTGACGAATGTGATGACAACATCATACAGGAATTGGCAAAACGTATGCGCGTAGCACGCGAAATCGGTACTTACAAAAAGGAACACGATATCACAGTGCTTCAGACCGGACGTTATAACGAGATTCTTGAAAAACGCGGTGCTCAGGGCGAACAGTGCGGCATGAGTGCAGAGTTTGTGAAAGTGATCTTCGAAGCCATCCACGAAGAATCGGTTCGTCAACAGATGGAGATTATCAATAAATAGCAAATCATTCATATTATGCGAATTCTAATTTTGGGAGCCGGCAAGATGGGCTCCTTCTTTACTGACATACTAAGTTTCCAGCACGAGACGGCCGTGTTCGACGTCAACCCGCATCAGCTTCGGTTTGTATACAACACCTACCGCTTCACCACTCTGGAGGAGATCAAGGAGTTCGAACCGGAACTGGTGATCAATGCTGCCACGGTGAAATACACGCTGGACGCTTTCCGCAAAATTCTGCCGGTTTTGCCCAAAGACTGTATCCTGAGTGATATCGCTTCGGTAAAAACCGGATTGAAGAAGTTCTACGAAGAAAGCGGATTCCGTTATGTCTCCACTCACCCGATGTTTGGCCCTACTTTTGCCAGCCTGAGCAATCTGAGCAGCGAAAGCGCCATCATCATCAGTGAGAGTGATCATTTGGGGAAAGTATTCTTTAAAGACTTATACAATAGCCTGAACCTGAACATCTTCGAATATACTTTCGACGAGCATGATGAAACAGTGGCTTACTCCCTGTCCATCCCGTTTGTTTCGACATTTGTTTTTGCAGCTGTCATGAAGCACCAGGAAGCTCCGGGAACCACATTCAAAAAGCACATGGCCATTGCCAAAGGGCTGCTGAGCGAAGATGACTACTTATTGCAGGAAATCCTGTTCAATCCGCGCACACCGTCACAAGTGGAGAATATCCGCACAGAGCTGAAACAACTGCTTGAGATCATCACCAACAAAGATGCGGAGGGAATGAAAAAGTACCTGACGAAGATACGAGAGAAAATTAAATGATAATCTTTATCATAAGTATGAGGGGATGTCATCATTCATCACAGACATCCCCTCTCCTTTCTTTTCTAATTCGCGGGATAAGCAAAATGTCAAAATGATAATAAGAAGCGCCCAGTTTTCATTCTTTAGCCCCAAGGGAAAGGCAAGAAGGAAAAAACGGCTCTAATTCATTTTTCCTCCGATCCGATTGATCGCATTTATCGATATAAGAAGCATATTGAGCAGTAAAGGGTTCTTTCTGTATCATATCATCCACCCGGAAGCAACGGGAGTATCTTTCTGGCAGAAAAGAAAGCTCCGTATCAGCCAAGCAACCGGAAAGAAATACGGAGAAAAATCCGTCCTTAAACAGAACAATATATGTAATCATGGAAAACATATAGAGATATTTGAAAAAGAAGTAATCATTTTCGGGAAATGCTTACGTCTTTCGGGGAGAATGCTTACGTCTTTTCCCAAAAACACAAGCTCTTTTTACCCTGAACACAAGCTCTTTCTACCCCAAAGCCCGGCTCTCCGACCCAAAAAGGCCGCCATTTTGCACTTTCTTCCTCCGGTTGGCAAGAAAAAGATCGGGCACTCGTCAGACTAACCCCCTATTTAGTAACTTTTTAATGCGAAACAGCGCGTACAGAGATCATTAAGTAAGCGGCAGATATATCGGCAGGTCCTGTCGAATCCACTGAAAAGTCATTTGATTATCCAAGAAATATCACGTACATTTGCATCCGCAAGGAGATAAAACAATGATAGATCAGGCAACCATAGACCGTATACTCGATGCCGCACAAATCGTAGAAGTGGTTTCGGACTTCGTCACGCTGCGCAAACGCGGTGTGAACTACGTGGGACTTTGCCCTTTCCATAACGAGAAAACTCCCTCGTTCAGCGTGTCTCCCTCCAAGGGACTTTGCAAGTGTTTCAGTTGCGGCAAGGGCGGCAACGCGGTGCACTTCATCATGGAACACGAACAGATGTCCTATCCCGAGGCACTCCGCTACCTGGCCAAGAAGTATAACATAGAAATCAAGGAACGGGAGCTGACCAATGAAGAGAAAGAGGTGCAAAGCAACCGCGAAAGTATGTTCATTGTCAACAACTTCGCCCGCGACTACTTTCAGAATATCCTGAAAAACCATATAGACGGACGCAGCATCGGACTGGCTTATTTCCGCCAACGGGGTTTCCGTGACGATATTATTGATAAGTTCCAGTTGGGTTTCAGCACCGAGGGGCGCGATGCACTGGCACAGGAGGCATTGCGCAAAGGGTTCAAACAAGAGTTCCTGGTAAAGACCGGACTCTGTTATGAAACGGACGACCATAAGTTGCGCGACCGCTTTTGGGGACGTGTCATGTTTCCCGTTCACACGCTTTCGGGCAAAGTGGTTGCCTTCGGCGGACGTGTGCTCAGCACGGAGAACAAGAAACTTGCCAAGTACGTCAACTCTCCCGAATCGGAAATCTATCATAAAAGCAACGAACTATACGGCATCTACTTTGCCAAGCAGGCCATCGTAAAGCAGGACCGCTGCTTCCTTGTGGAAGGATATACGGACGTTATATCGATGCACCAGTCGGGAGTAGAGAATGTGGTGGCCTCGTCCGGTACTTCTCTTACACCGGGGCAGATCCGGTTGATCCACCGTTTCACCAACAACATCACGGTGCTTTATGACGGTGATATGGCGGGCATCAAAGCTTCTATCCGGGGGATCGACATGCTGCTCGAAGAGGGAATGAATATCAAAGTATGCCTCTTACCCGACGGAGACGACCCGGACTCTTTTGCACGGAAGCACAACGCTACGGAGTTTCAGAACTTCATACAGGAACACGAGACGGACTTTATACGCTTCAAGGCACAACTGCTGATGGAGGATGCCGGCAAGGACCCGATGAAACGTGCCGAGCTGATCAACGACATCGTGCGCAGCATTGCGGTGATTCCCGAAGCCATCGTCCGGGATGTGTACATCAAGGAGTGCGGGCAGTTGTTGCGGATAGAAGATAAGTTACTGGTATCCGAAGTGGCCAAGCGCAGGGAACTTCAGGCCGAGAAGGGGAATAAACCCATAGCCTCCAATAATGCCCCGACGCCGCAACCGGGCGAAATGCCTCCTCCTTTCCCTCCCGAAGAAATGGAGGCAGACACCTACCAATCGTTCATCCCGCAGGAAGGTAAAGAGGGACAAGAGTTTTATAAATACGAGCGCCTGATTATTCAGATGATTGTGCGCTATGGAGAGAAGGTGATGTGTAACTTAACGGATGAAGAAGGCAACGAAGTCCCGGTCACCGTTGTCGAGTATGTCATCAATGACCTGAAGGAGGACGAACTGGCTTTCCATAATCCCCTCCACCGCCGTATCCTCTCGGAGGCCTCCGAACATATCCACGATCAGGAGTTCGCTTCCGAACGCTTCTTCGTGGCGCACCCCGATCCGAAAATCAGTACGATAGCCACCGAACTGGCGAGTGACCGGTATCAACTGAGCAAGTATCACTCCAAAACACAGAAGTTGGTGACGGATGAGGAACGGCTGTACGAGATGGTCCCGATGCTGATGATTAACTTCAAGAACGCCATTGTCGCAGAAGAGCTGAAGCACATCATGTATGCCCTGCAAGATCCTTCGATTGCGAATGACAACGCCCAGTGCGACGCTGTCATGCAACGGTACAAGGAGATGAAGGAGATACAGAATCTGATGGCCAAACGACTAGGCGACCGGGTGGTGCTGCGCTGACCATCCGATTCCGCTCTTTCATAATTTCCCGTCCTTAATCTTTCGTTTCGCTCCCCCACCAGTCTGCATTAGGCTTGAAATCTTTGCCTAACTGCTTCTTGCGGGTAGCTTCCAAGGTTTTCATCATTCTTTCGCGAGTCTTTTTCTTATAGAGAGCCTCCGCTGCCGGATTGTATTGAGGATCGGGTTCAGGATATCTGGCCCCTACCTCAGTCAGCCATACAGACAGCTTCTTACTCAAGAACTCCACCTTTTCGGGATATTGCACATTCAGCGGTTCCGACTCGGTTTCGTCTATCCGCAGATTATAAAGTTCATCCCTGCCATCTTCGTAATAATGAATCAGCTTCCAGTCGCCTTGCCGTATGATGGAAGAAGGTTCGCCACCCTGATTGCCATAATGAGGATAATGCCAGTATAAAGCACGCTCGGGGATGCTCTTGCCCTGTAACAGAGGAAGCAGGCTTACACCGTCCTGATGTTGGCCGGGCATTAATGGGATGCCTGCCATATCGAGAAAAGTAGGATACAAATCGGCACCGGTGACAGGCACCACGCACGAATCTCCCTTTAAAGTATTACCCGGAAAATCGATAAATAACGGTACGCGTATTCCACCTTCCCACTGCCGCCCTTTTCCGCCGCGAAGAGGGTAGTTAGAGGTAGCGTATGCATCACCCGAAGACACTCCGCCATTATCACTGGTGAACACAATAATCGTATTTTCATCCAAACCCAACTCATGCAGTTTGGCAAGCACCACTCCCACGGCATCGTCCATCTGCTGTATCAGTCCGGCATATATGGGATTATCCTGCTGCAAACGTACAGGCAATGTACGATCTACTTCGAACCCCACCGGAGCGATCCCCATCGAATCCGCTTTATTCCGGAAATGCCTCCACTTGGCTTCAGTGGTCTCAATCGGCGCATGCACGGCATAGAAAGAGAGAAAAGCAAAGAAAGGCTGCTTTTTATTCCGGCGGGTATGGGTTTCGATAAACGACGCTGTCTCGTGTGCCAGACGCATGGATAAATTCTCACCATCCGATCCTTCTTTCATTTTCGGATTGCCATAGGGAGCAAAATAGCCGCCGGGATAAGGACCTCCCGCTTCATGCCCGCCTATATTGATATCGAAACCATGATCTTCGGGATAAGAACCCTCACCTCCCAAATGCCATTTGCCGGCCATAAACGTTTTATAACCGTGGGCTTTCAATGCTTCGGGCAGAGTAATATCTTCTTTGGGCAATTGCCATACGTATTGGGCCGGAAGAAGCTTGGAATGTCTTCCCATCTTGCGCCACTCTTCTCCACTTCCTTCACCAATCCAATTGGTTATTCCGTGGCGGGCGGTAAACTTGCCTGTCATAATGCTGGCACGGGAAGGACTGGACACCTGACAGGCTGCATATCCTTGGGTAAACCTCACGCCATTACGGGCGATTCCATCGATATTGGGCGATTCATAATAACGGCTGCCCGTACATGCCAGATCTCTCCAGCCAAAGTCATCAGCCAGAATAAATAAGATATTGGGCTGCTTGGAGGAACGTGCCTGCTCGGCGGCATTTCCGCCAACAGTCAACGCAGTGGCTAACAATGATAAGGTAACGAATTTCATATCTGTTATATTTTAAGTACAAACGATTATTTATTTTCAAAAGAGTCGGAATCCTTCACAGGAGAAACATAGTGGGGATTATCAACAGGCATTCGGGCACCGACCTCCTTATACCACAAATATAGTTTCTTCCTTAGTCCATCTGCTATCTCAGGGTATATTTGTGACAGGTCTTTCTCTTCGGATTCGTCCTGAATCACATTGTACAACTCGACGTGATGGTCTTCAAAAAACTCAATAAGCTTATAATCCCCCTCACGTATAGCCGCAGAAGGCCGACCACCCAGTCCACCGCTATAATGAGGATAATGCCAGAATAAGGAAGGTCTGGACAGCCGTCCGCCCTGTAAGACGGGTTTCATGGAAACTCCGTCCACGTGTTGTCCGGGCAGTAGAGGCAATCCGCAAAGATCTAGCAAAGTCGGATAATAATCCGTACCGATGATCGGAGTATCCGAAACCTGTCTTCCTTTCAGGTGTCCACTCCATCGGATGATGGCAGGCACTTTGATGCCTCCTTCGTACAAATATCCTTTTCCGGCACGCAAAGGCAGATTGGAGGTCGGGATATTACGAGTAGTATTGCTGGTGGCCATTCCCCCATTATCGGACGTAAACACAACAATGGTGCGTTCATCGAGTCCCGACCGATGCAGGGTGTCTAACAGGCGTCCTATGTTTTCGTCCAGGCTCTCGACCATCGCGGCATAAGCCGGAATGTCCTGCACAAGTTTATGATACGTCTCTCCTTTTTTCACAAAAGATGAATCCGCAGGAACCGCCCGGCTCAGCTTTCTCCGGTATTTGGCTATCTTTTCCGCTTTTGCCTGTAAGGGCAGATGAACCGTATAATAGGACAGATAGACAAAGAACGGCTTTTCCTTAGGCTCCGAGATATAACGGATCACTTCATCAGTCAGGCGATCCGTCAGATACTCTCCTTCGGGACCGTCTTTCAGTTGTGGATTACCATAAGGCGAAAAATATCCTTTGGAGGGATGCCCCGTATTATTTCCTCCGATATTAATATCAAACCCATTCTGCTCAGGATAGTATTCGGCAGACTCGGCCAGATGCCACTTGCCCGCCATAAAGGTAGAATACCCGTTCTGCCTGAAGGCCTCGGCCATCGTTATTTCGTCTTTCGACAGATGGAGATTGAACGGCAAAGAAGCCAACCGCTGATTCTTATGAGGACCGTACGCCCGGTCTCCGGGAATATAGTCGGTCAGGTTGATCCGGGCAGGGTATTTACCGGTCAACAGAGCAGCCCGGGACGGCGACGAAACCGGACATGCGGCATAGGATTGAGTAAAACAAACTCCTTCTCTTGCCAGCTTGTCGATATGAGGAGTTTCATAGAAACGGCTTCCGGTACAACTCAAATCCTTATATCCCAAATCGTCTGCATAAATGAAGATCACATTGGGATGCGGTTGTTTGTCGGTCTGTGCATCAGAGGTAACAGTGCAAATGCCACATGCGATTGGTAAAATCAGTCTTTTCATGTTTCCATTTTTTTTATAAGACCATTCAAAAGAGGAGCGCTTGACGAACGCTCCTCTCCAAACAATCACTTTACCAGAAACTAATTACCAATTAGGATTCTGCTTCAAATTCGGATTCAGCGAAACTTCGCGCAGCGGCAAAGGGAAAAGATAATCTTTCGAACTATCAAACGTACGGCTTTCGGCATTCTGTACCAATATGAAACCGTTCTTATCCAGAATGACATCTTTACCGGGAACTGTGGACGGATAGAGTTCCGGATCGAACTTGGCACCCAAGATAGCGGCAGGCAACTCCGTTTCTGCCGTTTTCCAACGAATGATATCGTCATAACGGAACGATTCGGCGGCAAGCTCCACTCTGCGCTCACGGCGAATCTCATCACGCATGCTTAACCCGTGTTCTGCTACAAAAGCATTGGTCAGATCCGGCAGCCGGTTAGGATCTCCCTCGAAACGATTACGGAGTGCATTGACAGAGAGGTTCAAGTCTTCATCGGAAATCCGGTCGTCCAGTTCGAAACTGGCTTCGGCAAAGGTCAGCAATACTTCTGCATAACGAATCAGAATCTCATCAATCCGCGACTTCATGTTAGAGTAAGACTCCTCGTCGCCATACTTCTTAAACATATATCCGGTACGTGTCTGGCTCGTGAGATTAGGCACAAACGGTTTGCCTAAAAACGGATCGCCGGGTTTCCAGATAGTCAATGCCATGCGAGGATCACGATTCTCGAACTCTTTTCCCGCAGGAAGATATTCCACCCGGTAGGCCGACTTCTCAAGAGGAAGTCCGTCTTTGCAAAGAAAAGCATCAGCCAATACCTTCGTCGGACTATGAGACAAGTCGGCTATTGTAGCACGGATACGGGGATTGTACGTATCGGCTTCGGCAGAATAACGAAATGACAGAATATGTTCATTCGAATCTTCGCCCGGAAGCAAAAACAGATTACGGTAATCGGCGTACAGCGAATATTCTTTAGAGTCAATCAGTCGCTTGCTGGCTTCTTTAGCTATTTGAAGATAGCTCTTATACTCTCCGCTACCATGAAACTTATTCCAGGTACCGATATAAAGCGCCACACGGGCAAGCATGGCTTGAGCGGCTCCTTTAGTCAAACGTCCTACATCTGTAGGCAACTTACTTTTCAGTGGAATATGTGTTTCGGCAAACTCCAGGTCTTCTATGATGCCTGCAATCACTTGCTCTTTGGGTACACGCGGTCCCATCAGCTCTTCCGAGTCCATATCGAGTGTACGCAATACGTATGGAACATCTCCAAACCGCTTCACCAGATTGAAATAGAAATATGCCCTGAAAAAACGGGCTTCACCTGCATAACGGTTCTTTGTGGCCTCACTCACCTCAGCTTTCTCATAATTCTCCAGAAAATTATTAGCATGTCGTATCTGTTTATAGGCTGTGGTCCATATCCCATCAGTATTGCCTGGAGCGTGTGTTCCGGAACTTACCAGGTTTCCTACATTGGCAAAACCGTCGGCACTCTGATTATCCAGCGTATAAGAACGGTTCATATTCTGGTAAAACACGTTCGCTGCCAATCTTAAATCTTCTTCCGACTTCCAGAAGCTGCCGGGAGACAAATTTGTTTTAGGTTCACGATCCAAGAAATCGTTACAGCTGCAAAGAATTACTACGCTTAACAAAAAAAGATATATATTTTTCATCTTACTCCAAGAATTAAAGTGTCACATTGATTCCAAAAGAAAAGTTTCTCATAATAGGATATACATATCCGTTAATATCAGACAGTTCCGGATCGAAATTATCGTTCAGTTTACTATACTCACAAAGATTATCACCGCTAAAGTAGACTCTCAAACGCTGAATCCCCCATGACTTAGTAAGCTTCGGACTTATCGTATAGCCCAATTGCAGATTCTTCAAACGAACATAAGCGGCATTCTGCAGCCAATGATCCGATATCTGGTAATTATGATTGGCACCGGCGTAATAGCGGGGGAATGCGGCATTGGGATTCTCCGGAGTCCAATAGTCATTATGCATTTTATACGAGAAGTTATTCCAGGTAGCGTAGTACGGGTTCATCACTTCGCTCGACAGATAAAAATTTCTTTTGCCTACCCCCTGCAATAACACTCCCAGATCGAATCCTTTCCATGCGGCAGTCAGATTCAACCCGAATGTATAACGGGGAGTCGTAGTTCCCAGATATTCCAGATCATTGGGAGCCGAAATCTTTCCGTCGCCGTCTTTATCGATGTATTTAATATCTCCCACACCTGTAATGGCCTTATTGAAGGCAGCCGAATTCTTCACCTCTTCTTCAGAAGTAAAATACCCGTCCGTACGGTATCCAAAGATAGACCCCAAGGAATACCCCTGCACTTTCTGATTGACACCGGCCACAAAACCATTGTATTCTACACCATAATCCACCAGCTTATCTTTCTGATCCGACAAATTAAAACGGGCTCCGTAAGAGAAATCCTTAATCTTATCCTGCCATCCGACCGTAACTTCCCAGCCTTTTACTTTAAGTTCTCCGTAGTTTCCTGTGGGCACATCGATACCTATTATACTGGGTATCTCGATGCTGACCAACATATCTTTGTTCTTCTTAATAAAATATTCACCCGTTACAGTCAAACGGTTTCTGAGGAATGCCATGTCGACAGCAATATTTTTCACCTCTACAGTTTCCCAGGTTCTGGACTCTGAAGGCAATTTCGAGATAACCGCCCATTGTCCCAATTCCGACTTAAAAGGATAATATCCATTGATGTTATAGCTGGCAATGTGGTCGTATAGCCCCAATCCATTCTGGTTACCCAATTGTCCCCACGAAGCACGCAATTTCAGATTATCAAAGATGTGCTGATTTTGCATAAACTTCTCTTCTGTGATTCTCCATCCGACAGATGCCGAAGGGAACACTCCCCACCTGTTTTTCTTTGAGAAACGGGAAGAAGCATCCGCACGGAAATTCACTTCTACCAGATATTTGGCAGCAAAAGCATAGCTTGCACGCATAAATCCGGAGAGCAACGCCCATTCATTTTCATCAGCGGCATTCGACCATCCGTCGGTATCTCCCAGATTCAGTGCAGGCAGTTCATTGCCGACAATATTGGTACGCTTTCCCTGAAGATCTTCATACAGGTTTTCTTCGGCCGACCATCCGCCGAGGACATTGATATCATGTTTTCCAAATACCCCTTTGTATTCGGCAATCAACTGTCCGGTCAGATATTGTCGATGGGAGTTGTTCTGCGTAACCGAGTTCGGGCTTTTCTGGCCAAAAGCTGTTGAAATCAAACCATCCACTCCATATTTTCCGTAAGCTCTGCGCCATTCTTTCTTCTGTCCATCCAGAATATTGGCGCCTCCTACGGCCCGGAGAGAAAGACCTTTCACCGGTTTATACTCTAAAGTAAATACTCCCTCGATACGTTGATTGCGAGTACGCCCTTCGCCACCTTCCTTCAGAGCCTGTATCGGATTCAATTGCATACGATGCCGCGAATAATTTCCGTTGGGATCATAAACAGGCATATTGGGACCCGCTTGTATAAAGGTGATATAAGGAATCGACCAGGAACCCTCGGCAGCATGATAAAGATTCACTCCACGTGAATAGCTGATGCGACTGTCCAGTGACAGTTTGTCCTTGATCAACTCGACACTGATATTGGAACGGAGATTAATCCGGTCATAATTGTCCGGCCCATACTCAGAGAACATTCCGTTCTGATCGAGCCAACCGATAGAGAAAAGGTATTTCAAACGATCAGAAGCTTTCGAAATGGTTAAATTATGAGTTTGCTGGAAACTATGGTCCATCATCAGGTCAATCCAGTCCATATCCGAAGTGTATGTCCACTCCTTACCGTTGGGGATGGCAATCGTATTCGGATCTTTAATGGCATCGATTGCCTTTTGAGAAAAAGGAACGGCCAGTCCGGCATTGGTAAACGCGACATTGGATAATAATGCATGATCCAGTCCTGTATTGCTTTCGGGCAGACGTGTAGGAGTATTGAAAGAGAAGTTTCCGGTATACTCTACTTTCACTTTCTCCGAAGTTCCTTTCTTAGTAGTGACAAGCACGACTCCTTCCGCAGCCCTTGCACCATAGATAGCGGCAGAAGCGGCATCCTTCAAAACCGAGATTGTTTCAATATCCTGTGGGTTTACCGTATTGATATCTCCCGGCATTCCATCAATGATCACCAATGCGCCGGCACTGTTCACAGAAGTGTTGCCTCGTATCTTAAAAGAGGCAAACTCTCCGGGCTTGCCTGTACCCGAAGTTACCGTCAATCCGGATACGGTGCCTTGCAGGGCATCGGTCGCGCTGCGTATCGGACGGTTCTCGATGACATCCGCATCGACAGTCTCCACAGCACCTGTCAGATTCACTTTCTTCTGAGTTCCATAACCCACTACAACAACTTCATCCAACAACTCCGCATCTTCTTTTATCTTTATTTTCAACACCTTCCCGGGGATGACTTTTACTTCTTGTGCAGAGTAACCGATATACGAAACCACCAGCACGGCACCGGGATTTACATTCAGGGAGAAATCACCGTTGAAGTCGGTTACGATACCATTGGTAGTTCCCTTCTCCAATATACTGGCGCCAATGACAGGTTCACCGGCCATATCTGTAACATTACCTTTCACCTGGATCTTATTCGCCTGCTGGGCAATTGCAGTTTGATTCTCTCTCTTATCTGATAGAATGATGTGCATGCCTTCCATCTCATAAGCAATCTTGTTTCCAAGCAACTTCTTTAAAACTTCCGAGACCGGTTTCTCCGAAACGCGGATAGAAGTACGTTCTTTCACATCAATGTTATTCGAATACATAAATAAATAATCTGTCTGATGTTCGATCTCATTAAGTATTTCTTCCAAAGGGACATTGGTTTTATGTATCGATACCCTGGCATTTTGAGAATTGACAGTACCTGCGATTGTGCTGAACACACAAAAGAAAAGTAAGAATATAGTGACTCTCATAGTTTTTAATAATTGTTTGATAGACGAATTTTTAGGTACACAAAAATCCGTGCAACGAGTATTTTTCATATCTTTGCTTTATAAATTCGATTAATATTTTTCTTTTTAGGGAAAAGAAGAATGTTTCTCCTTTTAGCTGGCAGGTATTGCAGTACCTGCCGGCTTTTTTATTTCAGGTTAGATTTAATAAGTGTTTTCCATAGGCTGCATGTATGTTTTTAAGGGTTAAACAAATTATTTTATAACGAATGTGTTTTCTTCATCATTCCGCACATATTTAAATTTCACATCTTTCTGCAAAACCCGCAACGCATATTCAATGCCGTCAGACAAGCGGAACTTAACAGTCAGCACCGGGTTATTTATTTTAGCTGCGTCAAACCGGATATGGACTCCATAATACTTTTTGAGCTCTTCCAGTATTTCAGAAAAATGTCTGTTTTTAAAGCAGATCAGTCCCTCACGCCAACGATAAATATCAAAATCAGTGATCTTCTCTACACTCATCTTGCCTCCTTTCAGCACTGCCTTATAAGAGGGTTGCAATATGAACTGGGAGTTAGCTGCCCTGACACGAACACTGCCTTCTATCAGTGCAGTCTCAAACTTCTTTGTACCTGAGTATGCTTCTACATAAAATTTAGTACCCAGTACCTCTACCTGTTCGTCATCCGGAGTATAAACAATAAAAGGTCTTCCGGTATTCCGTATGACTTCGAAATAAGCCTCTCCGTCAATCTGCACTTCCCTTTTATCATCAAAATGCTGCGAATACTCAATTCTCGTATTCGAGTTAAGCCACACCCGGCTTCCGTCGGGCAAGGTTATATTGGCCATTTGTCCCTTCAAAGTATTTACCACACTTTTAGTTGCGGGCTTCTCGGACTGATTGTTCCAGAAAAATGCCGTTCCAAAAGCAATCAACAAAACGGCGGCCACCTTCAGGCATTCAAGACTTATCTTCCGAATCAGCTGCCTGCGCTTCATCTGTTTCTCCTCAGACACAACCTGTTCTTTCAATATAATGGTATCGAAAAACTTTCGCTCACGCAAATACTCTTTCCAGTTTTCATCCGAAGCTTCAAGATATTGCCGGATTTTATGCTCTTCTTCCGGAGTAGCGTCTCCATTAAAATATCGATATAATATTTCTTTTTCTATTTTCATAAGTCGGTCTTAATTGCATTCATTATAATAACACGCCAACAATTAATCCCCCTAGTAAAAAAGTTCTTTTTATTTTTAATTTCGGGACAGAAAGTCACATAAGAAAGGAAAAAGGACAAGATAATCTTTTAAAGCAACACGCAACTCTTTGGTAGCCTTAGAGATATGAAACTCGACTCCCTTCACGGTCATTCCCATAATTTCAGCAATTTCTTTATGGGACTTGTTGTCGTAACGGCTTAAAAGAAAAATTCGGGCGGTAGTAGCAGATAAACGGGAAATAACACGATCGATAATATCCTGCACTTCACTGGCAAACAATGCATTGGGTTCACAGGCATCCAGTGTGGCAATACGATTGGACAACTCCCACTCAGAATGTGAGGCGACACGGTCAGAAACGTCATTAACCAACTGTAAATGGCGCAGATAATTGAGACATTTATTTTTTACGACAGTAAGTACATAGGCAGCCGGATTGATTTCCGGAGTCATATGATCCCGATTCTCCCAATAAGCCATCAGAGACTCCATAACAATATCTTCCGCCACAACTTCGTCACGGGTGTAAGTCCATGCAAATCGGATAAACCGATGTTGATTCTCGGTAAAGAACTTATTAAATGAAGCTAAATCATTGATAGTAGCTGACATAGAATTTTGCTACGAAGTATTACTTACTGCGGCAAAAATAGATAACTATAACTATATAACCAAACTAAAATATAAGTAATTGAAATAAATAGTTATTATTCTGTATAATATCAAAACTCCGAGTTTATCATCTCTGGCGGATCAGGTTCATAAACTCTTCACGGGTCTTAGCCTGATTAAAAGCTCCTGTAAAGTCGGAAGTAGTAGTTACGGAATTCTGTTTTTCCACTCCGCGCATCTGCATACACATATGCTTGGCTTCCACCACGACCATTACGCCCAGCGGATTCAACGTTTCCTGAATACACTCTTTAATTTGCAGCGTCATCCGTTCCTGCACTTGCAGCCGATGAGAGAAAATATCGACCACACGGGCTATTTTACTTAATCCGGTGATATATCCGTTAGGTATATAAGCTACATGAGCTTTGCCATAGAAAGGCAACATGTGGTGTTCGCAAAGTGAGAAGAAATCTATATCCTTCACAATCACCATCTGACTGTACTCTTCCTGAAACTTGGCAGAACGAAGAACTTCATGCGGGTCCATGTGGTAGCCTTTGGTCAAGGTCAACATGGCTTTAGCTACACGTTCGGGAGTTTTTAATAATCCTTCCCGTTCAGCATCTTCGCCCAACAAAGTAATTATACTGCGATAGTGATTCTTTAAATCTTCCAAAGCCGGAGAAATGATTTCTTCTTTTTCTAACATGATTACAGAGGAATATTAATTTGATCTTTAACAATAGAGACTTCTTTAAACACACCGGTTGCTTTCAGCTTACGCATCATGGCATCAGCTTCTTCGATGCTGCGAAAATCACCGACTCTACACAACCACCGGGGAGGATTGAAAGAAGTATAAACCGAAAGTTCGGGAAAGTACTCCTTGACACGGGTACCTACCTGATGGGCTTCATTCTTGGCCTGGCGGGTATTATTACCGGCATAAGCCTGCACCCGATAACCGGACGACTTTATAACAGTCTGCTCTCCTGTGCCGGTGCGGGCAGTTCCCAGCAAAGCTTCGATGCGGGAATCCTGATGAATAGTTACTTTCCCTTGCCCCGGTACATTACGTTCCAGACTTTTCACGATATTGCTTTGAGCCCGGACAACCGCAGCACAAACAAACAAGAACAAAAGTAAACCCAGTTTCTTCATAAATTTATAAGATTGAGAATTGGGGTATTAAAAACCGGCAAATTACTATTCTCCGGCTTTTAACCCCCAATTTTAATTAATTGAATGCGTCAATGATACCTTTGAAGTCAGCAACTTTCAGGGCAGCACCACCGATCAGACCACCGTCAACATCAGGATTAGCAAACAGTTCTTTAGCATTAGAAGGTTTGCAGCTACCACCATAAAGGATTGAAGTGTTGTCAGCGATTTCTTTTCCGTATTTCTCAGCAACAGCCGAACGGATGAACGCATGGATTTCCTGAGCCTGAGCAGGAGAAGCTGTTTTACCGGTACCGATAGCCCAAACCGGTTCGTAAGCCAGAACGATCTTAGAGAAATCTTCCGCCGAAAGATCGAATACAGATGCCAACTGAGCAGCAACAACCTCGTTCTGTTTGTTAGCCTCGCGTTCTTCCAGAACCTCACCGATACAGAAAATCGGAGTCAGACCATTTGCCAAAGCCAGTTTCACTTTGTCCTTCAGGATCTCAACCGTTTCACCATAGTAAGCACGACGTTCCGAGTGACCCAGAATAACGTATTTAGCACCGGTAGAAGCTACCATAGCAGCTGATACTTCACCTGTATAAGCTCCGGATTCTTTGTCAGCACAGTTCTCAGCACCTACACCGATCTTAGCTGCATCTACCAAGGGAGTAACAGAAGCAAGGTGAATAAACGGAGTACAGATAATGACATCACAGTTAGGCTTTTCGTTAGCCAAAGCTTCATTCAGTTCTTTTGCAAGAGCAATACCCTCCTGAAGGGTTTTGTTCATTTTCCAGTTTCCTGCAACAATGTTCTTTCTCATTTTGTTTTTTATTAAAAGGGTTAATAAATTTTCAATTCTATTATTCATCTACGCCTCAGAAGAGGATTTTGAATTTTCGACAGCTTTTTCAGCAGCTCTTTTCCGCCTCTTTTCCAAACGCTTCACCACCAATATATCGACACCGAGAACCATCAATAAAGGAATAGCAAACCAAAGGAGCACATACCCAATCGTATGCACATCACTTTCTTCTTTCTGTTTTCCCAATTCCAGATTCTCCAGTTTGTCAGTCAAAGCATATTCGTCGGGCAGCTCACTATCACTCCATTTATTAAGGATAGTACCTTCTTTAATCAACATCAGTCCGGGGTTGGAACGTATCATTGTTTTCAACGTAATATCATCCATCAGGCAGAAAGGGTATTCCGCACCTGTTTTATCTTTCCATTGTTCTATCTGATCATCCAACGAAGAAGTCAGGCAGTAAAAGCCATATCCGTGTTCCACCGCATAGTCGTAAATCTCATTGATCAGGTCGATATTACTGTCATCGGCCTCTTCTATGCGATGAGCCACCAATAAGAACGTATAGTTTTTATCAGACAATACCTCCTCTGTAATATCTTCACCCGTTTCAAGATTGGTCATCGAGAAATCGTGGATAGAAGGTTCATAGCCCTTTTCTTTTACAATGGTCCGTGCTTCAATGAATTTCCAGGTACTATCCGGATAATTCTCCAAAGAAAATTCTTTCTTCTCGCCATTTTTTTCCAGTACAAACACACTCTCGTACACCGTAGGCTTTGCTCCTTCCGGAACATCCATACCTTCCGGAATGTTTTTTCCTATTTTATAAGGACGGAAATCTAATATCGGCAAGTTTCCCAAACAATAAAATGAAAGTGCAAACACATATAGAAAAGTATATAGAGATACGAGCCATTCCATTTTGGCACTGATAAAGCGAATCATCTGATGCTTCCACCTAAAAACGGAAATTGCAGCTATCAACAAAATAATGTTCTTCCAGAACGTTTGCCAGTTGGTCAAGACCCATGCATCACCAAAACAGCCGCAGTCAGACACCGGATTAGCTAAAGCCAGATACAGGGTCAGCGGTGTCATAAAAATCATCAGCAACAAAGCCAACCATGTAGCAGTCGTTTTCCGGATGCCAAAAAACAAAAAGATACCTACCGAAAATTCAATGGCTGATAAAACAATACCTGCCAGCAATGGAAAAAAAGCCGGGAACCATGTCCCCATACCGAAAGCATCAAGGTAGTCTTGTATTTTATACTCCGAACCCAATGGATCGACCGCCTTCGCAAATCCTGAAAAGATAAACACCCCTGCCAGCGCAAAGCGGCACAGGTTAGTCCATACTTTCTGAATAATATGTAGTTCTCTATCCTTCAAATTCTATCTTAATCAATCCGAAAACAGAATAGTTAATCATATCCATATAATTGGCATCAATGCCTTCCGAGACCAATGTCTGACCGGCAAGACTCTCAATCTGCTTGGTACGGTAAATCTTCATCAATATCAAATCGGTATATGAGCTGATGCGCATACTCTGCCATGCTTCATCGTAATCGTGATTCTTGGCAAGCATCAATTCCAATGCTTCCTTCGCATGCTTGTCATAAAGAGCCAATGCCTCTTCCACTGTAATATCAGCAGACTCTGCATATCCCAGTTCCAACTGTATCAACCCGACAATACCATAGTTGACAATAGCGATAAACTCGGAACGGATTCCCTCATCGACAAGAGTCACCCCCTTTACTTCAATGCTGCGAATACGATTGGCCTTGATAAATATTTGGTCGGTCACGGAAGCAGGACGCAAAATACGCCATGCAGGACCGTAATCATGCAGTTTTTTAGAGAATAGGTCACGGCACAAAGCAATGACATGTTCAAATTGTTGCTTGGTATCTTTCATTTCCTTACAAATAGTGTGCAAAGGTAACAATAATTAAAGTAAAAAGAAAAGAGGGCACTCTAAATTATATTAAAGTGCCCTCTTCCGACTATGTAGTATAACTATTATGAACAGCGCAATACTTGACCCGGACGAAGTGTGGTCTTTGTAGTAATACGATTCAACTTACAAAGTGTGCTGACGGAAACGCCACGCAATTTAGCAATTCGGGACAAACTGTCGCCTTTCTTCACCTTGTAATATCTGATTTCACCGTCCGATGCTATATTAGTATCGTGAGAACCGGCTCTGTTACGTTCGTAACCTCTTGTTTTTCTGAACGTATATGTATCTGCAACAATATCCTGTTTCGGGAAGTCAAACATCAATGCCGGATTGATGGCAATACCCAGGAAACGTGTTTCAAAATGGAGGTGAGATCCTGTCGAACGACCGGTGTTTCCACCCAAAGCGATCGGCTCCCCGGCTTTCACTAACTGATTTTCCTCTACCAACTGTTTAGATAAGTGGCCATATACAGTTTCCAGACCATTGTCATGACGAATAACGACATATTTACCATATCCTCTACGCTCGTATTTCACAATACGTACCTTTCCGTCAAAAGCTGCGACAATGGTATCGCCAATATTCACTTTGATATCAAGTCCGTTGTGCATTCTTCTCCAACGGGGACCGAAAGGAGATGTAATACGGGTACTCGGAGTAGGCATATGGAAGCCGGTCAGATCGATCGTATAAGAATCGGGAATAATAGCATCCTTTCCGTAAGCATGTACGTACTGGTTGTTCCAATTAGGATATAGACTCAACGCAGGATATTCAGATTGTTCTGCACGGATCTGTTTCTGCAATGCTAATGAATCTACACTTTTTAATTTTCTGTCAATCGGTGCCTGACGGGCAATCAAATCCTGAGAAAAAGAATTCAGGCTGACCATAGCCGCAGCGGCAATCATTACTGTTTTAATGCAATTGAAATTCATTCGTCTTGTTAATTCAATTCAATCAATATTCGTCATTCGCATACAGGTAATCAAAAGTAGCCTGCTTGTAATCGAATATTTCTTCCGGTTTAAAGAATCTGTTTAATTCGACAGCTGCGGTTTCAGGCGAATCAGAGGTATGAACAATGTTTTCTTGAAAACTCATACTGTAATCTCCGCGAATGGTCCCCGGCGCTGCCAGACGTCCGTTGGTTGGTCCCGCCAATGCACGAACGGCTTGAATAGCATCCACACCTTCAAAACAACAAACGATAACGGGAGCCGTCATCATGGAATCTTTCACTCGCTGAAAGAATGGTTTCGAACTAAGGTGTGAATAATGCTCACTTAACACTTCATCAGTCAACTGCACCATCTTCATTCCTGCCAAACGCAATCCTTTACGCTCAAAACGACGAGTGATCTCGCCAACCAGCCCCCGCTGAAGGGTACAAGGTTTCAGAATGACTAATGTTTTTTCCATCATAACGTACAGTTTCAAAAGGTTAAAGTGCTCATTTATTTAAAAATTCCCCCAAAGATAGCATTTCCAGACGAAACAGAAGGCATGTTCTTAACTATTTTTTATAAGAGTAAGGCATGGAATTAAAGAAATATTTCTCCAAACAACCGTAAATAAAGGGAATAAGAGAAAATATGTTATGCAACATGTTTATGTAAAAAAGCTACATGTTTAACCGTTTTTCAACTAATAGCAGCCCAGTTAACATTCGTCTTGCGCAATGCTCTCAACTGTTGCCACAAAATCGCATTCTCCGGTAATACTCCGCCAGGATCGGCATCTGTTATTTCTTCAGCAATAGTGCGCACATATTGCAAAAGCTGTCCGTCACGGGCTATGTCCGCGATCTTCAGGTCGAAAGCAATGCCACTTTGTTGCGTACCCTCCAAGTCCCCGGGACCGCGTAGTTTAAGATCTGCCTCGGCTATTTCAAATCCGTCATTGGTGCGCACCATAATTTCAAGCCGCTTCCGAGTCTCTTCGGTAAGTTTATACGTAGTAACTAAAATACAATAAGACTGATCAGCTCCACGCCCCACTCGCCCACGTAGCTGATGTAACTGGGATAGTCCGAAACGTTCGGCATTCTCGATAATCATCACCGAAGCATTGGGCACATTCACACCGACTTCAATTACTGTGGTGGCTACCATGATCTGCGCATCACCCGAAATAAAAAGTTGCATCTGTGCATCCTTCTCAGCAGGCTTCATCTTGCCATGCACTTTGCAGACCTTACAGTCGGGGAACTCTTCACAGATATGCAGATATCCTTCTTCAAGATTCTTTAGATCAATCTTTTCACTCTCTTTAATCAGTGGATAAACAATATAAACCTGGCGGCCTTCCTCTATCTGTTTCCGTACCGAACGATACAAACTTTCTCTACGGTTATCAAACTGGTGAATCGTAGCAATCGGCTTACGGCCGGGAGGTAATTCGTCTATAACCGAAACATCCAGATCACCATAAAGTGTCATAGCCAATGTACGTGGGATCGGAGTAGCAGTCATAACCAACACATGAGGTGGCTGAACACTTTTACTCCACAGGCGGGCACGTTGTGCCACTCCAAAGCGGTGTTGTTCGTCGATGACAGCCAATCCCAGCGAAGCAAAATTTACAGTATCTTCAATCACGGCATGGGTACCTATCAAGATGTGTACATCTCCGGTCAGGAGTCCCGCAAGAATAGCTTCCCGTTTCTTGCCTTTTACCGAGCCTGTCAGCAACTCCACCCTTACATCCATCCCAAACAACAGTTCTCTGATGGTATCGTAATGTTGGTTAGCCAAAATTTCGGTAGGTGCCATCATGCAAGCCTGAAATCCATTATCCAGTGCCATCAACATGCTCATCAATGCCACCAATGTTTTTCCACTTCCAACATCTCCCTGCAATAGCCGGTTCATTTGCTTTCCACACCCTACGTCTTGTCTGATCTCCCTTAAAACTCTCTTTTGAGCGCCTGTCAATTCGAAAGGGAGATTCTTTGAATAGAACGTATTAAAAATCTCTCCTACCGTTTCAAAAACATAGCCGCGATATTTGCGTTGCCGGTCTTTGGCATACCGCAGAATATTGAGTTGTACGTAGAAGAGTTCTTCAAACTTAAGACGATATTGTGCTTTTCGCAACAATTCCGGATTAGAAGGAAAATGAATATTCCGCAATGCATCCGTCAAAGACATCAAATGATGATCGGCAATCAGTTTAGGTGAAAGTGTTTCGGACAAAGGCTCCTGAATCTGTCCGATAACGGTTGCCATCATTTTTTCAATCGCATGGGAGTTAAGAAAGCTGCGCTTCATCTTCTCCGTCGTATTATAATAGGGCTGAAGCCCCATTGACGACAATTTCAGATCGGCGGGACTATCTATATCGGGATGGGCTACATTGATTCTTCCGTTAAACACCGTTGGCTTACCGAAAACAATGTATTCTTCATGAAGTTTATATTTATTGGTAACATACTTTATACCTTGAAACCATACCAGGTCAACCACTCCCGTACCATCCGAAAAATGCGCCAACAGCCTCCTCTGACGTCCTTCACCAAATGTTTCGAATCCTAATATCTTCCCTTTCAATTGTATATACGGCATATTTCCATCTATTTCATGAATGTAATAGATGCGACTCCGGTCTACATATTTATAAGGGAAATAATAGAGCAGGTCATGCAATGAATAAATCTCCAGCTCTTTATTCAAAACCGCAGCTTTCTGCGGGCCGACACCGGATAAGTACTTTATGTCTCGTGTAGTTAAATCGAACATTACAACAAGGCTGAAGCTACTTTCAAATCAAAAGGAGTAGTTATTTTTATATTTTCACGATTCCCCTCCACCAGGTAGACAGGAACACCCATGGCTTCTACCACCGAAGCATCATCTGTAAAAAAGGGAGTAAATTCCTGTTCATAAGCTCTCTTCAGCAGATCTGCATCGAACACCTGGGGAGTCTGCACTAATTTATAGTCATTACGGCTTACGGTTTCACTGCCCGATTCGGTGAGATGACGCACAGTTTCTACCACATCAATGACGGGTATGACGGCTTTTCGGACTACTGCTTCCCGGAAGCAGCGGGCAATCACTTCCTGTGAAACGAAAGGACGGACACCATCATGTATTCCCACTACACCGATACCGTTCACAAGAGCCAATCCATTCTTGACCGAATGGAAACGTGTTTCACCTCCATCGGCAATCAGATGTTTAATGTCAAAGCCATGCTCTTCACAAAGTTCACGCCAAAAGTCCTGTTGCTCCCGAGGTAACACAAGAATAATCTGCATTTTTTCATCGAAACGGTGAAAAGCTTCCAGCGTACGCATCAATACAGGTTTACCACCGATGGGAAGAAACTGTTTGGGAAGTTCGCTCCCCATACGGAGTCCCTTCCCTCCGGCTACAATCAAAGCAGTCCGACACATAAGCTTAACGTCTTACGCACATAGCCTCTACCAGTTCGTTCACTTTTTCTTTGCCCAACAATGTATCCACAATAGTCAATGCAAACTCCATGGCAGCTCCCGGTCCCATCCCGGTAATAATATTACCATCTCTTACAACCGGTTCGTTAGTGCAGTCCGCCCCATCCAGATATTGTTCGAAACTGGGGTAACAAGTAACTCTGCGTCCTTTCAGGAGTCCCAGTTTCCCAAGTACCATCGGAGCAGCACAAATGGCTGCAATAGGCTTGTTTTTCTCTGCAAAACTAAGAATTAATTTACGCAACCCTTCATGTTTGTCCAAAGTGGCAGCTCCCGGCATACCTCCGGGTAAAAACAGCAGCTCAGCATCAAAGAAGTCACAATTTTCAAAATTCTTATCGCAAAGCACAGATACGTCATGCGCTCCGACTACAATCTCGTCCGGAGTAACAGATACTATTTCGACATCTAAACCTGCGCGTCTCAATGTATCAATTGTAGTAAGCGCTTCAATTTCTTCAAATCCATCTGCGAAAAATGCATAAACAGTTCCCATAATCTATATCATTTAGATGTTACAAACTTAGAGCGCCCGGCCTTTTAAGGGTGCGGCACCCTAAGCATTAATTATTTCAAATTAAAATAATAAGTAATTGTTCCCGTCTGGTTGTTTACTCCGTCCACAGCATTAAAACGAGCCTTCTTAGCCGCATCTTCAGCTGCCTTACGTAAAGTCGAATTTACCGTATTTGTCAATCGGTTGATGCTCGTAGCAATCACATGACCGGCAGGGTTTACCGTGATAGAAACAACGACACGTCCCTCTTCCTGAACATTGTATACCGGACGAGGCAAACCACCTTCTCCTATAGAACGTCCTCCAAGATTAAATGTTCCATACCCTCCGACTCCGGATTTTGCTCCGGTCAAAGAATTACCGTCTTTACTTCCTTCAACTCCTTCTCCTGAAGTAGCCGTACCTTTACTTCCCCCCATTTGCGAACCTTTACCAAAAGCACCGGCCACTCGTTTACTGGCAGCTTCCGCTGCAGCCTTACGTTCACGTTCCGCCTTTTCCTCGGCAAGCTTTTTAGCTTCGGCAGCTTTTTCTTCGGGAGTTTTCTCAGGTTTCTTTGCCACTTTCGGTTTTTCCTTCTTAGGTTCGGCCTTAGGCTTTACCACAACCGTTTCTTCTTCGGTCTGAGTAATCATTTCCTGTTCAGTCTCCACTTCCGGTTCGGGCTGCGGAGCCGGCACTTCTTCCGGTAAAACCTCCACGTCCACCATGGTAGAAGGATCATAGTTTCCATAAGCAGCATCCACATCTCCCATCATAACAGGTACTCCCCCGGCTTCTTCGTCCGGATGCGGGATAGCAAAACTTACGAGAATCAAAAGAGCAATAATAGCCACATGCACCAACAATGCACCCAACGCCCCTATATATTCACTCTTTCTTTTTATGTTCATTTCTTCTTTGTTTCCGGCGGGCGTGTAGCCAACACCATTTTAAAATGATTCTCATTAGCGATGTTCAGCACTTTAACGATTTCGCGATAAGGCACAGTTTCATCTGCATAGAGAGCAACATACATCTCAGGTTCTTTATCCGCACAACTTTGGAGGAATGGAGTTAACTCTTCCAACCCCAAAGCATGCTCTTTTTCATTACCAAACGCTGCATAATAGTTCAGGTCCTTATCAATAATAACCCTTGTCAACGGCTTGGCCGAAGTTTGCTGTTTCCCCTGTGGCAACAGCACTTTAATCGCATTGGGCGACACAACAGTTGAGGTTATCATAAAAAAGATAAGCAACAGGAATATGACATCCGTCATAGATGCCATACTAAAGTTGGGTGATATTTTTGCTCGACGCTTTAATGCCATAAAATAATTCTTCAAGATGCCAATCTGTCAATGTGCTAATTGGCTACGCACTTTATTTTATCTCAGCACTTTATTTTTGTGCAGGTTCATTAAGCAAATCCATAAACTCCATAGTTCTGGATTCCATCTTATTGACCACTCGGTCTACCAACATCACCAGGTAGTTGTAAGCAAACATAGCAATAATACCCACAATCAAGCCACCCACAGTAGTAATCATGGCTTCATAAATACCTCCTGAAAGCAATGTTATGTCTATGTTACCGCTTCCGGCATTCGCCATTTCGTAAAATGCCCGCACCATACCGGTTACCGTACCCAGGAAGCCAAGCATCGGTGCACCACCGGAAATGGTAGCCATTACCGTCAGTCCTTTCTCTAACTTGGCCACCTCTATATTTCCCACATTTTCAATAGCAACCTGCACATCATTTACCGGACGTCCCAAACGGCTGATACCTTTCTCAATCATGCGGGCTGAAGGAGTATTTATCGTACGACAGTAATTAATGGCCGATTTTATCTCCCCACTATGGATATAATCTTTAATCTTCTCCATAAACAACGGATCTTCTTTACCGGCTTTCCGAATCATATAGTTACGTTCGAACAGAATGTAGAAACAGACAACAGACAGTACGGCCAGTACAATCATAATCCATCCACCCTTGATAGCCATATCAAGCATATTCATTTCTGCCGGTGCAGATACAGGAGTCAATACAGGATTGGCCGATGCAACGGAGTCAGCCAGATTGGTAGCCACTTGGGCTAATAGTAGCATTGCATTCATTAGCGAAGACAGTTTTTATATTCTTGGATGGTACGTTCCAGTCCCAAATACAGTGCATCGCTTATCAAAGCATGACCGATAGAGACTTCGTCCAACCAAGGTATGTTTTTATAAAAATAATTCAGATTCAATAAACTCAAGTCATGACCGGCATTCAGACCGATCCCCAATCTACGTGCCGCTTTTGCCGCTTCAACAAAAGGAGCAACAGCCGCAGCCGGATCTTTCGGATAGGCAGTAGCATAGGGCTCGGTATATAATTCTACCCGATCGGCACCTGCTTTCGCAGCATATTCAATCATTTCCGCATCGGGTGCCACAAATACGGATGTACGGATACCTGCCCCGTTAAATTCATCCAATACTTCTGTCAGGAAATCAAAGTTAACCTTGGTATCCCATCCCGAATTAGAAGTTATCTGAGAAGGATCATCCGGAACCAAAGTCACCTGATGAGGTTTCACCTTCAACACCAAGTCAATAAACTCAGGAGAAGGATATCCTTCAATATTAAATTCAGTCCGAAGCAACGGACGCAAATCATACACATCCGAACGACGGATATGGCGTTCATCCGGACGGGGGTGAACCGTTATTCCGTCAGCACCGAAACTCTCACAATCCAACGCCACCTTAACCACGTTCGGAACATTTCCCCCACGGGCATTCCGAAGGGTAGCCACTTTGTTTATGTTCACACTTAATTTAGTCATAGTTCTATGTCTTAATATAATACGGAGCTTTTACCCATATGTTTTGCGCAAAAGTACAAATATTAGCGATAAGATAACAGCAATACCGAAAAAAAATCCCAAATTTGCGACATACTAGAAACTTTTATCAACATGAAATTTGCCATTTTCGGAAATACATACCAAGCTAAGAAGTCCTCACATGCTGCCACCCTGTTCAAATTACTCGAGAAACATGGAGCTGAAATCTGCGTATGCAGGGAGTTTCATCGTTTTCTGAAGTCCGATTTAAAACTGAACGTTAAGGCAGATGATTTGTTCGATGAAAACAATTTTGATGCCGACATGGTGATCAGCATTGGCGGTGACGGCACTTTTCTGAAGGCAGCACGCCGTGTAGGCAATAAAGGAATCCCTATTTTAGGCATCAATACCGGACGATTAGGGTTTCTGGCAGATGTATCTCCGGAAGAAATGGAAGAAACGATTGAAGAGGTTTATCAGAACCATTATACTGTTGAGGAACGAAGTGTACTCCAGTTACTTTGCGACGATAAACATTTACAAAATTCGCCTTATGCTCTCAATGAAATAGCCATTCTGAAACGAGACAGTTCATCAATGATCAGTATCCGCACAGCAATCAACGGGGCACATCTCACTACTTATCAAGCAGACGGTTTGATTATTGCTACTCCAACAGGTTCTACTGCCTATTCATTAAGCGTAGGTGGCCCTATTATCGTTCCACACTCCAAAACGATTGCAATCACTCCTGTCGCCCCACACAGTTTAAATGTAAGGCCTATAGTAATCTGTGATGACTGGGAAATTACTTTAGATGTAGAAAGCCGTAGTCATAACTTTCTGGTAGCAATAGACGGTAGCAGTGAAACCTGTAAAGAGACTACTCGTCTCACTATCCGTAGAGCAGACTATAGCATTAAGGTGGTGAAACGCTTTAACCACATCTTTTTCGATACCTTGCGTACCAAAATGATGTGGGGGGCTGACAGTAGAGTGTAAAACAGCTCACAAAAGCACCTTCCTTATATCCCTCTACTCTTACGACACATTTTTTCCTATATAAAACCCATTCATTCGCTTGAATCGCCTCTTTTGCAAGGCTCCGTG
>CANSEY010000008.1 GCA_947646015.1 uncultured Bacteroides sp. | reverse complement strand
GGCTTTTTTCATCTCTATATTTGCATCACAAGATTTTTGATAACTGAATACTAATTCTAAAGAAACACAACTATGAGCTTTTCAGAAATGTATCTCACTTATTATTCAAAACTGGTTCGGTTTGCAAGAGAATTTGTAATACTGGAAGAGGATGCAGAAAACATAACGCAAGATGTGTTCACAGACCTGTGGGAAAGACGAGATTCTATGGATCACGTTGAGAATATGAATGCATATCTTTTTAGATTGGTAAAGAACAGATGTCTGGACCATTTGAAACATAAAATATTCGAGCAAAAATATGTAGAAGTTATGCAGACTTCTTTTGAAATAGAGTTAAATTTAAAGCTACAATCTTTAGACAGGTTTGATGGTTCTGATATGTCAGTGGGGAATGACACTGAAATACTTGTTCGGGCTGCAATCAACAGTTTGCCGAAACGGTGTCGTGACATATTCTTGTTGAGTCGTATGGAAGGACTGAAGTATAAAGAAATCTCCGAACGCTTGGGAATTTCCGTCAATACAGTTGAATGTCAGATGGGAATAGCGCTCAAAAAATTAAGAGTAAAGCTCAGTATGTGTCTGGCTGCATAACTTTTAATTAAATTATAGATATTCTTTTAGGGGTATTTGTTGAGTTAATCGTTCTTTTGTAAAAAGGACGTATAAATGAAAAATAATATAAATAAGTATTTTGCAGGTGAATTGACTTCCGGAGAAAAAAATGAATTTCTGTTGGAAGTAATCCATGACGGGGGACTACAAGAGGACTTTTTAGAATATCAGCATCTGGTAGCACTAATAGACTGGTTGGCTCCGAAAGAGGATAAGGAACTTGCTCAGCGTAAGTTATCTGAATTTATGAATCGGATAGAAAAACGCAAAAATAAATAGGCATTAGATACCATGAATAAAATTAGTATCCTGTTATTAGCTGTTTTTATTTGTTCGTATGTTCATTCGCAGCAGCCATCTTTCGTTGACGGATATCATGGAGGGATATACGGGCACTATCCGGTGAAGTGGAAAACCCAGTTTATCGTAGACCAGCTGACCATGCATCCCGACTGGCGAATCTGCATGGAGATAGAACCTGAGACGTGGGATACGGTTCAGGTACAAACCCCCGAAGCTTATCGTCAATTTAAAAATCTCGCAGCCGGCGAGCAAGTAGAATTTACGAATCCGACCTATGCGCAGCCATACTGCTACAATATTTCAGGTGAAAGTATTATTCGTCAGTTTCAATATGGTATATCCAAGATAAATAAACATTTTCCGGAAGTAAGTTTTCTGACTTATTCAGTGGAAGAACCTTGTTTTACAAGCTGCTTGCCGCAGATACTCAAGTCGTTAGGATTTAAGTATGCTGTTCTCAAATGCCCGAATACGTGCTGGGGAGGCTATACCAGTGCTTATGGTGGAGAACTGGTCAACTGGATAGGAACCGATGGAACTTCCATACTAACCGTACCCCGTTATGCTTGCGAGAAACTGGAACGGGGATCTACTTGGCAGACGACTGCCTGGGGAAATTCAGAGGAATATTTAAACGCTTGCCGTGATGCAGGAATCGAGCATCCGGTAGGTATGTGTTTTCAGGATGCCGGATGGAAAAACGGACCGTGGCTGGGTAGTGGAAAGAAAATCAAAAATAATTCCAAATATGTAAGATGGAAAGATTACATAGAGAATATTTCCATTGGTAAAACAGATGATGATTATCGTTTCTCGCAAGAAGATATGCGTGTCAATCTGATGTGGGGCAGCCAAGTGATGCAAAGGATTGCACAGGAGGTACGTACTTCCGAGAATAAGATAGTGATGGCAGAGAAAATGTCCGTCATAGCTCATTTGGAGAATGGCTATAGCTATGCTCAGGCGGATGTGGATGAAGCCTGGCGCACATTGATGCTGGCACAACATCATGATTCATGGATTGTACCGTATAATGGTTTACATAGGTATGGTACATGGGCAGATGCAATCAAGCGGTGGACGGATCAGACCAATACCATTGCTGATAAGATAACGGAAGCATCCGTACGGAGCTTTGATCAGGGAAATACGCCTGTGGACGGTCAGCAGGGATATATACGTGTTTATAATACTCTGGGAATTCAACGAACAGAGATGATGAATATCCTGCTTCCAGATGAGTATGCAGATGACGAATTGGAAGTTTGTAACTGGAAAGGAAAGAAGATAGGTTACTCTATAGAAAGAGAAGGTAAAAAAACAAGATTGTTTTTTGAAGCAGAAGTTCCCCCCCTCGGCTACTCCACGTATCGTATCAAACAAAAAAGGTTAGGTAAAAGAACGGTTTCAGGAGGTCAGTGTGCAGTGAACGAACGGGAATATATAGTCGAAAATGAATTGTATAAGATTGTTTTTGACTTGTCGAAGGGAGGAATTATTAAAAGCTTGGTTGCAAAGAAAGAGGGAAACAAAGACTTTGCCAAACAATCCGGTGAGTATGCTTTAGGTGAACTGCGGGGATACTTTTATGAAGAAGAAAAATTCCGTTCTTCTACGGAGACACCTGCAAAGATGACTGTTCTGAGAAATAATTGCTATGAGACAAAGGTAAAGATAGAAGGCGAAATCGCTACACATCCTTTTACGCAGATTGTGACTCTTGCCCGCGGGGATAAGCGTATTGACTTTGACCTTACCATCAATTGGAGAAAGAATGTGGGAATCGGTGAATATCGCGAAACGCACTGGCGGGACAATCGCAGAGCATATTGTGACGACCGGTTTAAACTGAGTGTCTTGTTTCCGGTAGATCTTGGTTCGTCTCGTATTTATAAAAATGCGCCGTTTGATGTTTGCGAAAGTAAACTGGATAATACTTTCTTTAATACCTGGGATCAGATTAAGCATAATATTATTCTTAACTGGGTGGATTTGGCGGAACAAAAAGGAGATTATGCGCTGGCATTATTGTCAGACCATACTACTTCTTATTCTCACGGAGAAGATTACCCGTTAGGTTTGACGGCACAATATTCCGGTCCGGGACTTTGGGGACCTGATTATAAGATTACAGGTCCGTTGAAAATGAAATATGCTATTATCCCTCATCGTGGGAAGTGGGATAAAGCTTGCATTGCTACTAGCAGTGACTGTTGGAATGAACCATTGTTAGGTTCTTATCATTCGTCGGCAGAACTGGAATCAAAATCATTTGTTGATTTGCGCAATACCGGTTATCAGATTAGTGCAGCTGGACTGCAGGACGGGAAGATCATGCTGCGTCTGTTCAATGCGGAAGGAGACAATGCACAGCGAAAAATTACTTTAAACATGCCTTTATCCCGGATAGAGGAAGTAGATCTGAATGGAAACTGCCTGGAACAAAAGAAGATAAAAACACGTGCCGGGAAAACTGAAATGATTGTTTCAATGCCCCGTTTCGGTATAAAGACTTTCGTACTGAATTGATTTATAAATATATTCTATTAATAGTAAACTGAAATATTTTTATGTATAAAGCTACTGCTAATCTTTTAATTGCTTGCTCTTTTTTATGGATGACCGCTTGTTCATCGACGGATACAGCTACAGCAGATCTGGTTCCGACTGATTATGTAAATCCGTTTATCGGCGCCAGCACCAGTGTGGGGGCTGCAGGTGTTTATCATGGATTGGGTAAGACTTTTCCGGGAGCGACCACTCCTTATGGTATGGTGCAAGTGAGTCCGAATACAATAACAGGAGGTGATAACGGCTCCGGTTATAGTGATGAACATAAGACAATTGAAGGATTTGCTTTTACTCAGATGAGTGGTGTGGGGTGGTTTGGTGAATTAGGAAACTTCCTCGTCATGCCTACCACCGGTGAATTGCTGAAAGTAGCGGGTAAAGAGAATAATGACAGTATCAAAGGATACCGTTCTGCCTATGATAAAGCTACCGAGACTGCGAAAGCGGGATATTACTCTGTAGAGCTGACTGATTATAAGATCAAAGCAGAGACTAGTGCTACACCCCATTGTGGAATATTGCGGTTTACTTTCCCTTCGAATGAACAGTCGCGTATTCAGATCGACCTGGCACGCAGAGTGGGCGGTACTTCTACAGTTCAATATGTGAAGGTGGTAAATGAAAATACGATTCAAGGCTGGATGAAGTGTACTCCTGACGGTGGCGGATGGGGTAATGGAGAAGGCAGTGCCGATTATACCGTTTATTATTATGCGCAATTCAGCAAGCCGTTGAGTAATTATGGATTCTGGAGTGCGGATATCCCTGATAATTGGGTCCGGAAGCGTGATGAAGTCGTTAGTATTCCTTATCTGACACGTGTTTCACAGACTCCGGTGATAACAGGTAAGAAAGAACTGGAAGGCAAACATCTGGGTTTCTTCACCGAATTCCCGACTACGGAAGGAGAAGAAGTAGAAATGAAAGTAGGCATCTCTTTTGTAGATATGGAGGGTGCTGCCAATAACTTTAAAAAGGAAATAGCTTCTAAAAACTTTGATCAGGTGAGACAGGAGGCGAATGATTTATGGAACAAAGAACTTAGCCGTGTACAGATATCCGGAGGTACGGATGAAGAGAAAACGGTGTTCTATACCGCTTTGTACCACACAATGATCGATCCACGAATCTATTCGGATGTAGACGGCCGCTATGTAGGCGGAGATAAAGAGACACATGCAGGTGACAGTACATTTACCAAACGTACTATATTCAGCGGTTGGGATGTATTTCGTAGTCAGTTCCCTTTGCAGACGATTATCAATCCGCGTCTGGTAAGTGACGAACTGAACTCGTTGATTACTATGGCTGAGCAAAGCGGACGCGAATATTACGAACGTTGGGAACTGCTGAATTCTTATTCAGGATGTATGCTGGGTAATCCTGCATTATCCGTATTGGCTGATGCCTATATAAAGGGAATCCGCACTTACGATGCTGAGAAAGCTTATCAATACGCAGTCAATACATCACGCAAATTCGGCAATGATTTGTTAGGTTATACTCCTGAACCATTAAGCATTTCATACACTTTGGAATATGCTTATGCAGACTGGTGTGTTTCTCAATTGGCTAAAGCACTGGGAAAAGAAGATGAAGCCCGACGTTTTTATGAAAAAGGACAGGCTTATCGCAATATATTTGACAAGGAGAAAGGATGGTTCCGCCCACGAAATGCGGATGGTTCCTGGGAACCTTGGCCGGAGAATGCACTGACAAAGGAATGGTATGGTTGCATTGAGTCCAATGCTTACCAGCAGGGATGGTTCGTGCCGCACGATGTGACGGGCATGGTCGAACTGATGGGAGGCAAAGAAAAAGTGATAGCGGATCTGACTAATCTGTTTGATAAGACTCCTTCCAACTTGTTGTGGAATGAATATTATAATCACGCCAACGAACCGGTACATTTTGTTCCTTTCCTCTTCAACCAGTTGGGTGCGCCATGGGATACGCAGAAGTGGACACGTCATATTTGTGAAAAGGCATATGCCAACAAAGTAGAAGGGATTGTAGGAAATGAGGATGTTGGACAGATGTCGGCGTGGTATATTCTGGCTGCTTCCGGCATTCATCCTTCTTGTCCGGGGAACACGCGGATGGAAATAACAAGTCCTGTTTTTGATAAGGTAGAGTTCCGACTGGATCCGAAGTATTATTCAGGAGAAATATTTACAGTGATTGCACACGATAACAACGCAAATAATCTATATATACAGAAGGCTTTGCTGAACGGCAAGGAATACAATAAGTGTTATCTGGACTTTGCAGATATTGCAGCCGGAGGAACATTGGAGCTGTTTATGGGTGATAAGCCTAACACTGAATGGGGGATCTGATTAAATAAAGATCCCCAAAACTAATTGTTACTTTAAAATCTTGATAGCATGATGAATAAACTTGGTCTTTTTATAGTATCGGCAGTATTTGCTCTTATCCAGACGGGATGTGCGGAGCAGAGTACAAAGATGTCGTTGAACAGTTCGAACCCGCAGATTCTTTGGGAAGTGAAACCCCAGGCGGATTTGGAGAATATGACCGGAGAACAGATATCTACTCCGGGATTTGAAATGTCCGGTTTTGTCAAGGGTGTAGTACCGGGAACTGTTTTTACTGCTTATGTTGAAGCAGGAATTGTTCCCGATCCTAATTACGCTGATAATATTTATAAAGTAGACGAGACGTTTTATAACCGTCCGTTCTGGTATCGTACAGAATTTGAGCTTCCGGTATCTTATTCGGAAGGAAAGCGTGTATGGCTCCATTTTGACAATACCAACCGCTTTGCTGATTTCTATTTTAACGGAGAGAAGATATCAGGAACGAAAACATCTGTGAAAGATGTAAGCGGTCATATGTTGCGTTCAAAATTTGATGTGACTGATTTGGTTAAGAAGTCCGGCAAGAATGCGATAGCCGTCTTGATCACCGATCCCGACCAGAAAAAGACGCGTAAAGCTAAAGACCCGTATGGAGTTGCTTGCAGCCCCAGTTATCTGGCAGGTGCCGGTTGGGACTGGATGCCTTATATACCAGGACGTTTGGCGGGTATCACAGGTAATGCCTACCTTGCTGTTACCGGAGATGTAATTATGGAAGACCCGTGGGTACGTTCCGAGTTGCCGACTTTACAGCAAGCTGAGATATCCATTTCGACAGATATCAGAAATGCTTCTTCTTCTCCGAAGGAAGTGGTTGTTGCTGGAGTTATTCAGCCGGGAAACATTTCCTTTTCTAAAGATATACGGGTAGAGGGAGGAACGACAGCCAAATTATTTATAGATAAAGAAGAAATAAAACAGCTGGTCATTGATAACCCGAGACTTTGGTGGCCGAATGGTTATGGTGAACCTAATCTCTATACCTGCCAACTGACTTGTTCGGTTGACGGACAGGTGTCGGATGTAAAGGAAATGACATTCGGTATCAAGAAGTATGAGTATAAGATGGTAGATAACGTAGTGGGATATCCTGTACTGACATTCTTTATCAATGGGCAGAAGATTTACCTGAAAGGTGGAAACTGGGGAATGAGTGAGTATCTGCTTCGTTGCCAGGGTGAAGAATATGAAACGAAGATCCGTCTGCATAAGGAGATGAATTACAATATGATTCGTCTGTGGACAGGTTGTGTGACCGATGATGAGTTTTATGACTATTGTGATAAATACGGAATAATGGTATGGAATGACTTCTGGCTGTATGTGGCATATAATGATGTAGCCCAACCGGAAGCGTTCAAGGCGAATGCCCTTGATAAAGTCAGACGTCTCAGAAACCATCCTTCCATCGCTATCTGGTGTGGAGCCAATGAAACGCATCCGACACCCGATTTGGATAATTACCTGCGTGAAATGATTGCCAAAGAGGATAACAATGACCGTATGTACAAGTCATGCTCCAATCAGGACGGATTGTCCGGAAGTGGCTGGTGGGGAAATCAGCCTCCAAGACATCATTTTGAAACATCAGGCAGCAATCTGGCATTTAATACACCGGCTTATCCGTATGGTATTGATCACGGTTACGGTATGCGTACAGAGATAGGTACGGCTACTTTCCCTACATTCGAAAGTGTGAAAGAGTTTATCCCGCAGAAAGACTGGTGGCCTCTGCCTACTGACGAGCAGTTGAAGAATGATGACGATAACGTATGGAACAAGCATTTCTTCGGTAAGGAAGCATCCAACGCCAATCCTATAAACTACAAGAATTCAGTGAACACCCAGTATGGAGAATCATTCGGACTGGAAGAGTTCTGCGAGAAGGCACAGTTGCTGAATATCGAAGTAATGAAAGGAATGTATGAGGCTTGGAACGACAAGATGTGGAATGACGCCGCTGGACTTCTCATCTGGATGAGCCATCCTGCCTATCCTTCGTTTGTATGGCAGACTTACGATTATTATTACGATCCTACAGGTGCTTACTGGGGGGCGAAAAAGGCTTGTGAACCTCTGCATATCCAATGGAATGCTTCCAATAACAGCATAAAAGCAGTCAACACTACGGCGAAGGACCTGAAAGGGGCAACAGCCAAAGCTACCATCTACGACCTGAATGGAAAGGAAGTTACTGTATACGGCCAGACAAAACAGGTAGACGTGGCAGCCAGCGATATAGCTGAAGCATTTACGTTGAACTTTAACCCCTTCAATCTGGCTTACGGAAAGAATGTCATTGCATCTTCCTCAACAAGTGCTTCTAAAAGTGCTTCGATGGTGGCTGACGGAGGTGCCGGAAGCCGTTGGGAAAGTGCATACAGCGATCCTCAATGGATATACATTGATCTTGGCAAAGAGGAGAAAATAGAAAAAGTAATTTTGAAATGGGAAGCGGCTTGTGCTAAGAGATATGAGCTGCAAGTTTCGAATGATGCGAAGGAGTGGAAAACCGTTTATACCAATAAGGAAGGAAAAGGCGGTACGGAACAGATTGAGCTGGAACCGGTTGCTGCCCGTTATGTAAAACTGGCAGGTATCAGTCGTGCCACATCATTCGGATATTCATTGTTTGAGTTCGAAGTCTACGGTGAGAAGCCGAAGGGAATAGAAGAACTGACTCCGCTTCATTTCATTAAACTGGAACTGACAGATGCTAAGGGTGATCTGCTCTCCGAAAACTTCTATTGGCGGAATGGCGTGAGAGACCTTGATTATACCTTGCTGAATACACTTCCGGAAGCTGATTTGTCTTGCCGGTTGGTCGATAAATCGATGGCTGACGGAAAGATGAAAATAGCTGTGAAGAACAATTCCGGTATGGTGGCTTTTGCCAATCGGATGAGACTTGTCAATAAGACTACACAAGAACGCGTGCTTCCTGTTATCATGTCCGATAATTATGTAACGTTGATGCCGGGCGAAGAAAAGGTGATCAGTATGGAGGCAGCACCCGAACTGCTGAAAGGTGGCGTGAGTGTATTGGTGAAACAGTACGGAAAAGTAGAGCAGAATAAACTGGATATATAAAAGTAGAGATGAAGATATTCTGGTTGTTATCTTTGATTTGTCTGAGTTGTGGCTGCCTGCAGGCACAGACTGCAATTCCCCGGTTCGAAAAGGGGGAGCGTGTGGTATTTGTGGGAAACAGCATTACTCATGGCGGACATTATCATTCATTTATCTGGCTATATTACATGACCCGCTTTCCCGACCAGCCGATTACTATCATGAATGCCGGAATTGGCGGAGAGAGTGCATGGGATATCAAAGACCGGCTGGATTATGACGTTTTCGACAGAAAACCGACTTATGTGACACTGACTTTCGGTATGAACGATACCGGTTATGATGTTTACATGAAAGACAATGCGAAAGAACTGTCGGAAGAACGGATTGCAAAGTCGTTGGAGAGCTATCGGGAAATAGAAGAACGATTGTTGGCTAAAAATAAAATAACCAAGGTGCTGATAGGTGGCTCTCCTTATGATGAGACCTCCAGGTTCAATCATTTTATTTTGCACGGAAAGAACGACGCTATTCTTAAAATAATAGACGCCCAACGGGCATCGGCAAAAAAGAATGACTGGGGCTTTGTTGATTTTAATCAGCCAATGAGAGAACTAAGTCTGAAGGAACAGGAGAAAGACTCTACATTTACTTTTTGTAGGATAGATCGAATCCATCCGGATAATGATGGTCAGATGGTCATGGCTTATCTGTTTTTGAAAGCGCAGGGATTGGCGGGAAATGAAGTGTCGTCAGTCTCTATTGATGCACATCGTTCATCTATAATGGCTCGTAAGAACTGTAAAGTTTCAAAATTGAAGAAGAACGGAAGCAATTTAACTTTCGACTATCTGGCTGAGGCTCTTCCTTATCCGCTGGATTCTGTATCGAGAAGTGGCTGGGGTAGTAAAAGGTCGCAACGTGATGCCATGCAGCTCGTTCCGTTTATGGAAGAGTTCAATCAGGAACGCTTTCAGGTGACGAATCTGGAGAAAGGAACTTATCGGCTGACGATTGATAATCAGTTTATTGATGATTTTTCAGCGGAACAATTGGCGGATGGGATCAATCTGGCAGATTACCCGAATACTCCCCAATATCAACAAGCTATGAAGATTATGTATCTGAATGAGGAACGGTTTGAAATGGAGAAACGTTTCAGAGAATATTTGTGGACAGAATATTCTTTCTTGAAAAAGGAGGGACTGTTATTTGCAGATAATCAACAGGCTATTGATAAACTTAAAGAATATTTGCCCAAAGATGTTTTCCTTCGGATGAGTTATGACTGGTATGTCAAAGCGATGCATCCTGAGGTACGTGAAGTCTGGGGTAATTATATGAAAACCATTGTTGAAACCATTTATAAAATCAATAAGCCTGTCACTCATACAGTGAGTCTGACAAAGATTGAATAATGGTCATGATGTGTAGATTGCAAAAAACTCTTTAATTGGACAATATGAATAGATTAATTGGAACTCTCTTGCTGTTGATCGCATTTTCTTCCTTTACCTATGGAAGAGACAATGCCCATGTCGTGAATCTGCGTTGTGACAAGATGGAGAATCCGATAGTTATTGAGAGCCGGCAACCGGTACTTCAATGGCAACTGGCGTCAGATGAAAGAGGAAAAAGGCAGACGGCCTATCGTATCATTGTATCTGGCAGTCTGAAACAGCTCAATAAAGGAAAAGGTGATTATTGGGATTCCGGTAAAGTCAGTTCATCAGAGTCTGTCATTAACTATCGGGGGAAACCTTTGTCATCCGGAGCGCAGCTTTATTGGAAAGTGATGGTTTGGGATGAAAATAACACTCCTACGAAATGGAGTGAGGCATCGAGCTGGAATATGGGATTATTGAAACCATCCGACTGGAAGGCAAAATGGATAGGGCAGACAGAAGATTTATATCCGGATTCGACGCTGACATATCCGGCACCGTATTTTCGTAAGGAGTTTACTGTTAAGAAAACCGTCAAAAAGGCTGTGGTATATGTCTGCGGATTAGGTTTCTATGAAATGTCTTTCAACGGAAATAAAATAGGCGATCAGGTATTGGCTCCTGCCGTTACGAATTATGATAAGAGATCGTTGAAAAAACTTTTGTATCATTATGATGACCAGTCGACGCAGAGAGTACTTTATAATGTATTTGATGTCACTTCCTATTTGAAGAAACAGAACAATGTGATTGGTGTCGTATTGGGTAATGGCTGGTATAATCAGCGGGACCGTATTGTGGAAGGTCATATGTGGTATGATGTTCCTAAACTGATACTGCAACTGGAGATTGAATACAAAGACGGAAGCAGGGAAACAGTGGTGTCCGATCCTTCATGGAAAACGACTACGGGGCCGATTCTGCATGATGCCATATTTACAGGTGAAGTTTATGATGCCCGTCTTGAACTTGGTTCCTGGAACCGGGAAGGTTATGATGATTCTGCCTGGAGACCGGCTTTGGCAGTTCGTCCTCCTACGGGTGCTTTGCAGGCACAAACGATTCCATTTACGAAAGTGATGGGAACGGTAGATACCCATTTTGAACAGGCAAACGACTCTTTGTATATCTTCACTCTGCCCGAAACCGTTTCGGGCTGGTGCGAACTATCTGTGAAAGGTAGGGCAGGAGACTCTGTGAAACTGCGTTTCATCAGTGATGAGGGCTTGAACTATGGGCAGGAAGATGTATATATACTGAAAGGCGGGCAGGAAGAAAGATGGGAACCCAAGTTTACCTGGCATGCGTTTAAAAAGATAGAAGTGATTGCTACAGAAGGAGTTGCAATCTCCGGCCAAAGCATACAGGTGAAATCCATCTATACGGATATCAGGAATACAGGAAGCTTTGAATGCTCTAACGAACTTTTTAATAACATCTGTGAGGCTTATAACCGTACGATGCATGCTAATTTCAAAGGCATAATAAGTAGCGACCCGCACCGCGAACGATTGGCTTATACCGGTGACGGACAAGTCATCACGGAAAGCCTGCTCTATTCGTATGACATGACTCGTCTTCTCAGAAAGTTTGTTACTGACATTAGTGATGCAAGCAATAAGAATACAGGCTATGTTCCTCATACCGCACCTTTTGGCGGTGGAGGCGGAGGACCTGCATGGGGATCGGCTTATGTAGTTATACCCTGGAATTATTTCTGTCACTATGGTGACACTACACTCTTACGGGAACATTACCAGGGAATGAAGCATTGGGTTGAATATCTTCAGACCCGTACAGATGATAAGGGGATAGTCGTGAGGGAGGAACCGAACGGATGGTGTCTGGGTGAGTGGTCTACTCCTCACAACAGAATTGAAATTCCTGCCTCATTGGTGAATACGGCATACTTCTATCATGTCACTTGCATCATGGCGGATGTTGCGGGTATTCTGAACAAGAAAAATGACGAGCATCATCTGCGTACACTTGCCGAAACGATCAGAAAGAACTTCAACGCTGCATTTTACAATGAAGCAACCCATCATTATGGGGAGGGAAAACAAGGGGCCGATGTATTTGCGCTGGCATTCGGACTTGTTCCGGATGGTAAGCGGGAGAAAGTGTTCGCAGCTTTACTCGGACATTTGGAAAAGGTCAATTATCACTTTGATACAGGTATACTTGCCACTCCACTTTTACTGCAGGTGCTGACGGAAAATGGAAGGGCAGACCTCGCTTATAAGCTGATGAACCAGCGTGACTTTCCAAGTTATGGTTATCTGGCTGACAAGAAGAATAATACACTTTGGGAAACATGGAATGGAGATGGAAACGATGAAGGTTGCGGACATTGCCATCCGATGTTCGGAAGTGTCGTGGCATGGTTCTATCATTCACTGGCAGGCATCAAGCCCGATCAGTCTGATCCGGGGATGAAGCATTTTTATATTGAGCCGATGATGGTGCCCGATTTGAAATATTGCAGAGCTACGTATGACAGTCAGTATGGCAAGATTAGTTCGGATTGGAAGATAGATGAGAACGGAAATCTGAATATTAAGATAGAAGTACCTGCAAATACATCCGCTACGGTGATAATTCCTGATTGGGGTGGCAGAACGGTGCTGGAATCCGGAAAACCGGTAAGTGAAGTCAGTAATATTGTAATAGATAAAGTGGATTCTGCCTGGATGGAGGTATCATCGGGCGTCTATCACTTTGTCATTCTTAAGTAAGTCATTAAAAAATAGAAGATGAATAGTATGAAACGATTGTTATGTTTAGGTTTGATTTTGAGTTTCTGTTGTCTGTCATTGACGGCGTATGGAAATGAGAAGACTCCGCCTTTCCATCTGGTGGAGCTAAAATGTGAGAATCTTATTGACCCGTTGGGGATTGATAATGTAACCCCTCATTTCAGTTGGAAATTGAAAGGTGACGGAGTGAAGGGCGGGCAAGCCTATTATGAAATACAGGTGGCTTCGGACAGTATTTTGTTGTTGCAGGGTAAGGCAGACTTGTGGAACACCGGGAAGTTGAAATCCGATGCTTCGGTAATGGTGCCTTATCAGGGAAAAGCGTTAACTTCCCGTTCCTTATGTTATTGGAGGGTACGTGTATGGGATTCCAAAAAACAAGCTTCGGTGTGGAGTCCGGTTGCCCGTTTTGGTGTAGGTATTTTGGATAAGTCGCAGATGCAAGGCGAATATATCGGGTCGTCTGCCGAAGGTGGTAAGATTTGTGCTCCTATTCTACGCAAGAAAATCAATATGACGAAGGGAGAGACTTCTTTTTTGCATATAAATACGTTAGGTTATCACGAAATTTACGTCAATGGAAAGAAAGTAGGCGAAGACGTCCTTACACCTGCTGTTTCACATTTGACCAAGCGTTCGCTGATTGTCACTTATGATATCACTCCTTATCTGAAAGAGGGAGAAAACGACTTGCTCATCTGGCTCGGTCAGGGATGGTACAAGACAACTACTTTCGGAGCGGCTTATGAAGGTCCGCTGGTAAAAGCAGAGCTGGATGTGTTGAGAAATGGTAAATGGGAAGTAGTGGCGAAGACAGACCGTTCATGGAACGGGCGCGAAAGCGGCTATTCGGATACAGGTACTTGGCGGGCTTTGCAGTTCGGCGGTGAGAGGGTGGATGGAAGAATTCTTCCGAGAGATCTTTCGTCACAGGCGTTGGATAAAATGAAATGGGCTCCTGTGGTGACAGTGAATGTTCCCGATCATATCGTTTCGCCTCAAATGTGTGAAGTGAACAAGATACATCAGATTTTGCAAGCTGTTTCGGTCAAAAATCTGGGCGAAGGTACATGGTTGGTAGATATGGGGAAAGTTCAGACCGGATGGTTTGAAATGCAGATGCCTGTGTTGCCGGCAGGTCACGAAGTCACGATGGAATATAGTGACAATCTGACGAAAGACGGTGAATTTGACAAACAAGGTGAAAGTGATATATATGTATCCGGTGGCAAGCAGGGAGAATGTTTCAGAAATAAATTCAATCATCATGCCTTCCGGTATGTGCGTATCTCCAATCTTCCGCAAAAGCCGGAAACGGGTGCTATGAAATCTCTGCAGATTTATGGAGATTACAAACAGGCTGCTACTTTTGAATGTTCGGATGCCGACTTGAATGCTATCCACGATATGATTCAGTATACGATGAAATGTCTGACGTTCAGCGGCTATATGGTAGACTGTCCGCATCTGGAACGTGCCGGATATGGGGGTGACGGAAACTCGTCAACGATGTCTTTGCAGACGATGTACGATGTAGCCCCGACTTTCGAGAACTGGATACAGACATGGGGAGATTCTATGCGTGAAGGAGGAAGTCTGCCGCATGTTGGTCCTAATCCGGGTGCCGGTGGCGGTGGTCCGTATTGGTGCGGATTCTTTGTACAGGCTCCGTGGAGAACATATGTCAACTATAATGATCCCCGACTGATCGAGAGATATTATTCTCAAATGAAAGAGTGGTTCAAGTATGTGGATAAATATACGGTAGATGGTTTGCTGAAGCGTTGGCCCGATACCAAATATCGCGACTGGTATTTGGGTGACTGGCTGGCACCGATGGGGGTAGATGCAGGCAATCAGGCTTCAGTGGATTTGGTTAGTAACTGTTTCATCAGCGATTGTCTGGGCACTATGTATAAGACGGCCTTGACATTAGGTAAAAAAGAAGAAGCGGAAGGTTTTGCTGCCCGTAGAGAGAAGCTCAACAAGCTGATTCATGAGACTTTCTATCGTGCGGATGAAGGAATTTATGCTACAGGTTCGCAGTTGGATATGTGCTATCCTATGTTGGTAGGTGTTGTGCCCGATTCTTTGTACGATAAAGTGAAAGAGAATGTGGTCGCCATGACCGAAGAAAAGCATAAAGGACATATCGCTGTCGGTTTGGTGGGAGTACCTATCCTGACAGAATGGGCTGTTCAGAACAAAAAAGTGGATTTCTTCTATCAGATGATGAAGAAACGAGACTATCCCGGCTATTTGTATATGATCGATCATGGTGCAACGGCAACCTGGGAGTACTGGAGCGGAGAACGTAGCCGTGTACATAACTGTTATAATGGTATTGGAATCTGGTTCTATCAGGCTTTGGGAGGAATACGTCTTGATGAGGCTGAACCGGGATACCGCCATTTCTATGTCGATCCTCAGATACCGAATGGTGTGACTTGGACAAAAGCGACGAAAGAATCGCCCTACGGCACTATTGCTGTCAATTGGGAATTGAAAGGTAACCAACTGAACCTTCAGCTGACGGTTCCGGCGGGAACAACTGCCACAGTTTGCATTCCTGACGATGCGGTTTCATGCAAGATGGGAACGAAAAAGGTGAATATCAAGAAGAAAACAGTGTTGGTAAAGGAAGGAAACCATCATTTTGTATTTGGACTGAATAAGTTGTAATGGGGGAATCTGTGGTGCTTCTTCTATAGAAATAAAAACTATTATTTGCCGTCATCTGTCACATTATGGGGCATAATGGTTTGAATATGAATGGTTAATGCTGTGACAGCAGTATGTGATGACAGTGTGATGGCAAATCTTGCCGTCACACTGTTTTGCATTAACGGCTTCTTATGTTCGGTTCTATATAGAGCTTTTTAGTTTCTGGAGCTTGAAACTAGAGTTTCGACCGTTTGAAACTAAAGTTTCATCAGCTTGGAACTAAAGTTTCCTCTATTTGAAACTAGAGTTTCAGCCGCTTGAAACCATCGGTTCCGGCGTAGGAAACCAAATAGATCTACGTATTGTCTGATTACGGGAGATGGGAAATGGGATTGTAATGTGATGGCAACATTTGCCGTCACGTGCCGTCACCTATTGCTGTCACGGACTTATTGGTTGATAACCATTGTGTTATCGCTGTCTGGTGACAGGTGATGGCAAATAATCGTTTTAATTCTCGTAGAAGAGAAGTGAGGTCATTCGATTATTTTTCATTTCTCTTTAGTGGTATTCCTGCTCTTGGACGTTCATAGTATATAGTTCAATAGATATTAGGTAAAAGATTAGGATTGGTGTTTGAAATTCTACAATATTCCTCCGGTTTGTTTATCCCCATTCTTTGTTAATGGCCGGAGGAGTTGCTGGAAATCCTCTGTTTTGACTAAAGTGAAAAATATGATATCATGAAAAATGTATTGGTAATACTTGCGAGTGCTGTGATTTGCTTTCTGTCAGGGTGCTCGAATGTGAAAGATGTGCCTTCGATAGCAGTTATTGAAAAAGGATTTCGTGAGATTCCTGATAGTATCCGGGTGGGATGTTATTGGTATTGGATTTCGGATAATATCTCCAAGGAAGGAGTGATTAAGGATTTGCATGCCATGAAGGAGGCGGGAATTACCCGTGCCTATATTGGCAATATTGATATAGGAGGAAATTCTTATGGAGACGTGAAGATCTTCACACCCGAATGGTGGGAAGCAGTGCATGCAGCACTGAAAACTGCAACGGAACTGGACATAGAAATAGGAATATTCAATAGTCCGGGATGGAGCCAGTCGGGAGGACCGTGGGTGAAGCCGGAGCAGAGTATGCGTTATCTGGCAGCTACCGATATGCAGGTGAAAGGTCCGCAAACTCTCTCGTATACAGTGCCCGAATACTCAGATTCCATGCAGCTGGTTCGTGTCATCGCCTACCCTGCACAAAGTAACGTGTTTAGAAAAGAGTGGAAAGTGCAACAGAAAGGATACGAACCGGTTGTCTTTGATATGCACCTTGATGAACCTCAGCCGATCCGCAGTTTTACTTTAACAACGAACAATTATGTATGGACGAAAGCCGAACTACAAGCGAAAGTCGGTGATTCTTATCAAACGATCCGGAAATTTGAGATAGATCGGACCAATGGTATGCGGTCTGTTGGATTTTTTACAAATGCTCCGGTCGTTCTATCTCTTCCTGCGACGAAATCCGGTGATTTTCGTCTCTTGCTGCATAAACCGATTAATTCTTATGGAGATATAGAAGCCACAGTCGCTCTTTCTACCGCGAAAATGGTGGAACGATATCCAGAGCAGTCTTTAGCGAAGATGTATCAGCGGCCTGATCCTAAATGGGACTCATATATGTGGGCTAAGCAGGACTGGTATAACGATTCGGAAGGATTTGTAATACCACAGGATAAGGTGACGGATCTGACGGCTTCTCTTTCGTCAGACGGAACTCTGACTTGGAATGTACCCGAAGGCGACTGGATTGTTTCCTGTCTGGAAATGAAAACGACCGGTGTGACGAATACACCTGCTACTCCTGAAGCTACCGGACTTGAAGTGGATAAGATGAGCAAAAAACATCTCAGCGCACACTTTGATGCCTATATGGGAGAAATCCTTCGCCGTATTCCCGAAGCAGATCGTAAGAGTCTGAAGATTGCCGTGCAAGACAGCTACGAGACGGGTAGTCAGAACTGGACCGATGATATGTTAGAGCGTTTCAAAAAGGTTTATGGATATGATCCTCTGCCATATTTGCCGGTTTTGTATGGTAAAGTCGTTGGTAATGAAGATGTGTCTTCACGCTTTCTTTGGGATTTGCGTCGTTTGATAGCCGATGGTGTTTCGTATGATTATGTAGGCGGACTGAGAGATATCTGCCATCAGCACGGACTTACTACCTGGTTGGAAAACTATGGACATTGGGGATTCCCCGGAGAGTTCCTGCAATATGGCGGACAGTCGGATGAGATCAGTGGTGAGTTCTGGAGTTTTGGTGATTTGGGAGTGATTGAGAACCGTTGTGCCTCTTCCTGCGGGCATATTTATGGTAAGAAACGTGTCTGGGCTGAATCATGTACGAGCGGAGGGCCTAACTTTACTCATTATCCGGGCAATATGAAAGCGCGAATTGACCGCTTCTTTTCTGAAGGAATCAATGCCTCTTTGCTTCATTTGTATATTCATCAGCCCTATGAAGATCGTAATCCCGGTGTAAGCGCCTGGTTCGGAAATGATTTTCATCGTAAAAATACGTGGTTCAGTCAGATGGATTTGTTTACTGACTATTTGCGGCGATCGAATTTCCTTTTGCAACAAGGTCTTTATGTGGCGGATGTTGCTTATTTCATTGGTGAAGATGCTCCGAAGATGACAGGTTCGATAGATCCCCAACTGCCTACAGGTTACTCTTTTGACTTTATCAATGCCGAAGTTCTTTTAACGAGAGCTACAGTGAAAGATGGCCGCTTGACTTTGCCTGATGGAATGAAATACCGTTTATTGGTGCTGCCTAATCAGAAATCTATGCGTCCCGAAGTCTTGAAAAAGATCAGTGAATTGGTACAGGCTGGTTTGGCTGTTTATGGCGATGCTCCCGAATACTCTCCGAGTTTGTCAGGTTATCCTGTAGTTGATAAGGAAGTACAACGGATTGGAAAAGACTTGTTTACTACTGATAACTATGGAACAGGAAAAGTATTCCATCGGGGCGTCGGCCTGCAGGAAGTGCTGGATAAACTGAATATCCGTCCCGATTTCTTCTGTAAAACGAATGCACCAGTCTTATTTATACATCGTACTTTGCTGGATGCAGAAATTTATTTCCTATCCAATCAGCAGGATAAAAAGATCACTTTCGATGGAGAATTCCGCGTTTCACAAGAGTTGTCACCGGAACTTTGGAGTGCTGCTACAGGAGAGATCCGTCGTTTGTCGGATTTTGAAAATACGGGAGATCATACCGCTTTGCAAATGGAACTGGAAGGAAATGAAAGTGTTTTCCTTGTCTTCCGCAAGAACGATAAAGCAACGGAAAAGAAAAATAATTTCCCAGTGAAAGAGACTGTCTATAGTGTAGATACTCCTTGGAAAGTCACTTTCGAAGCAGGTAAACGTGGACCGGAAGCACCGGTTGTCTGGTCTCAACTGACAGATTGGATGAATTCGGAAAATGATAGCATCAAATACTTCTCCGGACAGGCTGTTTACGAAACTGCTTTCACATTGGGAGAACTCCCGCAGAAGAGTTTGTATCTTGATTTGGGTCATGTAATGGTCATGGCAAAAGTGACTTTAAATGGACAGTATGTAGGTGGTGTCTGGACTTTCCCATATCGCCTGAATGTGACAGAATATCTGAAGAAAGGTGAGAATAAATTAGAAATAACGGTGGTCAACAATTGGCAGAACCGTCTTATCGGTGACCAACATCTTCCGGAAGACCAGCGTCCGACGTGGACGACAATTAATCCGTGGAAAGCTGATTCGCCCTTGCAGTCTTCAGGTCTGCTCGGTCCGGTGGAGATACAGGCTTTCGATTATGAAATAATTAAGCCTTAATGAATAGTCTCTATATGAGGAGTCACGCTCTGGGGAGAAGAATAAGTGATTCGGAAAACAACTTATTAACAGATAATTTTTCATCTTCATTTAGTGGTATTTTGGTACTGAACCGTTCTTAGTCTAAACGTGGTTTTTCATAGATTAAAGGTTAGTATAGGTATTTGATTGTTTTTTAGGTTTTTTCTTCCTCCGGCTAATGGTTTCTCTTTTTTTAGATGCCGGAGGAACCTTATGGTTATGTTGGTAAATAGGTAGATACTTTTTTAAAGTAAGAAGTATTTGTTTTCAGCTAGTTAATTTAGTAGATCAAAAAGTAGAAGATAAAAATGAAAAAGAATCTGTCATTGCTATGTCTTATAGCTATGCTGTTTGAAGTGCATACCGCTTTTGCCGGTGATGTGAAGACGGAAAAAGTCACATTAGTAGGAACAAGAATTGTAGAATTTGTCCCTGAAGGCTATGATGCCTCCCGAACTCCATCATTAATGTTGGTACGTGAACCGAAGAAAATTGGAGAAGTACCGCTGAATTGGACCTTGATATCACAATTTACATCAGTTGACGGTAAAGCTAACGCTTCATTGAATGTGCCTGCAGGAACCAGTTTGTATGGAGGCGGTGAGGTGACAGGTCCACTGTTGCGTAACGGGCAGAAAATCAAATTATGGAATACGGATAATGGAATGTACAGGGTAGACGGTGGTTCACGCCTGTATCAAACTCACCCATGGGTATTAGGAGTCCGTCCCGACGGTACAGCTTTCGGAGTTTTGTTTGACAGTTTTTGGAAAGCGGAGTTAATTACCAATTCTGATAAAATAGAATTCAATACCGAAGGAGCTCCCTTCCGTACATATGTGATTGACCGCAAAACTCCACAAGAAGTATTAAAGGGGCTGGCTGAATTGATAGGTACTATTAGTATGCCTCCAAGATGGTCACTAGGGTATCATCAATCACGTTTCTCCTATGTACCGGAGGCTAGAGTAAAAGAAGTAGCCGATACATTTCGTGAGAAAAAGATTCCATGTGATGTGATTTGGTTTGACATCAATTATATGGATGAATTTCGTGTATTTACCATCAATAACAGAGACTTTCCCGATCCTAAGCGTATGAATGATTATCTGCATGGCAATGGATTTCGTTCTGTTTATATGATAGATCCTGGAGTGAAAGTAGACGAGAATTATTATGTATATAAAACAGGGAAAGAGCAGGATGTATTTGTACGTGATGCTTATCGTAATGAATTTCATGGTAAAGTATGGCCGGGTGATTGTGCTTTTCCCGACTTTACGCGTCCCGAAACACGTACATGGTGGGCAGGTCTTTATAAAGACTTTTTGGCTAATGGTATAGATGGTATCTGGAATGATATGAATGAACCCTCTGTTTTTGACGGGCCTGGCGGTACAATGCCGGTGAGCAATATTCATTTAGGCGGTGGAAACTTGCCTACAGGTACACATCTGATGTATCATAATGCATATGGAAGATTGATGGTAGAAGCGTCTTATAATGGTATTTTGGCAGCTAATCCGGATAAACGTCCTTTTGTACTTTCACGTTCCAATATTCTTGGCGGACAGCGCTACGCAGCAATGTGGACGGGAGATAATGAAGCTACTTATGAACAAATGAAACTATCTGTTCCAATGTCTATCACTCTCGGACTTTCCGGGCAACCGTTCAATGGTCCGGATATAGGTGGATTTGCTGGAAATACAATTGCTGATCTTTGGGGACATTGGTTGGGATTCGGTGCATTTTTTCCGTTCTCTAGAGGACACGCTTCCTGTGATACAAACAACAAAGAACCTTTTGGGCATTTATTAAGGATATATAGAGAGAGTCACGTATTGCATTAGAACGGTGCTATCGTTTGATGCCTTATATTTATACCGCTTTTCATACAGCTCATACAGACGGACAGCCTGTTATGGCCCCTGTCTTTTTCGCCGATCTGAAAGATCAGGCACTGCGTGCTGAAGAACAAGCCTTTATGTTGGGCACTGATATACTGGTAGTTCCTGCTTTTGCAAAGAATCCCTCTTTGCCGAAAGGTATCTGGGAAGAGCTGTCTTTAATTAAAGGTGATACAAAAGGAAAATATCAATCGACATTGAAAGTGAGAGGTGGTGCTATTATTCCTGTTGGCAAAGTGATTCAAAACGTAAATGAAAACTCATTTGATCCGTTGACATTGATTGTTTGTCTAGATAATGAGGGCAAGGCAGAAGGTTCTTTGTATTGGGATAAAGGTGAAGGCTGGGAGTTTCAGAAAGGAGATTATAAGCTATTTTCTTTTGAAGCTGGACTGCAAGACGAGCATCATTTGACTTTGAAACTGGTAGATAGTAAAGGAACTGGTCGGATAGATCTGGGCGTAATAAAAGTGGAAGTATTACATAAAGGTAAACTATATAAAGGCAGTGGAACTTTAGATAAAACTATTACAATTAAAGTCTGATTGTATGTAATAGCGTTACAGCATTTTTAAAGGATTTCAATAAAGATATATTGCAGACCACAAAAAATGCAATTTTGTTTAGTGGTATCATGTTCTTTAATCGTTCTTATTGAAAAATTAAAATAAATATGTAAATGCAATCTAATAAAAAAAACTAATAATAATGAATATTACCGTTCACAGAGTTTATAAACGATTTATTAACTGCTATTTCTATTGTATATGAAAAGCTTATTTTATTTATTTTTACCTATTGCAGGTGTATGGTTGTTTTCATCTTGCGCTAATTTAGAGCAAGTTGAAACGACGGATCTTGATCGGGAATCTGTCTTTGCAGATAGTGCATATACGGCAGGGTTCCTTTCTCAAATTTATGTAGATGTTGGTTATGATGTTAAGCCCAATCGATACGCAACTAATGCTTTCGGGGTAACCAAGGAACATGGAGGTTTACAGACCGCTTGTGACGAGGCTGCCTATAAAGTTGTCTCTGATGTGACTAATGATGTGATGTTTGCTACTGGGACTATTAATTCGCTTAATGTATTGGAAGATGATGTTTGGAAGAAGGCGTATACTAATATCCGAAGGGTGAATTTATTTATGAAGTATGTAGATGGTGCTCCGTTACTTGAATCTACTAAGGTTCAGTATAAGGCGGAAGCCCGTTTCTTACGTGCATGGTATTACGCAATGATGTTACGTCATTATGGTGGAGTACCTTTGCTTGGTGATACCATATATGAGGTAGCGGATGATATGAAAACAAAGCGTGATACGTATGCTGATTGCGTGAAATACATTGTAGATGAATGTGAGTTGGCTGCGAAAGATTTGCCTGTTGTATTCAGCGGTATGAATAATGGACGCGCTACAGCCGGAGCATGTAAGGGACTGATTTCGCGTATTCGTTTATACGAAGCTAGTAAATTATTCAATGGTAGTGATTTTGGTATATCTACTAGTTGCCCAAAAGAATTGGTTGGTTATCCTGAATACGATAAAGAACGTTGGAAAGCAGCTGTCGATGCAGCTCTTGATGTGATAAAGCTGAACCGTTATGCCATTTATATACGTCATATAGAACATGGTGGATATCATCAAGGAAGTCCTGAACCAGGTTGGGGCTTTTATGCAATCTTCCATAACAATGACTTTGGTACAGTGACGGATGGTGATGGGGTGACTTACCCGAATGGATCCTATTGTGAGGCATTGTTCGAATGTAGACCAGGTGAAAGTAATCATCGTGAAGCGTTGTTTGGACCTCCTACTTGCGGTGGTAATGGTAATGGTGGTTATATTTATCATGATTTAGTAGAACAGTTCCCAATGAAAGATGGAAAACCAATAGGAACTAGCAGTGAATATCCTTATGATCCTTTGAACCCTGCAGAAGGCCGTGACCCACGTTTTGCCAATACAGTTGTTTGGAATGGTAGTGTAATGATGAGTGGAGGTGATAAAGACCACGTCGTCTATACTCATAAAGGGGTGGGGGCGACTACCGATGCTTTTGGAAGTGGTACGCCGACTGGATATTATATTCGTAAATTTAGTCATCGTCAATTGGCGGGCAATTGGTTTGTAGGTACTTCTCAAGCGTTTGACCTGATTCGCTATGCTGAGATTTTGTTGAACTATGCAGAAGCGGTCAATGAATATTATGGTCCGGATCATGAAGATGTTTTAGGCGAATATACTATAAGTCCTTTGGCAGTGTTGAAGTTGCTTCGTGAGCGCGCCGGAATCGATGCTGGAAAGGATGGCAGGTATGGATTAGCGGAAGACATAGATAAGGATTATGTGAAAATGCGAGATGCTATTCGCTTGGAACGTCGTATTGAACTGGCTTTCGAGGGACATCGTTTTTTTGACGTGCGCCGTTGGATGATTGCTGAGGAAACTGAAAATAAGCAGATGCATGGATTCGAAATTACGAAAAGTATAACAGAAAAAGGTAAGAAGGTTCCGGTACGTAAACATACCTTCCGTAAAGCAATGTATTTCCTTCCTATTCCTTATAAAGAAACGGTGAAATCTGACGATTTAGTACAAAATCCTTATTATGAATAATTTTAAGAAATAGAATATAGGTATGAAATTAAATATGCGATTTACAATAGGGGTTTTCTTTACATTGGCAATAGCTGTCAGCTCTTGCGATACGTTTAAAGACGAAATAACCCCTGACAATTATTCAGAAGTAGCTAAAAAAATAAATGCTAACTGGCAATTGTCGGCTGTTTCTAGAAATGGAATAGACATTACGGACATGATGGATTTTACGCGTTTCCATATTGTGCTGAATGAAGATAATACATACGAGATAGAAAATTATTTACCTTTTATTGTGAAGGCTAATGGTAGCTGGAGTGTAGATGATCCCATATATCCGTTTCATCTTCTTCTTAAAGAAAATGGAACCGAGGAAGAAGTGAAAACACTTATTGGGTTTCGAACAGTGGATGGAAAACGTCAGATGACCATCACTTTAAGTCCGGGATGTCATACAAATAAGTATATCTATACTTTTAAGCAAGTAACAGAATAACGTATTAAAGTAATTTTATGAAAACGAATATCAAAAAAAATAGGATTGCTTGGGTAGGGAGTAGCATTCTGATGGCGCTTGTTGTAGTCGGATGTGTTTATCTTGATAAAGTTAATATCAACCAAGGCACGGAAGAGAATCCCATTTATTGGACAAAAGCAGGAGAATTTGCAACTTTTACTATTGATGCGCATATCGAATGTGCACAAGATCAAACGAGAAAATTTCTTATGGCAATCTTAGTTCCGAAAAGTTGGAATGCACGTGAGAATACGACAGTGACCTATACGGCTACTGGTAAGGAAGATGGAGTAACCCCGTTTCCCATGTCACCTGTTGATCCCCAGTTAGTACCTAAAAATGTGGATGTACCTTGGTCGGAAGTGTTGAGGGCTGAATATGGTGTGGGCACCAATGTATTGAACGATATGGAATGGGTAGCCTTTAGTACGAATAAGATCTATACAATGCTTGAGCATGAGAACGCTACTATCAAAATAACGTTGAAATGTAAAACCGGACCTAAAAATCTCCGTTTTAAGCCTGCTTTCTTTATTAATTTTGCGGAAGACGACTTTCCTGGAGATGAAAAATATAGAAAGTATGTATCTAGTAACGAATGTTTCGAAGTGGTAGAAGGGGTAGGAGAAGTAACAGATTTCTGTGCTTTTCACTATAATAAAACTGAACCATTGGCTGCATTGCAAGATGACTTTGTGACATTCACTTTTCTAGGTGATACATATGAGAATGAACTTAAGGATGCTGACGCTGTCTATATGGAAGCTACAGCATATACTGATAATGGAAATACGTATGAAGTAAATGAAAAGAGTGCAAAATCATTAATGCCTAAGGAGGAGAGTGCTGTCAGTAATACCTTTAATTTAACAATTTGGCCAGCTGAATATTTTGGTATTCCAGAGGGGGAAACAATAACTCGTATTGAATACATATTCACAAACAAGGACGGTACACTTAATATTACGCGTACTGATGATAAAATAGCTGCAGAAGGGGGAGAGGCAGAAGGTGAAGAAGAACCTTTTATCTGCGAACTTGCCTGTGAATAAAATCATTAGGTGCTTATTCTTTTTATTAATGCTAAAAGAAAGATAAATTATATGTATAATATAGTAACTAAAAAAAGTGGACGGTTTTATTTTGTATTGCTTACTATGGGTATGCTTTGGGGAATAATGATATCTCCGAAAGTATTTGCACAGAAAGTAAGTAATGCTAACATTACTGGTAAGGTGGTTGACCAATATGGTAATCCGGTTTCGGATGTAACGATCACCATGAAAAATAGTGATTTTAAGGTTGTAACAGGGACTGATGGAGTTTTTTCATTTCAAATGAAAAAAGGAGATGTATTGCGTTTGTCGCATCCGGAGTTCATTCACAAAGAAGTCAAGGTTAATAAGTTGAAGAATACTGAGCGTGTATTCAAGGTAACATTAAATGAACAATTTATTAAAAATAAGGAAACTGTTAGTGGTCCTTACGAGTCTAAAAATAAAAAAAACTTTTTAGGATCTGCTGCTACTGTGTATACGGATGAATTGTCATCTATGATGGGGACAACGATTCTGCCAGCCTTACAAGGTCGTATGGCAGGTTTGAATGTTAGTCAATTTGCGGGAGCTCGTGCACATCAGATTGCTGCTAATTCAAGAAATGATCTGGCTGGTAGCATCCCTTTGTTTGGTGAAGGATTTTATAGTGACAACACTGAATTCAGCGTCGGTTCGCGTGGTAATGCTCCGATAGTGGTTGTTGATGGTATCCAAAGAGAATTATATTCACTCGACCCGGAAGCAATCGAGTCGGTATCTATCCAAAAGGATGCATTGTCATCAATGTTTTTGGGTATGCGTAGTTCGCGTGGTGCTTTACTGATTACGACTAAAGAACCTATAAAAGAAGGTTTCCAATTGTCCTTTACGGGGCGTTTTGGAGTACAGAGTGCATTGAAAACTCCTAAACCTTTATCGTCTTATCAATATGCATATCTGTTGAATGAAGCATTGCAAAATGACGGAAAGGATCCGCTTTATTCATATGATGACTTTAATAAGTTTCGTATGCATTCTAGCCCATATACACATCCTGATATAAATTGGTTTGATGAAATTTTGAATAAAAATGCTACTACACAGGCATATAACCTAAATGTGACAGGAGGTAATAAAGTTACGCAATATTTTGTTAGTATAGGTTATCAAGGTGAAAAAGGATTGTTTGCAAATCCTACAGATGGCGATGCGCATGATACTAATTTATCATATTCACGTTATATGATTTCTTCAAAAATAAACATTAACATTACTGACGACTTTACAGCAAAAGTTACTTTGCTTGGTCGCGTGGAAGATGGTAATCAGCCTGGTGTATCTTATGGAAGCTTGTTAAATTCTATTTATAATACTCCTAATAATGCCTATCCTATTAAAAATCCCAATGGAACATGGGGTGGTAATAAAACATTCGATAATAACTTGGTGGCACAATCAATAAACTCAGGTTATATTAAGGATAGCGCACGAGATATGGTAGGAGGTGTTAACTTGAAATACGATTTTGGCAAATTTGTAGAAGGTCTGTCGGTTCGTATGGTGGGTAATGTTTCTATTCAGAACCGTTCGTATGTTCAAAGAAGTAAACGTGCTCCGGTATATGCTTATGGATTTGATAAAGAAGGGAAAGAAATTTATACTTTGCATGGAGTCACAAATACGCAATCTAATTTCTTTAATTCTGTGACTAGTTACCAGCAGATGTATGGTCAGATTGCCATTGACTATAACCGGCGTTTTGGAAAGCATGGAGTAAAAGCCACTTTAATGGGCGATACTCGTCAAACATTGGTTAACTATGATTTGCCACAGTTACCTTCCAATATTATAGGTGATATAGCTTATGATTATGCAGAGAAATATTTTGTACAGGCTGCTTTGAGTGAAAGCTATTTCAACCGCTATGCTCCGGGCAACCGCTGGGGAACCTTCTATGCGTTCGGTCTTGGATGGGATATAAGTAAAGAGAATTTTATGGAAGATGCTGATTGGTTAAATCAGTTAAAGATACGCGGAACATTTGGTAAGACGGGTAATGGTATGGATAACTCTGGTTATTATGGATATCAACAAACCTTCTCAAGCAATGTAGCAGCAGGTTACCCAATGGGAACGAACTTGGGTGCGGGAAATCTTACAATGGAAAATACTCCATTGGCAAATCCGTACTTGACATGGGAGAAAGCGTATAAGTTGAATGTAGGTGTTGATTTATCATTGTTTGACAATCGTTTGAAACTGGCTGCAGATTATTATAATGATAAATATTTTGATTTGTTGCAAAGCAGAGGTAAGAGTATCCAGTTAATCGGACAATACTATCCAGCAGAAAATATAGGTAAGGTGCGTCGTTTTGGTGGAGAACTCTCTGTGACTTATCAAGATCGTGTGAACAATTTCAATTATTATGTTTCCGCTAACTGGAGTTGCGATCAAAGTAAATTGCTTTATATGGACGAACAGTATGTTCCGGAAGAATATTTGCGCCAGACAGGTCGTCCTGTAGGAGTAATGTACGGATTGGTAGCCGATGGATTTTTTACCTCCAAAGAAGAAATCGAAAATAGTCCGGTAATCGAAGGATTTAAAAATATTCAGCCGGGTGATGTCAAATACAAAGATTTGAATGGTGATAAAGTGATTAATGAGTTTGACCGTACTGTAATTGGCGGTGATAAACCGTACTCTTACTTTGGAATTGATTTGGGCTTTGAGTGGAAAGGATTGGAATTTTCTATGCTTTGGCAGGGAGCTTATAACCGTGATTATTATTTAGGTGATGTGACTTTGACCGAAGGTTTCCAACAGAATGGTCAGTTTTATGGTCAGGCATATGAAAATATGTTGGGACGCTGGACTCCGGAAACTGCTGAAACAGCCACGTTACCAAGACTGACGGCCGGTGGAAATAATTATAACCGTGGTAATGGCTGGAATTCTTCTTTTTGGTTACGTTCCGGAAACTATATCCGTTTAAAAAATATCAGCTTGGGATATAATCTGCCCGATTCATTCTGTCGTAACTACTTAGGTGGTTTGCGTGTAAAACTGTTTGTTAACGGACAAAACTTGTTTACGAAGTCTGCGTGCGATTTAGTTGATCCGGAAGTTAGTTTCACAAGCTATCCGTTGCAACGTTGCATTAGTACAGGTATTAATATCAGATTTTAATGAATTATTGTATGGTACGAAATAAATATTTAACATTTTTAGGTGCAGGCTTGTTGTTCATGGCTTCGGCTTGTAACGATGGATATGAGAAAGAACCGGTGGAGCAATTTACACTTGATTATTTGTTTTCCAGAGTTGATTCGGCTGGTGTACAATCCAGACGATTTCTGAACAATATCTATTATGAACATTTATATAGTGGATACAATCGGGTAGACGGTGATTTCTTGGATGCTGCTTCGGATGATGCTGTCTCCGTCAACAATAATGACCCGGCTGTTTATAAATTGCTAATGGGACGCTATTCGGCATTGACTCGTGTGACAGATATGGAATGGAGTGAATATTATCAAGGAATTCGTAAAGCAAATATCTTGATTAACAATATTGATGTAGTTCCTTTCAATCTGAAATATACAAATGCGTTGGGAGAGGTAAAACCTTTGAACTATACAATGAAGGCGGAAGCTCGTTTTTTGAGAGCTCATTTCTACTTTGAATTAGTGAAACGCTATGGCGGTGTTACTTTGGTGGGAGATCGGGTATACGAATTAAATGATGATATGGAACTTCCTCGAAATACATTTGCTCAGTGTATTGATTATATTGTTCGTGAACTGGATGAAATAAAGAATGACCTTCGTTCATTACCGATGCCGGATGGCGGCGATTATGCACATACACCTACGAAGGAGGCTTGTATGGCAATGAAAGCTAGGGTGTTGCTGTATGCAGCTAGTCCTTTATTTAATGAGAGACCTATAGAACCAGGGAATGAATTGATAGGATATGCTTCATATGATCCGGAACGATGGAATTTGGCGGCTCAAGCGGCTAAGGAGCTAATTGATGAGTTTGGGCCTAATGGTAAAAAAACGCTAGATTTGACAGCTGATTATCGTAATATATTTACAGAATTCTATAGCTCAACGGGTAATCCGGAATTGATATTCTTTCGTCCTATAGGTAAAGGAAAAGGTCTTGAAACGGCTAATGGTCCATTGGGATTTTCCGGAAATGCTTTGGGATATGGAAACACTAATCCGACACAAAATTTAGTGGAATCATTTCTAATGAAAGATGGAAAAACTCCGGGTAATAGTACAAAATATAAATATAATGCGAATGATCAATATAGAGATCGTGATCCTCGTTTGGAATTAACAGTATTGCATCACGGTTCTTTTTGGTTGAATACAGAACTTCAAACAAACTTCGGTGGAGAGAATAATCCTACAGGGGCAGAATATAGCCGAACTAGCTATTATATATCTAAGTTTATGAAAGATTATAAAACGCGAGGTGATTATGATGGTGAAGCATTACATCTGTGGGTGATGTATCGTTATGGAGAAGTATTACTGAACTATGCTGAAGCATTGAATGAATATCAGTCGGCACCTTCACAAGAAGTATTTGATGCCATTATTGCATTGAGGAAACGTGCGGGTATCGAAGAAGATGATAATTGTGGTTTGGGAGCATTAGAGTCGATGAATAAAACAGATATGCGTAAAATTATTCAAAACGAGCGACGTATTGAGATGGCTTTTGAAGAACAGCGCTATTGGGATATCCGTCGTTGGAGAATAGCTGAAGATATTTTCAAAGCACCTCTGGAAGGTTTGAATATTCAAATTGCCGGTGCTGTAACGACTTATCATAAAATAAATGTACTGTCAGCTACATTTGATGTGAAGCGTTACTTCTATCCTATCCCGTACTCGGAAGTGATAAAGAATAAAAATATGGTTCAAAACCCGAATTGGTAATATGTTATGAAAAGAATACTTTTAATATTATTAAGTATAAACCTGTTTGCGTTTGCCTTTGGACAATCGATAACAGTAAAAGGAAAGATTTCTTCCACTGATGGTGAACTGCTTCCGGGAGTAAATGTAAAAGTGAAGGATGCGACAATTGGTACAATTACGGATTTTGACGGTAATTATCAGTTGAAGGTAAACAAGGGTGAAGTGTTGGAATTCACTTATATTGGCTTTAAGAAACTTGCGATAAAAGTCGGAAATCAACGAGATTGGAATATAGAGCTAACCCCGGACTTAACTAATCTTGATGAGGTGGTGGTGGTAGCTTATGGTAAGGCTAAACGTCTTACGATGACTGGTGCCGTAAGTGGTATACAAGCACGTGAAATTCGTAATGTACCGACTAGTAGCTTGCAGAATGCATTAACTGGGAAACTGCCGGGATTTTTTAGCCAACAACAATCTGGACAGCCGGGTAAGGATGCTTCCGATTTCTTTATTCGTGGTGTGAGTTCATTGAATGCGGATGGTAATAAGCCATTAATTATAGTGGACGATGTTCAGTATACGTATGATCAGTTGTCGCAAATCAATGTGAACGAAATCGAAAGTATATCTATCTTGAAGGATGCTTCTACGACAGCCATCTATGGTATTAAGGGTGCTAACGGTGTGTTGGTGGTGAAGACTCGAAGAGGAGAACAAGGGAAGCCTCAAATCAATGTACGTTTGGAAGGCGGTATGCAGATTCCAGTGCGTACTCCAAAATTTTTGGACTCATATAATACGGCCATTCTTGTGAATGAAGCTTATGAAAATGATGGTATGCCCAGACCATTCTCAAAGGCAGATGTGATGGCTTTCAGAGATCATACAGATCCTTATGGACATCCGGATGTAAATTGGTATGATGAGATTTTTAAGAAAAGCGCTTTTCAGGAGAATGTGAATGTGGATATTTCCGGTGGTTCTAAAAGATTGAAATATTTTGTTTCTGCTGGTTATTTTACACAAGATGGTATGGTGAAAGACTTTGGAACGAAGGATAGTGGAGTGAATTCTAACTATTTTTACCGTCGTTTTAATTATCGTACTAACATTGACTTTGCTGTGACGGATAACCTAAGTATGCGTTTGGATATATCATCGCGTTTTATGAATATCAATGAACCTTGTAATATGAATGCAACAGGTGAAATTTACGACTTCTCAAAAATGCATCCTTATTCAGCTCCGGTATTGAATCCTGATGGTTCTTATGCTTATCTCAATGATACAGAAGGGTATAAACCAACCTTGAATGCTCGTTTGGCAAATGAAGGTTATAAGCGTACCCGTCGTAATGATAATAATATTCTGTATGGTGCTACTTGGAAAATGGATTTCCTGACTGAGGGACTTTCTGCCAATTATCGTTTGGCGTATTCAAGTGTAGATGAAAATCATCGTCAGGCAAACCGATCTCAATATCCTACCTATCATTACGATTCGTCAACTAATGGATATGTAATTAATCCGAATAAGGTGTATGATTATGGAACGTTTTCGGTGACCAGTGGTACGGATAAGGCTACCAAAGATTTGAATATCCAGGCTTCGGTGAACTATGCTCGTGTATTTAATGGAGGAGATCACGACATCAGTGCTATGTTTCTGTACAATCTTCAGACTACTACAGTAGATAGAGATGGGCTTGTATCAGCGGCTGTTCCCAGCAACTTTGAGGGATATACCTTGACAATGGGGTATAAGTATAAAAGCAAATATTTGATTGATCTCAATATGGCTTATAACGGAACCGACCGTTTCGGCAGGAATAACCGTTTTGGATTCTTCCCTGCAGTGGGCGTTGGTTATGCCATTTCGGAAGAAGACTTTTTTAAGAACGTAGATTGGCTGGCAGATAAAGTGCAACTTTTGAAAGTGAGAGCCTCTTATGGTCTGGTTGGTTCGGATGTGGCAGCAGGTAACCGTTATTTGTATGATCAGGTATATCAGAAGGGTGATGGTTATTCCTTTGGTGATTATCCAAAATTCACAGATGGTTATAAAGAAGGGGATTTGGGAACTCCTAATGCTACTTGGGAAAAGGCAAAGAAGTTTGATATCGGTTTGGATATGAACTTTTTAGATAAGTTCTCGTTTACTATCGACTACTTTTTAGATAAACGTTATGACCAATTGGTGACGAGAAATGATGTTCCGTTGGTTCTTGGTATCGGCTTTTCTCCGAACAATATAGCTAAGACAACTAATCAAGGTTTTGACGGGCAGATTAGCTATCAGGATCGTTTTGGTGATTTTGATTTTAATACAAATTTAGTTTTCTCTTATGCAAAGAATAAAGTCGATTATAAGGCTGAAGCTCAGCAGAGATATCCGTGGTTGGCAGAGACCGGAAAACCATTGAACCAGCCGTTTGGTTATAAATGGATTGGGTATTATACTCCGGAAGATGTTGCAAAGATACAATCTGGTGCTTCAGATGCCCCGGCAACTCCTTATACAGATATCCCAGTACAAGCCGGTGATTTGAAATATGCCGATTTAAATAATGATGGAACGATTGATGATTATGATAAAGGAGCTATTGGTAAACCGAACTTGCCTTCTACTACTTTAGGATGGTCGTTTGGTGGATACTGGCGAGGATTTAGCTTCAATGTATTGTTCCAAGGTTCATTCGATTATAGCTTTGCTATTAATGGTACAGGTATTGAGTCGTTCAAGAGTCAGTTCCAACCTATCCATACCAGTCGTTGGACATTGGAACGCTACCAAAATGGTGAACAAATAGATTTCCCGCGTTTGACAACCAATCCTTCTACAATTAATAGTGCCAGTACCTATATGTCAGATTTCTGGCTGATTAATGCTTGGTATATTCGTTTGAAAACAGTCGATTTGGGATATCAACTTCCAAAGAAGATATTGCCGAAAGCTATAGACAATATTCGTTTCTATGTGAATGCTTACAATTTGTTGACATTTACAGGTTATGATAAATATCAGCAAGACCCTGAAATTAAAACAAATACAGCAGGTGATGCATACATGAATCAACGTGTTGTGAATTTAGGTGTGCAATTGACATTCTAATTAACTGATAAAAGATATAGTTATGAATAAATATAAAGTTGGAAAATTCTTAATACTTCCTTTGTTGTGTGGAACATTTGAAGCTTGCGACAAATTCGAAGCCTTTCCTTTGGAATACAAGAACACTCCACAGGATGATGCAGTGGAAAATGTATTAAATTCTATAGATTCGGCATGGGAATTGGAACTATTGGAGTGTAATGATTATGTGGTGGCTTTTAAAGATAAGAAATACGATAAGTTATTTACTCGTACTTTAGGATGGAATGGAGGGGATGGAGTGCTAACGACTCAGTTGCCTGATGGAAATACCTTTTGGTCATTTAATGATAGTTTTTATGGAGTTGTAGATGGAGAAACCCGGTCGCGTGATGGAAATAAAGTAAATTTCCCACGTAACACTATAATGGTACAAACACCTGGAGATAAGGAAGAGAATCTTGTTTGGTTAGCTGATTTTATTCAGACTACTGATCCTGATGGCCCGCGCTATTATCAGGCACGTACTCATATTCGTCATCCGAAAGCATCTAAAACAGATGAGCAGATTCAGGACGGAGATATTGATCAAGACTGGTTATATTGGGCTGGCGATGCTACAGTGTATAATAATCAATTGCAAGTTCTTTGGAATGGAGTGGATAATACAGATGAAGAACATCTGATGAGACATGAAGGCATTTGTCTGGCTACTTATAGTTTAGAGGGAAAGCCGGGTGATGAAAGCTATATGAAACTCATAAGTGCGAATCATCATTTTAATGATGCTGATATTTATGGATATGGTTCTACTATGTATGAAGATGAAGACGGACATATTTATTTGTATGGTTCATATAATAATTATGATGTTATAGTTGCACGTACGGCTACACATAGTTTAGATAGTCCATGGGAATATTATGTGTGCAATGAAGAAGGAGAATATTCTTGGCAAAATACTTATCCAACTCAGGAACAAGTTGCTCTTTCGAAAATTCAGGCAGAGGATTGTAGTATGCCTTGGGTCTTTAAGAAAGGAGATAGCTATTATATGGTAGCACAAGCTAAATGGTTTGGACGTGAAATGTATATTTTCCGGAGTGATAAGCCTTATGGCCCTTTTGTAGATCGTAAAACTTTATTTGGATTTCCGAATACTTTGGATAAATTAGGGGTACAGACTTATGGTAATTTGTATATGGTGAATTTACATCCTCATTTGTCGCGGGAAGGTGAATTAGTATTTTCTACTAATACGGATCCTGCTGATGGCTTTGGAGGGAATTTTAATGCAGTAGGTAGTGCGGATCTTTATCGTCCTTATTTCTATCGTGTATACAATTGGGAAAAGCTTTTTGAGGAATAAATTCAATGGGTATTAAAAAAGAGGATTGTTTCTTGACTTAAACAGTGAGAAATAATCCTCTTGCTGTTATTTGAAAATATAAAAAAATAAAGAGATTAGTGGTAAATGCTCTTTTATTCGTTCTTATACTAAAGATCTTGTTATTTGATAAAATGTATAAAGTATAATCTGAAATGAACAAGTTATTTACGTTTTCATTATTCTGGTTATTGTGTGCGACTGGTATTGCGGCACAAGTAAAACTATCTCCGATATTCTCGGATAATATGGTGTTGCAGCAGCAAATAAAAGCTCCTATATGGGGTGAAACTAAACCTTATAAAAAGGTAGAGGTTACTACTTCCTGGGATCAGAAAAAGTATAAGGTACAAGCTGACCCTCAAGGGAAATGGAAGACGGAAGTCGTAACTCCGGTAGCCGGAGGTCCTTATAGTATCACTATTTCTGATGGAAAAAAGGTGAAACTTTCTAATGTGATGATTGGGGAAGTCTGGGTTTGTTCCGGACAATCCAATATGGAGATGCAAGTAGAAGGTTGGGGGAAGGTAATGAATTATCAGCAAGAGAAGGAAGAAGCGGAGAATTATCCGAATATCCGGTTCTTGTTGGTTGAGAAAGCAACAAGTCCGCAGCCGATAAATGAAATCAAGGTTGCAGAAAACGGCTGGCAGGTTTGTTCCTCAAAGAGTGTAGCCGACTTTTCTGCGGCAGGTTATTTCTTTGGACGTGATCTGCATAAATATCAGAATGTCCCTATTGGTTTAATTGATACTTCTTGGGGAGGTACGTATATAGAGACATGGACAAGCAAGGAAGCGCTAGCAACCATGCCGGATATGCAAAAAAAACTAGACGTACTGAATGGACTTCCGATAACAAAAGAAGACCGGGAGAAGAAGTTCCATTCGGATGTGGAAAACTGGAAAAAGGATGTTGCGAAGATTGATAAAGGATTTGTAAACGGTGAAGCTGTGTGGGCAGCTACAGGTCTGGAGGATTGTGCGTGGAAAACGATGAAAGTTCCAGGTCTGATGCAGGAGCAGGGATTAGAAGGCTTTAATGGTATTGTCTGGTTTAGAAAAACAATTGATATTCCGGCTAATTGGACTGATAAAGAGTTAACTTTGAATGTAGGTGTGATTGATGATAATGATTTCACCTACTTCAATGGTGTACAAGTAGGTCATACAGAAGGATGGATGGCACCCAGAAGCTATAAAATTCCGAAAGAACTGGTGAAAGGCGGAAAAGCTGTGATTGCCGTACGTGTAATGGATACCGGTGGTACGGGTGGTATTAATGGCAGCCCTGAGAGTATTTCACTCCATCGTTCTGAAACAGATGCAGTTCAGTTGGCCGGAGACTGGAAATATCAGATTTCTTTGAATATTAAAGATATCCCGCAGATGCCGGTTAATACGGCAAATGAACCGAATGTTCCTAGTTTCCTGTTTAATGCAATGTTGAATCCTCTTATCCCATTTGCTATTAAAGGAGCTATCTGGTATCAAGGAGAAGCTAACACAGGACAGGCATATCAATACCGTGAATTGATGCCGTTAATGATAAAAGACTGGCGGGATCGCTGGGGATATGACTTCCCGTTCTATATGGTACAACTAGCTAGTTTTACTGCTCAGCAAACTGCTCCTGTAGATGCAACCTGGGCAGAATTACGGGAAGCTCAGACGCAAACCCTGCATCTTGGGAATACCGGGATGGCTGTGACAATTGATATAGGCGATGCTTTCGATATTCACCCGAAGAACAAGCAGGAAGTAGGAAGACGTTTGGCGTTAGCTGCACGAGCGCAGACTTATGGAGAGAAAATTCCATATTCCGGTCCTATGTATGATACATATCAGATTGAAGGCAATAAAATACGTATTTACTTCAAACATACGGATGGTGGCTTAAAAACTAAAAACAATGAAATTCCGAAAGGATTCACTATTGCCGGTGTCGACCATAAATTTCATTGGGCTGACGCTGTGATTGACGGTAATTCGATTGTCGTTTCTTCTCCGGAAGTTGCTTTTCCGATAGCTGTACGTTATGCCTGGGCAGATAATCCAATCTGTAATTTATATAATGGGGCTGATCTTCCGGCATCTCCGTTCCGTACGGATGACTGGCAAGGGATTACTTATGGCAATAAATGATCATCGCTTCCTGGCATTTATCAACTGAAATATATGTTACACATTAAATAAAAACCATGAATAAACTTATTTATTTAGTAATCTTCTCTTTCTTTTCAACGGGGATATATGCCCAGATGAAAGATCTGGTACAATATGTGAATACATTGCAAGGTACCGATTCTCATTTTGGGTTAAGCTATGGGAATACATATCCTACTACAGGTATGCCTTATGCTATGCATACCTGGTCGGCACAGACAGGAAAGAATGGTGAAGGCTGGAAATATCAATATTTTGTAGATAATATCAGAGGATTCTGTCAATCTCATCAATGTAGTCCGTGGATGAGTGATTATGCTGTTTATTCGTTTATGCCGATGGTAGGTGATCTGGTGGTTAATCAGGATAAACGCGCTACGAAGTTCAGCCATGATAATGAGATTGCGAAGCCGCATTATTATAAGGTGACATTGGATAATGGCATCATGACTGAAATGGCTCCTACTACTCGTGGGGTACATCTGCGCTTTTCTTATCCTTCAACCGGAGATGCTTATCTGGTTATTGACGGATATACGGATATGAGTGAGATTAAAATCGATCCGGCAAAAAGACAGATTTCCGGTTGGGTAAATAACCAACGTTTTGTGAATGATTCGAAATCTTTCCGTAGCTACTTTGTTGTGCAGTTTGATAAAGCGTTCGAAGATTATGGTGTATGGGAAAATCAGAAAGACGAGATATTCCCTCAAAAACAGGAGGGAGAAGGCAAAGGATATGGTGCTTATATAAAATTTAAGAAAGGATCAAAAGTTCAGGCGAAAGCGGCTTCTTCCTATATCAGCGCAGAACAGGCACTGGTTACTTTAAACCAGGAACTGGGGAAGGATAAGAATTTGGAAACTACGAAAGTTCGTGGACAAAAAACATGGAATGAATTACTGAACAGAGTATTGGTAGAGGGTGGAACGGATGAACAGATGAAAACTTTCTATTCCTGTCTTTTCCGTGCCAACCTGTTTTCTCGTAAATTCTACGAACGTAAGGAGAATGGAGAACCTTATTACTATAGTCCGTATGATGGTAAAGTATATGATGGATATATGTATACGGATAATGGCTTCTGGGATACTTTCCGTTCTCAGTTCCCATTAACCAATATTCTTCATCCGACTATGCAGGGACGATATATGAATGCACTCCTTGCAGCACAGGAACAATGCGGCTGGTTACCTTCCTGGTCGGCTCCGGGTGAAACCGGCGGTATGCTGGGCAATCATGCTATTTCATTATTGGCGGATGCTTGGGCAAAAGGAATTCGTTCCTTTGATCCGGAAAAAGCATTGAAAGCCTATGCGCATGAGGCTATGAATAAAGGACCTTGGGGTGGTGCTAACGGACGTGGTTTCTGGAAAGAATATTTTGAACTGGGATACGTTCCTTATCCTGAATCAATGGGATCGAGTGCTCAGACAATGGAATATGCATATGATGACTTCTGTGGTTATCAATTGGCTAAAATGGTTGGCAATAAACATTATCAGGAAGTTTTTGCCCGTCAGATGTATAATTATAAAAACGTATTTGATCCGTCTATCGGATTAATGCGCGGAAAAGGTACGGATGGTAAATGGCAGGAACCCTTTGATCCGCTAGAATGGGGCGGACCATTTTGTGAAGGTAACGCATGGCATTACACCTGGTCGGTGTTTCATGATGTGCAAGGATTAATAGACTTGTATGGAAGTGATGAGAAGTTTACCACAAAAATGGATTCCGTATTTATTCTTCCCAGCGTTATTAAGCCCGGCACATATGGAGGTGTAATTCATGAAATGAAAGAGATGGAACTGGCCAATATGGGACAATATGCTCATGGTAACCAACCTATCCAGCATATGCCTTATTTATTTAGCTATGCCGGTCAGCCATGGAAAACCCAGTATTGGGTACGTCAGATCGTTGAAAGACTTTATAATTTTACAGAAAGAGGTTATCCGGGTGATGAAGATCAGGGGGGAATGTCCTCATGGTATATATTAAGCTCTTTAGGCATCTATGCTGTGTGTCCGGGTACGGATGAATATGTAATTGGAAGCCCTTTATTTAAGAAAGCTACAATAACACTGGAGAACGGAAATAAATTTGTGATTGAAGCTCCGGATAATAGTAAAGAAAACTTGTATATACAGTCGGCAACATTGAATGGAAGATTGTTGGATAAGAACTTTATTCGTTATGATGATATATCAGATGGTGGAGTGCTGAAATTTGAAATGGGAAGCCAGCCTAACAAGGAAAGATGTACTTCCAAATATGCGGCACCTTTCTCCTTATCTAAGAAAGACAAGTAATGAAGAACGATCAAGTCTGACAGGTAATACAATAAAGAATATTTATAATGAAGCATAAATTTTTATTTAGCCTTTTATTAGCTTTCGCTGTGGGAGGAGAAATGGTTGTGGGGCAGACTTCGACGGGTGATTATGCCCGTCAGGTCAACACATTGATTGGTACAAAAGGAACGGGGCTGACATCCGGATATCTTTACCCAGGGGCTACCTATCCTTACGGAATGGTACAGTTTACACCTTCTTATTTTTCCAAAAGTTCAGGATTTGTAATCAATCAGCTGAGTGGTGGCGGTTGTGACCATATGGGTAACTTTCCTACTTTTCCTGTGAAGGGAAAACTGAGTATGTCTCCAGATAATATCCTGAACTATCGTGTCAATCTCTCTGAAGAAAAAGGGCACGCAGGCTATTATGAGACCATGGTACAGGAAGATATCAAGGCTAAACTGACAGTGACCGAGAGAACCGGTATGGCAAACTATGAATATCCTGCCGGTCAACAGTATGGAACAGTGATTATCGGCGGGGGGATTTCTGCTACTCCGATAGAACAGGCTGCTGTCGTAATCACTGCGCCGAATAAGTGTGAAGGATATGCGGAAGGTGGCTATTTTTGTGGTATCCGCACCCCGTACAAAGTGTATTTCGTTGCAGAATTTGATACGGACGCCTTAGAGACCGGAACCTGGAAAAGGAATGAACTGAAACCAAATTCCTCTTTTGCAGAAGGCGAATACTCTGGTGTTTATTTCACCTTTGACGTCAGTAAGAAGAAAAATGTCCAATATAAGATTGGGGTATCTTATGTTTCGGTAGAGAATGCACGTGAGAATCTGAAGGCGGAGAATACCGGATGGGATTTTGTGCAGATTCAGAGTCAGGCAGAAGCTAAATGGAATCATTATCTGAGTAAGATTGAGGTAGAAGGCACCAATCCTGACCGTACTACCCAATTCTACACACATCTGTACCGTTCCTTTATTCATCCGAATGTATGTAGTGACGTCAATGGAGAATATATGGGAGCGGATTTCAGAGTGCACAAATCCCGTTCAAAACATTATACTTCTTTCAGTAACTGGGATACCTATCGCACACAGATTCAGTTATTGGCAATGCTTGATCCGGAAGTTGCTTCCGATATTGTTATTTCCCATCAGTTGTTTGCAGAACAGTCAGGCGGCTCTTTCCCTCGCTGGGTGATGGCGAATATAGAAACCGGAGTAATGCAAGGAGATCCGACTCCGATTCTGATATCCAATGCGTATGCTTTTGGTGCTCGTAACTATGATCCGAGACCCATCTTCAAGATTATGAGAAAAGGAGCTGAAGAACCGGGATCCAAGTCGCAGAACGAAGAAACTCGTCCGGGCTTGAGACAATATCTGGATAAAGGGTACTATAATGCTTCCGCTCAGTTGGAGTATACATCTGCGGACTTTGCTATCGGACAGTTCGCTTTACACGCTGTTGGTGATGAATTTTCAAGCTGGTGTTATTTCCACTTTGCCCGCTCCTGGAAAAATCTGTATAATCCGGAGACAGGATGGCTGCAGTCGCGCAATCCGGATGGATCATGGAAATCATTAGGTGAAGACTTCCGTGAATCGACTTATAAGAATTATTTTTGGATGGTACCTTATAACATTGAAGGACTGGTAGAGATTATTGGCGGTAAGGCAAATGCAGAAAAGCGTCTGGATGAATTCTTTACCCGTCTGGATGCCGGTTATAATGATGCGTGGTTTGCGTCGGGTAATGAACCGAGTTTCCATATTCCATGGATATACAATTGGATTGGTCGGCCGTATAAGACTCAGGAGGTTATCAACCGCGTTTTGAATGAACAATACTCCAGCAAGATTAATGGTCTGCCGGGTAATGACGACTTAGGTACAATGGGAGCTTGGTATGTATTTGCTTGCATTGGTCTGTATCCGGAGATTCCGGGTGTCGGAGGTTTAACGGTGAATACTCCGATCTTCTCATCTGTAAAAGTGCATTTGAAAAAAGGAAATATTGTGATTAAGGGCGGTTCGGAAAAAAACATCTATATTAGATCAATGAAACTGGATGGCAAGCCATATGACAGTACATGGATAGACTGGGATCAGCTTTCCAATGGTGCTACTATCGAATATGACACATCAAACAAACCGGATGTAAAATGGGGAATCAAAGTGCTTCCTCCATCTTTCCCTTAATTAGGTTTAACTATTAACTCTTATAAAGAATGAAAAGAAGATTCTTACATACTGCCTGGTTACTGATGGCCGCTGCGATGGTAACTTCGTGTGGTGAAAAGAAACAGGTAACCGAGTTCCCGGACTGGGCATGGGCTGACTTTCAGCGTCCGGAAAATACAAATCCGATTGTTTCGCCGGATACGACAAACTTGTTTTATTGCCCGATGAGGCAGGACTCGGTAGCATGGGAAGCCGGAGATACTTTCAATCCGGCTGCTACGATTTATGATGGAAAGGTAGTTGTCCTTTATCGGGCAGAAGATAATTCGGCAGTCGGTATCGGTTCACGTACTTCCCGTCTGGGATATGCTTACTCTGATGACGGATTACATTTTAACCGGATGCCGGTTCCCGTTTTCTATCCGGCAGATGACAGTCAGAAAGAACTTGAATGGCCGGGTGGTTGTGAAGATCCTCGTGTTGCAATGACGGAAGACGGATTGTATGTAATGCTTTATACGCAATGGAATCGTAAACAGGCGCGTCTGGCGGTAGCCACTTCCCGCGATCTGCAAAAGTGGGAAAAGTATGGACCGGCTTTTGCGAAGGCTTATGACGGACGTTTCTTTGACGAATTTTCAAAATCGGCTTCTATCGTTACAAAACTGGTAGATGGAAAACAAGTGATTGCCCGGATCGACGGTAAATACTGGATGTATTGGGGTGAAAAGTTTGTGAATGTAGCCACATCAGAAGATTTGGTGAACTGGACACCGATGCTGGATGAGAATGGTGACTTCTTGAAGGTCATTGTCCCCCGTGAAGGCAAATTTGACAGTGACCTAACAGAGTGCGGTCCTCCAGCTGTGCTGACTGATAAAGGTATTCTGTTGCTTTATAACGGCAAAAATAAAGCCGGTGCGGAAGGTGATACACTGTATACTGCCAATTCTTATTGTGCAGGGCAGGCGCTGTTCGATGCAAAAGATCCTGCAAAATTGATTGACCGACTGGACAAGCCATTCTATATTCCTGAATCTGATTTTGAAAAGAGTGGTCAATATCCTGCAGGAACTGTATTTATAGAAGGACTTGTATTCCACAATCAAAAATGGTTCTTGTATTATGGCTGTGCTGATTCGCGTGTAGCAGTTGCCGTATATGACCCGTCTAAAAAATAAAGAAATATTCCATGAAGAAGATAGGACTTTCTCTGTTTAGTATTTTTCTTGCGTTGCAGATAGTAGCGCAGGAAAAAAGCTATTTTACTAATCCTGTGATTCGGGGAGATATGCCCGATCCTTCCATGATTCGGATAGATGATACATATTATGCTACCGGAACATCCTCGGAGTGGGCTCCTTTTTATCCGGTGTTCACCTCAAAAGACCTGATCAACTGGAAACAGACAGGACATATCTTTAATGAACAGCCGTCATGGACTTCTAATTCTTTTTGGGCACCGGAATTGTTTTATCACAATAATAAAGTATTCTGTTACTATACAGCCCGTCAGAAAAGTACTGGAATCTCATATATAGGGGTAGCTGTTGCAGATTCCCCTTTGCATGAGTTCAAGGATTACGGTCCGGTTGTAGAGTATGGGACAGAGGCGATTGACGCTTTTATTTATGATGATAATGGTCAGCTGTATATTAGTTGGAAAGCTTATGGGCTGGATAAGCGTCCTATTGAATTGCTGGGATGTAAGCTCTCTGTCGATGGACTGCGCTTGGAAGGCGAACCATTTTCTTTATTGGTAGATGATGAAGAGATCGGTATGGAAGGTCAGTACCATTTTAAGCAGGGAGATTACTATTATATAGTATATTCTGCTCATGGCTGTTGCGGTCCATCCAGTGATTATGATGTATATGTGGCACGTTCCAAAAGTTTCCGCGGGCCCTATGAAAAGTATAGTGGAAATCCTGTTCTGCATGGTGGTGAAGGAGATTACAGGTCATGCGGACATGGTACGGCTGTGAAGACTCCTGACGGACGTATGTTCTATATGTGTCATGCATATCTGAAAGGGGAAGGATTTTATGCCGGTCGTCAGCCTATCTTACAGGAAATGGAAGTGACAGATGATCATTGGGTACGTTTTAAGACAGGAAGTGTAGCAGTTATGAAGCAGCCTGTCCCTTTCAAAGGTACAAAACAAAATCCGATACCGGGCTTTGAGGATAACTTTACGGGGAATAAGCTGAAGGTTGACTGGACATGGAATTATCCTTATTCAGATATAGATGCTGTGCTAAAGAGTGGAAAACTGCTCTTATCCGGCACTCCGAAAAAAGGAAATAAGTATGGGACGGCATTATGCTTGCGTCCCCAGTCTTCTCATTACAGTTGCGAGACAAAACTGACGAATGTCAATGAGAGTCTGAAAGGACTGACATTGTATGGGGATGATAAGAACCTGGTCGTTTGGGGAACCCAAGGAGATAAAGTTCTTTTGAAAGTAATCAAAGAAGGTGCTGAATCGGTACTTTATGAATCGGCTTTTGCCGGTAGAAATATATATTTGAAGATAGAGGTCGAACAAGGTTGTATTTTCCATTTCTATCAAAGTAGAGATGGTAAGACATGGCAATCTGTACGGAATACTTCTTTTAAGGGAGAATCTTTAATCCGATGGGACAGAGTGCAACGTCCCGGGTTGCTGCATAGCGGCGATAAGAATGTTCCGGCAGAGTTTGCCTATTTTAAAATGAAAAACTTGAAATAACAGAGATTGAATTGTAATTTCATAAAATATTAATTGAAACATGAAAAAGTTTATCGTATTGGTAGCAGCTGTCTGTATGGCATATACTGCTACATTTGCACAAACAGTAAAACCTTTCAAAGAAGGTGAAAGAGCAGTCTTTTTAGGAAATAGTATAACAGATGGCGGACATTATCATTCATACATCTGGTTGTATTATATGACGCGTTTTCCGAATATGCCTATTCGTATATTCAATGGCGGTATCGGAGGAGATACGGCATTTGACATGAACAAACGTCTGGATGCAGATATTTTTGCTATGCAGCCTTCCGTATTGATGGTTACATTCGGTATGAATGACTCCGGATACTTTGAATACAATGGTGATAAAGCGAAGGAATTTGGGGAAGAGAAATATCAAGAGAGCATTAAGAACTACCAGCAAATGGAAAAGCGTTTCAAGGAACTGCCCAAGACACGTATTGTAATGTTGGGAACTTCTCCTTATGACGAAACTGTTCAATTGAAAGAAGGGAATCTTTTCAAGACCAAAAATGAGACTATCAAAAGAATCGTAGAATACCAGAAGGAATCTGCAGCAAAGAACGGCTGGGAATTCTCTGATTTGAATGCGCCGATGGTAGCTTTGAACCAGCAATTCCAGCAGAAAGATCCTGCTTTCACTCTCTGTGGCTCCGACCGTATCCACCCGGATAATGACGGACATATGGTGATGGCTTATCTTTTCCTGAAAGCACAAGGTTTTGTGGGTAAAGACGTAGCGAATATGGAGATTAATGCCAATAAAAAGGAAGCTGTGAAGGCTGAAAATTGTACAGTCTCCAATATTAAGAAGATTGGTAATGAATTGAGTTTTGATTATCTGGCTGAGGCTTTACCTTATCCTCTGGATACGATTGCCCGTGGATGGGGACAAAAGAAAAGTCAGGCAGAAGTTACGAAAGTTGTTCCTTTCATGGAAGATATGAACCGTGAGATGCTGAAAGTATCGGGCTTGAAGGGTAACTATAAACTGCTGATTGACGATGAAGAAATCGGTACATGGAGTGCAGGCGAACTGGCAAAAGGCATTAACCTTGCAGCCGAATCAAAAACGCCTCAATATCAGCAGGCATTAACTGTAATGCATCTGAACGAATATCGCTGGGAAATTGAAAGATCATTCCGTGAGTTTGCATGGACACAATTCGCATTCTTCCAACAGAAAGGATTGCTTAATGCGAATAACAGAAAAGCTATCGAGGTGATGGATGAAAACGTGGAAAAGAATGCATGGCTGAAGGGACACCGGGATTCATATACCCGAATGATGTCTGACGCTGTTCGTGAAGCTCGTCAACAGGAAATGGATGTTCTTATTTCTAAGATTTATGAGGTAAACAAACCTGTAGTAAGAAAGATCGTTCTTAGAAAGATCTGAGTGTGATAAGGTTTTTTAAGGTGAAAAAGGTGTCGGTTGAAAAGCAGACACCTTTTTTAAATTATAAGCAGACTGCATATTCGATAGCCAGCTCCGTCCGATTTAATTTCTTTTCCAGAAATCGGAACTGAACAGCAGCAATACCGTAAACAACTCCAGACGTCCGAGAAGCATCAAAAAGGAGAGCAACCATTTGGCTGCATCAGGCAATTCACTCCACGAGAAGGCAGGGCCACACGTGCCGAGTCCCGGTCCCATGTTTCCTATACTTGATATGACCGTTCCGATAGATTCGAGAAATCCCACTCCGAAGCCCATCATGACAAGAATGCTGATAATGGCGATGATTGCATACAAAAATGTAAATGCCAGTACGGTAGACTGGATAGAGGGGGAGATCACCTGTTTATTCACCCGTACGGGCAATACTGCATTGGGATGCAGAATATGTTTAAATTCATTTTTGGCAACTTTGAAGAGGATAACCATGCGGATACATTTGATACCACCTGTCGTACTGCCTGCGCAAGCACCCATTATCATTACGATAAGAAGACAGCCCCAGAGAATGGAAGGCCAGAGCATATAGTCGGCAGTGGCAAAACCGGTTGAAGTCTGTAAGGAGATTACTTGGAACAGAGATTTCCGGAATGCTTCTTCTGCTCCCATCGAACTGGTCTGATAAAGCCAGACTGCTATGAAAACCGTGAAAAAGGCAACAGACATAAAATAAAACTTCAGCTCGGCATCATGGATAAACTTCTTTATTTTCCCATTGAACATCAGCAATAATAGCGTGAAGTTGACTCCCGAGAGGAACATGAAAACAGATATTACATAGTCTATGTAAGGCGAGTGGTAATATTCGATACTTGTCTGCTTGGTGGAGAACCCACCTGTACTGGTCGTGGTGAAAGCGTGGCAGATACTGTCGAAAAGTCCCATGCCCCCGAATACCAGTAATATAATCAATGTCCCCGTCATACCGGCATAGATGCCCCAGATCCATTTGGCGGTAACACCAATACGGGGATGTACTTTGTCATGAGTCGGCCCGCTGGCTTCGGCGGCAAATACCTGAATACCTCCCATACCGAAAATCGGAAGAACGGCAATCGTAAAGAATACAATTCCCAGACCGCCGATCCACTGAGTCATTGCCCGCCAGAAAAGGATTCCGTGAGGCATCGATTCTATATTATTCATGATGGTGGCACCGGTACTGCTGAAGCCGGACATTGTCTCGAAGAAGGCATCGGTGACACTTGGAATATACCCGCCTATATAATAGGGCAACATTCCAAAAAAGGAGAAAGCAATCCAGGCTACACTGACAATCACATATCCATCGCGGCGGTTGAGTGACTTTTCGGCCCCTCTTCCAATAGCAAGCATAATCACACCTACAAAGGCCGTGATAGCTGATGAAAGCAGAAAACTGTTTAAATCATCTTCCTTGTAAAATAGTGAAACACCACCGCAACACATTAACATAGCCGTTTCTATCAGTAACAGAAACCCCATGATGCGATATATCATCCTCGAATTAATCATTTTTTAAGTAATAGGTATTAAGTAATAGGTATTAAGTAATAAGTAATAGGTATTAAATATTAAGTATTATGCGCCAAGTATCAGATATAATGTCAAGTACAAGCAGCTACGGTTATTACCTAATACTTATTACTTATTACCTAATACCTATTACTTAATTAAAGAACTTCTCAATCTTCTTGATCATCATACTCAGGCAGAATACAACGACATGGTCTCCGGGACGAATCAGCGTATCTCCGGTTACGAGCACTCCTTCGCCATTGCGAATCATACCTCCGATGGTTGTTCCTTTGGGCAATCCCAGATCCTTGATTAAATTTTTAGTAATCTTTGCTCCGGCGGGTACGGTAAACTCAGCCACATCGGCGTTGGCAAACGTCAGGCATTTGACATTGGATACATCGGCATCCAGCATCATCTGATAAATGTGGCTGGCGGCAATCATTTTCTTATTGATGACCGTGCCGATATCAAGACTTTCCGCCATGCCGATATAGTCGATATTCTCTACTTCCGCCACCGTCTTTTCCACTCCCATACGTTTGGCGGCGAGACAGGCGAGGATGTTCGTTTCCGAATTGTCCGTCAAGGCGACAAATGCTTCGGTATTCTTTAAACCTTCTTCGATGAGCAGGTCCATATCACGACCATCGCCGTTGATGATCATGGTTTTGTCGTCCAATAATTCAGTCAGCCGGTTGCAACGGTTGATGTCGTTATCTACAATTTTTACCTGCATATAATCCGGCACGTACTGAGCGGTACGGACGGCGATACGGCTTCCGCCCATGATCATGACGTTGCGTACATCGGCATAATCCTCCTTGCCGGCTATTTTCCGGATATAAGGAATATATTTGCGTGTAGTGGTGAAATAAACAATATCGTGCAGTTTGATAACATCGTCTCCGCGCGGAATGATGGTTTCCGTTCCGCGTTTGATGGCTACCACGTGGTAAGGGATGTCCGGTGCACCCAGTTGATGGAGGGGAATATTCAGTATTTCCGCTTTTTCGCGCATCTTGGTACCGATCAGTATCAAGGCGCCTCCGCAGAATTCCCACCATTGACGTACCCAGCTCATACGCATGGAAGATACGATTTCTTTGGCAGCAAGCATTTCCGGATAGATCAATGAGTCTACACCCAGTTTCCGGAAGAATTCCTTGTTTTTGGGCAGAAGATATTCGTAGTTGTCGATGCGGGCGACAGTCTTTTTGGCACCCAGATTGGTGGCTAGCATACAGGCAGTCATATTCCTGCTTTCGTCGGGGGTGACTGCGATGAACAAGTCCGCTTCTTTCACGCCTACCTCTTTCAGTCCCGAGATGGAAGAAGGAGAAGCCGTGACAGTCAACAAATCGAAGTTGGCGCTGAGGGCACTTAGTTTTTCTTCGTCATCGTCCATCAGGATAATGTCCTGTTTTTCCCGGGACAATAATTTAGCCAGGTGGGTGCCTACGTTTCCGGCACCTGCGATAATTATCTTCATCTTCAGTTAGTTAATTCTTTTATTTTGCTCATGTCGGGCAGAAGTTCACATTGCTTCAGCAATTCTTTTGTCAGGCTGTCTTCATCCATTCCGCAGAGCTGATATAACTCGGCTACCGTGCCGTGTTGCACGAATTTATCCGGAATTCCGATGCGTTTGACTGTCGGGGTATATTCATGGTCGGCCATGAATTCAAGTACGGCACTTCCCATTCCTCCCTGAATCGTTCCGTCTTCTATGGTGACGATGTGGCGGAATGTGCGGCCCACTTCGTGCAGCAGTTCTTCGTCCAGCGGTTTGAGGAATCTCAGATCATAGTGGGCGATGCTTCTTCCCGATTCGGACTCGGCACGGGCGATGGCACTCCTTGCTTTATTTCCGATAGGTCCTATGCTGATGACAGCTATATCTTTTCCGTCCTTCAATTTCCGTCCTTTGCCTACAGGAATTTCTTCAAGCGGGCATTTCCAGTCCACCAATACGCCACGGCCACGCGGATAGCGGAGTACGAACGGACCTTTATCCGGCAGTTGTGCCGTGTACATCAGTCGTCGCAGCTCATGCTCATTCATAGGGGAGGCGATGGTCAGATTAGGTATCGGACGCAGATAAGCCATGTCGAACGCACCGTGATGTGTCGGACCGTCTTCGCCTACCAGTCCGGCACGGTCGAGACAGAGAACTACGGGAAGATTCTGAATAGCCACATCATGGATAATATTGTCATAAGCCCGTTGCATGAACGATGAATAGATGTTGCAGAAAGGCTGCAAGCCATCTTTTGCCATTCCTCCGGAGAAGGTGACGGCGTGGCCTTCGGCAATACCCACATCGAAAGCCCGCTTGGGCATTTTGGACATGAGGATGTTCATCGAACAGCCGGAAGGCATGGCGGGAGTCACACCTACGATCCTTGGATTGGCTTCCGCCAGTTCCACCAGTGTATTTCCGAAAACGTCTTGGAACAGGGGAGGCATTCCTTCCGTATTGGCTACGAAACGCTCTCCGGTGACGGGATCGAACTTGCCGGGAGCGTGCCATTCGGTGGCGTGTTTCTCGGCAGGGGCGAAGCCTTTTCCTTTGATCGTGTGGAGATGCAGTATTTTGGGACCTTTGAGGTCTTTAATGTCACGCAATACCCTTGAAAGGTTCTTTATGTCATGGCCATCGATAGGACCGAAGTAGCGGATGTTCATTCCTTCGAATATATTCTGTTGCTGGGCGGCCATTGACTTCAGACTGTTGCCGAAGCGGATCAGTGCCTTGCGACGTTCATCGTTCAGGATGCCGAGCTTGAACAACAGGCGGGAAGCCTTGAAACGCAGTTGGTTGTAGCGGTTCGAGGTTGTCAGGTTGAACAGGTATTGTTTCATACCGCCGACACTGCGGTCGATAGCCATGTCGTTATCATTCAGGATAATAAGCAGGTTGTTCGGGGTGGTAGAAGAATTGTTCAATCCTTCAAAAGCCAGTCCTCCGCTCATCGAACCGTCTCCGATGATGGCTATCACATGACGTTGGTCGTCTCCCTTCTTGGCGGCGGCGACAGCCATGCCGAGGGCTGCGGAGATCGAATTGGAAGCGTGTCCGCAGGTAAATGTATCGTATTCGCTCTCTTCGGGAGAAGGGAAGGGGCGAATACCTCCCAGTTTCCGGTTGGTGGAGAATGCTTCACGCCGTCCTGTGAGGATTTTGTGGCCGTACGCCTGATGTCCCACGTCCCATACAATACGGTCATAAGGTGTATTGTAGACGTAGTGCAGGGCTACGGTCAGTTCCACTGTTCCGAGGCTGGCAGCGAAGTGCCCCGGATTGCAGGAGAGTTCTTTAATAATGTCTTGCCTTAATTCATCGCATACTTCCGGCAGTTGGTCTACTTCCAGACGGCGCAGATCATCGGGGCTGTTGATTGAGTTTAGCAAGTTATATATCGGTTCATTCTTCATGATTCGAGAAAATTTGGTGCAAAAATACGAAAAAGAAAGCGGAAGCCCTTTCTTTTTACCTAAATTCTTATTGTTAAAGCGAAGTACGAGGGTGGAATGGCATTCGGTCGTTGGTATATTGAAGTATGTGCCGTCGGGTTCCCGGAAGAACTGTAACTTTCTTTTTATTATGTGAAATGTGGATTAATATTACTAATCAAATGAAATCTCTATTAGGGAAATAAAAGTTGCATGAAAAAAGAGAACATGAACTTGCAGAAACGTTCGTATCGTTATTAATAAATTTGATGATCGTTTATTATAGACGTGTCTTCCGTTTATTAGAAACTCTAAAATGAGATTTTGTAGGAAATAGATTGAATTAATGCAACAAAAAAGGCTGCAAACTTCATAGAGCTTGCAGCCTTTGGGCTATATCAATCGTCTTATTCCTTAGTAAAATGAGAAGGAATAAGCTGTATTTGTTGTAATATGATACTGTATTTTATCCATGTTTTCTATTCTTTTATATCCGTTATTCATTGATTTTCTGTTTTCGGTCTACAAATATACAACATAAAAAGCCATTTGTCAAGCCTTGAATAGATTTGTGATTAAAATAAAGCGGAATATCGTATCTTTGTCGTACTTTTGCAAGAGAGAAACAATCGAAAGAAGGAGAATATATGGATTTTCAAACAAAGGTAGAACTACCGGCGGGCTTGCCGCCTGTCAGTCATGCGGAACGGATTCTTTTGATGGGGTCTTGTTTTGCAGAGAACATGGGCAGGTTGCTGGCAGAAAATAAATTTCGCGTTGACATGAATCCTTTCGGGATTCTCTATAATCCGCTGTCGGTCTCTACGGCTTTGGTGGAGATATTGAAGGGGAAGGTGTATCAGGAGAAAGACTTATTCCTATATAAGGAGTGCTGGCATAGTCCGATGCATCATGGTTTGTTCTCTGCGTCATCGCCGGAGGAAGTACTTGAAAAGATAAACACTCGCTTGTCGCAGGCTCACCGTTCGGTCCACGAACTTGACTGGCTGATGCTGACTTTCGGCACTGCCTATGTATATGAACAGAAAGAAACAAGGCAGGTAGTCTCCAATTGTCATAAACTGCCGGAGAGCTGCTTCAACCGCCGGATTCTTTCGGTAGATGAGATTGTGAACGAATATACTTCGTTGATAACCAGTATGGTGGCGCGCAATTCTCACTTGAAGGTCTTGTTCACGGTCAGCCCTATCCGGCATATACGTGACGGGATGCATGCCAACCAGTTGAGTAAATCGACCTTATTGCTTGCCATCGACCGCCTGCAACAGCTCTTTCCGGATCATGTGTTCTACTTTCCTTCTTATGAGATCGTTTTGGATGAACTGCGTGATTATCGCTATTATGCCGATGACATGCTTCATCCGTCTCCGTTGGCTGTCCGTTATTTGTGGGAACGCTTTTCGGAGGCCTTCTTTTCTGCCGAAACGAAGCAGGTGATCACTGCCATCGAAGATATTACTAAAGACTTGTCACACAAGCCTTTTCATCCGGAGTCGGAAGCGTATCAACGCTTTTTAGGACAAATAGTGTTAAAAATCGAACGACTTAACGGAAAATACCCGTACTTAGACTTTCAAAAAGAAACAGAACTATGTCATATACGATTGAATCCATAGCCGAATATATCGGTGCACGCCGTGTCGGAGAGCATGAAGCGACGATTGATTGGCTACTTACAGATAGCCGCTCTTTGAGCTTTCCGGAAGAAACCCTTTTCTTTGCTTTGCCCACCAAACGTAATAATGGTGCACGCTATATCTCCGAACTATATGATCGGGGAGTGCGCAACTTCGTGGTTACGGAAGAAGACTTTAAGAGAATGGAGAATGGAGAATGGAAAATGGAGAATGCTATGCAGCAGGATGGTGCGCAGCCTACTCCCAACTCTCGACTCTCCATTCTCGATTTCTCCAATTTCTTGATCGTGGCGAATCCTTTGAAAGCTTTGCAGAAGCTGGCCGAGGCTCATCGGGAGAATTTCAAGATTCCGGTAATCGGTATCACGGGCAGTAATGGAAAGACCATTGTGAAAGAGTGGTTGCATCAATTATTGAGTCCGGACCGCTGCATTGTCCGTTCGCCCCGCAGTTATAATTCTCAGATCGGCGTTCCCTTGTCCGTCTGGCAACTGAATGAAGAAGCCGAATTGGGCATTTTCGAAGCCGGTATCTCCGAAATGGGGGAGATGGGGGCCTTGAAGCGCATGATTAAACCGACTATCGGTATTCTGACTAATATAGGCGGTGCCCATCAGGAGAATTTCTTCTCATTGCAGGAGAAATGTATGGAGAAGCTGACACTCTTTAAAGATTGCGATGTGGTGATCTATAATGGAGATAACGAGCTGATCAGTAATTGTGTGGCAAAGTCGATGCTGACAGCCCGTGAGATTGCATGGAGCTGCAAGGATATCGAGCGCCCTCTTTATATCAGCAAGGTGACAAAGAAAGAAGATCATACTGTGATTGCTTACCGCTATCTGGATATGGATAATATCTTCTGTATTCCTTTTATAGACGATGCTTCCATCGAAAATGCCTTGAACTGCCTGGCAGCCTGTCTTTATCTGATGACTCCTGCCGATCAGATTACCGAACGGATGGCACGGCTCGAACCGATCGCCATGCGCCTGGAAGTAAAAGAAGGCAAGAATAGTTGTATACTCATCAACGATAGCTACAATTCGGACTTGGCTTCTCTGGATATAGCACTGGATTTCCTGGTACGCCGTTCGGAAAAGAAAGGACTGAAACGGACACTTATCTTATCGGATATTTTGGAGACAGGGCAGAGTACGGCTACGCTTTACCGTCGGGTAGCACAACTGATAAAGAGCCGGGGCATCAACAAGCTGATCGGTGTAGGAGCGGAGATTTCTTCGTGTGCCGCTCGCTTCGAAGGTACGCCGGAACGATACTTCTTCCCCGATACAGACGCCTTGCTAAGATCGGGCATTTTCAAAACCCTTCATTCGGAAGTCATTCTGATAAAAGGTTCCCGCGTATTCAACTTTGATCTGGTATCGGAAGAACTGGAACTGAAAGTGCATGAAACGATTCTGGAAGTGAACTTGGGTGCGATGGTTGCCAATCTGAATCACTATCGCTCCATGCTCCGCCATCCGGAGACGAAAATGATCTGTATGGTGAAGGCTGCTGCCTACGGAGCCGGATCATACGAGATTGCCAAAACATTGCAGGAGCATCATGTAGATTACCTTGCTGTAGCCGTTGCCGACGAAGGCTCCGAACTGCGTAAAGCAGGCATCACCTCCTCCATTATCATCATGGACCCCGAACTGACATCGTTCAAAACGATGTTCGATTATAAACTCGAACCGGAAGTGTACAACTTCCATTTGCTCGATGCACTGATTAAGGCGGCCGAGAAAGAAGGAATCACCAACTTCCCGATTCATGTCAAACTGGATACGGGTATGCACCGTCTTGGTTTTTCCGTCGATGAAATTCCGTTGTTGATCCGTCGTCTGAAAAGTCAGAATGCGGTTATTCCCCGGTCGGTATTCTCTCATTTTGTGGGAAGTGATTCGGCGCAATTCGACTTCTTCACCCGTCAGCAGATTGAACTGTTCGAGAAAGGTTCGCAGGAATTGCAGGAAGCTTTCTCACACAAGATTCTGCGTCATATCTGCAATACAGCCGGTATCGAACGTTTTCCCGGTGCGCAGTTTGATATGGTGCGTCTGGGGATAGGACTCTATGGGGTAAGCCCGATCGACAATTCGATTATCAATAATGTAAGCACGCTTAAGACTACGATTCTTCAGATTCGGGACGTGCCCGGAGAAGATACGGTAGGCTATAGCCGGATGGGACATCTGACGCGTCCTTCCCGCATTGCGGCAATTCCTATCGGGTATGCCGATGGCTTGAACCGCCATCTGGGACGTGGCAATGCTTACTGTCTGGTGAATGGCAAGAAAGCTCCCTATGTAGGAAATATCTGTATGGATGTCTGTATGATTGACGTGACGGATATCGATTGCAGGGAAGGGGACAAAGCTGTCATCTTCGGTGACGACCTGCCGATAACCACACTTTCGGATAAGTTGGGGACGATCCCTTACGAAGTGCTGACCAGCATCTCGAACCGTGTGAAGCGAGTCTACTATCAGGACTAAAGCGCAGGCGGTAAAAACAGAATTATATGTAGTAGAATAGTGAATGGAAGACTATAAAGGTTAACGATGGATAAATGGGCGGTAAATGATAACGGGTATACTTAAATTATTTCCCGTTTCCCGTTTATAGTTTCCTGTTTTTCTTTTATAGTCTGCCGTTTTTCTTTATATTTGCACCAACTAATAAACCTCTATAATTAATAAACATATGACAAACTTATTATTATTAGGCTTTTTGCCTAGTGGCTCTGAATGGATCATTATTGCTCTTGTTATTCTTCTCCTTTTCGGTGGTAAGAAGATACCCGAACTGATGCGTGGCTTAGGTAAAGGAGTAAAGAGCTTTAAAGATGGTGTGAACGAGGCAAAAGAAGAAATCAATAAGGCAAAAGACGAAATCGACGCACCGGCAGATTCAGCTAAGAAATAATAAGCAATGGCAGAAATGACCTTCTGGGATCATTTGGATGAGTTGCGTCGGGTACTTTTTCGTGTTATCGGAGTCTGGTTTGTATTGGCAATCGGCTATTTCGTAGCGATGCCTTATTTGTTCGACCATGTAATACTGGCGCCTTGCCATAATGATTTTGTATTTTACGACTTACTACGCTTTATCGGTCAGAAATTCGATTTGACTGATGAATTTTTTACGCAGGAGTTTAAGGTGAAGCTTGTCAATATCAATTTGGCAGCTCCTTTCTTTATACATATGTCGACAGCTTTCTGGATGTCGGTAGTGACGGCTATGCCCTATATTTTCTTTGAGGTCTGGCGTTTTATCAATCCGGCCCTTTATCCGAATGAGCGGAAAGGAGTCAGGAAAGCCTTGACCATAGGAACCGGTATGTTCTTTATCGGGGTGCTTATGGGATACTTTATGGTATATCCGCTGACACTCCGTTTCCTCTCTACCTATCAGCTGAGTTCGGAAGTCGAGAACATTCTGTCGCTCAATTCGTATATCGATAACTTTATGATGCTGATTCTCTGTATGGGACTGGCTTTTGAACTTCCGCTGGTGACTTGGTTGTTGTCTTTGCTGGGAGTCGTCAATAAGTCTTTCCTGCGCAAATATCGCCGTCATGCAGTTGTCATTATCGTAATAGCTGCCGCTATCATCACTCCGACGGGCGACCCGTTCACACTGAGTGTTGTGGCTATTCCGCTTTATCTGCTCTATGAAATGAGTATTCTGATGATAAAGGATAAGAAGGAAGTTCCTGAGTTGGAAGAAGAAGAGGAAGAAGAAGGCGTGGCAAAAGTCTGATAAGCCAATTATTTATCGTTCGTTTCCCCAAGTGTGTGTCAAAAGTCGATAGTAACTCAATTGAGGCTGACTTTTGACACACACATGTAATTTTTATAATATCCCTTTTGTCGTATGGAAAATGAAGGAAGAGAATCTTATGAAATTCTTTTAGCCGTTTGTAAGGCGGATCATTTGCAGCTGACTATTGGCTACAAACAGATGCGCGACTTGCTGGAAAGGCTTTGCCGCCTACATATGCACAACGGTAGTCTGCAGATGACCGATCTTTCCGCACGAATTAGTTTTGTAGCGGCCAAAGTGGGGCTTTCTGTAGCGGAGCAAAACAGACTGCATACCTTCCGACTGACCTCCAATGCCATTCTGAACCGACAACAGGAACCTACCCGCGAACACCTTCTGCGGGATGCGAAAACGCTGGCTTTCTTCATCCGTAAACTTTTTGAGGAAGATATTCCACAGGAACTGTATCGTTTGCTTCCCCGGACGGATGCAACTTATATCGTAGCTCCTCCAGCACACAAGCAGGTGCAGCGGATGCGCGTCTGTTTCCAGTATTCCGACGAGCAGTATCTGTATGTGACTCCTTTGGATGAAATAGCTGACGAACCGTTGCGTGTCCGTTACAATATTCCTCAGATCAATGAAGAATTTGCGGAAACCTGTCAGTTGCTCTGGCGCCATGCACAACTCAACTTGCTGGATGTCGCTGTTGACGAAGCAGGAATTCTGACCCCTTCGTTCATTGTCCTTGAACCGGATTATCTGCTTGATATCAGTTCATTGGCAGAATGTTACCGTGATTATGGACATCATCCGGCAAACTATTTCCTTTCCCGTCTTCAGCCGATAGAGAATGCACGCCCGTTGCTTTTAGGAAATATAGCCAACCTTTTCCTCGATGAGTGGATACATGCGGAAGGGGAGGTGGATTATCTGAAATGTATGCAGAAAGCTTTCCGGCGTTATCCGATTGAACTGGCTGCTTGTGCCGACCTGCGTGATCGGGAGAAGGAACGTCAGTTCTTTGATGACTGCAAACTCCATTTTGATCATATCCGTGAGACGGTGAATGATACTTTTCATGCCGCCGGCTACGAACTGGACAAGACGGATGCCGTGCTCGAACCTTCTTATATATGTGAAGCGCTCGGCCTGCAAGGGCGGCTCGACTATATGCAGCGCGATATGTCTTCTTTCATCGAAATGAAATCGGGAAAGGCTGACGAATATGCGATTCGCGGAAAAGTGGAACCGAAAGAGAATAATAAGGTGCAGATGCTGCTTTATCAGGCAGTTCTGCAATATTCGATGGGGATGGATCACCGGAAGGTAAAGGCTTATCTGCTCTATACACGCTATCCGTTGCTTTATCCTTCCCGTCCTTCATGGGCAATGGTCCGCCGTGTGATCGATCTGCGCAACCGGATTGTAGCGGATGAATATGGCATCCAGTTGCGGAACAGCCTGGAATATACGGCACAAAAACTGGAAGAAATAAAAGCCTCGGTACTAAACGAGCGGGGATTGTCGGGACGTTTTTGGGAGACGTATCTGCGCCCTTCTATCGATAATTTCCAGGAGAAGTTGAAATCTCTCTCCACTTTAGAGAAAAGCTACTTCTATGCACTCTATAATTTTATAACGAAGGAACTTTATACGTCCAAGTCCGGTGATGTGGATTATGAGGGACGTACAGGAGCCGCTTCTTTATGGCTTTCCACTTTGGCGGAGAAATGCGAATCGGGGGAGATCATCTATGATTTAAGAATTAAAGAGAATCACGCAGCCGATGAACATAAATCCCACCTGTTGCTGGTGCCGTCCGGAGAACTTCAGAGAACGGTGGCGGATGATGCGCAGCACACCCTCCCTAACTTCCGTCAGGGCGATGCCATCGTGCTTTACGAACGGAATGCGGATACGGATAACGTCACCAACAAGATGGTATTCAAAGGCAATATCGACTATCTGAACGAGAATGAAATCTGCATCCGTCTGCGTGCGACCCAGCAGAACTCTTCCGTACTTCCGTCTGATAGCCTCTATGCTATTGAGCACGATGCGATGGATACTACTTTCCGTAGCATGTACCAGGGACTTTATGCTTTTATGTCTGCTACAAAAGAGCGTCGTGATTTGCTGCTCTTTCAACGGGAGCCGCAATTTGATGTGGCATTGGATAAGCAGATAGCCGAAGCTGCCGATGACTTTACTCGTATTGCTTTGAAAGCGAAAGCAGCAAAGGACTATTTTCTGCTGGTAGGGCCTCCGGGAACCGGTAAAACGTCTTGTGCACTGAAGAAGATGGTCGAAACCTTTTATAAAGAGGAAGGAGCCCAGATTTTATTGCTCTCATACACTAACCGTGCCGTAGATGAAATCTGTAAAGCACTTTCTTCCATTCGTCCGGAAGTAGATTTCATTCGTGTGGGAAGCGAGCTTTCATGTGACGAGAACTATCGGGATCATTTGATAGAGAATGAACTTGCTACCTGTATGCGTCGTACAGAGGTTTGCGAACGTATTAACCGCTGTCGTATATTAGTCGGTACAGTAGCATCTATCTCCGGCAAACCGGAACTTTTCCGATTGAAGCATTTCGATGTGGCTATTGTAGATGAGGCTACTCAGATACTGGAACCTCAGTTGTTGGGTATACTTTGTGCCAAAGGGGAAAACGGGAAAGAGGGTGTTGGCAAATTTATCCTGATAGGCGATCATAAACAACTTCCGGCTGTCGTCTTGCAGAATTCGGAACAATCGGAAGTATATGATGAAGCCCTGTCTGCTGTCGGACTGAAGAACTTGAAAGATTCTCTGTTTGAAAGACTGTATCGCACAGCCCGTCAGCATACCGATGCCCATCGTACTTACGATATGCTCTGCCGTCAGGGACGTATGCACCCCGAAGTGGCTCTGTTCGCCAATCAAGCTTTCTATGAAGGTCGGCTGCTGCCTGTCGGACTGCCGCATCAACTGGAAGATTCCGGAAATATCAACCGGCTGTCTTTCTATCCTTCGCAGCCCGAACCGATGGGGTCTTCTGCTAAAACAAACCATTCGGAAGCAAAGATTGCTGCCCGTCTGGCCGCAACTGTCTATAAAGAACACTCGGAAGCATTTGATGCCTCCCGCACATTGGGGATCATTACTCCATATCGTAGTCAGATAGCTTTGGTCAAGAAGGAAATAGAAGCTCTCGGCATTCCCGAACTGAATCAGATATTAATTGACACTGTAGAACGTTTTCAGGGAAGTGAACGCGATGTGATTATTTATTCATTCTGTGTGAACTATCCGTATCAGTTGAAATTCCTTTCCAATCTGACAGAAGAAGACGGAATTCTGATTGACCGGAAACTGAACGTTGCCTTGACACGTGCAAGAAAACAGATGCTGCTGACAGGTGTGCCGACGCTGTTGGAGCGTAATCCACTCTATAAAAGTTTATTAAAATTAATAGAGAGCCTCCGGAATATTGCATAATTTTTGCAGACGTTAGTTTTTATTCTCTCTTTATGCAATTCATTAACACCTATTTGTTGAACAAACCCCTATCTTTGCAATACGTTTTTTTCATAGAGATTTAGATTTAAGGTTAGAAGAATTGTGGAAGTCGTGAGACTTCCCTTTTTTTCATCTTAACGTTTACTATCCTTCATTGTTTGAATGTGCAAGATATTTTGTAAAATAGTACAGGATGGCTATGAAGAATAAGTAAACCTAAAAAGCCTTCTTCGTGAGAAGAGGCTTTTTTGTTTTTGGAACTTTTTGAATAAATAATTGGTTAAAAAAACAGGAGGACAAACTCATGCTGAGTGCCCTCCTGTTTTTTATTCTATATAATTATATCGGATTAATCCAATACGATAGGCTTATATTTAGGAACCAGTGCTTTCATAATAACCCAACCGATCAGGTAAGCTACTGCGCATACGCAGAAGATTACAAAGTAACCGGCAGGCTTGCCTTCGAAGCCCATGAATGTCATCGCAGGATGTACAAACTGTGCTCCTTGTTCCAGTAGTTCTTTTGTCATTTCCACTTCTTTGCCGTCAACCATTGTCGTTCCGGAAGCATATACAAATAAGTTACCTGCCACTTTCTGAAGAATCATTGAACCGATACCACCGGCCATACCACCGATACCGGTGATACTTGCAATTGCTGTTCGGGGGAACATATCACCTACTGTAGAGAAGATATTGGCCGACCACGACTGGTGGGCAGCTCCGCCGATACCGATCAGGATCACGGGGAACCACGGAGAGAATGTTCCCAATGGCTGTGCCAGCAATACCACTAACGGGAAGAATGCGAAAATCAACATTGCTTTCATACGTGCCGCATAAGGGTTCATGCCGGTCTTGTTGATGAAGATAGTAGGAAGCTTGCCACCGTAGATGGATAACATCGTGATTGCGTAAAGCGTGAAGATAAGTCCCATTCCCAGAGGATCGGAAGTTTTGATACCGAATTGGGAGTTCAGGTAAGACGGGGTCCAGAACAGGAAGAACCACCATACACCGTCAGTGGTAAATTTACCGAAGACAAATGCCCAAGTTTGTTTGTAGCTGAAACATTGCCAGAATCTCATCTTTTTCTCGTCTTTCTCCTCTGTTTTCGGACCTGCACCGGCCTCATTCTGGTCTTGTTCGATATATTCAAGTTCGGCTTTGTTTACGTGCTTGCTCTTTGAAGGAGCATCATACATAAATACCCAGAAGCCCATCCAGATAAAACCAAGTCCACCAATAACGATAAACGCCATTTCCCAACCGAAAGCTTTGGCAAGGATAGGAATGGTGAGCGGAGCGATCAAGGCACCGATAGAAGCACCGGCGTTGAAGATGGAAGTAGCATAAGCACGGTCTTTCTTCGGGAAGTACTCGGCAGTTACTTTAATAGCGGCGGGGAAGTTACCGGCTTCTCCGAGAGCAAGTATACAGCGTGCAGCCAGGAAGCAGTACATACTGACAGTAGCGATGGTTACCACCACGTCTCCGGTGGCTCCGGCAAGTTCGGCAGCACTGTGCAGTCCTACCTGCGCTTCTGTTACAATACCACAGACTGCGTGCAGACAGGCACCGGCAGACCATACGCCGATAGCCCAGAGGAATCCTTTCTTCGTTCCCATCCAGTCCACAAAGCGACCGGCAAAGAGCATACATATTGCGTAAACAATAGAAAATACGGAAGTGATAGTACCGTAGTGTGATTCATCCCAGTGAAATTCCGGTTTGATAAATTCATCCCAGGTGAGCGATAGTACCTGGCGGTCGAGATAGTTAACTGTAGTAGCAAAAAATAGCATCGCACAGATCGTCCATCTGTAGTTTGTCATTTTTTCGCCTGTTTTTTGAAATGCATTCATGATAATGGATTTAAATAGATTTTGATTTGCTGACAAAGGTCGGTATTTCAGCTGGATTTTTTTTGTAATAATTGGTCAAAATCATGTATAATTCGTTGCATTATACATATTATTTGTACATAGTAATGTATTATCGTAACAATTTGGTCTCTTTGGGGGAAGAATATGACAAATCCGGAAAACTTCATTCTCTCCCCGTTTCGAGGAAAGAATGAAGCTTTTCGGATTACTTGATATGTGCTAAAGAACTGCGCAAAGATTAGCGCATTTCTATATATTTGATCTTATCCATGTCGCCATAGTCAAGATTTTCACCGGCCATACCCCAGATGAACATATAGTTGCTGGTTCCGGCAGCTGCGTGGATAGACCATTCCGGTGACATGATAGCTTGTTCGTTCTGCATCCATACGATGCGTTCTTCCTGAGGTTCGCCCATGAAGTGGCAGATGGAGTTGCCTTCCGGCACGTTGAAGTAGAAATATGCTTCCACACGGCGACTGTGAGTATGTGCCGGCATGGTGTTCCATACACTACCCGGTTTCAGTTCAGTCAATCCCATTTGCAGTTGGCAAGGACCTTCTTCAAGTACGTTGTTAACAATCAGTTGGTTGATAACGCGGTCGTTGCTTTCTTCCATCTTTCCTGCCGCGAAAGAGTTTGCTTTCAGAGAACCTTTGCGTCCGTCGATAGTGATCAACTGAGTTTTGTACTCCTTGTGAGCAGTAGCGGAGTTGATATAGAATTTTGCAGGTTTGCTGGCATCTTTACTCTTGAAAGTAACTTTCTGCTTGCCTCTGCCTACATACAATGCATCTTTGAAGTTCAGCGTATATTCCTTGCCGTCAACAGTTACGATACCTTCGCCGCCAATGTTGATAACACCCAGTTCGCGACGTTCGAGGAAATACTTAGCTTTCAGCGGATCGATAGTTTCAAGTACCAGCTCTTTTGTTGCAGGTACGGCGCCACCGAAGATGAGGCGGTCGTACATGGAATAAGTCACGTTGATTTGATCAGGAACCATTACTTTTTCCATCAGGAAGCTACCACGCAGGCGGTTTGTATCATACGTTTTCACGTCTTGCGGATTGCAAGCCACCTGCATCTTGTAATTTACCTGGGCAGAAGCAGACATAGCTGCGATACCCATCATCATTGCAATTGCTAATTTTTTCATCTTTCGAATCTTTATTTGGATTATACTTATATTTAATCGTTAGCTGCGTTTTTCGCATCATTTCTTTTCATGCGGATGCGATTGTAGACTGCCATTCCCAGTGCAAGGGCTACGAGGATGGCAGGACCGACAATCTTCAGACTGTAAGTCAGATGGAAGATACCCCAGCAGAAGAGGCTGGAAGCAAAGTCGAGCGCTCCGCCTTCGAAGCCGGTGGGGATATTTACTGTCGGGTCACCCGTAGCGGCATATACGTCTTTGGCAGCCATCGTGAAGAATCCTGCCAGTTCTGTTACGAAGTACAGACCTACGATCAATGCTACCAGTCCGATGATGAATGATTTCACCACATTACCTTTGGTAATAGGCAGAATCATCGGGAATAGGTAGAACATACCGGCCAGAGAAGCCAGCGGTAAGAAACGGTTACCCGGAAGGATCACTGCAAGGAAGATAGTAACCGGGATCAAAAGCAGGGATACAACCAGCGTTGTCGGGTGGCCGATAACAAGTGCAGGGCTCATACCGATGCTCAGGCCTGTATTACTCTTATATTTTTTAGCGATGAGTTCTCGGGTTGCATCAGAGATAGGTTTCAAACCTTCAATGAAAAGGCTGGTGATACGTGGAATCAACTCCATAACCGCTCCCATTTTGATACCCAATCCAAGGATACCCGGAATGCCGTCCAGTACTTCTTTCCAACTGGCACAGCCCAAAGCTCCGATACCGCAACCAATCACGATACCCAGGAATAACGGTTCACCCATCAGACCGAATTTCTTCTTCATTCCTTCAGAGTCGATATTCAGTTTGTCGAATCCCGGAATTTTATCTAAAAGCTTGTTGATTACAATCGCGAACGGAACGAAGCTCTGGCAGAAAGGCTGCGGGATAGAGATACCGTCCATCTTATCATAGAACTTCTGAAAAGCAGGAGCAGTCATGTCTGCCATTACCAATGTTATAATGTAGCAAATGATAGCGGCGAAAAATCCCCAGAAAATACTATCGGAGGCGAAGTATACGATAGCCCCGATAAATGCGAAGTGCCAGTAGTTCCAAAGGTCAATATTAACAGTACGGGTTGTTTTGGTCAGCAGCATTAACAGGTTTACTCCCAGACAAACAGGGATAATGAAAGCGCCGACCGAGGTATTATAGGCAACTGCTGCTGCCGAAGGCCATCCCATGTCGAAAATACCGAGTTCCAATCCGTAGATTTCTACCATTTTACTTAATGCCGGACCAAGACTACTGGTCAACAAGGCTGTGACTACAGATAAGCCGACGAAACCGACTCCCACCAACAAACCGCTTTTGAGCGCTTTGGGGAGTTTAATACCGATACATACTCCTAAAATTGTGAAAATGATCGGCATCATTACTGCCGCTCCCAGACCGATAATGTACTTGAATACTTCTTCCATTCTGTTCTATTTTTTCTCTGTTTTTAATGATAAATTACTGTGTTTCCCCAGAGGGTATTAGTTGTAAACCGTGCCAAAAGTACGACCTTTTCCGCTTTATTCCAAAACGAAACTCTTAATTTATCAGTTAATGCATCAAAAATGGACATTTTTGACGTTTACGTGCACAAAATTAGTCGTTTCCGTGCACGAAAAACAAAAAATACACCTTCTTAACTAAAAAATCCCACTCTGTTTGGAGGAAATACACTACTTTCGTAGCATGAAAAAATAGCATGTATAATCCTTAAAACAATAAACCATGAGACGAAGCTCTTTTTATAAATTTTTGATATTAGTAATAATAATGTCAAGCACCATTTCACTGTCGGCGCAGCAGGTGGATGAAAAACTGCCTTGGTCGGTGCGGATGACTGAATCGGAGATGATTCGTTGCCCGGAATCCTGGCAGCTCGATTTTCAGCCCAGACTGAAATGGGACTATTGCCACGGACTGGAATTGGGGGCGATGCTTGATGTATACGATACTTATGGAGACAAGAAAATACGGGATTATGCAATTGCTTATGCAGATACGATGGTGCATGAGGATGGAAGTATTACTGCATACAAATTGACCGATTACAGTCTGGACCGTATCAATTCCGGAAAAATCCTGTTTCGTATCTATGAGCAGACCAAGGATGAAAAGTATAAGAAGGCATTAGACTTGCTCTATAGCCAGTTTGCCGGACAACCTCGTAATGAAGACGGAGGATTCTGGCATAAAAAGATATATCCGCATCAGATGTGGCTGGACGGACTTTATATGGGAGCTCCTTTTTATGCAGAATATGCTTTCCGTAATAATCGCCCGCAGGATTATGCAGACGTCATAAATCAGTTTATTACCTGTGCCCGTCATACGTATGATCCGAAGAATGGTCTTTATCGTCATGCGTGTGATGTAAGTCGCACGGAGCGCTGGGCCGATCCGGTGACAGGACAGTCAAAACATTGTTGGGGACGTGCATTAGGCTGGTATGCGATGGCGTTGGTAGATGTGCTTGATTTTATTCCGAAGCATGAGGCCGGAAGAGATTCGTTGCTTGCAATCTTGGATAATGTAGCAGTTCAGGTAAAGAAACTGCAAGACCCGGAGACCGGTGGATGGTATCAGGTGATGGACAGAAGCGGTGACAAGGGTAATTATCTAGAATCATCCTGTTCGGCAATGTTCATATACAGCCTGTTTAAGGCAGTACGTATGGGATATATCGATCCGTCTTATCTGGATGTAGCAAAGGCTGGTTATGAAGGTTTTCTGAAAAATTTCATTGAAGTGGATAAAGATGGAGTGGTGACTATAACGAAAGCCTGTGCGGTAGCAGGGCTGGGAGGGAAGGTTTATCGTTCCGGCGATTATGACTATTATATAAATGAAACAATCCGTAATAACGACCCGAAAGCAGTAGGACCATTTATTATGGCAAGTCTGGAATACGAACGTTTGCAAAAGTAAATTCTATCGATGAAAAGGAGTATTTTGAAAGGAATGGCGTTGTTTCTTCTGCTTTGTTCAGGAGGAACTTTGGCCTGTGCACAACAGCAAAAGCAAGACACAATAGTCGTGTCACGAGACGGAACGGGAAAATATCGGGATATTCAGGAAGCCGTGGAAGCGGTACGTGCTTTTATGGATTATACGGTGACTATATTTATAAAGAATGGTATATACAAAGAAAAACTGGTGATTCCTTCATGGGTGAAGAACGTGCAGCTGGTAGGTGAAGATGCCGAAAAGACGATCATCACGTATGATGATCATGCCAATATCAATAAAATGGGCACTTTCCGCACTTATACTGTAAAGGTAGAAGGAAGTGACATTACTTTTAAGAATCTGACCATTGAGAACAATGCCGCTCCTTTGGGGCAGGCAGTTGCGCTCCATACCGAAGGAGACAGGCTGATGTTTGTCGGCTGTCGTTTTCTGGGAAATCAGGATACTATTTATACAGGATCGGAGGGTAGCCGCCTGTTATTTACTAACTGCTATATTGAAGGAACTACAGACTTCATCTTCGGCCCTTCTACAGCTTTGTTTGAATATTGCGAATTGCATAGCAAGCGCGATTCATATATTACCGCGGCTTCTACTCCGAAGGAGGTGGAGTTTGGTTATGTTTTCAAGAACTGTAAGCTGACAGCCGCTCCCGGTATCAAGAAAGTCTATCTGGGACGTCCTTGGAGACCTTATGCTGCTACGGCTTTTATTAATTGCGAGTTTGGCGGACATATCCGTTCGGAAGGCTGGCACAACTGGAAGAATCCGGAAAACGAAAAGACTGCCCGTTACGCTGAATTTAAAAACACGGGTGAAGGTGCGGATGCTTCCGGACGTGTGAAATGGGCTAAACAGCTGACTGATAAAGAAGCGGTGCAATATACTCCGCAGAATATATTTAAGGAATGCAGTAATTGGTATCCTTATAAATAACATCAGTTCGATATAAGAGTAATCCGCATGGTTTCCCCTCCTTTTGGAAGGAGGAGAATTGAGTTACTCAAATTTATATCGAATTCACGTTAAATAGAAGTCATAAGGGAACTTTAATTTTGAACCAACAAAATAAGATTATGAAAAACAGACTGCTATTGCTGTTTATAGTATTTATCCTTTTCTCCGCCTTTCGTGCGGATAAGCCCGTATTGACCATCTTTACGATAGGTGACTCTACGATGGCTAACAAAAATCTGTACGGTGGAAATCCCGAACGCGGCTGGTGTATGGTGCTCCCCGGATTTTTTTCAGAAGATATACGTGTTGATAATCATGCCGCCAATGGCCGCAGTTCCAAAAGTTTCATATCTGAAGGCCGATGGGCAAAAGTGATTTCCCAGGTAAAGAAGGGAGATTATGTCTTTATCCAGTTCGGACACAATGATGAAAAGGCTGATTCTGCACGCCATACTGATCCGGGAACGACCTTTGATGACAATCTCCGTCGTTTCGTCAATGAAACTCGTGTTAAAGGAGGGATTCCTGTGTTGTTCAACTCCATTGTTCGTCGTAATTTTGTACAGCCGGAAGATGCCTCGATTGCCACAGATGCCCGTCGTGCTCCGGGTGAACAGGAACTGCCGAAAGAAGTAAACGTCTTGTACGATACGCACGGTGCCTACCTTGATTCTCCGCGTAATGTGGCAAAAGAGATGGGAGTGGCGTTTATCGATATGAACAAAATTACCCATGATCTGGTGCAGGGACTGGGCCCCGCAGAATCGAAGAAGTTGTTTATGTTTGTCGAACCTGAGAAAGTTCCGGCTTTTCCGAAAGGCCGGGAGGATAATACCCATTTGAATGTGTACGGAGCACGGACTATCGCCGGGCTGACTGTAGATGCTATCGCAAAGGAAATACCGGAACTGGCAAAATATGTCCGTCATTATGATTACGTAGTGGCACAAGACGGAACAGGTGATTTCTTCACAGTGCAGGAAGCGATAAATGCAGTACCCGATTTTCGCAAGAATGTGCGTACTACTATCTTGGTCCGTAAAGGCACTTATAAAGAGAAGATTATTATTCCGGAATCCAAAATAAATATCTCTCTGATAGGAGAGGATGGTGTGGTACTGACAAATGATGACTTTGCCAATAAGAAAAATGTGTTTGGTGAGAATATGGGAACTTCGGGATCGTCGAGTTGCTACATTTATGCTCCCGATTTCTATGCGGAGAACATCACTTTTGAAAACTCGGCAGGACCGGTAGGACAGGCTGTTGCCTGTTTTGTATCTGCCGACCGTGCGTTCTTTAAGAATTGTCGTTTTCTCGGTTATCAGGATACCCTTTATACGTATGGCAAGCACAGCCGTCAATATTACGAGGATTGCTATATCGAAGGAACGGTTGACTTTATCTTCGGATGGTCTGTAGCTGTATTCAATCGTTGTCATATTCATAGCAAACGTGATGGTTATGTGACGGCACCCTCTACAGATCAAGGCAAAAAGTATGGATATGTCTTTTATGATTGCCGGTTGACTGCTGATCCGGATGTTGCCAAAGTATATCTGTCTCGTCCGTGGCGTCCGTATGCACAGGCTGTATTTATCCGTTGTGAACTGGGGAAACATATCCTTCCGGAAGGCTGGCACAACTGGGGAAAGAAAGAAGCGGAGAAAACCGTATTTTATGCCGAATACGATAGTCATGGCGAGGGAGCCAATCCGAAAGCCCGCGCAGCTTTCTCTCGTCAACTGAAGAATCTGAAAGGCTACGAGATGGAAACGGTTTTGGCTGGTGAAGACGGCTGGAATCCGCTAAAGAACGATTCTGTTAAATAAACACCGAATATAGATGTAAGTTCAGCTAAATCATTATCTTTACACCATTCAATATGTGTGTAATAATGATAAAAAGAATCTTATATCTAATTCTTTTGTGCCTGACCGCACCTGTAGTGCAGGCACAACAACACAGTTTTTTCACCCATTATTCTACCGAGGATGGGTTGTCTCAAAACACGGTGATGAGCATGTTGCAGGATCACAAAGACAACCTCTGGTTTGCCACATGGGATGGAATCAATCGTTTTGATGGCTATAACTTTAAAACTTATAAAGCACGTCAGGGCAATTACATCAGTCTGACCAATAACCGTGCCGACCGGATGTATGAAGACCGGTACGGCTTTCTGTGGTTATTGACTTATGACAACCGTGTCCACCGTTTTGACCCGAAAACGGAGACGTTCGAACAAGTTCCGGCAGCAGGTGAAGAAGGTAGTACATACAACATTCACGCTATTCAGGTATTGCCCGATGGTACGGTCTGGCTACTGACAGAACATGATGGAGCTATCCGTGTAGTCACACTTCCTCAGAAGAATTATACGACGAAATCAGATATTTATTCAACGAAGTCCGGTCTGTTTCCTGCCGATCACTTTTATCAGGTCTATCAGGACAAAGCCGGCAATCACTGGCTGCTGACTGATAACGGTTTGGGAATGATACGCCCCGGTGAGCAGCAACCAGTGAACTACTTTGTGGAGACGAAAGGGAAACAGGACGGTATGAATCAGGCATTTTATGCAGTCCGGGAATGCGAAGACGATATCTGCTTTGCTTCAGACAGAGGGAGAATCTGGTGTTATCAGAAACAGGGCGGAGAGTTTCGCCTGCTCGAACTTCCGACGAAAGCCCGCATTACTTCTATACACACCGTGAGCAATGGCAATACTGTAGTGACAACAGATTCGGACGGGTTCTTTCTTTGCAACCTGAAGACAAACAAACATACGCATTATTCTCCCGTGACCTGTAAGGAATTGTCTGCACAACCGATTCTTTCGGCTTATGTAGACCGCACGTCAGAGGTATGGTTCGAACAGGAAGAGCCGGGAGTTGTCGTTCATTTTAATCCTGCCACCGGCGTGGTAAGGCGTGAGCAGATGCGGGTGGAATATAGTAACGCCGATCGTTCGCGTCCCGCTTTTCATATCCATGAAGATGTACACGGGCATATATGGGTACATCCTTATGGCGGAGGATTCTCCTATTTTGATCGTGACCGGAACTGTCTCGTTCCTTTTTATGATGATTTGGGCAGTAACAACTGGCGCTTTTCTAACAAGATACATGCCGCTTTTTCTGATAAACAGGGGAATTTGTGGCTTTGTACCCACTCCAAAGGACTGGAGAAAGTAACATTCCGCAACGTACCGTTTTCAATGCTGACTCCCGTTCCGCATGAATATGAATCTTTGAGCAACGAAGTGCGGTCGGTATGCGAAGATAAACAGGGGAATTTGTGGGTCGGACTGAAGGACGGAATGATCCGCCTGTACGACTCGAACCGGAAATTCATAGGGCATCTGACAGGTAATGGAACCATTTCGATGACAGGTACACCTATGGAGGGTACAGCCTATTTCATTATGCAGGATTCAAAAGGGATTATCTGGATTGCTACCAAAGGAAACGGTCTGGTGCGTGCCGAACAGACTTCTCCCACAGGTCTGTCTTATAAACTGACCCGTTATCAGCACGACGCCAATGATATGTACAGTCTGAGTGACAACAATGTATATTGTGTTTATGAAGATCATCATGGTCGTATCTGGGCGGCTACTTTTGCAGGCGGTATCAACTATATTTCTCAGGGAGAACATGGAGAGACCGTCTTTATCAATCACCGGAATAATCTGAAAGGATATCCGATTGATGTCTGTTACAAAGCACGTTTTATCACTTCGGATAATAACGGACGCCTTTGGGTAGGTACTACCACAGGCGCCGTTGCTTTTGACGAGAACTTTAAAAAACCGGAAGATATACAGTTCCACCACTTCTCGCGTGTTCCGAACGATACGAAGAGTCTAAGTAATAATGACGTGCATTGGATTATCGCTACCCAGCAGAAGGAACTCTATCTGGCTACTTTCGGAGGGGGACTGAATAAACTGATTTCCATTAGCGAAGACGGTCACGGTGAATTTAAATCCTACTCAGTGCTCGACGGACTTTCTTCGGACGTCTTGCTTTCCATCCGTGAAGATCATAAACAGAACCTTTGGATCAGTACGGAAAATGGAATCTGTAAGTTTGTTCCTTCCGGCGAGCGTTTTGAGAATTACGATGAACGTAGTATCAGTTTCCGTGTCCGTTTCAGTGAAGCGGCTTCTACGCTCACATCCGGTGGAGATATGTTGTTTGGAACCAGCAACGGATTATTCATGTTCACTCCGGATTCTATCCGAAAGAGTAGCTATGTGCCTCCTGTAGTTTTTTCTAAGTTGATGGTAGCGAATGAAGATGTAATTCCGGGAGAGAAGTCCATATTGAAAGTCGATTTGGATGATACACAGGAACTAGTGCTTTCTCATGATGAGAATATCTTTTCCGTTCAGTACGCTGCACTCGATTATACGAATCCGCAGAATATACAGTACGCATACATTCTCGATGGTTTCGAGAAGCAGTGGACTTTTGCCGACCGGCAAAGAAGCGTGACCTATACTAACCTGCCGAAGGGAGATTATATATTCCGTGTCCGTTCTACCAATAGTGACGGGGTGTGGGTGGACAATGAGCGCATCTTGAACATCACGATTCTCCCTTCTTTCTGGGAGACGCCTTTGGCGTATGTGCTGTATGTCTGCTTTGTGCTGCTGATTATTTTTGTTGCGGTTTATATCCTGTTTACCATTTATCGGTTGAAGCATGAGGTGTCTGTAGAACAACAGATTTCTGATATCAAGCTGCGCTTCTTTACGAATATATCCCATGAACTCCGTACTCCTCTGACATTGATTGCAGGTCCGGTGGAACAAGTTCTGAAGAACGATAAACTGCCGGCTGATGCACGGGAACAGTTGGTAGTGGTCGAACGGAATACCAACCGTATGCTTCGTCTTGTCAATCAGATTCTGGACTTTCGTAAGATTCAGAACAAGAAGATGAAGATGCAGGTACAACAGTTGAATGTCGTTGCCTTTGTCCGCAAGATTATGGATAATTTTGAGTCGGTGGCGGAAGAACACAACATCGATTTCCTTTTCCAGACAGAGAAAGAGGCTTTGAATCTTTGGGTGGATGCCGATAAGTTTGAAAAGATTGTGTTTAACCTTCTGTCCAATGCGTTTAAATATACTCCTAATGGGAAAATGATCACCGTCTTTATCCGTGAAGATGAGGGCACGGTGTCTGTCGGCGTACAGGATCAGGGGATTGGTATTGCCGAAAATAAACGGAAGTCTCTCTTTGTGCGCTTTGAGAACTTGGTGGACAAGAATATTTTCAATCAGGCAAGCTCCGGCATCGGTCTTTCTTTGGTGAAGGAACTGGTAGAGATGCACAAGGCTACGATTTCCGTTGACAGCCGGCTCGGTGAGGGAAGTTGTTTTAAAGTGGACTTTCTGAAGGGCAAAGAGCATTATAATAGTTCAGTGGAATTTATTCTCGAAGATTCGGTTGCTCCGCTGAGCATGGAACGTATTGTGGATATCGCTAATTCTTCGCTTCAGACAGAAGCTGCCATCGCAGATGCACCGGACCTGGAAGTATCTGCAGCCAAAGAAGAGGCTGAGGAAAGCAGTTCGAAAGAGCTTATGTTGCTGGTAGAGGATAATCAGGAATTGCGTTCCTTCCTGCGCAGTATTTTCGCTTCAACTTATCGGGTGGTAGAGGCTTCCGACGGTATGGAGGGATGGAGCAAGGCTTTGAAGTATCTGCCGGATATTATTATCAGCGACGTCATGATGCCGGAGAAAGACGGTATCGAAATGACGCGTGAACTTCGTGCGGATATGACGACCAGCCATATTCCTATCATACTGCTTACTGCCAAGACGACGATAGAAAGTAAATTGGAAGGACTGGAATATGGGGCGGATGATTATATCACCAAGCCTTTTAGTGCGACTTATCTTCAGGCTCGTGTGGAGAACCTGTTGATGCAGCGTAAGAAACTGCAAAATTTCTATCGTGATAGTCTGACGCATGTGACGGTGTCTGAAACTCCGGTTGCTCAAGGGGAGACTTTAACAGTTCATGCATCTACTGGCCCCGAGAGTAGTGCAGCGGAAGAGCCTGCGATGCCGGAAATGTCTCCTAACGATCGTAAGTTTATGGATAAACTGGTTGATTTGATGGAGCAGAATATGGATAATGGGGAATTGGTAGTGGATGATTTGGTTCGTGAACTGGCTGTCAGCCGTTCGGTGTTCTTCAAGAAACTAAAAACGCTTACGGGATTGGCTCCTATCGAGTTCATAAAGGAAATGCGTATCAAGCGTGCCGCACAATTGATTGAAACGGGAGAGTTTAATATGACTCAGATTTCTTATATGGTCGGTATCAATGACCCGCGTTATTTCAGTAAATGTTTTAAGGCGCAGGTCGGTATGACTCCGACAGAGTATCGGGAGAAAGTCGGTCGGTAATTGGAGCTTCTTGCTGTTTTATCTCCTTAGAAGTTTCATTGAATAAATAGCGTTCAGCCGTTTCAGCTTTCTTCGGAAAAGCCTTGATAGAAGGTGATAGCGGCTGAAGGCACCATTTCGTACCCTTGCGTAGACGTGCTCTGAGCGGGGGGGCGTGGTTTCAGTTCTTTCAGGTTTATAGTTTGAGTTTCTGCTTTTATAGTCGATAAGCTATGTATATCTTAATTTCTGAACAAAGGCTGGTTGATATGTAGGCAAAGGCTGACTGACGTACGGGCAAAGGCTTGCTGACCCGTCGGCTCAGGCTTGCTGACGTGTAGGCTTAGGTTTGCTGACAAATAAGGTGGGAATGATAGAGACAGTGTTGGCAATATGATGAATGAATAGAGCCTCTGTTTAAGTAAAACAGACCTTTGACTTTTAGTAAATAGAACTTCTGATTGGAACAAATGCAGGCTCTGTTTTTGAAACTGAAAGAGCTGAATGCTGAAATCTCTTTTCGGGGACTACTGCTTTCAGCTGTATCTCCTTCTGACAGGGATTTTGCAGAGATAACTGAAAGAACTGAATACCTGGATTTCAACTTTATTTAGTAGGTGGCTGATTCTTTCATTGTTAGCCTGACAGGCAGGCTTTTTTATAAATTTGTATTAGAGTAAATAGAAAGAAGTACAAGAGTTGTTATGATGATGTACTAGAGTCACTCCAAGGATGTAGAAGATTTAAGGAAAAGATGTATAAGAATTGGATGAATGATGTACAAGACGGGAGTGAATCATGCACTTCTTTGGAAGAATATAAAAAGATAGCGATATTCGAATCCGGACATCGCTATTTTTTTATATACAGTGTCTGAAACAGACACTTAGGGTTTATTAATTATCAGATTTATTCTTTAATCCATCTAGGGTCGCCAGCTTTGGAATCTTTGATATCTTCAGCTCCAACAGTGAAATCTCCACTTTCAGGATTTGTGAATTTAGGGTCTATTTCTGTAGCATTACATGCTGACGGGTCTGTATAAAGTCCATTGGTTGCATCCCATAGGTTTGCACTGTTATGGTAGTAATTCTTAGAATAGCTAGCCTGAGCTTTCATCTTTCCCTTCTTTGCCCAGTATCCTAATGTTCCGACACCGATTTGGGAGAATACACATTTCTCAACAGTTAATTTGCCTGTAGAAGTAGAAACCTTATCCATTAAGAACAATCCATTATTATTGCTGCCTCCATCATAAGAGCATACTTTGTAGAAAGTGCAATTGGTTACACTTACAGTAGCTGATGTCATATTACAACGTAGGAAGGTACGTATACCATTACTAAAGGTTGAGTTTTGGATAGTTAATGTTCCTAATGTCGTATTGGCTCGAAGGTCGAAGCCGTCACCACCGGAACCTGTAATATTATCTGCCCAGCAGTTCTCAAACAAGGCTGTTCCTAAAGTTGCCGTTACATTACAGTAAAGAATCTGATTCTTATAGTTTCTGATTTCGCAACCGCTGACTGTTAAAGTTGAAATATTAGCTCCACCTTGCAACTCTATGAAGTTTGAAACCAACTCTTCTGCTCCCGGAGTGTCACCACGGAAAATTACATTGTTGATTTCTATGGAAGAAGCGCCGGCTTCAGCTTGTAAGCGGCCATAGATGGTAGGCATGTTTGCCTTGTCATAACCGCTGATGATAACAGATTTGTTTAGTGCATAATCTCCCAAAACAAACGAACCGGATACAAGAACGATGTTTGCACCATCTGCTGCTCCTTCGAGTACGGTAGCAAGATCATCACCTTCATATACAGGAGTCTTTCCCTGAAAGTCAATGGCTGTTTTAAATGTAACGGTACCACGGAGCTTATCTACATTGTATAACTTGGCTGTATACGATGTGCTTTCTTCCAGTCCGTCTATATAAGCCTTTTTGTTGGCTATATCTGTACTTTTCAGAGTATATGTTATGTCTGCTTTTCCATCTGCACTCAGCACGATTTTGGTTGCCGTTGCATCAATAGCATCCCATGTAAGCGTTACTGCATGTGCTTCTATATTTTCGTCTTTCACAGAATTGAAGATATTCTCTGCTTCTGTCATGAAGGAAACAGCCGACCATTTTGATTCATTGATCTCTTCACTCAAGGCTCTGATTCTTGCTGTATATTGAGTTTCACCCAATAGTCCTTCTACAGTATATGTGTTGTCCGTAATCCCTTCATATGTTTTCGGAGTACCTTCGAAAGTCATATCTTGATTTTCATAAAGCTCGATCGTATATGATGTGGCATTTGTCACTGCTGTCCATTTAAACTTTACATTTGTCTTTTTTTGGATAACAGCTTCTACATTTGTCGGTGAGAATAATCGGTCAAATATTCCCGTCGTGACTTCGTCATCCGGTTCTGAACAGCTTACTGTAAAGGCAGACAGAACCAGGCTAAATAATACTGTATATATATAATTCTTTTTCATAATTCATTCATCATTAATAGTCATAATCGTTTGTTAGCACACCGTTACTTCCGTCTATAAATACTTTCCAGATAGGCCAGAATTGCTTGGTATCGGGATTGTTATCATACAATTGGTCAATAAGCAGCAAAGCAGCAGCCTGGTCTGCAGATTCTTTCGGTACAATCCATTCCTTACTTTTAGAGTAGCCTAATGTTTGTCCTATTTCATCTGTATCTCCATGGTTTAATCCATACATTTTGTAGGAAGTTGCATCTGTTCCATCCAAGCCCTCATTATAATAGATTTTCAAAGGAAGATCAGCGTATTCACCTTCACGGTTATATAATCGTGTCATTTTCTCTTTGGCTTCATTCATTTTACTTCCTAGAAGATTCCAACGGATCAGGTCGACTTTGCGTATTGCTTCTCCTGCAAATTCAAATTTACGCTCGTCTACAATTACGTTAAAGAATGCATCCTGACTGGCTTTTGCCTTCGTTAATATAGCACTTGCTTTTTCGGCCGGGTATGAACGGTCGAGAATTGCTTTCAAATATTTTCCTGCATCAGACGATCCTTTAGGACCTTCCAGTTCATTGATAGCTTCTGCTGCCATTAAATAAATATCAGCCATACGCATTACTTGCCAGTTCATGCCATCATCATTTGAAGAGTCAACTACACGGTTCATCCACTCGAAACGAACTTTACCAAAACTCCATCCACCCCAGCATTTATTGGGTGCTTTCCAGGCAATGTCTCCATCGTTGTCACTTGTCCATTTAAAAGGTACACAAGTGATATCACGACGAACATCTTCTACATCATAATCATAAAACAAAGTCGGAATAGGGCCGTTTATGCCTCCTTTGGCTAGTTTTGTCCATTGGTCTTTCTTTTCGTGTTTCACTCCCCAAGTGTAGATGACACGTCCACGGGATGCCGAAAATGGAATCTCGAAAATAGATTCTGCTCCTGCAATTGTTCCTTCAGCACATAGTGCTTTAAAGTTAGCTTCAAATGTGCCTAATGTGTTATAGCCTTTGCTGATGATGTCCAGACATTCATTTTTTGCAATTGTATATAGTTCCTGTCTTTCTGTTGCATCTTCTGTATTGTAACGGATCCCATCCGGATGTTGTGAGTAACCTGCCGCAAATAATGCAATTCTCGCACGTAATCCTTTGGTGAAGGTTTGGCTTACTCGTTCTGTTGATTTAGTAAAGCTGTTTTCGTTAGGCCAGCCTACGTAGTCTTGTGCTATAAGTAAGTCGTTCAACAGTCTTCTCATGATAACCATACGGTCGGTCTTAGGCAAGTCGATTGTTTCTGTGGTGTTGGGCTCAAAACGGGCAGGGACATCACCGAACGCTTTAATCAGATCGAAATAGATAAAAGCTCTTAAGGTCAATAGTTCACCGTAAAACTGGCGCATATTGGCGTTACTCATATCGCTGTACTCGTCCATACCGGTTATAGCGCTGTTTGCACGTTCTATGGCTTCATAAAGTTTGGCCCAAACGTTGTTGTCCGTATTCATGTATTGATTATCGGTAGTGGCATTGTATGTTACCAAGGCTCCTTCTTTATCAGTGAAAGCTCCTTTCTTCCCCGTATTATTCCAGATTTCACAGTCGCTGTTGACTCCGAAGTAGGCAATATAACGTCCACGATAAGAGTTTGTTTCACCGAATGACTGGTGCAGTCCCATCACTACATCATTGACCAAAGCCTCGTTAGAAAAAACTTCTGTCTTTTCCATAGATGACTTTTTGGAAGTATCTAATATGTCATCACAAGAAGAAAAAGCAAATAGTGATGCTGCTAATGCTGTATATAATATTTTTTTCATTACTTACTAGTTTTACTGATTAAAAATTAAGGTTCAAACCGATTACAAACTGACGGCTCTTAGGATATGCTGAATAGTCTACACCCGGAGTCAGTTGGCTGCCATTTCTGCGGCAAGTAGAAACTTCCGGATCGTAACCGCTATATCCCGTGATACAGAACAGATTGTATCCCGTTACATAGAAACGAAGGTTATTGATTCCAACTTTCTTGGTTAGATGAGCAGGCAGAGTATATCCCAATGTCAAAGTGCTCAGACGAAGGTATGAACCGTCTTCAACAGCCCAATCCGAGAATACGAATTTGCTCATATAAGGTGACCACATCGTGGTGTTCTCGTTCATTTGCGCCAATTGGTTCATGTCTGTTACCAAATTGCCGTTTCCGTCAATATTAGTCCAACGTTTTGCAGCGGACATTTCAGAAGTCATGTTTCTGTATAAGTACTTGGAAGTAGAAGTTGTTTCGATCTTATTAGCGTTATAGATGTCGTTACCATAGCTCCATGTAAAGTTGGCTGCCAGGTCGAAACCATATAGGCGGGCATTGATGTTGAATCCACCTGTATGCAGGGGATTGGCATCGCCAATGATCGTTTTATCCTTTTCACCATTCGCATCTCCACTATTATCCAAATCTTTTAGTTTCATCATACCTGGGCGCGCAGTTCCTACGGCAGAAGATTTGTTGACGTCTTTCTTCAGAGTCCAGGTATCGGTTGTTGCATCATAACTCTCAAAATCGGAAACCTCATAACGTCCGGCACTTACATAACCATACATTTTTCCAACAGAACCACCTACTTCCGGCAAGAAATCCTGACCTATTTCTGTAGAAGCCCAATAAGATTGTGCTTGTTCGTTAGTAAGCTTCTGTAAAGAACCGAGAGATTTGATCTTATTTTTATTAAAACTGATATTGGCTCCAATGCTCAGACCAAAATTCTTTTTATCAACGGCTACCCAGTTGACGCTGGCTTCAAGACCTTTGTTTTCAGTCTCGCCCATGTTACGGTATTGGTAGTTATAACCAGTTCCGGATGTCGGGAACATAATTAACAGGTCTTTTGTATTATTCCAGTAGCCTTCAATTGTTCCGCTTAATCTGCCTCCTAAAGTAGTGAAATCCAAACCGACATTTCTTGTAATGGTTGTTTCCCAGGTGAGATCGCTGTTTGCCATATATTTGCTTGGAGCAATGTAGGAATTGACACCATTGATCCATGGAGTTTTATTTAACTCATATAATTGAGAGATCTGTCCCGAAGGAATATTATTGTTTCCGGCTGTACCATAGCTAAAGCGGAGCTTCAGGTCATCCAACCAATTTTTGGTATTCTCCATGAATGATTCAGAAGATATACGCCATGCGACAGCGGCAGAAGGGAAGAATCCCCATTGGTTACCTTTGGCAAACTTCGAAGAACCATCGGCACGGAAAGTGGCGCTAAACAAGTATTTGCTGTCAAAGTCATAGTTTGCACGTCCGAAGAATGAGAACAACACATCATCCGGATAACCATAATTGGTCACTTCATATGGGTTTCCTTTTGTGGAATAGTTGATGCAGTCGTCTGCCGTATATTCAGTCGGGAAGCCATGTACAACGTTTCTTAATTCTCTCTCTCTGGTAACAATATATTCTTGACCAGCCAATAGGTTTAAATGGTTTTTGTTATTCTTAAAGAACTTCTTGAAGTCATAACTTAAGGTGTTTGTACTGCGGAAGGCAGTTCTTGTACCACGAGTAAAAGAAATAGCAGGTTTACTCTTATCTTCATCGTCTACGTTATTTCTTACATAGTAAGTAGTCACACCATAATAGCGGTCTGCATTATTTCGATAATCGTCATAACCAACTTCTGCTTTTAGTTTTAAATCTTTGATTATTTCCCAAGTGATAGAGCCGGCAAGGTTATAGTTGATACGTTCTTTGCGGGTGTCATTATCTCTTAGGGAGATTAACGGATTAATCAATAGAGAATTGGCATCTTCTTCGTCTGCATTGAGTGCATCAGAGATACCAGGTACAGGATATGGAGTATACAACAAAGAATATTTCAGGCGTTTGTCCGTGTTCAATGAACTGTTGGCATCATTGGAACCTCCACCATTGATTTTGGTTTTGGAAAAGCGTGCTGAAAAATCTAAAGAAACGTTCTTCAGTGGCTTGTGATTCAATTTTAAATTGAGGTTATCACGTGCATAGTCAGACATTTGCATGATAGCTTTATCATCAATATGAGAGTAGCTGAACGAATATTTGAACTTATCGCTACCACCATTGATGCTTAGATTGTGATTAAATGAATGTCCGGTACGTCCGAAAGTTAAATCCTGCCAGTCATTGGTAGCTACGTTGTCATACATGTCAAGGTCTTGATAATTACCAAAATACTTGATATAATCATCATTCTTATTTGTAAGTTGAGCCAGTTCATACTGCCATTTGGTATAATCGCTTGCGGAAAGTACATCTAATGTTTTTGCCACTTTTTTCCACGCATAATAAGCATTGTAGCTAACACTGACTTTGCCTTCTTTACCACTCTTGGTAGTAACAATAATTACACCATTAGCACCACGTGCACCGTAGATAGCAGTTGAAGAAGCGTCTTTCAATACATCGATTGATTCAATATCTGTAGGTGGAATATCTGAGATACTTTCCACTGGAAATCCGTCTACAATAAAGAGAGGTTCGTTACTTTGTGTGATTGAACCACCTCCACGTACGCGAATACTCATTTGTGCGTCAGGAGAGCCCTCTGTAGTTGTAATTTGTACACCTGCCATTTTTCCTTGCAATGCTTCAGTCGCAGACGCTACAGGAATGGCTGCTAAAGTTTCTGAATTAACGGATGCTACTGATCCTGTTATGTCTTTACGCTTGGCAGTACCATAACCGATAACTACAACTTCATCCAACGCTTTTGCATCATCTGATAGTGTAACATCAATCTTGCTTTTTCCTTTGATAGCGATTTCCTGCGTTTTCATACCAATATATGAAATAACTACAGTGGCGTTGGCAGGGACTTTTAGAGAGAAATTTCCATCCAGGTCAGTAATTGTACCATTGGTAGTATTCCCTTTTTCTACAATGGAAGCACCGATAATCGGTTCTCCGGTTGTGTCTTTCACATTACCATTTAAGGTAATAGTCTGCGCTGATACGCTGAGCGATAATGCTGCGAAAATCATTAGCAGCAAAGTGCGCATGTTTTTCATTCCTTTAGGCATCTTTTGTTCTTTTATATTAGATTATTAATATTCGAGTGTGTCCACTCTTAGAGTTCTTACTGGTGCAAAATTATGTTTTTGGGGCTTGTGGGATGTGTAATATTTGTTTTTACGATAGTATTTTTTGTTTTTCCGGCATAAAATGGATAAAGACGAGGATTTATGGGGAAATGTACTCTCGTCTTAATCTTTTATAACTGTTTATTCGGGCTTTTAGTTTTATTTTTTAGAATCCGCAGGATACAGATGATTCACTAGCTCGTTCAGATATACCTCCAGATTGGTGTATTCTTTACTCAAACCATATTGTGCACCGTCGCTTGGATCATTCGGATTCAGATTGTACTTTTTCTCCCATTCGTCCGGTATGCCATCTCCGTCGGAGTCGGTTGGGGTCGGTTCGGATTTATATTCGGGCCAGCCTCCTACATCTATCGGTTGGTCAACCATTCCGTTGGTGCTTCCATGAGACCCTTCATAAGTGTAATTCCCTTTGCGGGTTTCTTCTACGATTCGTTGGTCTACGGCATCGCGGCGGTGAGAAGCTCCGGCAAATTGCAGTACATCTTTATAGGCTTTCTTTGCCGGTTGCAATGAAGTATGCTCTGCTATATCAAATGCTTTTTTGGATAATAAATTTTTTTCCGGTGCGAAGTCGTTCTTGACGATCAGACCAAATGTATTATCCATATTGACTTTATAAAGAGCTTCTTTCTGCTTGTCAGTCAGGCTGGGACAGGTGGCGTCCATAAAGTTTCCTTTGAAGTGGAAGGTTCCATGTACCCCTGCCTCATTTTGATTTTTGCCGTCGTCTGCATAAGCGGTGAACAGGCGTCGGTATGAACCTTTGGTAGCACTATAGGGACCCGGCTTATAGTAATTATTGAGAAAGTTGTACGAACCGCCTTCACCGGCATAAGCCCCGTCACTACCATAATTGTAGATTACATTATTGAATAATTCCACCTTTTCTTCTTCCGGTTTGCCGGTATAACGGCTGCCGCAGAGTCGTGGAGTACGATTGGTGTGATGTGCCAGCAGATTATGATGGAAGGATGCTTTTTGTCCACCCCAGATGCCACCATAGCCATGTGCTCCTTTCTCATGAATAGAGTTGGCGAGGCTTTCGCTGATGATACACCATTGAAGGGTGAATTGACTGTTATCATAGAAAGTGGCACATTCATCCGTACACCAGCTCAGAGAGCAATGGTCTATGATTATGTTACTGTTTCCTTTGGTACCGTTCATTGCATCGTCACCTTTTTGCTTGATGTCCGCTCCCATACGTGAACGGATAAAGCGGACAATCACATTGTCTGCTTGAATGGAAAAGGTGTAGTTCTTCAGACAGATGCCATCTCCGGGAGCTGTTTGACCTGCGATTGTCACATCTCCATTGCTGAGTTTTAAAGGCTTCTGCAATTCAATGATGCCGCTGACTGCGAAAACGATTGTACGGGGGCCTTTTTTGTTGATAGCCCAGCGGAAAGTTCCTTCCGAACCGTCATCTGCCAGTGAAGTTACAGTGTATACTGTTCCACCGGCACCTCCTGTTGTATATTTCCCTGCACCGTCGGCACCCGGGAAGGCTGGAACTTTTGAACGGTCGGGAGTAATATTCTCTTTGTACGAATTGTTAGTATTTGTATTCCCTTGAATAGAAGGGAGCATAAATAAGGCACATAGCCCTATCAGGATTTTTTTGTTCATAGCTACTTAGTTATTGGTTGGGTATAAGGAATTTACCAAACTATTCAGATAGACTTCAAGGTTGGTATATTCCTTGCTTAAGTTATATTTGTTTCCGTCACTACTGTCGTTGGGATTCAGTCCGTTGGCTGTTTCCCATTCGTCCGGTATCCCGTCTTTGTCACTATCCTGCTGTGCGGTGGTAGTGGATGCGTATTCACTCCATCCTTCCACATCAGCTTGTGTATCGATCAGTCCGTTCGTTCCTCCGTTTGAGCCTGTGTATGTGAAAGTGCCTTCCTGGGTTTCTTTTACAATACGTTCATCGATATGGTCACGCAGGTTGGAAACACCAGCGTATAGTAATACAGACTGATAGGCATCTTGTGCAGACTGAACGAACGAATAATCATCTAAGATAGGAAAACGTGAAGATACAAGCAAATTTTTTGTTGAAACTTCGTTGTTTTTTACGCAAAAAGCGGTTGAGGAGGTATTATCTGCATTTGCATTGGTCAATTCTGTCTTTTGTGAATTAGATAACTTCTCATGTGTTTCGAAATAATTCCCGTTTACATAGAATTTTCCATATACTCCTTTTGCCTGTTGATTCTTGCCATCATCCAGATAAGCGGTGAAAATACGGCAATGTACTTTCGCTATGGCATTAACAGGTCCCGGTTTATAATAGTTATTCATGATATTATAAGAACCTCCCTCTCCCGCATAGGCCCCTTCGCCAGTCCAATTATAGATTACATTATTGCATAAATCGGCTTTCTCCATATCTTCTCTGTTAGAGTAGCGACTTCCGCAGAGGCGGGGCGTGCGGTTGCTATGGTGTGCCAGCAGATTATGGTGGAAGGTTGCAGGGCTTCCTCCCCATATTCCGCCATATCCATGTCCTCCTTTGTTATGAAGAGAATTTGTCAGACTCTCGCTGATGATACACCATTGCATGGTAAAGTCGGTATTTCCATAAAATGAAGCACATTCGTCCGTACTCCAGCTCATTGAGCAATGGTCGATAATAATATTCCTTTTGCCGGGATAAGAATCTTGATACCCATTCATCGAATCATCTTCCGTCTTACATTCATCCCCCATACGTGAACGGATAAATCGGATAATGACATTGTTTGCGTTGACACGTAAAGTGTAATTTTTCAGGCAAATACCGGGGTGGGGAGCAGTTTGACCTGCAATGGTTATATCGTCATTCTTTATTTGCAACTGTTTGGTTAAAGGGATGACTCCACCTACAGCGAATACAATCGTTCTTTTGCCCGACTTCTCTATCGCCCAACGGAGAGTACCTTCTGAACCGTCATCTTTGAGAGAAGTTACTGTATATACTATTCCTCCGGCTCCACCACTAGTTCGTTTTCCGGCTCCTTCGGCACCGGGAAAAGCTGCGACTGTCGAACGGTCGGGAGTCGGATACTCCGGCAGCTGATCCTCTCCCGAATCATCCGGATCAGTAGAATCTCCCGGCTGTTCTGTTGGAGGATTTGTGTCCTGTTCGAGATTTTCTTCCGAACAGGCTGTGAATGATATGAAGACAGATGCAAGAAAAGCTCCTAAAAAAGTTTTATTCATGGCATTAGTTCTTTAAAATATTAGTTGTACTCACGTATTGTGTTAATTATATGATTGCAAATGTATAGGGAAGAAAAGACGTCGGTGTGCAATATTTGTTTTTCACATTGTATTTTTTGTTATTAGATTCAATTAGAGCATAATTTATTGCGCTTTACTCTGTTCCATTCACCGATTTTTATCCGGTATTCATCGGTTTACTGACCGGAAATCATCTGAAAAGCCTGTAAGAGCACAAAGAAATGATGTATCTTTGAACCATCAATCATTAATCATAGAAACGATGGAACAGAAATCTAAATTCTCATCTCCTACAGGTTTTTCAGGAAAACTTTTGGTAGCTTCATTATTTATCCTTTCAGGGATTTTGTTGTTCGCCCGCAATATGGGTTGGATTACTGCTGAATTATTTAGTATAATAGTATCATGGTATTCTCTTTTTATTATAGTGGGAATTTATTCGATGATACGCCGTCATTTTGTTGGTGGAATTATCCTTGTATTGGTAGGTGTTTATTTTTTGCTAGGAGGTCTTTCATGGCTGCCTGAGAATTCTCAGGCAATGGTCTGGCCCTTAGCTTTGATCATAGCCGGAGTTTTATTTCTTTTTAAATCCGGACACAGAGGACCATGGAATGATAAACAGCGTATGTTTCGTGACCATAGAGAATGGATGAAACATGGACATTATGGTCATGCGGGCATGAACTTTGCCAACAATCAGCAGCAAAGTGAATCGGAAGATGGCTTTCTGCGTTCTGATAACACTTTTGGAGCTGCACGTCATGTTGTGCTTGATGAACTTTTTAAAGGAGCAGTCGTCCGTACCTCTTGTGGAGGAACAACGATTGACCTGCGCCATACTCATATCGCACCGGGAGAAACATACATCGATTTGGATTGCAGTTGGGGAGGCATCGAAATATATGTCCCTTCTGACTGGAAAGTAGTATTTAAGTGCAATGCTTTCTTTGGCGGTTGTGATGACAAACGCTGGCAAAACGGGAATATTAACAAGGAAAGTGTATTAGTCATTCGGGGAAGGCTTTCTTTTGGCGGACTGGAAGTTAAAGACTAACGTATGAAAACACATCCGATTATAGATTATCCTTATCGTTGGGTGCCGGTACTGGTGGTAGCGTTGGTTCTGGTGGTAGCTCAGGTAATGATAATGAGTGTATACACAGGTGCGGACTATGTGCCTGCTGTCATAGACGGAATAGCGACAATCGGTTGGTTGATGGCATTAGGTTATTTGGTCTGGTTTGTTGTCGGAGTAGTCTCTATCTTTCAGACGGAAGTCATTACTCTGGTGGCAGGAATACTGATCTGGATAGCCGGCAGCTTTATGGTTTACGATATTGTAACAAGGATAGCCGGTATACCCTATATCACTTTTGCATCTACCATCCCTTTTCGTCTGTTGTTTGGCATTCCGACCTGGGTTGCCATTCTTCTTTGGTATCGTTTGATTGTCGCTAAAGAAGATGCACTGAATCAGGAACTGGAAAAAGAATTGATAATGCATCAACCGGTTAGCCTGCCGGAAGAACCGCAGATAGAGCAGATCGACCGTATCACAGTGAAAGACGGTTCGAAAATTCATTTGATTAAAACGGATGAATTAATCTACATACAAGCATGCGGAGACTACGTTATGCTGATTACTCCTTCGGGGGAATATCTGAAGGAACAGACGATGAAGTATTTTGAGACTCATTTGCCTTCCGATACCTTTGTTCGTGTCCATCGCTCAACGATTGTCAATGTCACTCAAATCTCCCGTGTAGAATTGTTTGGGAAGGAAACGTACCAGCTATTATTGAAAAATGGGGTTAAACTTCGGGTAAGCCTTTCGGGTTACAGGTTATTAAAAGAACGTTTAGGACTATAAGAAATAGCTATTTGATCAACGGATGATTCATTTTCGTTCGTTATCAGCTAAAATTTGAGTGTCCATCAGGCGGCTAGCATTTAGAGTAATGAATGCTAGTCGCCTGATGGACACTTTTATTCTAATCCAAGCAAATACTGAAAATGACTAGTCGAAATTACTATGTAAAGTAAAATATGGAATTTTTGGTATTTTAATCCCAAAATCTCGTATCTGATATTTTAGTGATAAAATAGTGCACCTAAACGCTCAAAAAGTCCCCTCGCTTTATGTTTTATATAACTTCTTTTGCACATATGAAACAAAAAATAAGAACTATAAATCAGGAATATTAATGAATAAACACAAGATAATTCCTGTTTCAATTTTCCCCATGTTTTCAACGATTGATTTGCATGTAATATAAGTATTGATTAGATAGTAATATGTATTAACTTTAAATTGAAATGAATGAAAAATTGTGCATTTATTAAGAAATGGAAATCCTGGTATCAACGCTTTCCTGTGCTTATTAGAACGACGTTTGTGGTAACTCCAGTCTTTTTCAGACGTTACCTGGTACAATATCCTTTTTGTGCTTGTCTTTTATTTTTAGGGGCGTGTACCGATGTCAAAGGGTTTACTAATATGGAGTTAGGTCCCTATGCGAAAGGACCGGAGGTATTAAAGGCTTTCCCTACAGCTGAAGGCTTCGGTAAAAATGCTACGGGAGGTCGTGGAGGAAAAGTCGTTATAGTGACCAATACCAACGATGACGGAGAGGGCTCTTTTAGATGGGCATTGCAGCAATGCTCACAAAACGAAGCAACTACTGTTGTTTTTGCAGTTTCGGGCAAAATAGAATTAAAGTCGGAAATCCGTTGCAAAGCTAAGAACTTCACGCTGGCTGGACAAACAGCTCCCGGTGATGGTGTTTGTATCATAAAGAATGAAATAAATTTTGGTGGTTCGGAGAACTTTATTATTCGGCATATGCGTTTTCGTGTCGGTGAAAAAGATGCGAGTGGAAAGGAACATAATGCTGCTTGTCTGCGGGTGGAAAATGCGAATAACTTTATAATTGACCACTGTTCCTTCAGCTGGGCTAGTGAAGAGAATACCGATTTTATTGATACTCATTTTTCTACAGTGCAATGGTGCATTTCCAGCGAGGGGCTTTATTATTCGGTCAATAAAAAAGGTGCACGTGCTTATGGTGGTGCGTGGGGAGGAACTTCATCTACTTATCACCATAATCTGTTTGCTCATTGTAATAGCCGGACACCATTGATGAATGGCGCACGGGGGAAGGATCCTGGACAGGATATCGTTGTTTATATGGAATATATTAATAATGTGAATTATAATTGGGGTAGCCAAATGGCTACTTATGGAGGTATGGACGAGTCTCAGGATCCGGAACATCATGGATGGTCATGTAACTTTGTGAATAATTATTATAAACCGGGGCCCGCTACGACAGCCCGGGTAAAAGAACTGAAATTCTTCCGGCAATCAAGTGCCCGTGAACCCAATAAAGCACCTTTACGTGCCGTTTCAAAGTGGTACTTTCATGGCAATGTAATGGAGGGTAATTCTCAACTGACTTCCGACAATTGGGAAGGTGTATATACGGATGGTAATTATCCTTATTCTATCGATGAGATGAAAGTTTCTTCTTTCATTATTCCTTCAGGGAAAGAGAATTATGAACAATATTGGTTCGACTGGGAATCATACACTTTATCTGACCAATATGAATCTGCGGAGAAAGCTTATCAATCTGTGTTGGCTGATAAAAGTGGTGCCGGCGCATTTCCCCGTGATAAAGTAGATGCGCGTATTGTAAAAGAAGTGAAGAGCGGACTTTGTACTTATACAGGAGCCGGAGACGCCAATAGTGGTGCTATCCCGGGCATAATAAATAGCCCGGATGAGGCTGAAGGTCTGGATGGACTGACGTATAAAACCAGCGGAACCATTACGGATGCGGATCAGGATGGCATGGATGATGCCTGGGAGAAAAAGGTTGGTTTGGACCCTGCTAATCCGGAAGACCGTAACAGGACAACAGAGGTTGGTTATACAGCTTTGGAAGTATATCTTAATAGTCTGGTAGGTGAAAGTATTTCCTACAACTTTAAGAAGTGAAATCAGTGTTAATATTAAAATAGAATGCTATGAATTTATTGAAATTAATGACAGTAGGGTGCCTGTTAAGTTGTTTTTCAGGACTGATGACAAGCTGTTCGGACGATGATGATGCCGGCTCAAAAGTATTGTTACGACCGGTTACTGCTATGGAGATAGTGCAAAACAAGGCATATCTTAGTTGGAAAAGCGTAGAAGGAGCGACCGAATATATCGTTGAGGTGTATAAGGTGGTGGATAAAGGGGAAGAACTTTATAAGACGGAGACCGTGCCGGGGGACCGTTCTTCCTGTGTGATAGATTTAGACTGGGAAGAAAACTACAAGTTTAAGGTGAAATGTGAAGGTAACGGAAGGCTGTCCGGTTATTGGGAAACAGAGGTGACGGGTGTTCTTTACCGCCCTTTGTCGATAGAGTTAGGAGAAGCTCGTACTATAGATACACAGGCTCTTATTTCGTGGATGCCTAATGATACTGTTGTGATTACAGCTCTGACTGCTGTTCCGATGGGGCTGGAGACTGTTAATTCTCAAGATATAAAGGTTTATAACGTTTCTTCCGAAGAATATTTGGCCGGCTCCAAAATTATAGATGATTTAACTCCGGAGACTTCTTATCGTGTTAGTTTTTATTCGGGTGATGAACAGAGTTCGGATACTTATCAGGCACGCATAGAAGTAAAGACAACTGTAACCGAAAATCTGGATGAAGATTATGGGACGGCAAACCGGATAGATTTGCGTAACGAAGCATTTGATCCTGATTATTTTAATAAACTTGACTGGAACTCTCTGGCAGAAGGTACAACCTTTGTGCTTCCGGCAGGTAAGACGTACGTGTTGAATAGTGGAGAAACTGTTATTGAGTTTGCACATTCAGTTCATTTTGTTACTCCGCAAACGTTGGAAGATTATCCGACATTTAGTTTTGATAACGCTTTCCGTATAGTAGAAGGCGGAGTTGTAGACAAGGTTACTTTTAAACGCATCAATCTTAGGGCTTCCAAATCATTAAGTGAGGTTGCTGATAACAGTTTGAGTGGTAAACAAGTGATTTGTCCGGAGTCCGATGTTTTTCTGATTAACACGATTGATTTCACTAATTGCTATATTGAGAATTTCCGTTCTATTGTCCGTTCAAAAAAGGCTACAGGAAATGTAGGAGCTATTGCTTTCAAAGAATGTACCATTAACGCAATCGGTAATCAGGGTATAGTTTCGACTGATGGCAAAAATGGAAATTACATCAATGATGTCTCTTTTGATGAGTGTACTATCACTAATATTTGCGGTATTGCAGATTTGCGGAATAGTAGCAGCGGAAAGAGTATTTCGATTACAAATACTACATTCTGTTATGCGCCGATGGAAAACTCCTTCTTATTCCGGGTAGATCCGAGTATTGCTGTCAAGATTGAAAATTGTGTATTTGGCGGTTCCATGAAAATAGACGGAAAACTTCCGAAACTTAATGAACTGGGGTCCGGAGGACAGGATGATTATACCGGCGTATATCCTTTCAGTTCGGTTAATAGTTTTCAGGCTAATGATCGTACCTCAAGCAAAGGAAACCTCGGACTGAGTGATTCTAAAATGTCAACTGCCACTCTGTTCACTGCTCCGGGGACTAACAATTTTAAATTGAACGAGTTATTCACAGGTTGTTCCAGCGTAGGTGCTTCAAAATGGAGACGATGAACCGCGCATTAAATAATATATATAATATGAATAAACACATTGTATTTATGAAGTTCAAGAGATCTTCATTCATTAAAAAGGTAGGCGTGCTATTGTGTTTCGTAGCATTTGCGCTGTCAGCCAATGCACAGACCCGAAAGGTTACAGGACAGATAGTGGACGAAAGTGGCCAGCCGATTATCGGAGCTACTATACGGTTACAGGATGCTACGACAGGTACTATTACTGATATTGACGGTCACTTTTCGCTGAATGTGCCGGATGGGAAAAAGGTGGTAATATCTTATATCGGATATCTGAAACAAGTAATCCTGCCGAAAGACGATACTTTGAAAGTCATTCTTCAGGAAGATAACCAGAAACTTGATGAAGTAGTCGTAGTAGGTTACGGTAGTATGAAACAGAAAAACATTACCGGTTCCGTATCGACTATTTCTGCTGAAGAACTGGAAGATCTTCCGGTATCCAATCTTTCGGAAGCCTTGCAGGGAATGGTGAATGGCTTGAATGTACAGTTAGGCTCCAGCCGTCCGGGTACGAATGCCAATGAGGTTTATATCCGTCAGAACCGGACTTTCACCGGCATATCCAAGGATGGCGGTAATTCCACCCCTTTGATTATTATTGATGATGTCATTCAGTTAGGAACGAATGGACAGCCGAGTATGGAGCAGTTTAATATGCTGGACCCTTCGGAAGTAGAAAGTATAACTGTGTTACGTGATGCCAGCGCAGCGATTTACGGTTCTCGTGCTGCCAATGGTGCAATTCTTGTAAAGACCAAAAGAGGGAAAAAAGGAGTACCTGTTATTTCCTATTCAGGTAAATTTGCCGTGAATGATGCCGTTAGTCATTCCAAGGTGCTGAAAGGTTCTGCTTATGGACGTTTCTATAATGCTTTGGCGATAGGTTCCAATAAAGCGAGTGGTTATGATGACCTCGACGTGTTGTATAGTGATATGGAATTGGCTGAGATGGATAACCTGAATTATGATTGGCTGGATAAAGCAGGTTGGAAATCGGCTTTCCAACAGACACATACACTGAATGTTACCGGTGGAAGTGAACGTGCTACATATTATGCCGGAGCTACTTATTTTGACCAGGGAGCTAATTTGGGTGATCAAAGCTATAAGCGTTATACTTACCGTGCCGGTGTTGATGTGCGTTTGACGAATGATATTAAATTATCAGCCACGGTTGCCGGTAATGAGGGTAAATCCGATCAGATCTATACAAAAGGGGCTCGCTTTAAACTGTACGGGATGAGTGGAAGTACGGAAAAATCAGACTATAGTGCTTTGCATCATATGCCCAACCATATGCCTTGGAGTGTGACTTTACCGGATGAGAACGGGCAAGATCAGGAATATTGGTTGGGACCTATAGAGAATACATATAGTAGTCCGAGTTTTAATAGAGATTATGTCACTTCCTGGAATTATTTTGCGTTGAATAATAGTGGTTCGTTCAGTAAGAACAGAAGCAACAGCTGGAATGCTGATATCTCATTGACCTACGAAGTTCCTTTTGTGAAAGGTTTGTCACTCCGTGCCACTTATTCGTCTTCGCACTCAAGTGAAGCAACCGAGCAGGCTAGTTTCCCTTATGAACTGGCGTATGTAGGCGGCAGAATGCCTGCCGATCAGCATTTGGTTTATACCATCCCGAGCAGTTCCTTTAAAACGGCTATCTTTGATAAAAACAGTACATTATCATTTAAAGATAAACAGGCGGAAAGACGTCAGATGAACTTTTACGTAAACTATGACCGTACGTTTGGCCAACATAGCATTTCGGCTATGGCTTCCATCGAGCGTTATGAATCATTCTATGATTCTCGTGATATTGAATATGCCGATCTGGCTCATGACATTTCTGATACTTATCTGGGAGTCGGCGGTCCCTCCATCGTCGGGCCGGACGGCAAGTCAGCTCTGGCTTCCGACAATACAGTGACACTTAAAGGTGAATCGGGCTCGCTTTCTTACTTGGGACGTGTGGCATATTCTTATGCTGACCGCTATATGCTACAGTTTATTTTCCGTTCGGACGCTTCGACTAAGTTTGCTCCGGAGAATTACTGGGGATTCTTTCCCGGTATCTCTGCAGGATGGATCATGTCTGAAGAATCATGGTTCAAACGCTCGCTTCCTTGGTTTGAATTTTTGAAGGTACGTACATCCTGGGGACGTACGGGACGTGACAACATCAAAATGTGGAAATGGAAAGAACAGTACAAGATGGACTTGAAAGGAATGCAGTTCGGTGCCGAAAGCGGAAAACCAGGTACCAGTCTGATCCCGCAGTCATCTCCGAACCGTAATGTGAAATGGGATGTTTCCGACAAGTTTAATCTTGGTTTTGATACTCGTTTTTTTGATGGTCGTTTAAGTGCGGTATTCGATTTCTACTATGATATCAATGATAACATCTTGAATCAGTTTATGGCTAGCCAACCGGGAATTCCCGTGTATGCCGGTGGTTCGTATGCTGAAGAAAATTTTGGCCGTGTTGATACATATGGCGGCGAGTTGTCTTTGACATGGCGTGACAAGGTAGGACAGGTGAACTATAATATCGGTATGGATTTCGGTCTGAACGGTAGTAGAGTGAAAGAGTGGGTGCCGGGTTTGCGCTATAACAAATATCCGTCCAGCTCAAGCTGGGAGGAAGGAATGTCTACTTATCTGCCGGTATGGGGATTCAAGGTATGGAAAGGAACCTCGAATGGTGACGGAATTTTGCGTACGCAGGATGATATTAACAGGTATTGGTCTTATCTGGAATCATATACTCCCGAAGGCGGACAAACTAAATATCTGGATAAGACAAGTAAAGACGATTTGCGTCCGGGTATGCTGGCTTACCAGGATTTAGGGGGCGAAATGGTCAATGGAGTTCAACAAGGTCCCAACGGACAGATTGTATTGGAACAGGATTATGCAAAGTTATGTGAAAAGAATAAGACTTATAATGTCTCGACAAGACTGGGTGCCAGCTGGAAAGGACTTGCTATCAGTGCCAATATCGCTACTTCATGGGGTGGAGTACGCTTTATAGACCGTGCTTCTATGGGTGGTAATAAGAGTACAATGATATGGGCGCCGGATTCTTTCTGGGGAGATATGTTTGACGAAATGTACAATCCGAATGGTAAATACCCTAACTTGGGAACAGAATCTCTGATTTCCAGTTCGGCTATCGCCAACTCTGATTTCTGGATGATTAGTACCTTCCGTTGTTACATACGTAATCTGTCTGTCAGCTATACACTTCCTAAAAAGTGGATTGCTCCGTTGAAAATGTCGGCTGTCCGTCTGAATCTGACCGGTAATAATTTGTGGGATTTGTACAATCCGTACCCTAACCATTACCGTAATATGTATGATGCTTCTTCTACAGATTATCCTACTTTAAGAACTTGGTCATTAGGTGTTAATGTTACATTTTAATAATTGTGTCAACGATGAAAAAGAAAAACTTTTTATATACAGGAACTTTAGCCCTCGGTATGTTTATGTCCGGTTGCAGTGATTCATTTTTGGATATGAATAATTACGGAGCTTATGATGATTTTAATTCTGAAACGAAAATCACCTGGTATCTGGCCGGATTATATCAGACTAGTTTTGAAAACTATACATCTCCGACGTCTCAGTATTTGGGATTGTATACTTCTTATGCGCAGGATTTTAACGAATTCACGGATGAGATGTGGGGAATCACGTCTACCAGCCGGATTGACCCGAGTACGCAATATTCGACCATTGATGATATAAAAACACAGACAGATGCATCCAGCGGTAAAAGTTACGACCCGTTGTTTGCCGGTTATTTCGGCAAGGCACTAGGTTCAAGTGTTACAAACAATGCTTATACGCGTATACGTAACTGCAATATCCTGCTTCGTGACATTGATGCTTCCTCGGTTTCGCAGGATACCAAAGATAAGGCAAAAGGGCAGGCCCTCTTTCTACGTGCCATGCAGTTGTTTGATTTGGTTCGTATGTATGGTTGCGTACCTATTGTGACAACAGTGCTGAATGCTGAGGTGACCGATGCAGGACTGCCAAGAGCCTCTGTGACCCAATGTGTGGAACAGATTGTGAAAGACTTGACCGATGCGGCCGCTTTGCTGCCGGATGAATGGGGAACAAACGATTACGGACGTCTCACACGTGGCGGAGCATTGGCATACAAGAGCCGTGTGTTATTATTCTATGCCAGCCCCATCTTTAATAAGAATTGGAATGATCCGGGCAACCTTCGTTGGCAAAAAGCCCTGGAAGCTACTCAGAACGCTATTTCCGGTATTACTGCCAGTGGATTGGACGGTGTGACGGATGCTGCAAGCTGGAGTAAAATATTGGCGGATGACGATAATGAACATTCTAACAGAGAAACATTAGTTGTCCGACTATTGGCTAAGGAAAGCAACTCGTCATTAGGTTACAAGAATAATCGCTGGGAGAAGAATATCCGTTTGAGTTCTCAAGGAGGAAGCGGTGGAAAAGGTGCTCCTATTGAGTTGATCGATGTATTCCCTATGGCTGACGGTACACTTCCCGATGCCGCTCATCAGGTTACCGAAGGTAGTTTGCGCTTTATGGAAAACCGTGATCCGCGTTTCTACCAGACATTTGCCTTTAATGGTTTGAAGTGGGGACATAAAGATGTCACCAATGATACGGTCTGGGCTTATCGTTGGCGAACTTCGGAGTCAACTACCAGCGGCTTTGCCTATAGTGAAGGAGTAAATATAACCAGTCCGGTATTCGTACGTAAGATGAGTGGACTCAATACTGCTTCTGCCAACAACTACGAAGCTTCGGGAGTGCATATCTATGATTTCCGTTATGCGGAATTGCAATTGAATCTTGCCGAGTGTTATGCGGCAACCAATCAGATTGATTTATGTAAACTGGCAATCGGGAAATTGCGTGCGCGGGTTGGGATTCCTTCCACTAATAATTACGGTTTGGATACTTATGTGTTTGACCGGGCATCGGCGTTGGCTGCCTGTTTGCGTGAACGTCAGGTCGAACTGGCATATGAAGGCAAAAGATATTGGGATATTTGGCGTTGGATGCTTTATGATGGAGGACGGGGAGAAGCTATGCAGTTGAGTACCACTAATACCTGTTCATTCCTGAGAGTAACTCCGTTGACCGAAAGATATCGTACAGCTAAATATGTGGATGTAAAAGATGGATATACTCCAGGCAGTAAAGATGTGTTGTCGGAACTGCGTAAGAATATATTTGCAGACCCTGAATCTGCCGATTTCCAGAAGCAACTTAAAGAAGTGGCTGATTTTTGGGAGTCTAATTTCCAGTACGGGGAGCCCAATGTGCAACCTGATAAGAACAACAGCAATGAATGGATTAAGATCGGATGGCGATCTAATTATTATATAATGGGTCTGTCAAAAGATATTTTGGACAATAACTCCTGGCTCGGACAGACCAAAGGCTGGACAGACCAAAATGGTGCTGCCGGAACTATAGATTGGCAAGATGATGAAACTCTGACCATAGATTAAAACTGTTTTCAGGATTAGATTAAGGGCCATAGTAAGGAAGAATTTTATAATACTTTTCTACTATGGCTTTTTTATGAATTATTTTCCGGAGATATACTTTGTTTGAGTACAATTTTAATAGACGAACAGGTAAATGACTATTTTTTACTCCTAATCTGTCAATAATTGAACTTAGGGGGAGTAGACTTCCATTACTTTTGCTTGTGAAATGGGAAAAACATATCAATGAAGATATGGATATTTCTGTAAGTAGTTATCAATAGGAACCCGATAAAATAAATTAAAAAGAGATGAATGGAATTTTGAAAAAGGATTTGAGAGTTGTGCTGACAGGCGTTATGATATTTATATCATATCAGGTTTATTCAAATCCGGAAAGTGGAACAAAAGAACAGGGAGACGTATACAGGAATCTTCCGTTTTCAATGCCTGAAGTGAGCCAACCTTCCTTTCCCGATTATGAGGTTAATATCCGTGATTTCGGCGCACTCAGCGATGGTGTGACCTTGAACACAGAGGCGATAAACAATGCAATCAAGGCGGTAAGTTCCAAAGGAGGGGGGAAAGTTATCATACCCGAAGGATTATGGTTGACGGGGCCCGTCGTACTTTTGAGTAACGTTAATCTATATGCCGAGAAGAATGCTCTCATTGTATTTAGCAGCGATACATCTCTATATCCCATTATCGACACTTCTTTCGAAGGGCTGGACACTAAGCGCTGCCAATCGCCGATTTCGGCAATGAATGCTGAAAATATAGCCATCACCGGCAATGGTGTTTTCGATGGGGCAGGAGATAGATGGCGTCCGGTCAAGAAAGACAAGATGACGGAACGGCAATGGAAAAATCTGGTGAGTTCGGGTGGTAAAGTGGATGAGAACGGAAAAGTATGGTATCCTGATGCGGGTGCTTTGAAAGCTTCTGTACTTATGACCGGACAAAATAACGGGCAGAAAGAAATAACCGATGAAGAGTGGACTTACATGAAAAGCTGGTTGCGCCCTGTCATGCTGAGTATAGTAAAGAGCAAACGGATTCTGCTGGAAGGGGTGACTTTCAAGAACTCACCGGGCTGGTGTATCCATCCTTTGTCCTGCGAATCTTTGATTTTGAATGATGTGAAGGTGTTCAATCCCTGGTATTCGCAAAATGGCGATGCGCTGGATGTGGAGTCGTGTAAAAACGTACTGGTCACTAATTGTTTTTTTGATGCGGGGGATGATGCTATCTGTCTGAAATCGGGTAAAGATGAGGATGGACGCAGGCGGGGAGAATCTTGTGAGAATGTGATTATTAAGAATAATACGGTTTTGCATGGGCATGGCGGATTTGTAATCGGCAGCGAAATGTCCGGTGGTGTCCGGAATGTATACGTATCGGGCTGTTCTTTCGTGGGCACAGATGTCGGTTTGCGGTTTAAGAGTACCCGCGGACGTGGTGGCGTAGTGGAGAACATTTTCATAGATAATATCAACATGATTGATATTCCCAATGATGCTCTGACGATGGATTTGTATTATGCTGTCAATGACTTTCCGGAAACTCCGATACCGGATGTGAATGAGGAAACTCCTGTTTTCAGGAACATTTATATTTCAAATGTTCTTTGTAGAGGTGCGGGACGGGCAGTATATTTCAACGGGCTGCCGGAAATGCCTCTTAAGAATATCTTTATCAAGAACATGACTGTAACTAATGCCAAGAAAGGTATTGTAATCAATCAGGCTTCTCAGGTGAATATGGAGAATATCAAAGTGGAGGATCCCGAGGCTCCGGGCATACAGATAAAAAATGCTACAGGCATTATTATTAACGGGAAAGAATATAAAAAGGATTCCGGAAAAATGCTGCTTTCCGGAAATCAGCGGAATTAACAGATACGGAACTGTTGCTAACTTATTGGAACATAGGGATAAATAAGTATCCTGCTAGCCAAAATCTTTTATGTCTTTAGTCGTTTTTCTTTCGTTGCACCTAGGTGAGACGAATGTGTTACCTAGGTGCTTCAGTTATCTGACCTGGGTGCTACAATTGTCTGACCTAAGTGCTACGAAAGAAAATAGCCGGTTATGGTGATTAATGAATGCGTACGGTCGGCTTCTTTTTTTATTTATTCTTCTCTTTATATTCGGAAGGCGTGATACCTACTACCTTCTTGAAGCATTTACTGAAATACTTCGGGTCATTGAAACCGGTCATATAGGCTACCTGTGAGAAATTATATTCCCCGCTGTCTATTAGCTGTGCTGCACGTTTGATGCGTACTTCACGTATGAAGTCTACAGGAGTCAGTCCGATGATGGACTTCAGTTTCCGATAGAAGATGGTGCGGCTGAGCATCAGATGCTCTGCAAATTCGTCGATGGTCAGTTCGGCATTATCCATCTGTTCTTCTATGAACTCCATTACCTTTTGCATGAATTGCTCGTCGTAGGGAGTAATCTGCGGTTGCGACGGGGTAAGAGCTTCTGCGACAGCTATTTCTTTCCCTTCCGTCAGTTTGGCCATATAGATTTCCTGCAAGGATTTGCGTTGGCGGAGCAGTGAAGCGATACGTGTTTTCAGATATGTGGCGCTGAAAGGTTTTGTGATATAGTCATCTATACCTTGCTCCAGTCCGGCAATCCTGTCATCCAAAGAGGCTTTTGCCGATAATACAATAATGGGAATGTGACAGATGTTATTGTTTTCTTTGATTTTCCGAATCATCTCCAAGCCGTCCATAACCGGCATCATTACGTCACTGATGATAAGATCGGGGATATTATCAACTGCGTGTTGCAATCCTTCTTTTCCGTTCGGAGCGGTGATAACAGTATAATTCTCAGACAAGATGTTTTTTAAGAAAGCTTTCAGTTCTTCATTGTCCTCAACCACCAATATAGTAAACGTATCCGGAGCCGCATTATTCTCCATATCTTCTTTGTCTTCCGCTTCTGGTCTTTTCTCAGTCTGGAGGCTGCTGTCCGGATGGGTAGTCGGACTTTGACTGTCATTCAGAATAAATTCCACCTGACTGTCTTGTTCGAAGACTTCTTTTTGAAGAGGCAGAGTTACCATGAAACGGCTTCCTGCTTCTGGTTCGCTCGTTACTTTGATTGTACCGTGATGCATGTCGACCATTTCTTTTACCAATGACAGGCCGATGCCGGAAGACGGTTGGAGCATATTCTGCTGTGCCAGTGTTTCGAAGCGCTGGAACAAAGTACGCAGTTTAGTCGGTTCAATTCCGATGCCTTCATCCACCACAGAGATTGTCACTTTATCTGTCTGTTTTGTCACTTCTATTGTAATCGCCTTCTCAGCCGGTGTATATTTGAATGCGTTGGATATCAGATTAAAGAATATCTTTTCAAACTTATCGCGGTCTATCCATGCATATATTGATTTAAGTTCGCTTGCCAACCGGAAATTAATCTTCTTTTCTTCTGCAATCAAGCGGAAGTTGATCATTACTTTTTCAAGAAGTGGAATCAGGTCTGTCTTCTCCACCAGCACTTTCATCTTCTGATTCTGTATCTTACGGAAGTCCAGAATCTGATTCATGAGACGTAGCATACGTTCGGCATTCTTTTGTACCACAGTCAAGTGCTCACGGGCTGTGGCGGATAAGTCTTCATTTTCCAGAACTTCATTGACCGGACTGCTGATCAGAGTCAGCGGTGTCCGGAGTTCATGAGATATGTCAGTAAAGAAACGGAGCTTGATATTGGATAGTTGTTGCTCGATATCCACTTGGTGGCGCAACCGATAAATATAAAAAAGTACATATACGATACTGCCCGTAAAGAGAACGAAGAGAATAACGTAGAGCAGCCATGCCCAGCCCGTCTCCCAGAAAGTGGGCAGTACGTTGATGGATAAAGTGCGGATATTGTCCATCCATACTCCGTCGCTGTTGGTGGATTTGATTTGCAGTTTATATTTGCCATTCGGCAAGTTGATGTAGCTGGCAGAACGGTTCTTGTCCCCGTCGTGCCACTCTTCTTCCAGTCCTTTCAGTCGGTATGCGTAACGGATTTCTTTGGAATCGACATAATCGAGTGCCGCAAACTGGAAAGTAACATTACGCTGAGAGGGGGTGAGGCGTAATTCTTCCAGATCGTCAATGGCGATGACAGAAGATTGTCCCTGCACTTTCAAACCGGTAAAGACAATGGGAGGGACATAGGAACTTTTCTGCATCTCTTTGGAAGAAATCTCAATGAATCCCTTGTCTGTACCGAATACGATTTGATTTCGAGCGTTGATCACCGGTGCCGCTTCTGAGAAGCTAAATTCCTGGTGCAGAGAGTTAAGCCCGTAATTCTCGAAAGTCTTTCTTTGAGCGTCGAATTTAGAAATGGCATTTTCCGAAAGAATCCATAAGTTGCCTTGTTGATCTTCCTGCATGGCTTGTACCAAGTCCGAAGCCAGTCCGTCATCCGTTGTATATGTCTTGAACTCAATCTTGTTGCTGAGCAGGTTCTTGGATACGATTTGGCTGATGCCTCCCGTAAAGCTGGCTATATAGGTTCGTTTTTGCTTGTCGGTGTATGTATGCATCACATCATTTCCGCTCAGGCTGGTACTTATTCCTGACTCGCAACAATTACGATAAAACTTGATTTCTTCCGGTCTCTCAAATTGATTGGAGAAAGTCAGTAATCCGTTGGTGGTTCCTATTAACAGCACACCGCCCGGCGCTTCGGATATGTGGCGGACTTTCGAAGCGTAGCCGGTCGGGTAATTCTTCAACTCATTATCGCTGTGTATAAATTCTGTCTTACCGTCCTTATTGTAGGTTAGCAAATTGATTCCTCCGCCATAGCAGCCTATCCAGATACGTTTATGGCTATCTTGAAAAATGGAATATACACTGTTGCCACTCAAGCTGTATGGCATATTCGGTTGATGAGTGAATTGTTGTACGGAATAGGAATCCGGCGACTTTTTCTTTAACAGATAAATGCCGTTTTCCTTTGTTCCTATCCAGATATTGCCTTCATGGTCTTCAAGAAAGCAATATACGCTTGTAAAACTCTGTTTATCTTTGCTTATTTTTCCTTGTGGCGTCAGATAGCCTTCCAACTGTCCGTCCGGTTGGTACACTCTGATCATCTGTGCCTTCGAAGAAACCCACAGCCTCTTTTCATTGTCGCATAAAAAAGCGCGGGTCTCGAATCCATTGTCAATATGCACCAGATTATAGGTATGTGGAAAGAAGGACAATTTGTAAATGCCACGTGTACTGGTCAGCCAGCAGTTACCCTGATTGTCCAGTGTGTAAAAGCGGACGAGCGGACTGAAAACAGACTTCGGATTGTTGCTGTCCTTCAGCATGGGTTTCAGTTCTTTGTTTTCACGGTCATAATAAGACAGATTCCCTTCCGGGGGGAGAACCCATAACGTGTGTTGCCGGTCTTCAAAGATCACATTCTTATTTTTCCGTTCATATCTGATCACTTCGTCGGCCGGTGTGAACAAATGCTGCATTTCCTTGGTGGATGGATTATAACGGATCACTCCTGTCGTTTGGGGGAATATCCATAGTTCCTTGTAATGGTCTTGATAAACTGACTGTACGACGTTGGAAGGTTGCGTTGATGTGCGTATATCAATCAACTGGAATTCTTTTTCTTTTATCTTATAAATAATCAGTCCGTTATCTGTAGCCAGCAAAAGTGTATTGGAGTCAAACTTCTTGACTTCGTTAATCATCGAAACATGATAAGGAATCTCTATGAATTTGAATTGTCTGGTCTTAAAGTTGTAAGAGGCCAATTTGTCCGATTGGGAAACCAGATAAATAATTCCATCCGCTTCTTTAATATATTGGAACGGGAAATCGCTGTCTACCTGCTTCTTTCCTATGATAGAAATTCCTTTGTTGGTCAGTATCCATTCATCTCCTTCGGAATCTTCGAAAACGGTATATATCTTGTCTCCCTTCAAGTTTTGTTTGAAGGAACTGTACAGAGTGATTCCTTTCCCCTGTTTGCAAAGTTGGTCATCTATGCGGATGGCGGCACATTCGTTTTGAAAGGTGATCCATGAGATTCCTTTGGAAAGGGTATAAATATGGTCGGCATAATTATTCGTTATCATCGTTTCTGCTACTGAACCTAAAATGTCGATGAACTTCTCTGTCTGATTGTCGAACATATACACCCGTCCGTCATAGGCTTGGCACCAGATATCCCCATATTTCGTTTCCGCTATCTGACTGATCCGGTTGGTATTCAGAATATAGCCGTCTTTGTAAGATGTCTTATAGTTTTTGAATGTATATCCGTCGAATTTATTCAGCCCGTTCCATGTGCCGAACCATAGAAATCCTTTTTTGTCTTGTATGATCGTCTGTACTATTCCTTGAGACATTCCGTCATTGACGGAATAATGCTTGATCTGATAGGTAGGCTGGGCCACTAATATGCAATAGTTAAAAAGAGAAATAAGAAGGAGCCGGGCGCGTTTCATAATATCGGTGTTTTTTGTTAGAACAAAAATAAATAAAAGGATGGAAAACAAGAAGCCCGGACGCTACATTGAACGGATAATACGAAAGTTTGCCTATTTTTTCCTCCCTTTCGCTGTCTTGTCTGCCTGCTTATGCTAAAAATCCTCTTTATATTCTGTTTTTAGAACATAAAGAGGATAGTTTATTGACGAGAGTCGCATGGGGTATGGTGAGATGAAATCATAATTGGGGAATAATTGCACAAGACTTTCACAAGTATCCTCCCGTCAATGCTTAAAATCACACAAAACTAACTAAATAGTTTCTGCTTTCGCAATAAATATTAATTTATCTTATGCACTTTATGTTTTTTTTAATATATTGAAGATATTTTGGGGCATCTTTCCGTAACTCGCTGTTTTTTCTTATGTTTGCCACACAAATAACAAATGAATTAAATAGATATGTCTTATCAAATACAATATAATGATTTCCCAACCTTTCTGCGAAAACATTTTCCTTACAAAGTGCAGAAAATATCATTAAATGCCGGTTTTACTTGTCCTAATCGGGATGGGACGAAGGGATGGGGCGGTTGTACGTATTGCAATAACCAGACTTTCAACCCGGACTATTGCCGGACGGAAAAGTCGATTGCTACCCAACTGGAGGAGGGGAAATGTTTCTTTGCCCATAAATATCCGGAGATGAAATATCTGGCGTATTTCCAGGCATATACCAATACTTATGCAGAACTGGAAGGACTGAAACGTAAATATGAAGAGGCGTTGCAGGTAGACGGGGTAGTAGGATTGGTGATCGGTACGCGTCCGGATTGTATGCCGGAAGAACTGCTTCAGTATCTGGAAGAACTGAACCGCCATACATTCCTGATGGTGGAATATGGCATTGAGAGTGCCAGTGATGAGACATTGCGGCGTATCAATCGCGGACATACGTATGCGGATACGGTAGAGGCTGTTCAGCGTACCGCCGCCTGTGGCATACTGACGGGCGGGCACGTCATCCTCGGTCTTCCGGGAGAGACACATGATACAATGGTAGAGCAGGCAGGAATCCTTTCCGCGCTTCCTTTGTCCACACTCAAAATTCATCAGTTACAGTTGATTCGTGGTACTCGCATGGCGCATGAATACGAAGAGAATCCGGAAGGTTTTCATCTGTTTACGGAAGTGGACGAATATATTGACCTGGTGATTGACTATGTAGAGCATCTCCGCCCGGATCTGGTATTGGAACGTTTTGTTTCGCAGTCTCCCAAAGAATTGCTGATTGCTCCGGACTGGGGACTGAAGAATTATGAATTTGTAACTCGTTTGCAAAAAAGAATGAAAGAAAGGGGAGCTTATCAAGGTAAGAAGTACAGGGATTCAGAAAAAAGAGTTATTTTTGCGGAAGATAACTTCACCACAGAATAAATCTCTGTCCTCAGAGGATCATAGCTGGTGAGCAGAAATTAATTAAAGTTGAAGAATGGAACAGAAAACAAGAATTAAAGGAAATGTCCACTATGTGGGAGTAAATGACCGTAATAAACACCGTTTTGAGGCGTTATGGCCGTTGCCCTATGGAGTTTCGTATAACTCTTATTTGATTGATGATGAAATGGTGGCGTTGGTGGATACTGTAGATATCTGTTATTTTGAAGTCTACTTGCGCAAGATCAAGCAAGTAATCGGCGAACGTCCTATTAACTATTTGATTATAAATCACATGGAACCGGATCATTCGGGCTCCATCCGATTGATTAAACAACACTATCCGGATATTATTATTGTCGGCAATAAGCAAACCTTCGGTATGATTGAAGGATTCTACGGTGTTACCGGCGAGCAATATCTGGTGAAAGACGGAGACTTCCTTGCATTAGGCAAGCATATGCTTCGTTTCTATATGACTCCGATGGTGCACTGGCCCGAAACGATGATGACATTTGATGAAACGGACGGAATCCTTTTCTCAGGTGACGGATTCGGATGCTTTGGCACTGTAGACGGAGGATTTCTGGATACCCGTATCAATGTAGATAAGTACTGGGGTGAAATGGTGCGTTACTACTCCAATATCGTTGGCAAATACGGTAGTCCGGTACAGAAAGCCCTGCAAAAATTGGGAGGACTGCCTATCACTACCATTTGCTCTACACACGGACCGGTATGGACAGAGAATATTTCCAGGGTGATCGGTATCTATGACCGTCTGAGCCGTTATGATGCGGACGAAGGTGTGGTTATCGTATATGGCAGTATGTATGGAAATACGGAACAGATGGCGGAAGCTATTGCTGCGGAACTCTCAGCACAGGGAATCAGGAATATTGTGATGCACAATGTGACGAAGAGTCATCCTTCTTATATCCTTGCAGATATTTTCCGTTATAAAGGATTGATTGTCGGTTCTCCGACATACAGTAATCAGATATTCCCGGAAGTGGAATCGTTATTGTCTAAGATTCTGGTTCGCGAACTCAAAGGACGTTATTTGGGATACTTCGGTTCCTTCACCTGGGCAGGAGCTGCTGTGAAGCGTATGGCTGAATTTGCGGAAAAGAGTAAGTTCGAGCTGGTAGGCGATCCGGTAGAGATGAAACAGGCGATGCAGGATATTACCTATACCCAGTGTGAGAACCTGGCACGTGCGATGGCGGACCGCTTGAAAAAAGACCGCTAAATAAAGAATGAACAATTATTTACTAACCTATAAAACAATCGACTTATGAGACTTATTATTCAGCCGGACTATCAGTCCGTATCTCAGTGGGCTGCACATTACGTTGCCGCAAAAATAAAAGCTGCCAACCCAACTCCGGAAAAACCTTTTGTATTGGGCTGTCCTACGGGATCTTCACCTCTGGGTATGTATAAAGCTTTGATCGATTTAAATAAGAAAGGAATCGTTTCTTTCCAGAACGTCGTAACATTCAATATGGATGAATATGTAGGCTTGCCGAAAGAACATCCGGAAAGCTATTACTCTTTTATGTGGAATAACTTCTTCAGCCATATCGATATCAAAAAGGAAAATACGAATATCCTGAACGGTAATGCTCCCGACCTGGATGCAGAATGTGCACGCTACGAGGAAAAGATTAAGTCTTATGGTGGCATCGACCTTTTCATGGGTGGCATTGGTCCAGACGGACACATCGCATTCAACGAACCGGGCTCTTCACTGACTTCCCGTACCCGTCAGAAAACGCTGACTACGGATACAATCATTGCGAACTCCCGTTTCTTTGACAACGATATTAACAAAGTTCCGAAGACAGCTCTGACTGTTGGTGTAGGCACTGTGCTTTCTGCCAAAGAAGTGATGATTATCGTAAATGGTCACAATAAGGCCCGCGCATTGTATCATGCAGTAGAAGGTTCTATCACTCAGATGTGGACTATCAGTGCTTTGCAGATGCACGAAAAGGGTATTATCGTTTGTGACGATGCTGCTACGGAAGAGTTGAAAGTAGGTACTTACCGTTACTTCAAGGATATCGAAGCAGGTCATCTGGACCCGGAATCATTGATCAAGTAAGAAATATTCAGGCACGGATTTCACGGATTAACACGTTTTTTAGATATGTAATCTTTTAAAACCGTGAAATCCGTGTAGTCCGTGCCTGATTTATATATTCTCTAAGTTAATAGTCTTCGGGATTAAATCCCTTCCAGCCAGCCTTTTCCCTGACGGACAATTTCCGGTTCATCTTCTGTGCACTTCACTACTGTAGAAGGTTCTATGCCTCCTATTCCTCCGTCGATTACCAGATCCACGATATCACCGAACTTTTCGTCAATCAGTTCGGGATCGGTCATATATTCCAGATCTTCATGCTCATCGTATGGCAGTGTGGTGGTCATAATAGGAGCATCCAGTAAGCGGGCGATTTCACGGATGATATTGTTGTCCGGCATACGGATACCCACCTCTTTTCGGTTACGGAAGATTTTGGGCAGCCGGTTGGTGCCATTCAGGATAAACGTGAACGGGCCGGGGAGATTATGCTTCATGAGCTTGAACTCATTATTACCCACTTTGGCATACTCGCTGATACTGCTTAGATCGTAGCAGATGATAGACAGGTTGTTTTTGCGCGGATCAATATCTTTGATCCGGCAAATCCGTTCAATAGCACGTTCTTTCAGCCCGTGGCATCCGATGGCGTACATCGTATCCGTAGGATAGATGATCAGTCCGCCGTCGTTCAGGATGTCGGTTACCCGTTGCAAGTCCTGCGGGTTATTGTTTTTATCGTACAGTTTCAGAAGCATACTCTCTTCTCCTTTTCTTATTTAAGTTTCTTCTTTAAGAAATCAAGTGCTTTCTCTGTAGCTTTTTCCGTCACTTTCTGTTTGATGGAATCTTTGTTGGCAGTCGTGGCAGAATCCAGTCCGAGCTTTTCTCCCAGTTTGCTGATTGCTTCGTCGGCTACGGATTCAAGTGCCTGATTGGCCATACTCTTTGTATCGACACTGACTTTCGGGGAAGTGAATGAACCTCCGATCTTCAGATCGAGCGTCATTAGCTTGGAAATGCCGGTGGATGCCGGAAGCTTGATCTTGCCGGAGTAGTCGATGGTCTGGTCAAGTCCTGTGCTACCGGAGAGATTCAGATTATAGTCACCCATTTTGATATCAAACGGTTTGGTTTCCACCCGTCCGTCTTTGATGGTGAAATCCAGTGTCATATCTTTCACTTTCATTTCTTTCAGACTCGGCTGGCTGATGGCGTCGGCTATCTGGTCGATTGCTTTCACACCACTCAGACTGAGGTCGCGGGTAGACAAGCTGCCGTCTCCTTGCATCGTTTCCAGTACCGGGCTCATGGCTGCGTCCAGGTCGGTCAGCACATTGATGCTGCCGGAGAAGTTTCCTTTCAGATTCTCAAAGATAGGAGCCAGTTGCTGAACCATATCCAGTTCTTTGTATGCCTGTGAGAAGCTGATATCCGACAGTTTGAATCCGGCTTTCATTTCCGGTTTCTTCGCATTGGCGGTAGAGTAATATCCATTCATCACCACGTTGCCGCCCATAGTACCCATAGAAAGATTCTTCATATCTACCTTTCCGTCTTTGACAACAAGTTTACCGTTCATGTTGTTGAATGTCATCTTGTCAAACAGCACCTGTTTCAGATTGGCGTCCATCTGGAAGTCGATATTGCGCGGAACTTCTATCACGCCGGCAATTGCCGTGGAGTCTGTGGCAGCTGCTTCGGTAGTTGCCACGCTGTCTGCGGATGCTGTCATGAAATCATTCAGATTGAAATAATTGGAATGAATGTTCAGCGTTCCTTTCAGTGTAGTACCTTTCAGAGCGTAGCCGATATAGTTCTCGAAACGGCTGTCGGCAGTAATATCGTTCTTACCGATATTGACCGTCGTTTCGCTCAGTTGCAGATATTTCGGGGTGAAGGTGAAGAGTGATTTCTTGATGTCTACATCCGGCATATCCTGCATTTTCAGTTTCATATTGGTCAGACCGATGGTTCCGGAGGCTTTCATGTTGTCGTACTGTTCTTTCTCTATATAAGAAAGGCGTCCTGACATTTGCATATCGGCGTTGATGGTTCCGTTCAGTTCCATATCTCCCAAAGGATATACCTGTTTGATCATACCCAGGTCGAGCGTACCTTTTGCCTCAGCTTTGAAATCGGGGTCGCTGACCGGTGTTTTCACGTCCGCAGTCAGACTGAAAGGATTTCCTGCCAGACGGAAGCTAAACGGGTTGATTTGGATGGTGGTCAGGTCTATATTTCCTCCCGGATTCCGGACGTTGGCATTAATGTTGATTTGATCGACTCCTGCGGGCAATGCCGGATAGCGGAACATAGCGTTCTTGACTTGCATATCGATGTTGAATGCGGGGACAGTATCTCCTTGCAGCGTACCTTTGGCTGATGCGGCAAGAGTAGCGGTTCCGTCTGTTTTCAGACTGGAGAATTCCGTTGCGTAAATGGCAGGAATCAAAGAAAGTATTTCCTTGAAGCCTACATCATTGGTGTTGAGTTTGAGATCCATGTCGATAGCGGGATCTTTCAGTTCCACCCAACCGTCGATACCTGCCTGAATGGCGTTGAGGCGAATGGTATTGTCTTTCAGTGTATACTTGTTGTTGGCAAGATCGGCGTCTACGTCCATATTGGCGGAGATGTTGGCGTTTGCAAGGAAAGGAATGCCATTCATCTTGTAAGTCAGTGATTTGGTTTCCGCTTCCAGTTTCAGCGTAGTGCGGTCACTGCCCAGGTCACCGGCACAAAGGGCGTTGAAATCACGGATGTCGGCATACATTTTACCTTGCTGGTCGTCATAAATCAAATTCATGTTCTTGATGACGAAACGTTGCAGCTTGACTTTGAAAGGAGATGACTCTTCTTCCGTGGCAGGCGTTTCCTGCGTGTCTGTCGTGTCGGGCTTCATGATATCCCAGTTGACATGACCGTCCGGCAGGACGATGGCGTGCAGGCGGGTATCTTCTATGAATACTTTGGAAATGTCATAACCGCTGTCTCCGAAAAGGGAGAACAGATTGATGGTGGCAGTCACCTCTCCGGCTTGTACAAGGGTATCGTTTGCGAATTCTCCCGCGCCTTTCAGCCAGAAATCTTCGAGAGTAACAGAAGCCTGCGGAAAGTTGCGGAACAGGCTAATGTTGAGTTTCTTGAAATCAAATTGTGCATTGAGCATCTTGTTGCCTTCTGTTTTTACAATACCTGCTATCTTACCTTGGAAGGCGAAAGGAAGGAGGAGCATCAGAATGATTATTACCCCTACAACGATAGCTGCGATTTTCAAACCTTTTTTCATTTGCTTTTCTTTTAAGAGTTTGACGTACATACGAAGGCAAAGTTAATAAAAAGTTTTTGATGTAAGATGATATTCAATAACTTTCACAATCAGAAGACTTCTGATACACTACCAACTTATTTATGATTTTTTCTTTCTGAGTTCTTCGGCAATTCTCCATTGTATGGCGGCTTCCACTTCTTTCCCCACTCTTAACAGGGCATCTCCGAAGAGCTCGTGTGCGCCGGCATGCTCGGGTTTCAGACTTGTAGCCTTGTCCAGGTCTGCAATTGCCCCTTCTGTATTATCGATTTTCAGACGCAGTTTTCCACGGTTGTACACAGCTTTAAAGTTTGCAGGATGAAGGCTGACAGCGGTATTGAAACAGTTTTCCGCATCAAAATACTCTTTGCTGTTGAACAAGGTGATTCCTTTTCGTATCCAGGCGTCTATATAATTAGGGTCGAGGCTGAGCGCTTTGTCATAATTGGCAATGGCGGCACGGGCGTCGTGGGCTTGGGTGATACATTCATTTCCCATTAACAGATATTCATGGGCATATTGCCGCAGACGTTCCTGCTGTTCCCGCATTTGCTCTTTGAGCTTTTTGTTCTGCTCCTGCAAGGTATTGATAATCCCCAGTTTCCGGCGGATTAATCGGCGAGGAACAGGTTTCTCTATATCATAACGGGAGTGAATGGCACGGAAAAATTGTTCCAGACATTCCTCCATATCCCCTTTGTCGAAAGCACGTGCGGCAGCGGCATACTGAACATCGGCCTGCGCCTGTTTCAGAGCCTTGTCGATGGCTTGCCGGTCGTTGAACCGTCCGGCAAAGTTTACGATTTCGGGACGCACAAAGATATCCGCCCGGTTGATCGGTTTTTTGAGCTGGATGCCATCCAGTGAGGTACAACGGCTGAGTGCTACATACGCCTGTCCGCCGGCAAATACACCTCCCGTGAAGTCAATCACTACTCTGCTGAAAGTCAGCCCCTGACTCTTGTGGACGGTAATGGCCCAGGCCAGCCGGATGGGATATTGGGTGAAGCTGCCTAGTACTTCCTCTTCAATCTCTTTCGTCTTTTCGTTGTAGCGATAGCGGATGTTACGCCATGATTCCCGTTTTACATCGCATTCCTTGCCGTCATCGGTGATGACGTATATCGTTTCTTCTTCCTCGTCGATACCGGCAATCACTCCGATGGTACCGTTTACCCACCGGCGGTCGAAATCATTCTTGATAAAGATGATTTGAGCACCCGGTTTCAGAACGAGTTCCTGTGAGGTCGGCAGACTGCTTTCGGGGAAATCCCCTTCAATGCTTCCTTCAAAGGTGATCGGTTCTCCTGCCAGCTCGGCCAGTTTCTTCTCATTGATCGAGTCAACCGTGTCCCTTCGGGTGGCAAGCGTGATGTACATATCGGCTTCCGATTCTTCGATATGGCTTCCGTATCGGGTGTTCAGCAGTTGCAGGTCGGCTGCTCCGGCGGTGTTGGTACGGATATGGTCGAGAACGCTGACAAAGACGGAATCAGTCTGCCGGTATACTTTTTGGAGTTCGATGGATACCAGATCGATCTGGCTGAATACTCTTGCCGAAAAGAAGTATGGAGTAGGATAGGCACGGTTCAGAATCTCCCGCTCGTCATTCTTCACGACAGGTTCCAGCTGGAAAACATCGCCTACCAATAACAACTGTTTGCCACCGAAAGGTTCCCGTAAGTTATGCGAATATACACGTAAGATGCGGTCGATGGCATCAATGAGGTCCGCCCGTACCATAGAGATTTCGTCTATGATGACCAGTTCAATCTGTTCCAGTAATTTCCGGTGCGGTTTGGTGTACTTGAAGAACTCGTGAATGCGTCCTCTCTGGAGACTTAAATTCGGATCGTCCGGCAGTAACGGATAGAAGGGGAGTTTGAAGAAACTGTGCATCGTACTTCCTCCGGCGTTGATGGCTGCGATGCCGGTAGGTGCGAGAACGACATGTTTCTTCTTGGTATGTTCGCAGACATAACGTAGGAATGTAGATTTACCTGTACCCGCTTTTCCGGTCAGAAAAACCGACTGGCGGGTATACTGAATAAGATTCAGGGCGTCCTGAAAAGCTGCGTTATTAGTGTCTACGCTCATAAAGTTAGTGACGGATAAGCAGATGTGCTGACCGGATAAATGAATTAGATAATCCCGAAATGTTTCATAGCCTTGCTGATGCCGTCCTCATCAATGGGGGCTGTCACATAGTCGGCTGCGGCTTTTACATCCTCTTTGGCCTGCCCCATAGCGACTCCGATAGCTGCGTGGCGGAGCATGCTGATATCGTTTCCTCCGTCGCCGAAGGACATCGTTTCTTCCAGCTTGATGCCAAAGTGCCGGATGATTTCATCGATGCCTTTCTGTTTGGTATCGCCTTTGGCTGTGACATCCGCAAAAGCCGGATACCAGCGGCCTATTTCGCAAGTCGGGATGGATGGAAGCACTTCTTTTTCTTCTTCCTCCGTGATGAAGGGAGTCATCTGGATCACTTCCTTATTGCTTGCTTCTTCAAAGGAAACTGTCGGGATGACATTTACATGCAGGAAGTCATAAAAGATCTTCTTCACCATCTCATTCGGTTGGCAAACAGAGATATTATGCTCCTCCACGAAGATGCAGGGGACTCCTTTCTTTTCGCAGAAAGCAGCCATTGCTTTTACTTCTTCCTGCGGGATGGCACTTTTGTAAATTACTTCTTCTCCGACAAAACAATAGGCTCCGTTCATGGTTATATATCCATCGATCAGGTTCCGGTCCTGCAATTCGGAAAGATTGTTGATAATGGCTTTCGGGCGTCCGGTAGCGATAAATATTTTAAGCCCTTTTGCGTGGGCGGCTTCCAATGCCTCAATGGTAGAAGACGGGATACGGTGTGTTTCGAAACTAACCAGCGTTCCGTCTATATCAAAAAATAAAGCTTTCGTCATAAATTCCTTTTTGAATTGAGTACAAATGTACTACTTTTGTCTCACATAACATAAAAACCTCATGCAGTATGAACTATAATTTTGATGAAATAATAAACCGTAACGGTACGGACTCCGTAAAATGGGATGCTGTAGAACGCCGTTGGGGGCGTAATGACTTGATTCCGATGTGGGTGGCTGATATGGATTTCCGCACAGCCCCTTTTGTAATCGATGCCTTGAAGAAACGTCTGGAACATGAAGTGCTGGGCTATACATTTGCCTGCAAAGAATGGGCCGAATCCATTATTAACTGGCTCAAAGAACGGCATGGATGGGAGATTCGTGAAGAAATGCTGACGTTTACTCCCGGCATTGTCCGTGGACTGGCATTTGCCATCCATTGTTTCACGGAGAAAGGAGACAAGGTGATGGTCATGCCTCCTGTCTACCATCCTTTCTTTCTTGTGACACAGAAGAACGAACGTGAAGTGGTTTACAGTCCGTTGGTATTGAAAGACGGGCAATATCATATTGATTTCGACCGTTTTCGCAAAGATGTGCAGGGATGTAAACTGCTTATCCTGAGTAATCCCCATAATCCGGGCGGACGTGTATGGACCAAAGAAGAACTGTCGCAGATTGCCGACATCTGCTATGAGAACGGTACATTAGTAATCTCTGACGAGATTCATGCCGACTTGACCCTGCCTCCTTACAAACATCCCACCTTTGCTTTGATTTCGGAGAAAGCACGGATGAACTCCCTTGTCTTTATGTCTCCGAGCAAAGCGTTTAATATGCCCGGACTGGCAAGTTCGTATGCAATTATTGAGAATGACGAACTTCGTCATCAGTTTCAGGTATATATGGAAGCGAGCGAGTTCTCCGAAGGACACTTATTCGCTTATCTCAGCGTAGCAGCAGCCTACAGTCATGGTACTGAATGGCTGGATCAGGTCATTGCCTATATCAAAGGAAATATTGACTTCACGGAAAGTTATCTGAAAGAGCGGATTCCTGCCATCAGAATGATTCGTCCGCAAGCATCCTACCTTATCTTTTTGGATTGTCGTGAGCTGGGATTAAGTCAGGAGGAACTGAATCGCCTGTTTGTAGAAGATGCCCACTTGGCTTTGAATGAAGGAACGACGTTCGGCAAAGAAGGTGAAGGGTTTATGCGGTTGAATGTAGCCTGTCCGCGTGCTACGCTGGAGAAGGCTTTGAGGCAATTGGAACAAGCTGTCAACAATAGGTAGAAGTTTTGTCGAATGCTTTACACAAATCCGGTAACATAATACCTGTTTTTTATTCCTCACAAAGATATACAGACACTCACTACCAGACAACGGAAAAGGGCGATAATATATTTGATAACCATTTTAATTTATAACGATTATGCGAATATTTTTCCTGATATTCCTGCTTGCTTATGTAGGTGGTAATGTTTATATCTTTATCCGTACATTACAGATGCTTTCCGGCTTCTCGCTGGCTATGAAGATTCTGTTGTCTGTCGTCTATTGGCTGGTAGCTTTCTCGTTGGTGATAGCTATGCTGACCCGTCATATAGATATGCCTGTCATCCTGTCGAAATCCATGTTTCACATCGGTTCGGTATGGCTGGTGTTTACACTGTACATGATTTTTGCTTTGTTGATAGCGGATGTGACGAGAATATTTGTGCCGTCACTGAATCACGGTTTCTATTATGCGTTGGGAGCGACTTGCTGTCTGCTTCTGTACGGTTATTATAATTACCGTCATCCGCAGGTCAATAAGATTGATGTCTTCCTTGATAAGCCGATAGAAGGTCACGGAATCAATATCGTAGCCGTGAGTGACGTCCATTTAGGGTATGGTACGGGAAAAGCTATGCTGAAAGAATATGTAGATATGATAAATGCGCAGCATCCCGACCTTATACTTATCGGTGGAGATTTGATAGACAATAGTCTTACCCCATTATATAAGGAGAATATGGCGGAAGAACTGGCACGGCTGAAAGCTCCCTTGGGCATTTATATGGTTCCGGGAAATCATGAATACATCAGCGGTATTGATGAAAGCGTCCGCTTCTTGAAAGATACTCCCATACAACTATTGCGTGATTCCGTAGTAACATTGCCTAACGGTGTGCAGATCATCGGACGTGACGACCGTTCCAACCGTTCCCGTCATTCCCTGCCTACCTTATTAAAGCAAGCGGATCGTAGTAAACCTATCATTCTTTTAGATCATCAACCCTACAACCTGGCCAAAACAGATTCTTTGGGAATAGACCTGCAATTCAGCGGACATACGCATCATGGACAGATATGGCCTATGAGTCTGATTACAGACAGAATATATGAACAGAGTCACGGCTATCGCAAATGGAGTCAATCACATATCTATGTTTCCAGCGGATTATCTCTTTGGGGGCCTCCTTTCAGAATAGGAACAAACAGCGATATGGCGGTATTTCATCTGAATCAGATGGCGAAATAGTACTCACTAAAGTTTCAATATCAGAAAATATATCTATATTTGTTGTAATCTGAAGTATCTTATTTGATTATCAATGCTTTGTAGAAAACTCGCATGAGAACGGGCAACGGATAAGAAAATTCCAAGCTGTTTAGAATCACTATATTCCTCATGCTTTCAAATAACTCTTTTTTCTTGATGCAAAGGTAGCATTTTTTCGTGATTGCCGGTAATTTTCGGGCATAAAATATCACGGTCATTTCAAGAAACATATACAGCGGACATGACAGCCATACCGTAGCCGAATCCCCGTAACTCACAGGCAAAGGTAACCCGTGTCCTGCTCGTACAAGCAAGGTCAAGCCCTCCGGGTGTCGTGGAAAAATCATCCTCGCCCGGAGGGCTTGCGGTATTTTTCCCGCCAACCTTGCATGTACGGGACACGACCTTTTATGGCCTGTAGTTACGGGAACTCCGGCCCCGAAAAGCCGGATCACTAAAAATAAATTGTTATGTCACAGCAGGTAACAAAAGAAAAGTACAGTATCGAAACACTCAGAGAGCGGAATGTTTCATACGACCACCAGCATTGGCTGACACAGGAAGATGTGGATATGGCCAACAGTTATGTGGAACTCATTGAGCGGACACGCTCTAAGATTACACCGCAAATCGGAGACAGGCTGGTATATGTAACCGAACACGGGGATTATTACGGAAACGCCCTTATTGACAGCAGGAGTGCAAAAGAAGGATATCTTTCCGTATGCGAACAGCCGTATGTGCCTTTCGTGTGGGAAGAGGACGGCAATATCCGTCTGAGTGTCAGCGGAGGCGCATTCCATTCCGTGAATCCGGAGGAACTGAAATTCCTGAAATGGACGGAAGGGGTGTTCAAGGACTGGGGGCATTGCGGTGCTTGCGCCAACGGTTCGGTGTCATTTCTGGCTAAGGTACCGTTATGGTTTTATGCCGAACCCAATCCCAGGTATGGAGATTTCACGACCGAGACCTACCGGAAGTTCTACCTACACAAAAGGGAGGAATCGGAAAACGGCAATCTCTATCAAGGCTTTGACATCGCTTTTCGGGACGAAGCCGAGTTCCGGCAGTTCCTGAAGGACTACGAAGGAACGGTGTTCAAGGGAAATTGGGATAATCAAATCGTGTTATGGTGTTTCCGTCGGGAATATGTGTTCTTACCTTCCGCCGAATGGGAAAAGATAAAAATCCCTGCCGTAGAGCGAAAGCTCAACTTCCATCCCGAGCAGGTCAAGATAGTCAAGGACATGGAAAAGCACATCACTTATTTCTACCGGATTAAACCGGATAATTTTTAACATTTAACCCTAACAGATATGCAAACGACAACAGCACCCAAGGCCGGCAACGCTCCCGACCTGCTTCAAGGCATTCTGAGCGTACAAGTGAGAAACGAGGACAAGATTACGGAACAGGACCGTGTCTATTGCCAGACGCAGCAAAACCTGCTTTACAAGACACTCGACCAGATTGACCGCTGGTACGCCGTCTTCAAGGAAGAAGCCGAACAATACCAAGCCGAACGTAAGTTCCATTACGAAGAAAACGGCAAGGTTTCCATGCGTGATTTCTACACTTACCATAACGACAGGGAAGACTATTCACACAACGAGTTCAAACCGTTTGACCTGATTAACGATCTGGTAGATAAGAACCGAAACGCCAACGCGAATTTTGCGAACCGCATCATTTCTTATTTCAACAGGACTTACAAAGTGTCGGTTCCTGAGTATAAAATAGACGAAAAGACCCTTCCGATGGGCTTCCGTCCTGTTTATGACACATATGTAGATGTAGTCATCGAACACTTGGGCGGCAAGAGTTTCCGGGAAACGGCCGTGGAAGAACTGCTCGCACGCCTGAGCAAAGTTGTCAGACCGGCATACTGGAGCAAAGTCAAGACGGAGTTGAAGAAGGACAAGATAATCTTTCCCGAAATCATCCGTTTCGACGATTTTTCCATGCAATACAACCAAAGGAACAGAATCTCCTACAACTACGGCGGAGAACTGGAAACCCTGTGTGCCGGCATTGCCTACGGTGCGGATGACATACTGAATGGAAATTCAAAGATGATTATCCGTTTTGATGACAACGACATTTCTGTCACAGACTGGTACGACCTTACGACCACCAATGCCGAGCAAATCCGATTCTACAAGAACGGACGTATCGATGTCCGGTTCAAGGACAGTGCGGCAGCCGAAAGTTGTTTCAAGCGTCTGCATCTGGATGAAATCACCCTAAGAGAAAACTGACCATGATAAGATTTACACAGCACCCCGTAAGGCAATCCTTGCGGGGTGTTTTCATTTTTAACGATAAACAGATAAAGTCATGTATACCATCATCCCCCAACAGATACCGCAAGGTATGCGTGCCGAAGTCAACGAGAAGATACTTTTCGCCATAGACTCCGGCAAGAACCTCATTCCGGCGGAGAGCATCTACAACTGCTATACCGGTATCGGAGGGCTGCACAACCTCAAACAGTCCGACTTTGCCAGCTACCACGAGTATGCCGAAGCGAAGAAGGAGTTCGAGATGGGACAGTTCTTCACCCCGCATGAAATATGCCGGGACATGGTGGATATGCTGTGTCCTGTCTCATCCGAAATGGTTCTTGACATGTGTTGCGGTATGGGCAATTTCTTCAACCATCTGCCCAACCCGCATAATGCCTACGGCTTCGACATAGACGGCAAGGCCGTGTCTGTCGCACGATACCTCTACCCGGAAGCCCATATCGAGAAATGCGACATCCGGCAATACTATCCGGAACAACGTTTCGATGTTATCATCGGCAATCCTCCTTTTAACTTGAAGTTCGACTACAAACTGTCGCAGGAATACTATATGGACAAGGCTTACGATGTGCTCAATCCGGCAGGAATCCTGATGGTCATCGTGCCCTGTTCCTTCATGCAGAGCGGGTTCTGGGAGAAGACACGGATAGCCGGTATAAACGGCAGATTCTCATTTGTCGGTCAGACGAAGTTGGGCCCGTCAGCCTTTGCCGCAGTCGGAGTCCATGACTTCAATACGAAAATCATGGTATTTCTCCGTAAATCGGGCCACATCAAGATGCAGGCTTACAACGCGGAAGAATTCATAACGGCGGACGAGCTGAAAAAGCGCATCGGCGAGGCAAGGGCGATGAAACACCGGTTGCGTTTCGACCTGATGCGCGAAACCAACCGGATCAACAAGGAAGAACTTGAGCTGTTCGAGTACAAACTTGCCAAGTACATGTACGAGCTGAAGGCGCACGCCAAGTTGAACAAACATATAGACAAGGCGGAAGCGTTGGTCACGAAGTTCCGTAACCAGAAACCGCCTGAGAACGCCACGCGGGAGCAGGTGGAGCAATGGGAGAAGAACAAACTGACCCCGAAGAAAGTGCTTGCCGTCATCCGCAGGTACATCACCTCGCAAAATACCGTACCTCGCAAGGAAGTGGCATTGGTGAAGACCTCATACGGCTTCAAACTGAAACAATATGCTCCGCGACTCCTTGACAAAGTTCCGCACAAGGCGGCAAGTATCAACGACCTCGTGCTGGAACGTACTGAACTGCCCATGCCGGAAGTGCCGACAGAAAAGAACATGCACCAAATCCGTGCGGCGGAGAAACTGATCCGACGCAAGCGGAGAGAGTACGAAATGCAGAACCGGCAGTTCCCGGAAATGGAGGAAGATGGCAGGCTGAAAGAATACCTGGACCGGTGTGCATTCATCAACAAGGACGGCGAGACCTGCGAGTTTACCACGCTCCAGAAACACGACCTGAACCTCGTCTTGCAGAAACGCCACGCGCTGCTGAACTGGCAGCAAGGCTCTGGCAAGACAGCCGCCGTGTACCATCGTGCCAAATACCTGCTCAAATTCCGCAAAGTACGGAATGTCATCATACTGGCTCCTGCCATCGCCACCAATATGACATGGATACCCTTCCTCTCGATAAACAGGGAACAGTTCCGGGTGGCAAGGAACAATGCCGACCTGGAAGCTGTGCCGGAAGGCGTGTTCATCGTCCTATCCACCTCCATGCTCGGCAAGCTGAAACGGGGCATGGCAAGGTTTGTCAAACGCAGTTCAAGAAAACTGTGCCTTGTTTTCGACGAGTCGGACGAGATAACCAACCCGTCGTCACAACGTACAAGGCATATCCTCGGTCTCTTCCGCCGCCTCAAATACAAGATACTCGACACCGGTACGACCACACGCAACAACATCGCCGAACTGTACAGCCAGTTTGAGCTGTTATATAACAATTCCATAAACATGGTCTGTTGGAGCAGTCGTGTGTACCACGAGAACAGGGACAAGGAGATAGAGGAAGATAACAATCCGCACTATGGTGAGCCGTTCCCCGCTTTCAGGGGGCATGTGCTTTTCCGTGCCTGCCACTGTCCGGGGAAATCCACCGTGTTCGGCATTGAGAAGCAGAACCAGGATGTCTATAACAAGGAGGAGCTGGCCGGCCTTATCGGGAAGACCGTCATTACACGCAAGTTCAGGGACTTTGCAGGAGAGAAATACAAGATACGGACACATACCGTCAGCCCGTCCGACGGCGAGCGTGAGGTTTACCGTGTCATCATCGAGGAGTTCTGCCGCATCTGCGAACTGTATTACAACAGCACGGGGGATGCAAAGAAGGATGCCGGACTCCGGCTTATGCGCCAGATCAAGCTGCTCATCAAGGCCTGCTCCGTCCCACACCTGATAGAGGGCTATTCCGGAGACGGGATTCCGAACAAGACAAGGTACATCGAAAGGCTGGTACGGAAGATACCCGGCAAGGTGGCTGTCGGCTGCACGTCCATAGCCGCATTCGACCTTTACGAGAGCCGTCTTCGCGAATGTTTTCCTGACCGTCCCGTATTTGTGGTCAAGGGCGACGTGGCGTTCAAGAAACGGCAAAGCATCGTGACGGAGTTCGATTCCACCATCAACGGCATACTGGTATGCACGCAGCAGAGCCTGAGCAGTTCGGTGAACATACCCACCTGCAACGACGTGATACTTGAATCCCTGCAATGGAACATCCCGAAGATGGAGCAGTTCTACTTCCGTTTCATCCGTCTCGACTCCAAAGAGCTGAAGGACGTGCATTATGTCACCTACAAGGACTCCGTGGAGCAGAACCTGATGGCGCTGGTGCTTACCAAAGAGCGGCTGAACGAGTTCATCAAGACGGGCGAAGTAAAGGAACAGTCGGAAATCTTCGAGGAGTTCGACGTCACCATGTCCGTCATCGAGAGCCTGCTGGTCAGGGAACGGGACAGCGAAGGCAAGATACACATCAGCTGGGGAAGCCAGCGCATCATGAACTGAAAAATGGAAAAACAAATGAGAAACCGCAGATTCCATTCCACAGGCAAAGGTAGCCCGCCCCCTTACCGGCAGGGCAAGGTCATGCCGCAAGCGGTTTTCGGGAAAATCATCCTCGCCGGAGGCTCCGGTATTATCCCGAAAAACCCTGCACTGCCGGGGTGCGGACCTTTTGGAGCCTGTGGAATGAAATCCCCGGTTCCGAATCATAAACTATAATGAAGAATATCATGGACTTGAATCAGGCAGAAGTGGCAGTGACCACGCAGCATCTCATAGACATGGGGCAGGAAAAAGACAACCTGCTGCAAATGTCCGACTTCGGCGACATGGGGGAATTCCTGTGCACCTGCTCCGAACTGTTTCCCGAAGAGGAAACTCCGGAATACAGGTACACGAGATGGGAGGAAATCCCGGACCTGCTCATCAACCGGGAATGGCTGTGTTCCAACTTCTTCGAGATAAGGGAGGCGATGGAACAGCTGGAGGAACCCGACAAGGATTGCTTCTTCGACTGGTGTGACCGTTACGGGCATGACATCAGTACGGAAGACCCGCACCTGCTGGTGGCGCACTATATCGAACTTTATGGAAATGCGGCCTATATCGACGATGAGCCTTGCCCGGACAGCGGGGATGACAGCCTGCTGTACTATCCGGGCATATCAAGCAACTATTTCGACACGGGTATTCCCCGCTTCGAGGTATTCGATGACAATTACGATTAAAGCGTATAAACATATACAAGATGGAAATCAACTTCAAAGGACCGGTAATGCCGGTTGACCCCTATTCGCAAATGGCGTTTGTGGAGATACTGAACATTCTCCTGACGGCAGGGCACATCGTGGATGTGAACAGGTTCCTGATAAACAGGAATGCCAATCCGCTATTCGGCTCGTTGTCAGGATATTTCAGATGGTCATTCTCCGACAACCACTTTACCCTGTGGCAACGGGTGGAATACAACTCGCCGCTCTGCTTCAGCCGGCGCATATTCAGCATCCATTTCGGGATGCTGGCAAGCCGTGACAGGAAAAGAGACAATACGGTAATGAACTAAAAACATATCAATATGAGTCACCAGGTAATTACAAGAATGGCATACAATGCCAAAACCAAGCAGATAGAAACTTGGCAGCATTCCAACAACGTGTGGCCGACAACAGACCATTTTTATGCATTGGATGTGAAAACAGACGAACAGATGTTTGAATTCATAACATTGATAGCAAACGGATTGTAGCAAGGGCGCAAATGGCGTAAAGCATTCAAGACACTTTTTGAAGAATATCCGGAATTGGTCAGGTCCTCATACGAGCACGAGCTTAGAGGCCAACCTTGGAAGGCATACTGTGCCATTTGCAAAAAATATGAGGAACTTGCCCAAAGCAAATGCAATGAAATAGTTGCGCGATTCAGGCAACTTACCGGGATTGTCTGACCCAAACAGATGCAAAATATATGGAAGAGATAAAGATTTCAAACAGACAAATCGCGCTGATGGCTTTCGACCGGTTGCGCAAGGAAGACAAGACAGATTCCGCATTGAAACTCGCACGGTGTATGCTGCATGGCACAAGCATATCTCTTGGCATAGGTGATATCGACTGGGAGATAGACAGGGCAATACAGCAGTGCGGAGGAGTGCCAAGAACAGGATACAGATACACGGCTTATTTCCACTTCAACCGGAATACGGAAATGGCAAAGGAAATATATGACAAGATCGTGAAGGAACTGTATGGTTAGGAAACAACACGGAGGCGGCTTGAAGGCCGCTTCCGTCATTTATAACGGTATGTACGGGAAAAGGAATCCTGCCGTACACAGGTAACAGAAATGGATGAACAGAAAACATTGACATTGGATTTCATCAAATCCCTGATGGAACCGGCCTATACACTAATATGGACGGACTACAATGACAATCTTGACAATCATTGCGGACTGATTCAAAAATGCCTTGACAGCAAGAGCCGCGAACATTTGTGGGAAAAGGCAGACGAGTGGTACAGCGATGCCGAATGGGAAGCTGTCCGTGAGATTATTGCGAAACTGAAAGAGGAATGTGCCGTATTCCATGACTTTGACGGGGAAGCGGTCGATGACTTCTTCGATGAATACGAAGATGAAATCCGTGACGAGATTTACAGCCGCAACGATTCGGACGTGGTGAAGGAATTGGTAAGGCACACGGACGACATTCCTATCCGTGTGGAGATGCTTTCCAACTATGACTGCATCAACTCCAACTGGTTTGAATCGCAAGGCGGTTACAGGTACGAGGAATCCTACTTCGGGGACATGGTGGACAGCCTGAACCTCAATCCGGCGAGAGTAAAGAAAATCTTGACAGAGCACGGCTACAGGGCTTACGGGCGTTTCCCGAACCGTAAGAACCGGAACGGCAAGGAGCAGGTTTCCTACGAACAATTCTACGAGGAACTTATCAATTCCTGCTGCGGGGCGAACCTGCTGACTTACATCGGCAGGGTAAGCCTGAAAGAGCTGTATGAAGCCGACTTTTCATTGAAAGAGGTCATTATCCCCAAAGGCAACTGTTGCGGACTTTTCAGTTCGACGTATGGTGGTGGAAGCCTGCTTGAAATGGAACTGAAACGGGACGTAAAGCTGAAATTGGAAGTCAAGGACTATCATGGTTTCCGCTTCCGGCTGGATGACGAACGTTCCAAATATGACTGTTCGGTCCGGCATGTATATGGGGTGGACGACTCCTTTTTCGGAGATGCGGTTCGCATTGTATCCTGATAAAATCAACTAATCAACAATCAAATCATAGAAGATTATGGAAAAATACGATGTAAAAGTAAGGTACATCTTCGAGGGTACTTACACAGTGGTGGCGGAAGACCGTGAAGAAGCGGAAAGCATGGTGGCGGAAGACTGCGGTCTGGTATTGGGCGGCAACATCCACACAACGCGGGATGACGATGAAGTGACGGACTGGAAGTTCGGTTGTCATCCGGACTTGCAGGTTCTCTCCGTAAGGCAGCGAGGCGGGAAATCCCCCATGTCGGTGTTCGGAGACAGGATCGAAGAACTGCGAAAAGACATCATCGAAGCGATACGGCAGTTGCTCCATGACCATGCCATGAACGCGATACGGTTTCCGGAAGAGGATTATGACCCGGTCTGGGTGATATGGTTTGGCAAGAACGGAGACCCCTACGAATGCAGGGTGACAGGACTCCGGGTAACGGACAGCAGCCTGACCGTCCTTGCCGAAGAGAAAGAAAGCGGTGATGAAGTGGAATGTTACAGCCCGTTCGAACTCGGAGCCAGTAACATCGACTGGCTTTCCGGAATGTATGAGGCTGTATGGCAGCAACTGGAAGAGAGCAAAAAAGTAGAACCACAAATTGAAGAACAATGAAATATCAAGCGGAAAACGCAGTCTCCAGCTTCTTCTACTATATGTGGAACGCCTGGAGCAAGGAAGAATGCAAGGCCGTATTTGGAGATATGTACCGGCACTTCTGGGATAAATGGTCCGCATTGGCGGACAAGTCCATATTCGGCGCGGCGGAACGGTTCTTTGCCGAGTTATCGGAAAACAACCAGAAATTGCTCGTGGAACGTGCCGTTACACTCTATGACGGCAGGGCTTTCAGAAAAGAGCCGGACGATTCCGACATCCTTGTCTGTAAAGAATGCGGTTCACGGCAGTTGGAAATCCAAGCATGGATAAACGCCAATACGGATGAACGTATCAGCTATGTGCATGATGACAATAACGGGCTGTGGTGCGATGGGAAATGGTGCGAAGAATGTGGCGTTCAGGTCTTTTTCTGTACTAAGGCGGAGTTCACACAAAAGATGCAGGGCTGGTGGGAGTCGTGCGGTTTTGAAACAAAGGAACAAATCACAGGGTTGAAAGTCTGTGACTCTCCGCCTTCCGAAAACACGCAGACATTCATTGATGCGGCAGACCAATGGTGGAACAGCCGGGACTACGAACATAAACGGGAAATTTACAACAGGTATAATTCTAAAAACGAATAATATGCAGATTAACATCATTGAACAGATTAGCAACTCATGCAGTTGCAGCCATATGGAAGCGCAGGAATACTTGGATTCTGAAATCCGGTACCTGCGCGAGTTGCAGGAGGCGGACGACCTGAGGGAAGATGACATCGAAATGGCGTGCAGCAACCTCGGACTTGACCTTGACAACCAGGAATATTTTATCAACCGCCTCGCAGGGGCATAAATACCTATAGCTATGGCTTATTTTCATAACATACATTCATTGGCGGACCTGAAGAAGGAATACCGCCGTCTGGCATTGCAGCACCACCCGGACAAGGGTGGCGACACTGCCATCATGCAACAGGTGAACACCGAGTTTGAAAGGCTTTTTGAAGTCTGGAAAGACAAACCGGATGTCTCTGCCGCATCAACCGGGTATGAACATGACTATTCGGGTGCCACGGCAAAGGAATATACCGAGTACGTGTATAATGAATACCGTTGGAAAGGTCGCAACTACAAAGGGCAACATGCCCCTGAAATCGTAGAACTTGTGAGAACTTGGCTAAAGGAAATCTATCCGAGATATAAGTTCTCCGTCAGACGGGAGAACTACAATTCCATTTACATCAAACTGATGAGCGCGGACTTTGAGGCGTTCACCAGGGAATCCGGCAAAGTACAGGATCATATCAACCACTACAACATAGAGCGAAACCCCGATCTTACAGACCGTGCCAAGGAGGTGATGCTGAATGTCTGTGACTTTGTCATGTCATACAACTTCGATGACAGCGATGCGATGACGGATTATTTCCATACCAATTTCTACCTGACATTGGCTATAGGGAGTTACCGGAAGCCTTACAAGGTGGAACTGCCGAAACTTGACTGTAAGGGGAAGGACAAGCCGGAAGTGTTCAAGCATCCCGAAGGTCCGGCACACAAGGCCATCAGGCAGGCGTTGGGCACAGCCCGCTTTGATTTTATCGAGCACAGGAGGCATTCCGGCGAAATGATATTCGGAGAAGACCATTACGGCTCACACGGAGAGCATTATTTCTGGCCGAAGGATTATTCAAGCGCGAAACTGGCTCAGAAACGGATCGACAAATTGGAGAAAGCCGGTATTCGGTGCAAGCTTACAGGCTATAACGGCGGTTACATTCGTTTTATCGGCTACACTCCCGAAGCAGAAGCGTTACTGGAGAAGGAACGACAGGAATACATCACCGCCCATCGGCAATGGCAAACCAAACAGACAGTAATCAATTAAACTTATCAATATGGAACCGAACAATTTGAACGAATGGTGGGGCGGACAGCCCGACGGACTGAAACAGGCATTCTCTCTTTTTCCCGATGGACGGTGGAAAGAGGCGGACCTGTATTTGCGAATCAATATCCGTAACTACTGCCTTCTGAAAAAAGGAGGGCTGCTTCCCGAAGACAAGGACCGCTCGATGCTCAGCGAGATTGTCTGTGAGCTGGCCGATACGGAGCTGTGCCGTGCAAATGGAAAGACACTCGAAGACATGTGCGATACGGACGGGGCTTTTCTGGAAGAGTACCAGGAACTGTTCAACCGGATATACGATGAACTGGAAATGAGAATTACGGATTATATGAACGGACAATCAAAAAAAATGTAACAATGAAAGCAAAAGTGTTCAAGTACAAGTCTGACGGGAATACCGTCGTGGCTTCTTATATGGAACTGGAGCCGTATGCGAAGAATGTATATCTCTCCCTGTCAAGAAAGAACGAAGACGGGAATGAAGACGATGACTGTTTCCATGTGGTCTGCCGGATTGAAAACGTTTATTTTTCCAGCGGGCAGTATTCACGCCGGTTTCTCAAGGGAGAAGATTGCAGAGAGGAAGCCGCCACCTATTGCAGGAACTGGATTGCGGATACGCTTCAAAGTGCGGAAAGAGGAGCCTTCGTCAATTTGATCTCCGTTCGCGTGTTCGAGGCTCTCGGACTTGACACCACTTCCCTGGTGCAAGCCCGTGAGGAATATAAAAGAATACAGGAGCAGAAACGCAGGGAGCAGAAGGAGAAAGAGGCGGAAGAGCGCAGAGTGCAGGAAGAGCAACATCAGCGGCTACTCAATGAACAGAAAGAGAAATTCCTGGACGGGGAACGGATCACGGGAGAAATGTTCGTTGAAATCACCGGAAGGGACGGTTTTGACATCCATATCAGAACCAAAGGGACATTCAACAGGCATGTGAGGGGCATTGACAGGAACGGCACCGTCAGTTTCCGGAAAATCAAGGGCTGCCGGACTCCGGACTTTACCGGATGCCATAAGGCCGTGTCCGCCTATCTGGCGTTCATTACAGAAAAAGAGGGCAAATAATTAAATCCGGGGCGGTAACGGTCTGCTCCATGCAGCTGTTACCGCTACCGGCTTCCGGCCTCACAATTCACGGTTCAGCGCCATTGCCAGCGGAAACATCAACCGGTTATAGGCTTTAAGCTTTTGCAAATTCAGTACATATCCGGCATAGGGATTGGTCAGATCGGTATAGAAGAATACATCGGTAAATCCTGAGTGTTCCTCCACGACTTCACCCTCCAACGGAATCTCCTCCACATTGAACCGCTCCAGAGGCAGTTCTTCCAGACGGGTCTGTTCCGCATTTCCCAACACATTGAGGTTACGGTTAAACAGCACGAATCCTTTCTTCCTGTAATCCACACGCATACCGTACGGACGCTCCACAAGGAAAGCATCCGCCGCTTTCTTTATATAGTTTTCCATAAAACTGAAATTAGAATTGCAAAAATACATCTTTTGTCCGGCAATGGCGAACAAATCAGGAAGAGAATCGCCACAGACCATGCAAAGCACACTACCGTGTATTTTATTTCCCACCCTGCAAAGGTAGTCCCGTGTCCGGTGTACCCTGTCAAGGTCAGGCCCCTTGCGGGGTTGGCTGAAAGAAAATCATCCTCGCCTGACGGCTGCGGTATTTTCTTTCGCCAAACCTTGCGGGTACGATCACGGGACAGTCTGGCAGGCGAGAAATAAAAATACCGGCTCCCGGAGCCGGACGTGTTTAACAGATAAAATTCAAAAGTCATGAAAATCCTGAATGAAGAACATTTCGAGAATGTAAAGCGTTATGCCGAATCCATCGGTGACACCTCGCTCCAAAAATGCCTGGAGCGGTTGAAGAGCTGGGAAGAAAATCCCGACCATCCCTGCGAAATCTCACTCTACTATGACCATGCCCCGTACTCGTTCGGCTTTACACAATGTTATCCCGACGGAAGGACAGGCATCGTGGGCGGTCTGCTCTATCACGGAATACCGGACCGCTCTTTTGCCGTAACACTACAACCGTTCCACGGATGGCAGATACACACCTGATAAAAGACAAACGACAGTATTAACTTCATAAAATTCAAGATTATGGAAACGACATTGGCAGTAATGGAAAGACAACAGCAGTTTGACTTCCAGAAAAACGGAATTGAAGTGATGAACTTCGAGACGCTTCAGCGTACCTACAAGGAAAACGACATCTACAACAACCCGGTGCAAGGTATCTACCATTACCAGGTCATCCGGCGCATGATGGACATCTGCGAGAAATACAATCTCGACTATGAGGTGGAGGAAATCTTCGCGGCCCAGAACAGGAACAAGACGCAGCCGGGAGTAAGCATCCTTCCGCAGGTGGAACAGACACATGGCGAAAAAGCCGTGGAAGCGCACATCCTGCGCCGTATCTTCGCCACCATCCGGATCAAGGACTGGGAGACGGACGAACTGACCACAACATTGGTCGTCGCCTACCACCAGGACGGCATACAGGCAGCCATAGGTCCCTGCGTGCTAATCTGTCATAACCAGTGTATCCTTTCACCCGAGCGAAGTGTCTGCAATTACGGCAAGAAGAAAGTCTCGACGGAAGAGTTGTTCGAAACCGTGGACGGCTGGCTTGCCAATTTCGAGGTGAACATGAACGAGGACATCGAACGCATACAACGGCTGAAACGCCGGGTTATATCTATGGAGGAAATCTATATGTATATAGGTCTGTTGACCGCGTTGCGCGTCTCCCACGACAGTTCGGACAGGAATCTGTCATCCTCCGTGGAAACCTATCCTCTGAACCAAGGGCAAATTTCTATATTCACGGAAGAGGTGCTTAAACTGGCTATGACCAAAGGGCAGATTACCGCTTGGGAGCTATACAATATAGCCACAGAGATATACAAGCCCGGAAAAACGGACTTCCCGGCACTGATTCCACAAAACGGAGCAATGGCGGAACTACTGCTTTCCCATCTGCCGGAAGCAGCTGAAGTACAGGATGCCGTTCCGGTAAGCTGACATACAAGCCGCACAAATGGCCTGATTCCGACAATACGCATAAGGGAGAACCTGACAGTCGAAAACAACTGAAAGATTCTCCCTTTTTCATTTACTTCTCAAAAAGCAGCATATATTCCACTTTCCTTCTCCGTTCGATGCTCGGAACCACTTTCCCCTTGTAGCATCTGAAGGAGACATATTCCTTATAGATATCGCGGTCACCCGACTCCAGTTTTTTCAACAGCCGGCTCTTGGGTATTTTTCCATACCCTTTGATACGGGAACAGCCCACATTATACGCAAGAACACTAACGATCAAAGAATCACGTCCCAGATAACTGAACATACGGCACAACTTACGGAGGTCTGCTCTCAGAATGGAATCACCTTGTGCTTTTGTAATACTGTTGGTAAACCTCTCCCCGGGAAGAACTTTGTGCCCCCACCCGACATAAGGCCAATGCTTTTTCTCTCCATGCCAACCCTCGAATCGCTTGACACACTCGACCGCAATACTGAACCTGTCCGGACTTGCCTTTATCGGATTCTCCGCCCTCGACGGCATACCCGGAAAAAAGACCGTGATGGAAAGCACCGCAAACCATATTGCTTTTAACTTCATCATAGGCAGGACCGGCTTAGTGTCCGACAATTGTGACCGGCAATTCCTTGCTATCCGCAGTCACGACGGAATCCTCGTCCTCCGCCTCGTTGTTGAAATCAAAAGTCAATTGGCAAATCTGTGCCGGTTCGCTGTTGTCCTCGAAATAGATGTCTATCGTCTGCTGGTTCTCGCTTTCAGAAGTGTAGTATAGCCTGAACACCTCCCTGTCAAGGGGATAGCGGTCATTGGGCAGCAACACTATCCCGTCATCCATACGGAGTGTACCCTTGCCGTCCGGCTGGAAATATCGGATGGTGTAGCGGGCATCGGAAAACCGTCCTTCACGTTTGAGTTCACACCGTATTTCCACCGTCTCACCTTTCACAATACGTGTGGGGACAGGCAGGGTCTCCACCTTGAACGGATAGGACTGCTGTACATCCATTTCATCATTGCAGGCGGACAACAGACAAGCCGCCAGACCCAGGAACAGGATTGCCATCATTCCGGCCAATTCTCTTTTTTTATTCAATGCATTCATATTCAATCAGATTTTAATACGTTATACTTAATTCTATTTTTACAGAAACTTGTTCTGCAGGTATTCGTTCAGATCCTTGTATCCTTTGTACAAAGAGGAACAGTCCACTATTTTATCCGCATAGCGTTTGCGGAGCGCCTCCAGCGTGCGCCGTCCGGCTTCGTCCCGGTCCAGGTAACAGTTGACTCTCTCATATCTGTCAAGAACGGGGAACGAGCGTTCCAGCAATGCCACCGAGTTCAGTACGAGATAGTCGTCGCCACATCCCAATTCGAGTTGCATCCACGAGAGGCAGTCGATAAACCCCTCGAAGAGATTGCAAGTATCCGAACCGTTGTCCATCAGCGAAATGTCTTTCGGAGAGAGACTGGCCTTAAAAAAGCGGTTGCGCACCTCGTACCCACCGCTGACATTCCTGAAACCGATGGCGAAATACCGCTTCCCGTGCAAGGTGTACCTGATCTCCTTGCAGTTCGGCATAGCCACATCACCGCTAATGCCACGTTCCGCCAGATAACGGAGCAGGACGCTGTTGTGCAGCGGTCCGGACTGTACCTTCGTGAAACTTTCCTGCCTATGGGAATCTTCCCTGTCATTTTCCCCGGAACGGGAAACGGTCTTGTGTTCGGGAGCAAGACCGCCCCATATCCCTGTGATGAACCTGGCCTGCGCCTTGAAATCCCCGCTGCCGATAAACTCCCCCGCAAGGGTGAATATGTCGCCTCCCTGTCCGGTACCGAAGTCATGCCATATATCCTTACGGACATTCAACTGGAACGAGGCGGTGCGCTCCTCCCGGTACGGGGCCAGATACCAATATTCATCCCCCCGTCTTCTTGCCGGTTCATATCCCATCCGTGCCAGAAAAACGGCGATTGGAATGTCTCTTATCTCTTCTATAGTCATAAGCGATACGGTTCTAATGGATTATGAATTTGACACCCAGACCGAATTGTGTCGTGAACAGGTCCAGCGAGCTTCCCCACAATACACGTTCCCGGATAGCGGCAAGAAGGACGATGCGGTCTGTCACGTATGCCTCAAGTTCCAGGGTTATCGCGCCGCCATAGACAAACGCATCCTTGGCGAGCAGCCTCGAACCGTCATACAGTATCCTCTCGCCCCAGTTCACGGTCTCATAGCCGGCCAGTGCGGAACCGCCGACCGAGAGGAAGACCGTCTTTGTCGGATCAGACAGGAATTTCAGATAATAGCCGCCTTCTGCCGTGAACTGCGCACGGGGTACGCTCGCATCCCGATACCCATAATTCTTCATCAGATACTCGGCGCCTATGACCCAGCGGTTGGCTTTTGGGGTGTATCCGGAAACGGCAAATCCGGTATAATAATTCAAGGGGGACTTTGAGCCGTTCGCAAATCCTCCGCGCAGTTCCACGCCCTTCATCCCGGGCAGGTACCGCTGGGCGTGCGCCCGCCCTGAAAACAGGGCAAGCGACACGGCTGTAACAAAAAGGAACAGATACTTCTTCATGGCTACTTCACTTTAAGTTCGTTGATAACCCCGGCTCTCACGATGTCCTCACTTTCCACGGTGAAGGTCTGGTGTCTGCCACCGCCTTTCTCGTGCATCTCCACCATCAGCACCTTGTCCGAGGGGATGGTGAATTTGTCGAAGACGAAAACGGTGCGCCCGTCCTTTTTCCCCGCGACGGACGTTACATAGTCGTAAGCACGCAGTGGGAATATCACCTGTTCCTGAATGGCGGTACGTTTCATCAGCTTCTTGTCCACAATTTTAAAAGTCACGAAATCCACCTCATAAGGCACGTTGGACCGGTTCTTTATCTGTGTATGAAAATAAAGCAAGCCGTTGTGCGTATAGAGTCCGCGGAGCAGGTACTGGATGCCGAACGCCTTGCTTCCGATATGCTTGATGTGCCGTCTGTTGTCCTTGTGGATGGACTTCGAGATAAGGTGTACCAATTTAGGCGATTCACAGCCCAATTCCTTCAGGTAGATGTCAAGGGCGTTGTTGGGGCGGTTCACCTCACTTCCGTCATGAATGAAATCCTTCATCTCGATATTCAGCAGCAGCGGCTCTTCCGCATACTTCACATTGAAGGTGTAAAAACTTCCGCTTTCGGTAATCACGGACATGTTGGTCTCCTCACGGAAGTCCTTCACGGTGGTCTTTACACGGATGACATTCTCCGCACCGTCCGCCTTGCCTGCAATGAGGTTCGGAGAACCGAGATCCACATAACGCACCGATGACGGGAAAATGATGTGCGTGGTCTTTCCATAGGTCACTTCCAGCCCGTATGGAGGTATCATCCTGTCAAAGGTGAGTTTACGGGTCAGACCGTGATAGAGGTCTCCGTCCTCCTCTTTTTGAGGATACACTTCCTTGGCCAGTGTGACGGCATTGTTTACCGCCGCTACGCTGTCGGCTTCATTTTGGGCGAAAGCGCCCACAGTGCCCCATGCAAGGGCAAGCATTACAAAAAACTTTTTCATGTCGATTGAATTTTAATGGATTGTTATTGATCGTTGTCTTGATAAAGCATCAGGGTATAGCCTGACTTGAGATGCGCCTTCTCTTCACGCATCTTCCGGGATATGTACTGCGAGACACCTTGTATGGCACCCTTTCCGAGTTCGGAAAGCAGCTGGTCACCTGCCGACTGGTTGGTGATGGAGATGCTCGTGCCGAGATTCTGCCCCAGATTGGCGGCAACCTCCCTGACGGCGTTAGCCTCCATTGACCCCGGAATGAAGATGCCGCCCTGTCCGTCATTGTCATACACGGCAAGTTCCACGGGGATGATGGTACCGCCATATTCCACCTGAAGGATATTGACGTGAAGCCTTTCACCCTGTATGCGCCCTTCTCCGGTAAGCAGGGAGTTTTTGGGCAGGATATGCTTCCCTACACGCATTGGCTCCAGCAGTCTCATCCTCACTCCCTGACCGCTGATGACGGTCTGGTCCCCGTGGATGCAGGCCCGGATGGTATTCCTCACATTTCTCTCTTCTTTATGACCGATTGGCGTGTGGAATCTTTCCGGTTGTGCCATTCCTGTAAGCTGTATAGAATCACTGACAGGCTGCGGCAACGATGATACCACCGGTGTGGAAACCAGCCCCACGGGAACGGCTTTCGCCTTTCCGTTCCGCCCGGGACTTTCATTATCGGAACGGCTGTCCGTATTCACACTGCCATTGCCCGGCATATACCTGGCCGCAAGCTCATAGGATTTTTCCAGGAGAGCTACCTGCTCCTCGTAACCCGGCTGCGCGTTCTGTGCGGCGACCGCCTGCTTGAGTTGTTCCACCTCGGCTTTCAACGCCTCCTTCTCCGGATCTTCCTGCGGTGACTCGTAAAAGTTGCCGAGCGTCCTGTTGATGTCATTGTAGGCGGAGACGGATGAAGAACAGGCTTCATTCCTTCTGTCACCTTCACGAGAACTGCCATCCTTGGCATCCGCATCCGGTGACAATTCCACGACAGTCCCGGAGTTCCCGTCTGCCATCCCGGAGAAATCCTCCAGCGTACGCAGTTTTTCCGTCTGTTTGCGTTTCATGTCAGCCTGCTCATAGGCGGCAATCTTGTCCCCTTCTATGCCCGCTTCCCTCGGATCGGGAAGCTCGGTGTTGAATCCCGCATTTTTTTTCTCTTTCTTTTTTTCCTCTTCGGACGGTGCGAAAATGAGCCACATCGCTCCGAGGAACAGGAGGAACATCCCGGCAAAAACCAGGTATTTCCTGATTTCCAGCCTCTGTTTCAATTTATTGACGTCATTACTCATTTTCTTTCTGATTGAATCGGTTAAAAAACTCTTCCATTTCCTGCACCCTTTTATCCGGGAGTGTATCGGCAGGAACGACATCCGGAATTTCTATCGGGGGTATCTCTATGATTTCCGGCCGTACATCCTCCCGTCCGATGTCATGGATGGCACGGAAAATCATATAGAAATTTCCGATGGCAAACAGGGCAGCCAGCATGACAATTGCCGGCACTCTCTTTTCCGGGCTAAGCCCGGCACACAGCTTCCGCAGCTTTTCTTCCACGGATTCCTTGATTTTTACAAACATCTTTTTCATACATTCTGAATTTTAACGGTCATACACTCTTATATCCCTGTTCTCCACCACACGGAAGGCTTCGAGGATGAAGCCGTGCGGATTATTGTCGCTGCGGGTGGAGTTCAGCAGCCTGCCACGCGTGACGAGGCTGCGCTCGGTCACGCTCTTCTCCCTGATAATGGAGAGTTTCGCGTAGGTCACGACCTCATACGGATAGGTATGGAAATCGCACTTGACGCTGTCAATCCCTACACGCTGGTTCACGTTACCCGAAATTATCCGGTTGTAATATCCCTGCTCTGCCAGATCCACATAATGGGCATAGGCGGAACGGTCACTGAGGAACATGGCCCTCCGGATATTGCCTTCAATCGCATTCTTGTCGGGCGAGAGCGTAAAGAACAGTTCGTGGAACCGTCTGACATGCTCCCTTGCTTCCACCGGGCGGTTCTGCTCCAGGTCTTGTGAAAGGGCCAGCATCAGTGACTTGCCTTCATCCAGCACATAGATCTTCTCCCGTTGCGCTTCCGCGAAACTGTAAGCCTTCCATACGGAAAATCCCACAAGCAGGGTGCATACACACAGATAGACGATTCCGAACAGACGCAGGTGTCGGAAGCTGCTCTCGATATTTTTCAATGATTTGAATTCCATTCTGTAAATGTTTTATACTGTTATTACTTGATAAGCCTGCCGGCAATGTTTCCCACCGCCGCTCCGGCAGTCCCGGCCACCACGGAGCCTGTCTTGGATGCCGCCTGGTTCACGTTCTTTCCATAATTGCCCGCACCGCCTCCGGCCTGCACAATCCAGTTCGATACGGTCGGGATGGTGAAATACCCGATGATGCCGATAATGAGGAAAGTGATGTAAACCCCGTTTGAGCTGTCGGGGATGAAATCCGGGTCGGAAAGCTGTTCGATGTCCCTCTGCAGCATCAATATCTGGATTCTCGCCAGCACGCTGCTGAACAGGTCGCTTACGGGAAGCCACAGGTAGATACTGATGTAGCGGACGAACCACTGGCTGAGAGAAGCCTGGAAACCGTCCCAGCAGGAGATGGCAAAGGAAACGGGACCGAGTATCGAAAGCACGATCAGGAAGAATGTCCTCAGCGTGTCGATGACCAGCGCCGCCGCATTGAACAGGAGTTCCAGCAGTTCGCGGAAGAAATTCTGCACGGCCCTTTTCATGTTGTACATGGCACGGTCCACATACATTCCGCAGGCTTCTATAGCGTCAAACGCGCCCAGCTCGTCCAGCCTGTTGTCAAAAGTCTCCTTGTCGACCAGATAGGCTGTCTCGGGATTCCGTTTCATCGCCTCAGTCTCCAGCTTGTCCTTCTGCGCCCTGTACTCGTTCATGTCAAAGGTCTGCGACTCCAATATGGTATGGGTCCCTTTCACGACGGGCGAGAGGATGCTGTTCAGCGTACCCAGAACGAGTGTCGGAAAGAACATGATACAAAGCCCCAAGGCGAACGGACGCAAAAGCGGAAAGACATCCACAGGCTCGGCACGGACCAGAGCCTGCCATACACGATACGCCACATAGAAAAGCGCTCCCAAACCGGCAAGGCCTCTTGCCACACCGGTCATCTTTGAGCAGAGCGGCATCATTTCCACATACAGATTCTGTAAAATCTGATGCAGGTTGTCAAAATCTATAGCCAACAATAACATAATGAAAGCGGATTAGGAATAATTACCAATAACGTTCGTTCGGTGAGCCGTAGAGTGCCATCACGCGGTCCAGGTCGTTCCGTTTCTTGGCGCGCAGGTAGGACACCCCGATGTTCTTGTTGGTGTAATACTGTACCAGACTGCGGTTTTGCAACATGTCGTTGTAGCAGCGGTCGATGATATCCATCCTTTCCTTGTCGTTCATGGAAAGCCCGTTCTCGTTGACCACCGTCTTCAAATCGTTCAGCAGATGGGCACTTTCTTCCAGCAGTTTGGTGTACCCCAAAGCAATCGCGCTCAGTTCTTCCGGCGTAAAATACGGGTCGCTGAGCATACGCTCGAAGCTGGTGACATAGATGTCCGTGATATCGCCCACCATCAGGATGGTCTGCTGAACCTTGCGGGCATCCCGGACAAGGTTCTTGACCTTGCGAAGCCCGTCGTAATACTCCTTGCCCTGCCGGTAGATTTTCACGGTTTCCTGAAAACTATTCGCCATATTGGTGGCAGTGGAGGACGTGTGAACGATGTTCTTGGCGGCATTGATGATTCCCTGCGCCAGATTGCCCGGGTCGCTCACTACCCATTGGGCTTTCGCTGTGAGGCTGACAAGGAAACAGCCCATGCACAGCATAAGAATTTTCTTTTTCATGATGTTCCTGTTTTTAATTGTGAATAATTCTGTTAAAAGTCAGATTCCCATTTTCCGTCCTTTGGACGGCGGGTTCCGGAGGATAGGCTTGTGTACCGGTCTCGGACGGTCTACCTCTGCCACTTTTTCTTTCCCGTGTCTGAGGAATGCGAAGAATTCGTCTGCATACGGCCTGCGTCCGGTCATTCTGACGAAACGGGCGTCCAGCTCCCGGTAGGCTTTCTCCGCCTGGCACGAGCGTTCCGTCGCGGAAGCGTTCTTGTCTATGCCGTACTTGGTGAGAAAGTCAGGACTGATATGCAGTATGTCGTGGACGGCATCCGGCGAGGCCGCAATCCGTCCCAAATTCTCCAGTTCCCCATTCAGCTTTTCCAGGTAGAAATCCGGCAGACGGACATCCCCGATGCTTTCCGCTGCCTTTTCCGCATTCCTGCACAGGCGGCTTTCCAATGCCACCCCCTCGTCATATGCCGGTTCCGGTCCGGAACGGTGCAGTCTGTCAAGCCTGTCATAATCATCCGCAAGCCCGTACCTGAGTGCCACATACCGTGAGGGCGGCATAAGATACACAGCCAGGTTGCAGAGTTCCCACACGTCACTCTCTTTCCGATGGAAATCCAGAATCCGTACAGATGACCGTACTTCTTCCGGTGACGGCCGTTCCTGCTTGCTTTCAGGATATACCTTCAAGTAAGCATCCCGCATGAACGTGTGCATGGCGAGCATTCCGTGGACGGAATCGGCTTTTTCGGGATTGACATCCGCAAGCCGGCAACCGTTCTTCTCCATGAAATACGTGTTTTTCAATGCCGTCATCAATTCTGACCTGTCCGTTTCCACCGTTTTTTCCGGTGTCGGGAACAGGTGCGAGTTTGACAACAGGCAGGCAACTTGGGTAATCACATCCTCGGACTTCCTGTACCGCCTGACCAGTTCCGTCAGCTTCCGGTACTCCTTTTCCCGGACGAACTTTCTTATCTGTTTCATCACTTCCGTCAACTCCTTGAGGCGTGGCTCGTCCAGATAGCGGCGTTGCTGTTCTTTTATCCATTCTTCCATTCCCATGATTCATGATTGTTTTTCGGTTTCCATATGATTTCAATCCCTATCACTTGTTTCGCTTGCTTTCTGCCAACTGCTTGATGGCAAGTTCGATGTTGCCACCGATTCTTTCCGTAAGCCGCATAAGTTCAAGTTTCTCGGTTTCTTCAGTAGTGTAGCATATGTACTCCTCAAGTGAGACTTCCGTGGCATAGACCGCCGACTGCGTACCGCCCAGACCAATCCAGACTTCCTTGTACTTTCTGGACGGATTGTTCGCCATATTGATGGAAAGTATCTGTGCCCGCTCCTTGTCGGTCAGACCGAGCAACGCTTGGATCTCATCGAACTTGTTCATATACTTGCGCTGGTCAAGCAGAATCTTACAGTCACTATTATTAATGATGGTACCCTTGACAATCGGAGAAGAAATGATGTCCTCCACTTCCTGGGTCACGACCACGGCCTCGCCGAAAAATTTTCTGACGGTCTTGAAAAGATAGCGGATGTAATTGCTCATATTGGCGGATGCCAATGCCTTCCAGCACTCTTCGATAAGGATTATTTTCCGGATACCTTTCAACTTGCGCATCTTGGTGATAAAAGTCTCCATGATGATGATGGTGACAATCGGAAGCAGCACTTTGTTATCGCGAATGTTGTCCAGCTCAAAAACGATGAAGCGTCTGTTCAGCAAGTCCAACTGCTTGTCGGAGTTGAGCAGGAAGTCATATTCACCGCCACGGTAATAGGGTTCCAGCACATTCAGGAATCCCCATACATCAAAATCCTTCTCACGGGTTCGCTTCTCTTTCAGGATATCCTGATACTCGTCACGGATAAATTCATAGAAGGTATTGAAGGAGGGTTTTATGCTGCTGTCCCTGCGGATTTTCTCCAGAAAGAGATTGACCGCATTGGATAGCGCCACTTCCTCGGCACGTGTCGGCGGCTCGTCGTCACGCTTCCACAGGGTAAGGATAAGCGTCTTGACGGATTCTTTCTTCTCGATATCGAAAATCCCGTCTTCCACGTAAAAAGGATTGAAAGCTATCGGGTCTTTTTCTTCATAAGTGAAATAAATCCCGTCCTCGCCGTGTGTACGCGCATGGATAAGGCTGCACAGTCCCTGATAGGAGTTTCCGGTATCCACTAACAGCACATGCGCACCCTGCTCGTAATACTGGCGTACCATGTGGTTGGTGAAAAAAGATTTCCCGCTGCCCGAAGGGCCGAGGATGAATTTGTTCCGGTTGGTGATTGTGCCGTTCTTCATCGGCAGGTCGGAAATATCCAGATGGACGGGTTTTCCGGTCAGGCGGTCCACCATGCGGATGCCAAACGGAGAGAGCGAGTCCTTGTAGGAGGTTTCCCCGATGAACAGGCACAGGGCCTGCTCGATAAAGGTGTGGAAACTCTCCTCGGACGGGAAATCTCCGGCATTGCCGGGTATCGCCGCCCAGAACAGGGTCGGCACATCCACCGTGTTGTGGCGCGGTTTGGCTTCCATCAACGCCAGTTGGCTGCCCACATCGTTCTTGATGCGCTTGAGCTTTTCCCGGTCATCGCTCCATGCCATGACATTGCAGTGCGCACGGATGGAAACCAGCCCCTTGCTGTGCGCCTCGTTCAGATACTCCTCAATCCATTCGCGGTTGATCTGGTTGGAACGGCTGTAACGGGAAAGCGAGTGCATGTTCCGGGCGGTCTGCTCGAACTTCCTGAGAATCTCCGCCGAATCGTCGATGAAGAGGTACTGGTTCACGATATGGTTGCACGTGAGCAGGATGCCTATCGGTGCGGCAAAGGACAGGCGGCAGTCGCTCCGGTCTGTCGAAAGCCGTTCATACCGGCAGTCGGTGGATACGTTTGACGGCAGGTCTTCCGGATCGGAAAGCGTATGAAGGCAAAGGTAATTGTCCCCGACCTTCATTTCCCCTGCACCGAGAGACAGATCCTGCAAGCAGGTGGTGTCTTCCTGGGACATGGAAAAATATTTCTCTATGATGCCGGCTGAATTCTTGGTTCCGATAATTTCCTCATCCGTCAGGCGGATGATACGGATCAGACCGCTGTCGTTCACGATGCGCTCGAACTGCCCGCAACTTTCCATAAAACGGGTAACGGTTTCCTTGTCCTGCATCTCTTTGGGAATGATGAATCCCCGTGTAAGCGCGTTGAAACTGCTGGTTGTCCGGCTGTGCTCTTTCGTGGTCTTCGTCAGGAAAAGGTAACAGGTGTGCTGCAAGTACGGCCGTTCGTTGAAATGCCGCTCGAAACTGCGGCTCAGAAAACTCAGGTCTTCCTTGCAGATGTCCGGCCTGTAACCCTCTTCGATGAAGAAGTCCTGCTTATGCACGATGCTGTAGTTCGGCAATACCTTGACCGCCTTCGCCCAGGTGGAGTACATGGACTCGTACTCGGCCCGTGTCAGCGTGAAGAGTTCCGGCAGTTCCACCCGGTATGCCACGGTGATGTCCGCATCCTTGCTGATGATGCAGCCGTTCTCCACGGCCAATAACGGGAACTTGCTTTCCAGCGTGGCTGTTTTCATTACGTTTTTCATGCCTTTCTGTTTTTAATAGTTGAAGAAAACAACCGGAGGAACTTTCTCCGGCTGATGATGTAGCGGGGATGGCTGCGCAGCGCATGGAGTTTCATAAGCCCCCATTCGCCGTATTTCGTGTTCATGCTGAAGGTCGCCCAGACCAGCACCAATGCGGAGATGACCCCGAAACCGATGCAGACCCACTGGCCTATGCCTGCCATGTACATGATGACGAACACCACGAACAGGGCGAGCAACCCTCCGGCAAAGATGAACAGGTACTGGCTCTTGAGTCCCTTGAACTCCGGGCTGCGACCGATTCCCTTGTTGACAGGATACTTCGCCATATTACAGGAAGAATGAACGTAAGATGGTGGCAGCCACAATCAGGAAGATACACGCACCGAACCAGCTGGCGGCGGTCTTTGAAGTGTCCGGGTCACCCGACGAGAACTTGGAATATACCTTCACGCCCCCGATAAGGCCGATAACGGCGCCGATGGCGTAAATCAACTTGGTTCCGGGATCGAAATACGAAGTGACCATGTTGGTCGCTTCCGAGATACCGGCGATACCGTTGCCTTGGGCGAAAGCCCCCATTGAAACCAGCAGCGTCATGGCTGCCAAAAAGAATCTTTTTTTCATGTGTCGAAACTTTTAATTGGTGAGACAAAAATGATTTCGACTGCGAATATATAGTGCTTAATCCATTGATTTACAAACTGTACGACTTGTGACACCTTATGACGTCACGTTACATCGGCAAGGGGTTTTCAAGCATTCAAAAAGGGTTTTCCCGGCAATATGAAACAGTAAAAACAGGGATAAGGAGAAAGCGGCATTTCATTTCTTCCGGCAAAGGTAGCCCCGTGTCCCGGGAAACCCGGCAAGGCGGCCCTGCGGGCTGGTTGCCGTGAAATAATCATCCTCGCTGCGCTTGCGGTATTTTTTCACGGCAAGCCTTGCGGGATTCCGGACCGGGGCGGAAAAGCCTTCAGGAAATAAAATACCGTTCGGTTTGAATGGATATATGTAAAAACAAAAAACAGAAGATAACATGGAAACAAGAAACAATCAGACAGTGGCTTTCACGGGACACCGTAAGGAACGTATTCTGCAAGGGTCCGGAAACGATTCCCGGATACTTGCACAAATCAGGGAAGCTGTGACCGGAGTGGTAACAGAACTGTACGGGCAGGGATACAAGGAATACTACACCGGGATGGCCAGCGGATTTGATATGACTGCTGCGGAGGCGGTCTTGCAGGTCAGGGAGAGATACGAAGATATCAAGCTCATAGCGGCAGTACCTTTTCGGAAACAGCCCTTGTGGTTTGAAGCGGAAGACCAGCTGTTGTATGCCCGTCTGTTGGAAAGGATGGACCGGGTGGTCATGGTTTCCGAGAATTACCACAAGGGCTGCTACCTTCGCAGGGATGAATACATGGTGCGTAAAGCGGATACAGTCATAGCCTATTGGGATCTTGTACCGAAAGGGGGAACATTCTACACGGTGAACAAGGCGTTGGAAAGCGGAAAGTCGGTCATCAATCTTTATGAAAGGATGAAATAGCGGCTGTCTGTATTGGAATGGAAAAGCGAAGTGTGAAAGCCGGTCGGCCTTCACACTTCGCTTCTTTTCATATATACATTACCTATTCCTCAGAACCGGAAGAGAGGGCACGCTGTTTCCTCCGTTCCTCCTTCTTCGCTTTCTGTTGCTTCTTCTTGACCTCCATTTCAGCCATAATCTGCTTTAAGGGCTTGACCGTTTCCGGGTTTTCACGCTTGAATCGTTTGAAATAGATACTTTCAATGAACTGCGGAAGCGGGGCTTTCCATGCCTCCTGCTTGTGGTTGTCTATCTTGCCGAGCTTGTCGGGGTTCAGACCCAGTTCACGGGCCATCTGTACCTGCTTGTCCGAAAGGCGGTGACGCTTCTGCGCCACCATCCATTTTTCCAATATCGCTTTTGTCATTGCCATCGTTCATTTTTTTTGCAAAGATAGAATTTTTGCATTGATTTCTCTTAAATACTTGTTTGTCAGCATTATCTTATAGTCCATAATATATAAGTGCCAATATTGGCAAAAAAATAATATAATCCTTGCATGGACGGATTATAGTCATTACCTTTGTATTGTAAAAAAATGCCAATATTGGCAGAAATTTAATGTGATGATGGAAATAAAAAGAGACAGATATCTTCAGCAACTGATAGAAAGCCGTCAAGATGGTTTTATCAAGGTAGTGACAGGAATCCGCAGATGCGGCAAGTCATACCTGCTGAATGTTTTATTCTACCACTATTTGTTGGAAAATGGAATTGCAGATGATCACATTATCCGGATTGACCTTGAAGATCGGATGAACAAGGATTTAAGGAATCCGGATATGATGCTTCACTATGTTCACGACAGAATCAAGGACAAGGAACTTTACTATATCATTATTGATGAGGTACAGCTGATGGATGAATTTGTCGATGTATTGAACAGTTTCCGCCATATCGAAAATGCCGATACGTATGTAACAGGAAGCAATTCCCATTTCCTGTCATCCGATATTCCAACGGAGTTTAGAGGCCGGGGAGAGACGATTCATGTAAATCCTCTGTCTTTTTCTGAATTTTATTTGGCTAAAGGTGGAGACAAACAAGATGCGTGGCGCGAATACTTCACCTACGGTGGTTTACCTCTTGTCCAGTCATTTGAAACCGAACAAAAGAAGATAAACTATCTGAAAAATCTATTTGAGACTGTTTATTTGGCAGATATTATCGAGAGGCACAAAATCAAGAATGAGAATGAAATGCGTGAATTACTTCTCATTATGGCATCATCTATAGGTGCTCCATGCAACCCTACAAAATTGTCGAATACTTTCAAAAGTTTGAAAAATGTGAAAATTGGCAGTCAAACTATTTCCAAATATCTGAACTACTTGTCAGAATCGTTCCTCTTGAATAGGGCTGTACGTTACGACGTTAAAGGAAAGAAGTACATCAATACGCTTTCCAAGTATTATTTTACGGACATTGGCTTAAGAAATGCCATTCTTGATATGCGCCAACAAGAGGAAACGCATATCATGGAAAACATCATTTACAATGAATTGATTGTCCGTGGTTATAGTGTCGATGTTGGAATGGTGGAGATAAAGAAGCCGGATAAGGACGGGAAGTGGACTCGCATCCACCTTGAAGTGGATTTTATAGCGACTCTTGGCAGCAAGAAGTACTATATACAGTCGGCATTGTCTATACCGGATAGAGAGAAAGAAATACAGGAATCCCGTTCGTTGACGAATATCAATGATTCATTCAAGAAAATCATTGTTGTCAAAGATCACATTATGCCTCGCCGAAATGAGGAAGGGATTCTCACAGTCGGGTTATTTGATTTCTTACTCAAAGAAGATAGTTTAGATATATAAACACATAAGTGTCGTCAATAATAAAAGTCAATCAGAAAAATATAGTAAAATATTGTCGATGAAGACCATTCTTGAACTTTCGCATATAAAAGCAAGACAGTATTTCTTGGAATCGCAAAACTATTGTAATATGCAGTTTCCCAAATACATAGATTTTAAGCCCGTGATAGAATATGTCCAAAATTCTGTCGGAAATAAAGAATTGAGAGACATTCTAAAAGATCCTAAGAGAATGCCTTCTGATTATGAAAACGTAAATCATAAGATGTTAGTCAAGAAGGATGCACAGTATTCATATAGGCCTATTCAGTTAATTAATCCATACCTTTATTATCTGCTTGTCAAGGCTATGACAAATAAGAGTAGTTGGAAGGAGATAAAAGATCGCTTTGCTGAGCTGAAAGTACCAAACATAGAAGTTGCGAGTATTCCTAAAGTTAAAGGAGACACAGACAAATCACATATGTCAGCATCAGTAAGTTCTTGGTGGGAAAATGTTGAACAAAGAAGCCTTGAGTTAGCTTTGTCTTATAGATATATGTTTGTTACCGATATTACGAATTGTTACTGTGCTATATATACTCATACCATTGCGTGGGCATTGATGGGAAAAGAACAAGCTAAAGAAAAACGCAATAAGTCAGGACTATTGGGAAATATTATTGACAACTATATGCAAGGTATGCAATATGGTCAAACAAATGGTATACCTCAGGGAAGTACGTTATCTGACTTTATTGCAGAAATAGTACTTGCGTATGCAGATAAGCTACTTAGCGAAAGACTAAATACAAATGGAATATCTAACTATCATATAGTAAGATACCGAGATGACTATCGTATTTTTTGCAATTCAAAAGAGGATACAGAACGAATAGCATTCTTTCTTCAAGAAGTTCTTGCAGAACTCAATTTTCAATTGAATGGGAAAAAGACATATCTGACAGAAGATGTCATCAGTGATTCTATAAAACCTGATAAGAAAGCATATATTTCAGAAGGTCCAATTTATAGGAAAACGCAGAAAAGGATATACTCTACAATGTCCAATCTTCAGCAGGAGGCTCTTTTTATATACCAATTTTCCAAAAAACATCCAAACAGCGGTACACTAATAAAACTTTTAACAACTTTTGCCCAAAGATTGAACAAAAAAATTGCGATTTGTGGCGATTACCTTGTGATGATATCAATTTTCACAGAAATAGCACTATATAGTCCGAAAACGTACAAGGTAATTCTTTCTATCATCAGTAAACTCCTTAGTAAAATTCCTTCGACAGATGAAAGAGAGCGAATTGTTAATAATGTTTATGCGAAGTTTCAGAGGTTTCCGAATATTGGCGAAATTCAAATATGGATTCAACGTATAGCATTTAATTTGCCTCACCCTGTTACATATACTGAAAATATATGTAAAATCGTAAATGGTGAGACTGGCGTTAATTTATGGAATAATGATTGGGTAGATGAACCCTATAAGGGTGCGTTTCCTCAATATAAAATTTGCACTGAATGGGTAAGGGATAGTTACACTCCAGTAATAGACATTGATGAAATTAGTTTGTTCAACATTTATTGATAACACTTATATATATTGACAGTTATGGAACTAAGATATTGCTTAAACCAAGGTATATTGGAACGTATTTCAAAAATACTAGGAGATACATCGAATGGACTTACTGGATCTGAAATATCTTATTTCCTTCAGCAGTGTAATATTAAAGATGTGACTCCTGAAATAACGAAATGGAAAAGGCTTTACAGTGCACTTGCATCCGTTCAGAACTTTGATAAATGTTCAAACAAAATATTGAGATTCATCCAAATTGTATTGAACCCTGCGCGTTTTACAGATAATCAAATTTTTGAGACAAAAAGAAAGGCGATTAATGAATGCCTATCTTATGTAGGTTATGAATTACAATCAAACGGCCGTTTTAGGGTCGTTACTACTGCAAAAACTATTAGTGAAGCCCAACAACGTGCAAATGACCTTTTAGTAAATCTTCAGATGAGGAATGCACATCAAGAAATATTCAAATATTGCACAACAGAACTAGTTGATAAGAACTACTTTCATGCTGTATTTGAAGCTTGCAAAGGGTTATTTGCAAGAATACGGCAACTGTCATTAATTAATACTGATGGAATACGGTTAGTGGAATATGTGTTTAATCATCCTATATTGGTAATCAATTCGTATAAATCCAAACAGGAAAAAGATGAACAGAAAGGTTTCGAGGCAATCTTAGAAGGTTTGTGCAATATGTTTAGGAATCCAGAAGCTCATCAACCAAAAATTGAGTGGCCAGTGAGTGAACAAGATGCTTTAGAAATTTTGTCTTTGATTTCTTACTGTCATAGGAGATTAGATAATGCCAAAAGAGTTGAATAATACTTAAAAATCAAAGGCAGGCCGATATCACATCGACATGCCTTCTGAAACTATGACAGCAAAAAGAAACAATTAAACGAATTCATCTATATCGAATGCCTCTGTCTTATTTTTTGTATTATCCATTTCTGAAATTTGCGAGTCATCACAAAGCATACTATCAATAAGATTTCCTATCTTCTTTTTGATAGCGTCTTCATTCCGCATAATTCTGATGACTTCTTCTTCAGATAGACAGATGCGTGGGGCACGAACTGCAGGATTTCTTTTTATGCCAAAAGATTCTGCTTCTGACTGCGGTACTGCTTGTTGTTTTTTGTCCTTCATATTCGATTCCATATTTACATGTATTTATTCCAATCAATTCCAATCTGTTCCAAAGACTGTTTTGATGTCTCTTTTCCATTTGGCATATTTTCTTTGAGCAGTTTTTCCAATTGGCTTTGAGTACTCAGTTCGGTTGAAAAAAAACTGAACAGGTCTGTATCCTGAAGTTGGTACAGGGTTTCGGCAGCATTTCGGATTTTCTTTCTGTCATCCGTTCCCGAAATAAGCACATCAGCGACATTGTTCAGTTCTTCAAAAGTCAATGCCCTTGAAAAATCCGGGTCAGGAACGCACCCGTCATTTGACATGAGTTCCCGTTTTTCTGATTCAGTCAGTCCTTTTTTGGGAGTAAAGTCATCAATCACGTCATCCGTATTTATATCCTTATCCTCCTCTATGGGTTCCTTTTTCATAGGTTCAGAACGTGTGGGAGTTTTTCTCGCCACTTCCGGGTCTTCAAGATAGACTATCTTCGTCTTGCCGATTACTTCATTGTACTCGTCCAGGGGATTCGGCTGCGTTTCGGTTTTCTTTTCATGCCCGACTTTTAGGATATCGTTCTCCGCTTGTGCGATCCATGCTTCAGCCTTGTCCAGTCTTGCCCTATACCGGGCTTTCCTTGCTTTTTCCACCATTCGTTTTTTACGTGATTTCCATAACCGGATACGTGCCATACGCATATAACGAAGCTGATTGTCCCAGAATTTATAAACTTTCGGACTGAATATAAACATCCATACCTTATATAATATATAGGTTGCCGACATGGCTTTTACTGAAAAATAAATTAATGTTGTTTCCATGACTATTGAATTTTAGGGGGTGAAAAACGGTCTTTATACATTCGGGTGATTTCCTCGATGTTGAGTTCTATATGCTCGGCTATGATGTTACTGATATAGCTCGCGATACTTACTTCGGGAGCTATCACATTGAGATAATTCTTTATCTCGTCGTACAGCTTGCGGTTCAGGTACACCTGGATACGTCCGGGCATGGGGGTATTCACCAGATACTTCTGACGGAAACCGCTTTCACTTTTACGCTTTGGGTGAGGTTCGGGATTTTCCGAGGCTGTTTCCTTTTCCTTATCCGGCCTTTTATCGGTTTCCTCTGCTGGAACTTCTACCACGATGACATCCTCTTTCTCAATGGCATCAGGAATGTTACCGACCATATACCCCCTGATTTCCTCTTCATTTACTTTTACTATATTCTTTGCCATACCTCAATTACAGGTTAAATTTTACAATCAGTTCATTTGCCAGTTCCTGCAATCCGCTGCCTTTAAGTTGTCCTGCCGGCGGTGGAAGGAGTGAACAGCGGAAATAGGTGCGGGTCCGGGATGAGAGTTCCTTGTCATAACGGCAGAGGTCCGGAATGGCTGAATCCAGAATTTTCAGCCCCTGTTTCTTCATCAGTGCCATATAGTTGTCAAGCACTTCAGTATTGCTTCTTTTCTTTACCTTGGTCCAGAACAGGAACACGTCTTTCAAAGGAATATTCTTCCGGTTTTCCAAAAACTTCATGACGCTTTTGGCAAAGACAAAACTGCTGTCCATAACGAAATTGTCAGCGGCAATGGGGGTCAATACATAATCCACATTGAAAATGGTCTGCAACACACCGGATATGTCCATAGACCCTGGCAAATCTATGAAAACGATATCAAAATCTGCTTTTGCCGCCAACTCTCCGGCCACCTGGCGTGCATTCTCCGGCTTTGCCTGCCTGATAGGATAAATCCTGCACCCCCTAAGCCTCTGCTCTTCCAACAGCACCATGTACTTCTTGTTCTTCTCCACCATCTCCATGTCCCGTTCCCTCAGATTGAACAGGCTGCGCTGGGTGGAGTCACAATCAACGATGGCCACACTCTTATCCATCGAATAATTCAGGAGACTGGCAAGCGTTACCAGCATGGTACTTTTGCCGACCCCACCTTTCTGGTTGCTGACCGCAACGAATAACGGATTCTTCTTCATAACTGAACTTTTTTAATGGTTTATTACACTATTGTTTTACTTGTCTGTTGTTTACTTTGTGACAAGGTTTGTTAGTGATATGGTTACTTTGTGCTCACCAATCGGCAAACCGACCAACCGATAGTTATCTGCCCTAACAAAGCAAGTAAACAATCACTGCCCACCTGTTGCAACAAGTGTTTTCGCTAACCAGCAATACAACGGACAGTTACTTGACTATTGGTTTGTTTTACCGTTTATGTTGCAAATAAAAAGGTATTTTTTCATATCATCACTATGTTTCAAGGGAGGTGACGACCTGTGTCACCATATGTCATCACGTTACATATAACCCGCTATTTTACAACAGGATAAACCGCCATAACTTTGCACCGACAACGGAACGGATACCGCTGCGGAGGTTTCCCGAAGCCGAAGAATGAGGCTGAAGGTCAAAATTTAATTTGACGAAGGAAAATTCATTACCAAGCGGTAATAGCAAGTTGTGTTTTGAGGCACCCGAAATAAATTCGGGCACTCAAAACAAACTTGCCGCTCGCCTGAAGGCTCGGGAGGGATTTCCTCCAAAGTCGGAAATCCATGACGGAAGAAACAGAACAGAAAATCTCAATGCGTATGGAAGAAAACAGTAAAAGAAAGACAAGAAAAGGTGCGGGACGGAAGCCGAAAACAGACCCGGCGGTACACCGCTATGTGGTACGGCTGAACTCGGAAGAGAACGGCCACTTTGAAATCCTGTTCCAGAAATCTGGACTGAAACAGCATTCCAAGTTCATCAAAGCGATGATTTTCGGACGTGAAATGAAGGTCGTCAGAATCGACAAGGCTGCGATGGACTACTACATCAGACTTACAAATTTCTATCACCAGTTTCAGGCCATCGGCAACAACTACAACCAGACAGTGAAGGCAGTCAAGTCCAATTTCGGCGAGAAACGGGCGTTCGCCCTGCTCCGTAATCTGGAGAAGGCTACCATCGACCTGGTGGTGCTGAGCAAGCGGATCATCATGCTTACACGGGAGTTCGAGGAGGAATACCTTATAAAAAGAAAGAAGGAGGAACAGCAGAATGGTGGCTAAGATCAACAGGGGTGTATCGCTCTACGGGGCGGTCATCTACAACCAGCGTAAAGTGGACGAGGCAACCGCCCGTATCATCGCGGGCAACCGCATGATTACCGACCTCACCGGAAATCCCCACAATGTCATGCAGCAGACGCTGTGGGCTTTCGAGAGCTATCTCGCCGCCAACAGGAACACGGAGAAGCCGGTACTGCATATCTCCCTGAACCCATCGGTGGACGACCGCCTCACGGACGGGCAGTTCGCAGAACTGGCACGCGAGTATATGCAGAAGATGGGCTACGGCGACCAGCCCTACATCGTCTATCTGCACGAGGACATCGACCGCAGGCATGTCCATATTGTCTCCACCTGCGTGAAGGAGAACGGCGAAAAAATCAGTGACGCATACGAATGGAACCGTTCGATGAAAGCCTGCCGGGAACTGGAAAACAGATTCGGGCTCAAGCCTGTGGCCGACAAGCGGAACGAACTGCTGGAACCGTATCTCAAGAAGGCGGACTACCGGGACGGGGGCGTAAAACGTCAGGTCGGCAATATCCTAAAGAGCATTTTCACCGCCTACCGCTTCCAGACATTCGGGGAGTTCAGTGCCATGCTCTCATGCTTCAACATCGAGGCCAAACAGGTTCGGGGAGAATTTGAAGGCTCACCTTACAACGGCATCGTATATACCCTGACGGACGATGCGGGCAGGCCGGTATGTACGCCCATCAAGTCTTCGCTCATCGGCAAGCGCTTCGGCTACGAAGGGATAGAAAAAAGGATTGCCGTCAATGTCCGTGACTTCAGAAACCGGAAGTGGCAGCCGAAAATCCATGATGCCGTCACGCTGGCCATGCACGGCTGCCGTGGAAACCGGGAAGATTTCATCCGGCTGCTCGGGGAAAAGGGCATTGATGTGGTGTTCAGGGAAAACGAGGAAGGCCGCATCTACGGCGTGACCTTCATAGACCACAGGAACCGTGAGGTATATAACGGTTCCCGTCTGGGCAAGGAGTTTTCCGCCAACGCCTTCGAACAGCTTTTTAACAGGCCGCAGGAATTTCCGGAGCCGGAATTCCCCGGACAATATACCTCCACACGGGAGAGCCTTTCCGACAACATGGAAAGCGCCATCGAGCAGACTTTCGGAATATTCAGTCCCGACATCAACGGACCGGACCCACAGGAGGAGGCACTCGCCCGCAGACTGCAACGCAAAAAAAAGAAGAAACGCCGTTCACGCGGCATATCCTGATTGTCAATTACCAACCATCAAAATTTTTACAGTTATGCAACAAGAAGATGATTTGAGAGGACTGGCCAAGGTCATGGAGTTCATGCGTGCCATTTCCATCGTGTTTATTGTAATCCATGTCTACTGGTTCTGCTACAGCGCATTCGTGGATATGGGCATCAACATTGGAGTCGTGGACAGGATTCTGCTGAACTTCCAGAAGACGGCAGGACTGTTCAGCAACCTGCTCGTGACGAAAGTGTTCGCCTTCATATTTCTGGGACTTTCGTGTCTGGGTACGAAAGGTGTCAAGAACCAGAAGATGACGTGGCGGAAAATATACGCCGCCTTCCTCGGCGGCATTGTCTTGTTCTTCATGAACTGGTGGATGCTTGACCTGCCGTTCAGTACGACAGTGAATGCTACCGTATATACGCTGACGCTTACCACGGGCTACATTCTCCTGCTTATGTCGGGAATATGGATCAGCCGTATGCTGAAGCACAACCTTATGGAAGACGTATTCAACACCGCCAACGAAAGTTTCATGCAGGAAACAAGGCTTATGGAAAACGAGTATTCCGTAAACCTGCCCACGAAATTTGTCTATCAGGGTAAGGAATGGGACGGCTGGATCAACATCGTGAACCCGTTCCGAGCCTCTATCGTACTGGGAACACCCGGCTCCGGAAAGAGCTATGCCGTGGTGAACAACTACATCAAACAGCAGATCGAGAAATCCTTTGCCATGTATATCTACGACTACAAATTTCCGGACCTCTCGGAGATAGCCTACAACCATCTGCTCAAGCACAGACAACATTACAAGGTCAAGCCGGAATTCTACGTCATCAATTTTGACGACCCCAGACGCAGCCACCGCTGCAATCCCATCAATCCGAGATTCATGGCAGACATCAGCGATGCCTACGAAAGTGCCTATACCATAATGCTCAATTTGAACAAGACCTGGATACAGAAACAGGGTGATTTTTTCGTGGAGTCACCGATTATCCTGCTTGCCGCAATCATCTGGTATTTGCGGATTTACAAGGACGGAAAGTATTGCACGTTCCCTCATGCAATTGAATTTCTTAACAAGCCATATGCCGATATCTTCACGATTCTTACCTCTTATCCGTCCCTCGAAAACTATCTTTCCCCCTTTATGGATGCATGGCAAGGCGGAGCTCAAGACCAGCTCCAGGGCCAGATAGCAAGTGCGAAAATTCCGCTTTCGCGAATGATCTCGCCACAGCTTTACTGGGTGATGACAGGGGATGATTTTACTTTGGATCTGAACAATCCCGAACATCCAAAAATCCTCTGCGTGGGCAATAATCCGGACAGACAGAATATCTATTCGGCGGCTCTCGGCCTGTACAATTCGCGCATCGTCAAATTGGTAAACAAGAAAGGACAACTGAAAAGTTCCATCATCATTGACGAGCTTCCGACCATCTATTTCCGTGGTATCGACAACCTGATTGCGACCGCCCGAAGCAACAAGGTGGCCGTCTGTCTCGGCTTCCAGGACTTCTCGCAGCTTGCACGCGACTACGGAGACAAGGAGGCAAAGGTAATCCAAAATACAGTGGGCAATATCTTCAGCGGGCAAGTTGTAGGAGAAACGGCAAAATCACTGTCGGAACGGTTCGGCAAGATACTCCAGCAGCGGCAGTCCATATCCATCAACCGTCAGGATACTTCGACTTCCATCAACACGCAGCTTGATTCCCTGATACCCGCCTCCAAGATAGCCAATCTTTCGCAAGGTACATTCGTTGGCAGCGTGGCAGACAATTTCGGAGAAGAGATAGACCAGAAAATTTTCCATGCCCGCATCATCGTGGACAGCGCAAAGGTATCGGAAGAAATGAAAGCCTACAAGAAAATTCCTGTCATCAACGAGTTCAGGGACGCGGACGGAAACGATATCATGCAGCAGCAGATTGACCGCAACTACTCGCAGATAAAGGCGGACGTGTTGCAGATAATAGAAGAAGAGATGGAAAGAATAAAAAATGATCCGGAGCTGAGATACCTCATCCCGCAGCAGGAGGGAGAAGAAAACAATGACTGAAAATAGAGAAAAAGGGAGACCGCTGTTTTATTTCCGCCTGCAAAGGTCGTCCCGTGCCCGCTGGATTGTGCAAGGCCGGGCCCCTCCGTGGTTTGCTGAAAAAATCATCCTCGCCCGGGGGCTCCGGTATTTTTTCGCAAAGCCTTGTGCAATCCGGCACGGGACAGAAAGGCAGGCAAGAAATAAAATACCGGCTTGACAAGCCGCAGATGTCTAACTCAAAAAAATGAAAGATATGAGCAGAAGCAACTTCACTCCGATGGAAAGATTCCATGAGATTCTAAACGGACACGGACTACAGTCCATGAACGTAGGTACAAACCATATCCGCATCTTCAGGGACGGCAGGAAAATGTTCGACTACTATCCGCTGAGGATGAAACTCTTCGACTACCACAACTGGTACCAGCTTACCTATCCATCCTTCGGCAATGTTGATAGAAAATGGGAACAGGAACTTCAGGAGATAATCTGTAGGCTTTCCGCCGCATAAAACGGTAAGTTATGGCAGCGCACATGAAAAAGACGGAATGGGACAACATTCCCGAATGGGCCATATATGCCCTGGAATACGGAACGGAAGAGGACGGCAGCCTGAACGAAGAGGAACGGGCTATGATTGAAAAATTTGTCGGCACACATTTCCCGAAAGGATACACAATGAGCGTGGACTGGAACGCCTGCAACGAGTTTGACCGCTATCCAGCATTTGGAGAGCCTTGCAAGACCTGCAAGGTTCTTTTTGTTTCACCATAAATACACGGAAAGATGAAAAGAATGACACAGAGCGAATACCTCGCTGTTCCCGAAAATTACCGGGGAGTATGGACTACCGAACGATGGGACATTCCCGATTGGGAAAACTTGAGAAAAAAATATATGGGAAAACGTACCCTGATGGTATATGACAAAGGCACTTGCCTGCTTGTCGAGGGGCTGAGTCTTGAAATCGTGGACGACAGTTCCTGGAAGAAGCCGGAGGAAATCAAGAAGGAAATCCGTGAAAAATATCAGGAATACCGTACTGAAAAGGGACATGAACCGCATTTTCTCGAATGTGCCATACGCTGGAATGACACTTTGGAGACGCTGGAGACAAGAATCGCCCTGGACTTCGATACGGAAATGGATGATGAAATCTTTTTCTACTGCGATACTTTGGACAGCCTGCTGTCGCTTGCTGACAAAAGCGGGGAAGATTTTGTCATAGCCGGATATTTCGGCTTCGGAGTGTATGAAGATTAGGCATTATATAGAATAAGGTTTTAAAGTACTGATAATTATAAGCTCTGTTAGTCCTTTTCCTTATTCTATATAGACTCTATTCGGAATATACATAGCTATAAAAAACAAGAAATCCCAATCGTAATGACCGGGACTTCTCTACTTCCTTTTTATAGTGCAGATGCGACGACTATGCTCGCACGGGCACTTTCAGTGTTGCAAAGGTAAGTATTATTTTTTATGCCGCCAAATAATATGGCTTCAATATTCAAGTTTGGACACGGCTCTTTCATTTAAAAATGCTTTGAAATTTCAATGTCTGTGGCTGATAGGCATTTAGGAGCAGCCAAACGTCGCTATTGACACAACATAGACTAAATGCCATCTGTCTCTGTTGATGTAAAATCAACATAATCAGTGGTTATCAGTTTGTTCCGAGTTTAAATGAAAGAGCCGTGAAGTTTGGAGGTTTGTGCTATGACGTTCTTGGCCTCAGTCGTCTGAATGGAACTGACAAGATTATAAATCTCGTTTTCCAAATCCGTTTTCCGGTTTTGAGAGATACACCCCAGCATATATCTTACAACATCTATGCTACCTTTGATATTGTGTCTGCAATCAGCAGAAATGTCAGCAGGCAAGCGTTTGATGCCTTTTGGGAAATCCATACGGTAAATGCATCCCCCGTGAGCACACTTGTTGCGAAGGACTCGGATGGTTTCCAGATAATTGAAAAAAACACCTCTTGAACAACCATATGCATTGGCAACCAGATCTTTTGCTTCCGGTTCTTTCAATGAATCATATAATGTTATGATATTACCGATTGTCATGAACTCTATGGTCTTCCATGCAGGAGCATATATTCCGGAATGGTTTGCATGATGGTGCTGTATTATGGGATTTTTACGCAAGGCGGAATAAACCTGTTCCTCAAAGTCATTCACAAATTTGGAAGTTACATACTTGCGGTTGACAAACCAACAGGGGTCATCAATATACCGGAGCGATATATTATAGATAAGTTTTGTACGGATATTGACCTCGATACGGTCAAGGGCATTAAGCAGTATTCTTCGGAGTCTGGTATCAAATTCATAAAGATCATAGACACTCTTGAATGTTGTACCCGGCTTTAGTTTATGGTCACGGTGTTCCAGACATGGGAATTTTATTTCGTATGGAAAAGAATAGAATCCAAGCCGGTAATAACCGACATCAAGGAGAATTTCTTTTGCTTTCTCCTCATTGTCAAACGTCATACCGTTTGATTTCAGTCTGGCGATTTGCTGTTCTATCGTATATGCTTTCTTCATTTTGGTCTTAATTAAAAGACAAAGTTACTTTTTTTATATGGAACAAGCACCTTCTGTATGCATTGATTTATAAAAACATATCTTATAACAGGCTTTAATCCATATTCTTCCATAAAATTACGCCATAAGCCACGCTTCACTTGACAAGTCCCTTCAGAGAAGTTAACTCGGAGGGCGAATACCTCCACGTTCAAGCCTCCGGTTTTCGGGACACAAAATTCCCTGCGGTAATTTTCCGCCCGAAAAAACGCTCCGGTATTGCCGTCCGAGTTGGGGAAAGTACTGGGACTTAGCAAGCGAAGCGACCTACGACGCATAGATACAGGTCAAAATAAAAAAGAATCCGGCGGGAGAACCATGCTCACGTATGCCGTCCCAATGGATTACGCCATCCGGTTATTCCCGTAAACAGAATTCCGCTTCCTGTCACAAAAGGACACATCAAGGGGGACAAAAGCAGCTCGCTCCCAACTCTGCATAATTGTAAGCGCCTGAGTAAGTACATCTTCTACAGTTCATTTTCCCTCCTTACTTTTGCTGCAAAAAAAATAATATCCTATGATGCAGCGACGTAAACACATGATGAGCAGAGAAAAATTTATCTCCGTTCTTTTCCGTCAGCAGCAGAGTGGTTTGTCCATTGCTGATTTTTGTGAGAATGAAGGTTATAGCCGTAGTAGATTCTATCTTTGGAAACAAAAATACGGTATAACGGAGCGGGAGTTATTGGCAGAAGCCTCCCGCTTAGGGGTTAAAGACAGCTTTGTCCCCATAGTAATCAATGGCGACACGCCATCCCCCGGTATATCTCACGAGGCTCCCCTGCCATCTCCCCAGCCTAGCGTCCCCTTTCCCTTGAAAGGAAAGGACAGCTCTGAAATATCCTTGGAATTACCCAACGGATTGAAGTTGAAGTTTAAAGGGTCTTCCGGCTGTGAAGCTGCCCTGAATCTGATCTCTAAAATATATAATGCCAATGTTCTGCCTAAATGACAGCATGAGATATTTCCTGTGCCCCGGTTATACGGACATGAGGAAAGGTATGTTCACTCTTTGCGGCCTTGTGCATGAGAGGATGGGAGGCGACATCAGAAGTGGGGAGGTATTCATTTTCTACAACCGTTTCCGGACCAAGATAAAATTGCTCCATGCCGAACCGGGCGGTCTGGTCCTTTATGAGAAACTGCTTGAAGAAGGCACCTTCAAGATACCCGCCTATAATCCTGCCACCCGTTCTTACCCCATGACCTGGAGTGACCTGGTCGTTATGGTGGAAGGCATCAATGAAGATGTCAGCAAAGGCAGGCAAAGACGGCTTTCCAATTTGAAAAAGCATTGGTAAAACAGTTGTAAACAAACAGCTTGAAGGCTTGTTTTTCTTGTTGTTTTTGACTATCTTTATATCATCAAAAAAAGATATTGAATGGCAAAAGAAGATGCAACCGGACAAGCTGTGGAACCCTCAATGGAGCAGCTGCTGGATATCAACCGTAAACAGAGTGAGATCATCTCAGCCCAGGCAAGGACCATAGAAGAACTCCGGGGTACGATAGTTGAGTTGAACGCCTCCCTGGCATGGCTGAAGAGGAAGGTGTTCGGAAAGATGAGTGAGAAATGCAAGCCTGTCGATAACGGAGACCCGAAGCTCCCTTTTGACTATGGCGACCTGGAACAGATAGAGGCGGAAATCGAAGATGCCCGGAGCAGGGCGGCTGAACAGATTACCGTCCCCAAGTCCCGGGCCGCCAATAAAACGCCACGCCGTAACCGGGTCGTCATGGATAACCTTCCGGTTGTAACTTTCCCCGAATACAGATCCAGCGACTGGTCGGCCGTCAAGCACCATTGTTCCCCCAGCCGGACGGCCGCATATTTCGCAATAAAATACCAAAATGAGGTGTACCAGACCGTCGTGTCCCCCTCTGTTCCCGGCCTGGCCGCAATATACCAGCCTTTCATTACTTCCTGCAACCAGCCGTTATCCAACAGCCGGGTTAAATGCGTCCTCCCTATCTCGGCCGTCCCTTGCAGGACGACACAGCGGTCTTTCTCCTGGAGCTTTCTTAATTCCTCCAGTGAAGCCGCCATTTTCTCCGCCATTGTTGCCATAACCGTTTTTATTTAGATTCTGATTATTTTCGTGCAAATACTCGTTTTTAGACACGTGTAAATACTCGTTTTTAATTATGTGCATTTACTCGTATTTGTTGCAAAAATACAATATTTGTTCCGATAATCAGCTACTAATGAAGTCTTTTTTTACTTGTTGTATCGTCGAAACGGCCTTTCCCGTGAGCTTCGCCACGTTCCGGATCGAGTAGCCTTTCTTTAACAAGGCGATCGCCTCCCGGTATTCCTCTTTCCTCTGTTCGGCCGTTTTCCGGCTTCCCGGCTTCCGTCCCAGCCTGCCCCCTTTCTGGATGTACAACTCCCGTCCGCTATTAAGGCGGTCGATGATCCCCTGGCGTTCGATCGCGGCCAGTTCCCCCAACAGGGTAGTGATCAGAGAGGACAAGGGGTTTACCGTCTTGTCCGGCCGTAACGTTTCCAGGTTCAGGTTTTGAATATACACGCATATTTTATGCGTGTGCAGCGTATCGAGTGACTTTAGGATCTCCAGGGTTGAACGCCCCAGGCGTGAGATCTCGGTCAGCAACAACATATCCACCCGGTTCTGCGGATCTGTGCAGTATTCCAGGCAACGGCTTAAAACCGGGCGTTCGATATTGGCCTTTCGTCCGCTTATCTTTTCCTCAAAGACCGCCGTCACCTCGTACCCCCGTCCGGCTGCGAACCTCTCCAGATCGACAACCTGCCGTTCGGTCGATTGCCTGGCCGACTGCGAGCTTACACGTGAATAGATAACCACATTCATAAGACAAGGGATATTATAACAGGTCAGTTATCACAGCCGCCGGAATATCCAGCTTTGAGAAAGCGAACATCTTTTTCCCCAGATCCTTTAACGAGGCTCCGATATGGTACACGTCCGTTTCATCAACGATCAGGAAACGGTCGTGACTGTCCCGGTACGTCCTGATGTCGATAGGTGGGTACTGGCTGTTATGCCTGTCAAGATCAAGTTGGAGTTGCTGCGTGATACGCTGGGTGTAAATGGTGGCCGAGACACCGACGCTGCGTTTACTCAACATGAGCAAGACCGTTTCGTCCACATAGTTGTCGATAAGCACGATCGAACGCCTGGCCGACTTTACCAGATCGGTAGCGAACTTGTACGCATCGAAAATCTGGCCGTTATAAAAAATGCCTTCGACCGGGGGCAAGGCAGTACGCACAAAAAAATCTATCTTCTCGGTATGTTGAGCGACAGTCCTTTCAAGTTCTGACAAACGTTTATTAATGGAATACCCCTTTAAAAGATAATCCTTTAATACACTATTCACCCATTTCCTAAAAAGGGTTGCGTTCTTGCTATTAACCCGATATCCTATTGACAGAATCGCATCAAGATTATAATATTTAGTAGTATATCTCTGTTTGCCGTCATTACCCATACGTTCCAAAATGGAACATGTGCTATCTACATCAAGTTCGCCGCTTTTGTAAATGTTGTTCAAATGTTTGGTAATAGCTGGCCTTTTAGTCCCGAACAAGTCGGCTATTTGTTCTTGTGTCAGCCAAACGGTTTCATCTTCCAGCCTCACTTCCAACTTGACCGCTTCATCCGGCTGGTATAATATGATTTCTCCCTGTTCCATTGCTTATTTACCTTTTCTTAATTCATCAAGCCTCTGCATCGCACCGCTGAACTTCTC
>CANSEY010000007.1 GCA_947646015.1 uncultured Bacteroides sp. | reverse complement strand
CAAACTAAGTCGAAGCAGTTGGAGTTTCTACCTTTATAAAATAGATCATCAGGATGTCTCCTCTGAAGGAAATTAATGCTATCTTTATAGAAAGTAATAAACTTATAAACTTTTTATATTCCAGCATGTATACTCCGCCTTTCACCATATCTTCCCGCGCTATCCACTTAATAGCGGATATCTCCGCATTGGTAAAACGATATGCCATCCGCATGGAACAGGAAGATGCTTTGCTATTGCGGAAAATCAACCGAATTAAAACCATTCAAGGTTCACTGGCTATTGAAGGAAACACCTTATCTGAAAGTCAAATTACAGATATCCTTGACGGAAAGCATATAGTAGCTCCCATCCGTGAAATACAGGAAGTACGAAACGCCATCAAAACTTACAATTCATATCACACAGCCTAAGGCATAGCGAACGCCTGATCACATCATTAAAGCAAAAAGGTATGATTCAGCGAGTTGGATCAAACAAAAACGAATACTGGGAAATTATAGTAAAATAAAGCTACTTTTTATTTCCAACCTTCATCAAAGCAAGCCCTATCACAATCCAGACCATCTCACGCACGCGAGTGATCAATGCCGCATAGACTCCATAAGCTCCGGAAAGGGAAAGCCCGCCTACCGCAAGGGCAAATCCTCCCTCACGGCCACCCAACTGCATAGGCAAGAAGAACAAAAGATTGGCCAGTAAAGAAGAGAAGGCAGCAATCAGGCAGCAATCTGCAAAACTGACACTCCTTGTCAGCACATTGAGGATCAGCCAGATCTCCAGACAACTGACCACACGTGCCGTATATTCCAAAAACAAAGCGGCATAAAAAGCTCCCTTCTTCTGTTGATGAAGCAGGGCTATCTGTTTATCTATGTTCTCCAACTGTTCCCGATGGGAGTCGGCAAAACGGATTACTTTCTTTTTCAGAAAAGGAAGATGACTGCCCAGACGAACGAAAGCAACTGCCATCCCATGCTGATAGCCTTTTACAAACAACATAGCTACCAGCAGGCAGAAGACGGTGATCGTACCCAAAATGGTTCCCATCACCCACCCTACCGGATAAAGGCAAAGGTATAGCAAGACAGAACTCAGCCAAAAACAGAAATGAGAAAAGATGTGCATCATCACGTAGAGAATCACCGAAGAAGTGGCTCTCTCCACTCCTATATACGGTTTCAATTCCATGATGCGATACGGTTCACCACCCATCAGTCCGACGGGAGTTACGTAATTCAGGGCAAAACCCGTAACGGTAAACTTATAAAGCCGGGCAAATGAAAACCCCGGCTTCCCTCCGCTACGTATAATGATGTACCACGATGTAGTATTAATCAGATAAACGAACAGCCACAGCAATAATACCAAAGGCAAATATACTCCTGCCCTTTTCAAATTTGCCCAAAGTTCCTGATAATCCATATCGAAAGTGAATATCATGATCAGGACGGCGACAATGCCAAAAGCCAGGAATATATTGCGGTATTTGTTCTTCACTATTTAATATACTGATAATATCGGTCAAAGAAGTTTCTGAATCCGCGAATCTTCATCAGTCCGTACTCAAAGAGCAGCCAGCCGAGCAGTGCACAGGAGATTCCAAGGAGTACATCTATAATATAGTGATGACAAGAGTAGATCGCTGTTCCCCAGATGCCTGCCATGATAACAGAGAAAAGGGCAATCACATACCATCTACATTTGCCGATGATGGCATACACCAATGCCACAACCATATATGCCGCATGAAGGGAAGGAACGGCAGCAAAGACGTTTGCGTTTCTTCCATAAATGGAGTCGAAGATAGTCACGCCAAAAATTTCGTCGAAGCGACCGAGGCCTGCCACATTGCCCGGAGTATTCAGTATCGGTTCGAAACCGTAGTTGATAACATACCAGGGGGGAGCAGCCGGATGGATATAATAGCCGGCAAAGCCGATTAAGTTGACAAACAAAAAGACTAATGCAAAGCGAAGATAAGTTTTTCTCTCTTTCTTAAAGTACAGGCAGAGCCCGAACAGGATAGGCACAGGGACCCAGCAAAGATAGAAGATGCCGGCGAAGACATCTGCCACCGCCCAATGATGCACGGCAAAGTACTCACAAGGAGTAACCAGCACACCATTATCCATCACTCCGAACAACGACTTTTCGAGATTATAAAGTCCGGCTACATCAATCGGATTTACTTCGTAATTGGGGCAGATACGCATCCAGTCATACGAGATCCCGAAAATGGCGAAAGGCAGTAAGGCCACTGCCAGCTTCCGGGTAGGTAGTCCGGCAAAAAATAAAACCAGATAGAGTGCCGCCATCAGCAGATGTTCGGAACGGAGTCCGATACAAGCAGCTGTCAGCAGAAGAAAAAGAGCCATGATGACAATAACGGTCAAGGTTTCTTTCTTCGACGGCATTTGAATTGTTTTTATCATTAAGGATGTTATTTTAATTAGTCATTCTTCTTTTCGTTCGCTGTCATCACCTTATAGCAATGTCTCACGCGTGCGAAAGCTGTGATATTGGCGAACACAGCAACGATTGTCAAAGGCACCATCAATATCAGCATCGGATCAAAAGCGGTAATATCCTTGAATACACCGCAGAACAAGGCTCCGAGACTTGTCAGAACCACACGCTCCGGGCGTTGCATAAATCCAACCTTGCACTCAATGCCCAGACCTTCGGCGCGGGCACGCACATAGCTCACCATCAGCGAACCGATCAGGGCAACAAACGCAATGATAGCGTAAATGAAATAGTCTTTGACTGACAAATAGTAACAGATACCGAAGAAAGTCATCAACTCACTGTAACGATCAAGCACAGAATCGTAGAGGGCACCGAATTTGGAACTCATGTTTCCCAGACGTGCCACACGCCCGTCCATCATATCGAACAATCCGGCAAAAAGGATCACACCTCCTGCCCATCCAAGAATGGACAAATCATTCTGTCCGCCACAGATACCGGCATAGACAAACATACCTGCCGCTACCACATTCAGAATAAATCCGGTAGTAGTGATAAAATTAGGGGTGATGCCTATTTTAATCATTCCATGTATCAAAGGATTGATAATCTTATAAATCAGTTGCTGTAAGTAATCTCTGTAATTCATATACCTAAATCTGTTTTTATCTAAATCTTCTGTTTTCTTTCAATTTCTTTTAAACAAGCTTCTTATATCTATATTCCGGTAAACAAAGAAACGCTGCATATTATAATTCCAGAACAACGCTACAATGACTGCCACCACCACTTTAGGGATGATGAAGAAGTCACCGAAATATTGGCTGAGTGTATCACGTACCCACGGAATTTTCGCTAACGATTCCGTCAGAGTGTACGTCCCCCACGTATTCAGCCAAATACTGCAAACCCACACTATTATGAATTTTACAGCAACATGCGTTTTTTTCCCTTTCGATTTAAAAGTCCATTTATAATTGATAATGCAATTGATAATTCCTCCATAGATAGCGCCCGCCAAGGTAGCATATACATAGTAGACATCAAATAGCCTTACCAGAAGGATAGTCACCAGAAAGTCTGCAATAGTCGCCATTTGAGCCGAAAGCTGCGCCCTTAAAAACATAAAGACTCCACCCTTCTGCGAAATCATCCGTGCAACTCTTTTCAGCCAATCACCCATCGTACCACCGCTATCAAGATAAAACTATATACACCCGCCAGTACATCATCCATCATTACCCCTACTCCACCTTTAAAGCTCTCCATCTTGCGTACTCCCAATGGCTTTACGATATCAAAAATACGGAACAGAGCAAAAGCCGCTATCACGTACCAATACCACTGTCCATTGTCGGGAACTGCCAGCAACGGAATCCACACACCTACCATTTCATCGACTACCACACGTGACGGGTCTTCGCCCCAAGAAGACTCCAACTTATTGGCAGCCCAAATACCTGCAAAGGTAAAAAGAACCACCAAAGCAGCAGTCGTCCATAATAAAGCAGTGAAAGGAAGCAGGAAGTAAAGTGCAATCCAGATGATAGAAGCCAGCAATGCCCCGGCCGTACCGGGAGCAAAAGGAGAAAAACCAGAGCCAAAGCCCGTGCCTATTAAAACAGGTAGAAAGGAAGGTCTCTTCATTAATAGTTGAGAGTTGAGAGTTGAAAATTGAGAGTGGAGGATGATTGGATGTGCTCCAAAATAAAAGTTGAAAGTTAAAAGTTGTCTAATGCCGCAATTACATTGCAACCACTTTCAACTCTCAACTTTCAACTCTCCACTTATTTAATTAAGCTAAATAATCAGGTTCTTTTTCACCAATCATGTTACGCAATGTCTGTTTTACCATTCTCCATTGTGTAAACAAGTCGTGTTCGGGCTGATGTTCGAAATCGTGCATCGGGCTCTTGCAGAAGAATGACAACCAAGTCTGGATGCCACACATACCTGCACGCATAGCCAAGTCACTGAACAATACCAGGTCAAGTGCAATAGGAGCAGCGAGGATAGAGTCACGGCAAAGGAAGTTTACCTTGATTTCCATCGGATAACCCATCCATCCGAAGATGTCGATGTTATCCCATGCTTCTTTGTTGTCCTTGCGGGGAGGATAGTAGTTGATGCGTACTTTGTGGTAAACGTCTCCATAGAGATCCGGATATTTTTCCGGTTCGAAGATGGTGTCGATTACAGACAGCTTACTAACTTCTTTTGTCTTAAAGTTGTCCGGATCATCCAGCACTTCACCGTCACGGTTACCGAGGATGTTGGTAGAGAACCAACCGTTCACACCCAGCATACGAGTCTTGAACATCGGAGCCAATACGGTTTTCATCAGTGTCTGACCGCTCTTGAAGTCTTTACCGGAGATAGGAACATTCTTCTGTTTAGAGAATTCCCACATGGCCGGAGTATCCACACACAAGTTAGGAGCACCCATCACAAACGGAGCATCTTCTGCAATAGCAGCGTATGCATAACACATACTCGGAGAGATAACTTCTGTGTTGTTATCTTTCATTGCTTTCTCCAAAGCAGCGAGTGACATGTGTTCGTCTGATAACGGAATGTAGATTTCGGTACTTGCAGCCCACAGTACAACAACGCGTTCGCAGTTGTTGGCAGCCTTAAAGTCGCGGATGTCCTGACGGAGTTGTTCTACCATTTCCCAACGGGTAGCAGCCTTCTTGATATGTGTACCATTCAGACGTTTTGCCCAGTTGTGATCGAAAGCTGCCGGCATCGGCTTGATAGCTTCCAGTTCATCTTTCACACCGTTCAGGTCTTTTTCTTTCAAAACCTCGGCATACATAGCAGCTTCATATGCGTTGTCCGGGAAGATATCCCATCCACCGAAAACAATGTCGTTCAAATCAGTCAAGGGCACAACGTCCTTGATGAGTTTTTCTTCGTTGTTTTCCATGCGCATTGTGGCTAACTGTGTAATAGATCCTATCGGTTTTGCCAGTCCCTTGCGAGAGGCTAGTGTACCTACAATCATTGTGGTGGCAACCGCACCACCTACTCCAACTACCAACACGCCAAGACGTCCAGTAGCGGGTTTAATTTCTTGTTTCATTTCTATTCTATTAAAATTAAACTAAAATTGATGCAAAAATAAGATTAATTAATTACTAAAGCGACCTTTGTTTGCTATATAAACATTGCAATTAGCAGGATTTAACTTTTAGAAGGTCATGTGAAGACTTATTCTCAGGCCGGACTTGTCAATATCGAGCGAATCCCTATATGTGAGCCGCCAGACGTAGTCTAAACGTAATACCTTGAAAATGTTTTCAATACCCACACCCGCCTCCACGTAAGGTGTTTTTCCCATTGTACGGGTACTTGCTATCGGAAAAGCGAACAAACCCTGTGTCATATCCGGATTATTCTTATCACTCAAATGCCCATAAAGTCCACGACAGGAAACTATTTCCCTCCATTTCAGTTTTTTCAACAATGGGATACGATTGAACAACCATCCGTTGAGGAAATAGGTGACGTCCCACGAAAAGTATTCATCATTCATAAACTCCATAGCATTCATTAACGAATAAGATTCCGGCTGAATGGTGTAGGAAAGGTTCGCATTCGGCATAATGAGCAACGGAAAGGGAACTTTATCCCATACCTTCCCCGCTTTCAGGATAATATCCGTATAGCCGAAAGCGGAAAACCAGAAACGTTTCTGTACACCTGCTTCGGTATGATTGTAGGTGTAATCACTTCCCAGCACTCCTTTTCCGGCAATGGTATGCGACAGCGTAAACACCGGAGCATCCAGCGATACGGGGAAGCGGTTCCATTGTGTCTGAAAGAATTTCTCGTTCGGGGCATAGCGCAGCTTCAACTCCGCCGCACTGGTAGAGAAGTCTTTGACCGGAGAGTAAACTTCACCGTCTTTCCGCAGAAAAGGAATCAGGTAACTCGATTCATCCGTCCGCCTGCGTGCCGTGAGCTGGAAGGAGAAGCCAGAATAAAATTCATTGGTATAGGTCATTTCCGCTTGCCGGTAATAGCCGATACGATCATCCTTCTCACGCTTTAAGGCAAGGAAGACATTGTCTTTGCTTGTGTACAGATAGTTTTGTCCGTATTGATTAACGTCCGATTCATAACGTACTTTCAGTGAATGGATGGGAAATTCATTGGCATATTCCTTTTTCTTTTTAAAGGAGTATTCTACTTCCGCCAGTCCTTTCAGCCTTTCGTCTTTGAAGCCATAAGCGATATAGCCTTTGCCGAACAGATGAGGGTTGAGCCATGCGGTCGTCATTCCACCGGCACGGATACGCGGTCCTTCCAGCGTATTCCCGCTGATGGTGGCATTCATGGGACCGATATAGAAAAGAGGGGCTTCTTTGGAGGTCGGAATGTATCCGGTGAAGAGAATGGACAGCACCTTTTCCGTCCAATAATAGACCGGATAGCCACGCAGTTGCGCCATCAGGCGGTCTACGGAGTTCTCCTGTTGCGAGATGGCTGCTTGCGGACGGTTCTCCGCCCAGAAAGTTTCGGGTCGGGACAGCGCTTCGGTTTCTTCGATGATACGTTCCGGTTTGGTGAAGGCTTTGTTGGCTTCCTCGGTCGGAAGGAAAGAATAACGACTGTAATCCGCCACCCGACGGGCAAAGATACCATCCTGTCCTTCGGTCAGTTTGAATTCTACGGTGATACTTTCATGGTCGAGCAGACGGGTACCGTCTTCTGCCCGCTTAAATTCCTGTTCAAGCAGCATATAATCGACAAAGTTCAGATTGATCTTCTTCGGGAAGTTAAGCACGGCACGTTTGACAAAGTAGGTAGAGTCGAGCGTGACATACAAGTGCCCGTTAAAGCCGAAAGATTCGGAATTAAAAGGAGTGAAAGCAAGATCCGCACAGGTTTCACCGCCGATCTGCAAGGTATCCATCAGATAATATTTGTAGAATCCTGTCCCGATGCGGGATAAGGGGCTGACGAACTTATTGGTGAACAGGGAGATGTTGTTCTCGTAAATGTCCACGTCTTTAAAGACTTCATTAATAGCAGCCTGCATACCTTGTTTGGAAAGGAATTCATCGACTCCTGCCTGCTTGCGTCCTTTCACCCACTGCTTTTCGGAATGAGGAGATTTGCGGTAGTAGTCCGTAGCAAGAAGTTCACGGGCAGAGACGGTCAGTATCGGTTTTCCGGTGACGGCAGAGGTGTCTACATATTCTGTCAGGAAATCGAATTTGCGGTATAGCCATTTCTTCTGTTTCTCTTCGTCGAAGTTGTTCAGCGCAAAGGTAGTCTTCTCATAACGGTCGCGCTGCCAGAATTCTTTCTCATTAGGAGAATGGTCGTCACGGTGTTCTATCATCCGACGGACAAACTCCACAGCGGGATTGTCTTTCTTACGGTAATGCTCGCGTTTAGGCTTCACCAATACTTCGTTGAGCGCGTATGTAGCGGGAGAAAGTGCTACTTTATACGAAAGATTACGTGCCGGATGGATCAGCCGGCTATATTCATTATAGCCTACGGTTGAGATCACAAGCACTCCTTCGGAGCGATGAGTTTTGAAATAAAAGCGTCCGTCACTTCCGGTAGTCGTTCCTTCGGTCGTGTTTTTCAGACGTACAGATACATAAGATAAGGGTTCTCTGGTCAGAGAATCAGTCACCACACCCTGCACTATGTATTGAGCACTTAGCGGAATACTGATAGCCAATAAAAGAAAGAGCGCTACTGCACCTTTAATTATTAATCTCATATCTTATACCTTAACATCCTATTGAATTGAGCGGGGCAAAGGTAGGAGGGATTTCAGAACAAAAAAAGGTCTATATAGCGGAAGAACTGTTCTCGTTTGACATTTGATCAGGGAAAAAGAATACGGAATCTGGTCAATCCGTCGGCATAAGTCCGCAGAGAGAAAGTGCAGCCGTGACGCATCAGAACCTCCCGGATAAAGATCAGTCCGATTCCCTGACCATTGGGCTTGGTGGAGAAGAACGGGCTGAACAGCTTCGCTTCCACCTCTTTGCTGATTCCCTTACCGTTGTCCACCACTTCGATAGTGGCAGGAGAAAGGGTGCGGACGATAATCTCGCCATCCTTTTCGATGCTTTCCGCAGCATTCTTGATGATGTTTACCAGTACCTGTTCGAAGAGGGAGGCATCCATTTTTACCTCTTTCAACGTTTCGTCTATCTCCAGACGAAGTTTTATGTTCCGGTCGGCACACATACCTTCCATAAAACGCTTGCAGGTAAATGCGAGGTCATTCAGGTCGACAGGCGTGAGCGTCGGTTCGGGAATCTTCACTACATCGGCAAAACGGGTGATGAAACGGCTCATAGAGAAACAGCGTTCGATACATACACGCATGACATCGCAAATATCATCCATGCCTTCTTCGGTGGAAAGCGCCTGTTCTACTGTATCCAGTGTGGAGGTTATTCCGGCAGTAGTGTTGTTCACTTCGTGGGCAATCATGCGGATCACCTTCTCGTAGGCTTTCTTCTCTGCCTTCATCACTTCGTCCGTCAGACTTTCTATCAGGAAGAAGGGATGTTGAAATCCACGGTCAATAAAAGAGGAATGCGTACATCTATAAATATTCGAATCATTCAGACGGACGGTAGCCGTTTCTCCCTTCGGCACGTTTGCCAACTCGGCGGCAAGCGGAGAATCTATCTCGTTCATCTTTTTGCCCAAGACATCTTCCTGACGGACACCCAGCATTTTCTGCGCCATCGGGTTCAGCTCGGAAAGGTCCTCGTCCAATGTGGTGAGGATGACTCCCATCGGAGAGGCTTTAATCAGCAGGTCAAGGAAGTTATTCTGTTCGCGAAGACGGAGACGTTCATTCTTTAGTTGCTCCATCATCCGGTTGAAGACATTCACAATACGGTCGGCTTCATATTGCCCCACGGGACTTAACCGGCTGCTGAAATCCTGTTCGCGCAACAGTTCCATACCGCTTCCGATAGAGTTCAGCGGTTTCACAATCTTACGATAGAAAAACGGGAGATAACACAGGATAAAAAGGACCAACCCCTCTCCTATATAGAAATAGATCAGGTTCAACCGGCTTGAAAGGAAAAGCAATCCACCCCCCAAGACCAGAAGCAGGAAAACGAGTATACCAAAAAATCCTTTTATACGCATAATAATAGTAAGGTCTATCTGCTAAACACTGATTCCAAACTTCTCCAAACGACGGTAAAGGGCGGCACGACTGATGCCAAGCGCTGTAGCTACCTGACTCAAATTTCCCTTATGACGCTCCAAAGCCTGCAAAATCGTCTGCCGTTCTATTTCATCCAGAGTCATACCAGCAAAGGATGCGCCTTCGGCGACTTTCTGATCTTCGTGACGGATATACTGAGCATCAAAGTCGGCGGCATCAAGCGTCGGCTTTCCATTGACCAGAATCGTACGTTCTACCAGATTCTTCAATTCACGGATATTTCCCGGATAAGGTAAGCGACTCAGAAACTGCAAGGCATCCGCTGAAAATTCGGTGCGAGGAAAACCGTTGGCCTCTGCCTGACGATCGGCAAAGTGACGTGCCAGCAAGGGAATATCCTCCCGACGCTCACGCAAAGCCGGCAGTCTGACGGTAATCAGATTAATACGGTAAAACAAATCTTCGCGGAAAGTACGTTCGCCCACCATCTTGCGTAAATCGGCATTGGTAGCGGAGACGACACGAATATCCGTCTTACGGGGACGGCTGTCTCCCAATACTTCAAACGTCTGATCTTGTAACACCCGCAAGAGCTTCACTTGACAAGAAGGGTCGAGATCACCGATCTCGTCCAGAAAGATGGTTCCTTTGTTCGCCATCTCAAAGCGTCCGATACGGTCGGAGGAAGCATCCGTAAAAGCTCCTTTCTTATGGCCGAACATTTCACTTTCGAACAGACTTTGGGAGATTCCTCCCAAGTTCACTTTGACAAAAGGCTGTTTGGCACGCTGGCTGTTGATGTGTATCGCCTCGGCTATCAGCTCCTTGCCCGTCCCACTTTCTCCGGTGATCAGTACGGAAGCATTCGTCTTTGCTATACGGGCAATGGTATTCAGTACTTCTGTCAGTCCCTGACTACGGCCGATGATATGACGACGGTCGAAAGCGTCATTCTGTTCCTGCGTTGTCTCTTTGGGAGAGCCTGCCAGTTCCAAAGCCGTCTCGATACGTTGCAACAATGCCGCATTATTCCAAGGTTTGGTGATAAAATCGAAGGCTCCTGCCTGCATACCTTGCACGGCAAGCTGTATGCTTCCCCAGGCGGTCATCAGTATCACCGGAGTTTCCGGACGGAATATTTTCACTTGCCTGAGCAAAGTCAGCCCTTCTTCACCTGTAGTAGAAAGGGTGAAGTTCATATCCATTAAGATTAAATCCGGTGCTACGGAACGCACCACCTCCATAGCTTCCCGGGGACCGGAAACCGTTTGTGCTTCATATCCAGCCCGCTTCAACATAAAACTGAGTGAAGAGCGTACCGCACTGTCGTCGTCTATTATTAAAATCATAGTTTAAATTACTTGTGACAAAGATATTGTAAATACTCAATACAAGCAACAAATAGCCCGATTAATCCCTATTGTCGCACTATTTCATCAAAATCTGCTTCCAACTCCGTGTTAGCCTGGAAATCCCAGAGAGTCAGACTACGGATCTGATAAAAGTAATACCAGTAATAATAAAGTTCGGAGATGTGTTTCCGGCGTGCCTCGTCTTTGGCGTTCTGGGCATCATTCAAATCCAGTGTATTGATTTTACCAATCAGGAAGGTTTCAATACTGGTTTTGTAACGTTGCTGAGCTATGCCATCCGCCTCTTTGGCTATCTCCAATTGCTGTGCCTGATTATTGAAATGCTCTACCAGCAAGAATATGTCCTGGTTGAAGTTGATCTGTTCCTGCCGTATCTTCGAAAGTACTACATCCCGATTGCTTTTCGCTACCCGTACCTTTCCGCGTCTCTTTCCCCAGTCCAGAATCGGAATCTGAACGCCTACCTGCACAATCTGATTATCCTGCAAGTTCCTGTAGACACTGGAAAGTTCACGACTCTCTCCCGTATATCCTACACTGGCAAACAAATTAATGCTACGCAGATTACCACGTGCCGTAGCTACCGCATAATCGGCCTCCAACTGACGGCGACGAATATTCTGGGCAAAAGAATTACGTTCCAGCGCTTTATTCAAAACCATATTATATTCCATTTTACCACAATCTACCGACTCGGGAACAACAGGACGGAGGATTTCATCCTCTCCCACTCCCAGAAAGGCACGAAGCTGGAACATCTTGGCATTCAGATCACTTTCGGCTTCGGTCAACGCAGCCTTTGCATTCAATGCTGAAAGTTTTAACTGGAGAAGTTCATTTTCCGAAATCTGTCCCATCTTGCGTTTAGCTATAGCCACTTCGTAAAGCTGATTGGCATTCGTCAAGTTCTGACGGGCGGTTCCAAGAGTCTCCTTCGCCAACAGCAGATCAAAGTAATAGGTAATAGCCCGCATCGTCACTTCTTCGGTAGCTGTGATAAATTCCGCTTTCGCTTCGGCATATCGCACAGGTTCTATACGCCTGTTCCACTTCACATTATTCACACCAAGAATAGGTTGGGTCAGTTTTAAAGTAACAGGAACGGACATCAGATGGCGATCACCGCTATTACCCAGTTGCTTTAGGTAGTCGAGGGAAGAGGTTAGTGAAAGTTGTCCACCGGTAAGCCAGATATTCTGGTCGATGGAAAGTTCACCGGAAAGACCTAAGGCGCTGTTGCGGACAAAGCTGTAAGAACCGTCCGGATTCTGATAGGAGCCGTAAGATTTATTGTAATTAGGCAGTGTTCCTTTCAGATTGATTTCCGGAAGAAGATCGGCACGGAATGTGCGATATTCCCAATAAGATGTTTTCAACTCATTCAAGGCAACGGCAGCGTCAACAGACTGCATACGCGCCATAGCGATAGCTTCGTTCAAGGTGATTTCCCTCTCTTTCTGTGCCGACACTGCCAAAGGCAGACAGATTGCAGCCAGAACAAACAATATACTTTTCTTTTTCATTGTACACGGTATTTTCCAGTCAGATAGAATCAAACCATGTGCCAAAAGAATAATACATTTACTATCAATCGGTTAGAGAAATGTATCAGTGTTCATTTTCGGACACTATGCACAGAAATGAACGTTCAGTCTTATTCGCAGAAATTCGGGATACGTACAGTAAAGCGAGTTCCCCTGCCTACTTCGGAAGTCACAAAGATCGTTCCTCTCAGACGTTCGACAATCGTCTGGCAGATACTCAATCCAAGACCGGCTCCCTGTGTAAAGTTGTCCACCTTATAGAATCGTTCGAAGATATGACGGATACCTTCTTCGGATATGCCGACTCCCGTATCTTCCACAAAGATTCGGGTATATTCGGGATCTTCATCTTCCTCATATCCGAAAGTAATGGAACCGTAAGTCGTAAACTTGGCAGCATTATTGATCAGATTATTGACGACTTGTTGGAGACGGACATTATCTGTCACCAGGTATTTTTTCTCATTATCGGGCATACGAAGCAACAGTTCCACTCTCGGAGGCATATTCAGTTGTTGAGAATCATGCACTGTCTTCAGCAGCAGAGGCAAATTATGATTGGCAAACATAAATTCCATTGTTCCTGACTCGATACGCGACAGATCGAGAATATCATTAATCAATGCAAGTAACAATCCGCAATTCTTATTGATCGTTGCTATAAATTGCCCTATTTCCTCTTCTGTAAAGCCGCTTGTATCGCTCAACAAGTCGGAGAAACCGACAATAGCATTCAGTGGTGTACGGATTTCATGACTCATATTGGCAAGGAAAGCAGATTTCAGTTTGTCAGCCTGAAGTGCCTTATCACGCGCCTCCCTCATTTCCTGTTCTGCTGTCTTATAACGTTGGATACTTTGGCATACACCTAATATATTATATAGCGAATCTCTCGTCAAACCGGAAATAACAGAGGAACGGTATTCCCACCATTCATATTCTCCATTGGCATTGCGCTGACGGAAATTCAAACGGGTATTGGTTTCTTTTCCCGCCAATGTTTTATCAAAGAGAATACGCATTTCCTTCAAATCCTCCGGATAAACCATACGATCCATTTCGTCGCGGGTGATGGAAGTAATCGACTCATCATAACCAAAACGAACAAGAAAACCTTGCGGAAAGATGAAACTATTACTCTCCACATCAAACTGCCAAGGGTAAATAGAACTTTCCTCCACGGCCATGTCAAAGAAACGTTTCTGCATTTCTTCATCCGATACGTTGCGTGCCGAAAGTGCCATACCGGTAATCTGCCCGCCTGAATGAATCGGAACAACTTCCCCGGAAACCGGGAAATAATGTTCGCTATGTACTTCTTTCATAAAAGCCCCATCGGGAATAATGACACTCTGCCCAGTCTCTCCCACCTTCTTCAATATCTTGTAAAGGATATCCTGACCGTTATAGTATATTTTGAAAATACTGCCCGCCATCATTCCTTCATAATTCCGTCCGCCCGATTCTGAGGGTAAATGAAGGATCTTCAGCAGAGAACGGTTGGTAAAGTGAATATGAAGATCAGTATCATATGTGATCACACCGTCGCGTATGGAATGGAAGATATTATCAAACTCATTCCGCTGTTCCACCAGTTTATTCTGCACCAACAAGCGGGTCTGGGCATGTATCCGTCGCTTAGCTTCACGACGGTTGACACGAATGAGCCACACGATAGAGACGATCAACAATGCCAGGATAGATGGATAAAGAAGAATAAACAATAATTTATATCTTTCCCAATACGGCTGATTAACAACACTGCCACTGGAGGAAACCTTATCCGGGTCTATATGAAAGAAGTCCAGCTGTTTATAATCGTAAATAAATCCCTGTTCCGTCTCCGTCACACCCAGTTTCAAGGGAGATTCCCCCTTCAACACTCGCGATGCCTTCTTTGCAGCAGACATCGCAGAGGTATAGGCGTCTGCGTCATATGCCGCAAATACACCGTTCATCAGCCCCACATTCTGACTGGAGAAGACCGGTGCTTTGGAGTTCTTGCCTACAAACGAAAGGAACGGTGACCATTTGGGAGCAACCACAACCCGAGCATAACTATTGCGGGGATAACAGATAGCCGCAATAATATGATTGGTTGATTCATGCTGGGTATTGTAGAGTTTCATCTTGTAATCCGGATTCTCTTCCTGAAAAAGCTGCCATTCTTGTTTGAAGTCCTCACGTCCCTTATTACTCAGAAAACTGTTGTCAATCACACATATCACTTCTTTCCGTTGGGGAAATACCTTTTGTGCCTGCTTTAAGATCACATAAAAATCGGGATTAGCGGTGAATCCGCATACATTGGGAAGACTCGCTATAAGTTCTTTATCGGGATATTTGATTCCGAAAAACACAACCGGAACTTGGTAAGGCAACGAATCGCCGGAAGAGAAAAGAGTGTAAAAAGCCTCATCGCTGGCTGTGATAATCATATCCGTCTTTCTGTCACGGGCACGCTGACAAAAACGCTGCATAATCACTTTCTCCGAACTGAATGACCAAAAATCGGCATCCAAATATTCAGTAGTAATATTTACTTTCAGTCCATTCTCTTTGAATCCCTTGGTCAGCCCCTCATTCAGGTCGTTATGCCAAGGGGTTTGCGAGGTATAAGATTGAATAAAAAGTATGTTGTATGTATGTTCTGCTGCCGCCGCCCGGGCAAAAACAACGAAGAACAAAACAACAAACAAACAGTAATATTGTCGGTTCATAAGCAAAAAACAGCATTGTTTTCAACATTTTGCCTACAAAGATAAGTTATTATATTGAAAACAATGCAAATAGCTTCAGTTTTTTATTCCTCGCGTAAGGCTTCTGCCGGCTGTATACGGATCGCCTGCCGGGCGGGGAACCAAATGCCTATGAGTATCATCAAAGCCATCAAAAGACTTGTCACACAAAAAGTGATAAGAAAACGAATGGTACTCCACTCTATACTACCTTCCGTCAGTTCCAGATAACCAATATTATAACAAAGAACAGCAGCGGGCAAAGCGGCCAGCGTCAGCAGCAACAATCCTTCTTTGTTAAGACGGTGCCAGAGCCCCATGCGGGTGGAACCGACTGCAACACGAAGTCCGAGTTCTCCACGACGATGCTGGGTACGAAACCAGAATGTACCGACTATTCCCAACAGGATATTCACCAACAAAAAGCCCATCATCCAAAACCGCGTCTGCATATGATTGACATTGGTACGATTATAATCCTCACGTATCATCTCGTAATCGTGTACCTTCAGTATAAAAAGATTTCCCACACTGAACTGGGTATCCGACTGTTCCATCAGACGCTCCGGAAAGCCGGGAGCCGTATTCGGCTTTACACGCAGGCAAACTTCCGTATTGAGCGGATACAGGTCATCATTAATCTCGGCCAATTGTGCTTCCGTAAGAGGAATAGCCATATATCGGTCGCTGTAATTTGGCCAAAAATCATTGTAACGTACCTTAGTCGATACGGCAGCTATTTTATAGACGTCTGTAGAATCATCCACATTCACGACTTCTTTTCCCAGCAACGTGCGGTCACCTTTATAATCGTCGGGCCATATATTCTCGCTGAGAACCGCATTTCCGTTTTTTATAGCCTGCATTAAAGGCTGATATCCCTGTCCATCCGCACTTTGATAACGGAACACCTGAAAAAACTCCGGTGTTACCGGACGTCTCAACGGACTGCGCACCAGCGTATCAAGGCGAAAACGGATACCGGAATTGCTTCCTATATACGGACGTGCATTCACTGATATCGAGACAGCCTCCACTTCCGGCAAACGACGGAGACGGTTAGTCAGTTCGACAATGTCTTGTCCCGTCGTCGTTTCTTTCTGCCCCTTCGGAATATAAGAATCACTCTTATTGTTTTTCAGACTGAGTTCCAGATAGTAAGTATTGGTGATGTCATATCCCAGCGGTTCGTAATAAGTACGCGCTGTTGCATACGTCCAATCGACAATGTACCACAGCACCACGAAAACAATCAGCAATTCTGCCCACAGCCACCCGTTCGAGCGACGTTCGTTCCATATTTGTTTTAACAGTTGCATCTTCTTAAAAATTAGTTTGTTGAATGTTTCGGTTATCTCTCATTGATGGCATCCACAATATTTGTCCGTGTCACTCTCCATGCCGGAATGGCAGCACTCAATAAATTAAGTGCAAAGCAGGTAAAAAATGCGAGCAAGAACACAACCGGATCAAACAGCAGATCCATACACATGGTCCGCAAATCCGTCACACCATTACCCATAAAGTCAATGGAAAACAGCATACTTCCCAAGAAGAAAGTTGCGCCATAACTCAGAATTAATCCGAGCACTCCACCCAACAGTGAATAAAGCATATTCTCAGAAAGTACCTGTATCATCAGTTCGCGTCTGGGCGCACCGAAAGCTTTTCGAACACCGATTTCAGAAAGGCGTTTGCGCATACGCGACAATGTCAGTCCGGAAAGGTTGACAGCAGGTACGATCAACAGAATGATTAACGTTATTATATACTGACGGACAGCCTGCTTCACAGCCGGAGGATTATTGGCTGAATATCGTTGTGCCGCCACAAAATAAGTATCCGGCTGGTCACGATAAAGCAATTCATAATCCGGATAACCTTCCATATATCTGTCCCTGAGACGTTCAGCTTCCATACGGATTGCCGGAAAGTCATCCTGAGATTTAGCCAGAATGTAGACACTCACCATTCCCATAATTCCATATTCACCCCAACTGGCGGTAAACGCATCTGTTGAACTTAAAGGAATCCAAATCTGGGCATAAGCATACCGTGCCAGTTTGGATACGGGACGCACAACTCCACAAATCATATAAGCGGAGTGATTTAAAAGGAATGTTTTTCCGACTACATCCGATGTTCCGAACAATTGCCGGGCTATATCCTCAGATATTACTGCTTTGGTTGCACCGGCATCAAAAGTAGCCTTATCAAACGGATATCCCGAAAGGAAATCGAACTTAAATACTTTCCAGAAATCATCATCCACCTGCAATACACTGCAACTAACCTTCTCTCCCGCTGGCTTGGCAGCCAGCATCGTTTCCGAGAAACTGCTGGTTATAGTAACTGCTTCAGGGGCAGCCATTTCTTTAAAACAGGCTTTCGCTGTCTTATAAGAAACAGGTCCGTTACTCTGCCAGTTCTCGTTTGTTTTATACTGAAATCCCGCATACCTGAAAATCAACATACGGTCACGATAGCTTTCCGGAGCAAAGGGTGCAATAGTAGCACGCAATGTGATCACAATCACCATAATCATAGCAATAGCCAATGCCGTACCTATGATAGAGATAGAAGAAAGTAACTTATTCTCCTTCAACAGGTGAAATGCTTGTTTGAAATAGAGTTTTATCATTGTAATCTCATTATCTTCTCATTCATTTTCATACTTATCAGAATCCCCAGCCTTTCGTGCTCACATCCGGGCATTTCAGGCCTTTATGATTGATTCTGCCTACTCCGTCACGCTTCAGAGAAGCTCTGTCTGCCTTGCCGGACAATTTGATATTTCCGACTCCATCCACTTTGGCTTTCACAGTATTGCAGTTTACATTGACATTCATATTCCCGACCCCGTCTACCATTAATTCCAACTCATCACAATGGAGCTTTTTCACCTCACAGTTTCCCACTCCATCGAGTTTGAAAGTTACATTTTTCAGTTTCAGGGTTTCTTTAGCATTGAAGTTGCCGACACCATCGATCTTTACACTCTTCAAATCAGGGGCTGTGATATAGAACGTCAGGTTCTTAACGTTTTTTACATTCTTCTGCTTATATTCGATAACCAATGTTTCTCCTTTTACCGTTACTTTTGTTTTATCGACATATTCAAAAGGACCTTCCATCCGACAGGAATAAGTATCGGACTGAGTGAAAATAATGTTACCTACCGACCGCAGATTGATAGCGGAAAATTCGCCTACTTTACAATCTTCACTCACATTTTGTGCCCAAAGCGGGCAAAGGGCTACACTTAATAATACCGCAACAGCAGTTATAAAAATATTCTTTGTCATGATTAGCTTTTTTAGAGTTTAAAAGGGGATTACTGTACCTGACGGCCATCGAAGAAACGGATAGTTCTTGAAGTCTGTTTCGCCTGTTCTTCATTATGCGTCACCATAACGATAGTTCGGCCGTCTTCCTTATTCAGCCGATGGAGAAGTTCCATGACTTCGGCACCCATCTTAGAATCCAGGTTACCGGTAGGTTCATCGGCCAGAATTATCTCCGGATGACCGATAATTGCACGCGCTATGGCCACACGCTGACACTGACCACCGGAAAGCTGCGTCGGAAAGTGATTCATACGATGACTCAATCCGACTTTTTCCAGTACCTCCTTCGCCAAACGCTTGCGTTCACCGCTGCCGATACGACGATAGAGTAATGGTAACTCAACGTTATCCATCACATTGAGTGAATTAATCAGATGGAAAGACTGGAATACAAAGCCCAGTGTTTTGTTACGGAAAGCCGCCAGTTGCTTATCTTTCATTCCCTCAGTGTGCGTACCGTTAATTTCAACAGTTCCTGTTGTGGGTGCATCAAGCAGTCCCATAATATTCAACAAAGTAGATTTGCCACATCCGGACGGCCCCATAATGCTTAGAAATTCTCCGCGGTCTACGGTCAGATTCACGTTTTCCAGTGCTACCGTTTCAATCTCGTCCGTACGGTAAATCTTAGAGAGAGAAGTCAATGTTATCATAACTATAAGTATTTAATTTAGATCGTTTTTATCTCATTTTCAGCTTATTCTTGTTCTTATAAGAGCTCATATCACTGACTACCACTACATCTCCCGGTTGTAAGCCACTCACCACTTCCACATATTCAAAGTTGGAATCGCCCAGCTGTACTTTACGTTTCACCAGTTCGTCATCAGATGTCCGGACAAAAAGATCATACTCACCACGTCCCACATAGAAAGAAGCGTTTGCCATCCGCATCACATCTTCCTTTACGGCATTCATCACATAAACGTCCGTTTTCAGTCCCGAACGTAAACGGTGGTTATTATCGTCTTTCAACTGCACTGTAAAAGAAATGACTCCGTTTTTAGACAGGGGTGTCACACTGCTGACCGTTCCTTCCAGTTTGTCATTGCCTATCTTTACAACCGCTTTTCCTCCGGCAGCTACCCGGTCACCGTAGGTATCGGCTATTTCACCTTCTACCTTAAAATGACTTAAGTCTGAGATGATGGCCACCTGTCCGCCTTGCGAAATCTGAGCACCGATCTGATTATTAATGTAGGTAAGAATCGCTTTACGCGGAGACCGAATCTGGGCATCGTCCAGTGTACGCTTCATTTCGGCAAGACTTTTACGGAAGATATTGAAATCCAGTTCCTGCACTTTCAGTTCGGCAGCCGCTACTTCTTTTTCGTTCTTATATTGTTGTTGGAGCTGTTCGTATTCCAGTTGTGCTACGTTATAGCTCAATTCTGCCTGACGCACTTTATCTGTTGTTCCCGCTCCCAGACTGTCCAGATAGTGTTCGTTCCGAAGTTCCACTTTCATGCGGCTCAATTTCATGGCAGAGACCTTAATCTGCATCGCCATATCGGAAAGTTTCGTCTGATTATTGACGCGAAGCTGATCCAGCTTATAGCGGCGCATCTGTTCTTCGTCAAGCAGTTTTTTATATTCCGTTTCCGTGCTCTGAAGGTCGAGTTTCAGAATCGGAGTGCCGATTTCCACACTATCCCCTCCTTTTCTGTATACCTCAACGATACGACTGTTAATGGGAGAATTGATGATTTCTTCAAATGCAGGGACTACCTTACCGGAGGCGCTGACACTAACTTCAATCATTCCCTTATCAACTGTAGAAAGTACCAGATCCTTTTTTTCCACTCCTGTCCGCATGACAGATATAAGTATGCCGATAACAACTATACCGGCCACTCCTATCGATGAATAACGGATGATCTTTTTATTGCGTTCTTTGTTACGCACTTCTTTGGGTATTTCTCTGTCCATATCTAAGTATTTACAATTTCACTTTCAGTTGTTTTACCTTTTATTATACCAAATCTATGCCAAAAGCATAATCAACTGATTAACAGAGAATAATAAAAAAGAGAAGGTGTCCGATATCGGACACCTTGTACGAATTTACCGTTCAAAAAAACATGGTGTCACTATACTGTTGTTATAGTGTCACTATCTCCTTGTAATAGTGTCACTATACCGACCGGATAGTGACACCATCGCAAAACGGTGCTATACTATTTCTTTTGAGTTTGGTTGCGGTTCTTGTTTGGCCGGTTGCGGCTCCTGCATGAGGTCTTTCCCCCAATGGGTAGTTGCCTCAATTGCTTCCCGGTCACGGATCTCTTTCGCCTTGCGGGCATAGACAATCATTCTCATGGACTGATCATAGGTGAAGTAATTCCATACCCAGTTCAACAACACCACTACTTTATTGCGTACTCCCAGAATAGAGCGCAGATGTACTACCAGCCACATTACCCAGGCAAACCATCCCTGCATCTTCACCTTGCTGAATTCCGCCACGGCACGATTACGCCCGACAGTCGCCATCGACCCCAAGTTACGATAATGAAAAGGCTTCATCTCTTTTCCTTTTTCCAGGCGGATCAGATTCTTTGCCAGCAATTCCCCTTGTTGGATGGCAACTTGTGCCAGTTGAGGATGTCCGTTCGGATAATCTTCGTCACCGGAAAGAATACATAAGTCACCAATGGCAAATACATTATTCGTTCCTTCTACCCGATTGAAGGCATCTACTTTGATACGGCCTCCACGACCGATTACGGACGTATTCATATTCCCAAAAGAAACTCCGGTCACTCCACTTACCCAAATAAAAGTACGGGTAGCAATCTCACTGCCGTCTTCAAGTGTCACCTTATGGTCACGGTAATCCGTGACACGCTTATTTAAAAGAATGTTGACTCCCATTTCACGGAGAAACTGTTCTGCATGACTCGATGAGTCTTCGGACATTCCGGCAAGTAGCCGCGGACCCGCTTCTATCAAATAAATATGCATCAGACTGCTGGGCATATCGGGATAATCATTCGGCAATACAAATTTCTTCATTTCCGAAAGTACTCCCGCCACTTCCACTCCCGTGGCACCACCACCTACGACAACGATATTCAGCAACTCCTGCTGTTCTTGTTTGTTGGAGCAGGTCACAGCACGCTCCAAGTTGGCGAGAAGCGCATTTCTGAGCCCCATAGCTTCGGACACGTTTTTCATTGGCATGGCCTCCTCTTCGATATGTTTATTACCGAAGAAATTGGTCGTCGTACCTGCGGCAAGAACCAGATAGTCGTATTCCGCCTTCCCTATGGAAGTCTGTATCATGTTCTTTTCGGGGAAAACAGCACGTACTTCCGCCATACGGAAATAAAAATCTTTCCGATGCTGGAATATCTTGCGGAAGGGGAAGGAAATGGAAGTCGGTTCCATACCTGCCGAGGCCACCTGATAAATTAACGGAGGGAACTGATGATAGTTGTTCTTATCTATCAACACAACTTGAAAGCCTGATTTTTTCAGCTTATTAGCCAACTTCAAGCCACCGAAACCACCGCCTACAATGACGACCCGTTTCTTACTGTCCTTTGCAATATTTAGACTCATATATTAATCATGTTTTATCATACATAATAACACATGAGTATGGCATAAAGTTTTCTAACGCAGACGCAAACGATCTCCTACCTCCGGAATATATTCTCCGTCCTTACGATTCATCTTGTACAGATTCTTGAGACGGATACCATATTTCTGCGAGATGGCATGCATAGAATCGCCATCTTTCACAATATATACAGTATGAGGCTTGGATGCTTTCTTCTTTTTGCTCTTCAGATAGATGATATCTCCGGCTACTAAAGTATAATCACGCTGCAAGTCGTTATACTTCACCAACTTCTTCCAGCTGATATCAAATTCCTTACCTAAATCCTTGAAAGTATCCCCACTACGGGCTACGATATAGGCGATATCATTGGCGATATACACCGGATGCGGACTCAGCAGCCAAGGGTTCTTTCGCAACTTACGTTCCGAGTAGACACCTTTGCTGTCATATTTATACAGGTCGTAATCTTCGATAATCGTAATCAGTCGATTGGCATAGGAAGGGTCTGTGGCGTATCCTGCCTTTTTTAATCCGCGTGCCCATCCTTTGTAATCGGTGATATCGAGTTTGAAAAGGAAGGCATAACGGGCACCCCTTTTCAGAAAGTCGGAATGGTCTTCGTACGATTCGCGGGGATGCTTGTAGGCACGGAAACATTCATTGCGGGCATCGTCATCATGACGTACCGAACGTCCGCGCCAACTGCCGCCACACTTAATACCGAAATGATTATTACTCTTGCGTGCCAACTGGCTGTTTCCGGCTCCGCTTTCAAGCAATCCCTGTGCCAGAGTGATGCTTGCGGGAATTTTGTGAAGCTTCATCTGCTCCACAGCCAAGTCACTATACTTATTTATATATTCTACATAACGTGCATTCCGTCTTTGTGCCTGTACTCCTACGGCAAAGAAGATAATGGCAGTTAGAAAGACTAGTCTATACAATTTGTTCTCCATTTTAACTTATATGTGGATTATCGGACACAAAAATCTGAAAAATAATTGGGATTATCAATCTCTTTTCTAACTTTGTAACATTAATAATGTAGAACTAACCTATTTACCGATATGAAGGACCTCACAATTACCGCTATAATCAAAGTATATCAATACGATGAACTGAACGAAGCTGACCGGTCATTAATGAAAACAGCCATGGAAGCAACCGCCCGCAGCTACGCTCCTTATTCGCATTTCTCAGTAGGCGCCGCCGCACTGCTGAACAACGGAACCATTGTGACGGGAACCAATCAGGAGAACGCAGCTTACCCGTCGGGACTTTGTGCGGAACGTACTACCCTGTTCTATGCCAACTCGCAGTATCCCGACCAACCGGTAAATACCCTCGCTATCGCAGCAAGAACCGAAAAGGACTTTATAGAAACTCCTATTCCTCCTTGTGGCGCCTGCCGCCAAGTGATTCTGGAAACGGAAAAACGTTACGGCCAGCCTATCCGTATTCTGCTATACGGCAGGGAATGTATCTACGAAGTAAAAAGTATCGGCGATTTACTACCGCTGTCATTTGACGCATCAGCCATGGAGGAATAAATTATGTTACAACAGTATCACACCAAACTAAAAGGAACACTCGCTCTCACAGATTCTTATCTGACAGAGAAAGCTTTGCAAAAAGAAAAAGGACTCTATAAGTTTATATGGGTCCGCCAAGGAAGCATTACAGTAGAAATCGACCATCAAGAGATGGTACTTTCAAAAGACGACGTTATCTCACTGACTCATCTGCAGCATCTTGAATTTAAGTCCATAGATGGTGAATATATGACTTTGCTGTTCAACAGCAACTTCTATTGTATCTATGGAAACGACCACGAAGTGTCGTGCAGCGGCTTCCTTTTCAACGGTTCGTCCCACCTTGTCCGCTTCACACTAAACGAAGCAGAGCGCCGGCAACTGGACCAGATTACCGAAGCCATGGAAAACGAGTTCACCGTTTCCGACAGCCTGCAGGAAGAAATGCTGCGTATCCTGCTGAAGCGTTTCATCATCCAATGCACCCGAATCGCCCGTCAGCGACTGGATATCACGCGCGAAAAGGAATCCGGCTTCGAGATTGTCCGCCAGTATTACAATCTGGTAGACGAGCATTACCGGACCAAAAAGCAGGTACAGGACTATGCCGATATGCTTCACAAGTCACCGAAGACACTTTCGAACATTTTCTCAACATGTAAGTTGCCTTCTCCGCTAAGGGTCATCCACGAACGGGTGGAAGCGGAAGCCAAACGCCTCCTGCTCTACAGCAATAAGAGCGCGAAAGAAATTGCCGATATTCTGGGATTTGAAGACCAGGCTTCTTTCAGCCGTTTTTTCAAAAACATGGCAGGACAGAGTGCCGTACAGTTCAGAAATACGGAAGTTGGGAAGAATTGATAAGTGAAGCGGAAGTATTGCCATTTTGGAGGTATGCAGAAAGCACGACCTTTGCGGTATAAAGTTAAACCCATAAAAAGACCGCAAAATGAAAGAGAAATTTATTGCTTTGCTTACCTTCACTTCCAGCTTGAAGAATTTCGGAATTAAGTTTATCCGTGTAGCTATCTTAGTCGTATTCGTATGGATCGGTGGACTGAAATATTTCCACTACGAAGCCGACGGAATTGTTCCTTTCGTAGCCAACAGTCCCTTCATGAGCTTCTTCTATGCGAAAGATGCTCCTGAATACAAAGACCACAAAAATCCGGAAGGAGCCTTCGTTCCGGAAAACCGCGCCTGGCACGAAGCCAATCGCACTTATACTTTCTCCTATGGATTAGGAGCGCTCATCATGAGTATCGGCATTCTGGTATTCCTGGGCATTTTCTTCCCGAAAGTAGCGCTGGTAGGTGACACGCTCGCCATCATTATGACGTTAGGCACACTATCCTTTCTTGTCACCACGCCCGAAGTCTGGGTTCCGAATCTGGGTGGAGATGAATTTGGCTTCCCGCTATTGTCCGGTGCCGGAAGACTGGTTATCAAAGATATCGTTATTCTCGCAGGAGCCGTAGTGCTTCTTTCAGACTCGTCACAACGCGTACTCAAAACACTGAAAAAAAGCTGATTCTGTCCGCTACGGACACCTTTGCTTCCCGGATATGGCGCAAAACAAATATACTCTTCATGTGTTATAATAGCTGAGTATAAATCGTTAATGAAAGGAAGTTATGAAACAATATGATGCAATTATTATAGGGTTCGGCAAGGCAGGAAAAACACTGGCTGCCGAACTTTCCAACAGAGGATGGCAGGTCGCTGTCGTCGAACAGTCCGATGAAATGTACGGAGGGGCTTGCCCTAACGTAGCCTGTATACCAACCAAAACTTTGATTCACGAATCAGAGATTTCCACCCTGCTTTATCACAATGATTTTGATAAGCAGAGTAACATGTATAGGCAGGCGATTGCCAGAAAAAACAAACTTACCTCTTTTTTAAGAGAAAATAACTACGAGAAATTAAGCAAACGCCCTAATGTGACTATTTACACAGGTAAAGGGTCTCTCGTTTCAGCCAATACGGTGAAAGTTGCTCTTCCCGAAGAAGAAATCGAACTGCAGGGAAAAGAGATTTTTATCAATACCGGCTCTACACCTATTATTCCCAATATAGAGGGGATTCAGCAAAGTCGAAATGTGTACACCAGTACCACTCTTCTGGAGTTGGATATTCTGCCAAAGCACCTGATTATTGTAGGCGGAGGCTATATCGGACTGGAGTTTGCTTCGATGTACGCTGGCTTCGGAAGTAAAGTGACTCTTCTCGAAGCAGGAAACAGATTCATGCCCCGCAATGATTCGGATATTGCAAAAAGCGTTCGGGAAGTGATGGAGAAGAAAGGAGTCGAGATTCGTCTGAATGTCCGTACTCAATCGATCCATGATACACACGACGGGGTAACTCTGACTTATTCGGATACTTCGGACGGCACTCCTTATTTTGTAGACGGTGATGCGATCCTTATTGCCACAGGCCGCAAACCAATGATTGAAGGACTGAACCTGCAAGCAGCTGGTGTAGAAGTCGATGCGCACGGGGCAATTGTAGTCAATGACCAATTACATACCAATGCCACTCATATATGGGCAATGGGAGATGTAAAAGGAGGAGCGCAATTTACCTATGTCTCACTGGATGATTTTCGTATTATCCGGGATCAGCTTTTCGGGGACAAGAAACGTGACATCAACGACAGAGATCCTCTGCCTTATGCTGTATTTATCGATCCGCCATTGGCACATATCGGAATTACGGAAGAGGAGGCACTGAGAAAGGGGTATTCTTTCAAAGTCTCCCGACTGCCGGCAACCTCCGTTGTCCGTTCGCGTACCTTGCAACAGACTGATGGGATGCTGAAAGCTATTATCAATAGCCATAGCGGTAAGATTATGGGATGTACCCTATTCTGTACCGATGCTCCGGAACTGATCAATATGGTTGCAATGGCTATGAAGACAGGACAGACTTCTACGTTCCTGCGTGACTTCATCTTCACACATCCGAGTATGAGCGAGGGGTTGAATCAATTATTCGACGTATAAAATTAATAATAAACAGAGCCTGCAAATCTAGTAAACAGAGGCTCTATTAGTACTAAACAGAGCCTCTAAACTAAGAGAATAGAGGCTCTAAAATCATAGACTGTAATTCCCGGATTCCATATTTTTATTTATTTACGCAAGAATCTAAAGATAATCTTGTATATTTGTTAAATGGAATCTAATAGAATGCAGTATAATGGTATATAGAATATTCTGGCTACTTCTTATTACAACAACTTTATTAATGTTTCCCGTCCATGCACAGGATCGTCTGAAGAATTTAGAATTCAAACAATTCTCAACTCCGGACGGATTACCCAACAGTATGGTTCATCAGGTCTATCAAGATCGGGACGGTTACATCTGGATTCCCACCTTCTATGGATTATTCCGGTATGATGGTTATGAAGTCAGAACATATAAATCAAATCTTTACACTCCGGGACTACTGACCAATAATAATGTACTTTGCATAGAAGAAGACTATTCCCACAGACTATGGATAGGAACTCATGAAGGTCTCTGTGTACTCGATAAGCAAACGGGACAAATGAGAAAAATGCAACTGGAAGGAATCAACAAACATCGTTTGAACGAAATCCACGTAACCAAAGAGAACAAAGTCTATCTGGGATATATCCGTGGAATGGCATATTATGATGCAGGACAGGATACATTGGTCCTGATGACACACAAGAATTGTAAAGGCGAAGTACCCGAACAAAAGAATGTTCAAACCATACTTGAAGATGAAAATGGTGATTTACTGATTGGTACCTGGCAAGACGGGCTCTACCGTTATCACATAAAAGAGAATAAGTTCACCCATTACCCTCCATTGAGCGAAAACAATTCCGTTTTGTCATTATTTCAGGATTCCAGAGGAGTTCTATGGGTGGGAACAAGCGGGTATGGTCTTTATAAGGTTAATTTCTCTTCGGACAAGCAGACATTGTCTATTGAAAAAAATTACAGATACGATCCTCTGAATATTTCCTCTATCCCTTCTGATTATATTTATTCTATCCATGAAGACTTGCAGACACATTCGTTATGGCTGGGAAGCCGGGATGGAATTGGCATTATGAATATGGCTAACGAAGGGACGTTCATCAATTACAAAGAATCGAACCCAGAACATTATTTGCCCGTACGCGAAGTGAACACCGTTTTTCGGGATAAAAACGGATTGATGTGGATTGGAACAAAAGGAACAGGAGTTTTTCATACAGATACACACGCACGTTCTTTTGATGTCCTCTACCCACGTGGTAACGGGAAGTTCTTTACTGATTTGATCTCTACCTTATATATAGAAGAGAATGGAGCTTCCTGGATTGGTTTCGGATATGGAGTGGATTACCAGTCGAGAGACAAGAAGATATCTTTAATACCCTCCAAACGTCCCTATCACATTTCCTACAGCCCTACTTCCCAAGAAGTGCTGCTCGCCATTCATGATGGCGGAGTGATGGCTTGTCAGAATGGAAAGATTATCCACCAATATAAGACTTCAAATTGTGGTTTCATTCCTCATGATCTGGTATATTGGATACATGAAGACCATAAGGGGAATTGGTGGCTAGGCACCTATAAGGGAGTTGGAGTCCGATATAAGGATGGTCGTGAATATTGTTTCAGCCGTATGCCTGGCATTGATGCCTTACTCTCTAAAGAAATTACCTGCATAATGGAAGATAATGACGGCTCCTTGTGGCTGGCAACCAACAATAATGGTATAGTTCATGTAACTGGAAATATGGAGCAACCGGAAACATTACATTGCCAAAACTACTGTATGGAGAACAAACTGTTACCGGTCAATACTCCCCTTTGTTTTCTATTGGATAAAAGCGGCAGAATATGGGTAGGCACAGAAGGAAGCGGACTTTGTCTGTATAATGTACAAGATGATTGTTTTGAATCCGTCCATCAAGCATACAATTTACCGGGAGATATGGTAGGCAGTATGGAAGAAGATAATCATGGAAACCTTTGGTTAGGCACTAATCAAGGATTGGCAAGATTGACTATCACCGGGGAGGAAAAAGGAAGAGTACGGACTTTTACTGTTGCAGATGGATTAGCAGATAACTTCTTTAATCAAAACGCATCTTTTTATCGCAATGGAACTTTCTATTTCGGATGTAGCCGCGGAATAGTTACTTTTGACTCCGAAATGATGAAGGAGAAACACTCTGATATTTCTTTGCGCATAACGGATATATTAATAGACGGCAAATCATTGGAACAAATACCGGAACAGCAAAAAAGCAAGATATCCTCTTTTACTGCCGATTATACAAAGACTCTCATCATCCCGTCAGCATATACCAATTTTACTATCCGCTTTGCATCGCTCACTTACAACCAGCCCCAACTGAACAAGTACGCATACAGGCTGCAAGGTTTTGACACAGACTGGCACTATGTGAATGCCGCCAACCGTAATGCATATTATTCTCAATTACCTGCGGGAGAGTATGTATTTGAATTACGAGCCACCAATGAGAATGGAGACTGGGGAGAAATGCGGACAATGGAAATCCTTATCGAACCTCCTTTCTGGGCTACCTGGTGGGCATATCTTATTTACGCTTTACTAACTGCATCTTTTTTAGGATTGATATGGTGGGAAATACGCCGAAGACTTATGTTGCGTAATCGGAAGTATCTGCAAAAAGGAGAAACAGACAAAGTACACCATATCAAACTACAATTCTTTTCGAATATTACTTCAGATGATGAGAAATTCCTCCAGGATGCCATTGACTGTGTAAACCGACATCTGGATGATCCTGAGTTTGACGTAACTCAATTTGTCAATGAGATGGCAACAAGTCGTACCACACTTCACAAAAAGATGAAATCACTCACAGGACTCAATACAACCAGTTTTGTACGGAGCATTCGTTTGAAAGCAGCCTGCAAAATCATGGATGAGAATAAGAATATCCGCATCTCTGATCTGGCATACAAAGTGGGGTTCAACGATCCTAAATATTTTTCGATCTGTTTCAAGAAAGAATTCGGTATGCAACCTACAGAATACTCGATGAAATCGGCAAAAAACACTTAATTGAATTCTAAAGAAAGAGAGTTGAAAGATGTTCCGAAAAGGTAGAAGGAACATCTTTCAACCTTATCGGGCAATGCCTCCCCCCCTTTAATACTAACAGCCGGTTACCTTTGTGACATTAAAACTCTAATGTCTAATTTAAAAAGGTTGGCTTATGAAATCTAATTTTTATGGAAACAGAAAGTCGCTTATAGCGATATGCTTCTGTTCTATTTTTCTTTTCGGAAATCGGATTGTTTGCACCGCGGCAAATCACAACGAGGGTGAGTTTGTCTGGTATAATGGGAAACAAGCAATCACCTATTCCGTATCCAAATCCGTATCTCCTGTGGTGACAATTGCACTGGATATGTTTACCGGTGACATGAAACAAGTGACAGGAGTATTACCTCAAAAAACTCATATAGGAAATACAGCTATTAAAATTGTACAATTGGACAAGAATAGATCTGCACTGAAAGAACTTCTTAAACAGGATGTTCCTGTAGATAGCCTTATGAGTAAAAAGGATGCTTTTTTTATCAAAGTTACCGAAAGCTCCAATAAGAAACAATTGCTGGTGGTAGGCAGTGATGGCAGAGGGACTGCCTACGGAATACTCGAATTGTCCCGTTTAGCCGGTGTGTCTCCATGGGTATGGTGGGGAGACGTCACACCCATAAAGAAAAATCAATTAACATTGCCTGCCGATTATACAACCTTTCAAAGCCCCTCAGTAGAGTATCGTGGAATCTTTTTGAATGACGAAGACTGGAGTTTACAACCTTGGAGTTGGAAAAACTTCGAACCGTCTGACACAAAAGGACGAATCGGTGCCCGTACTTATAAGGAGATTTTCAAGCTGCTGATGCGTCTTCGTGCCAACGCCATCTGGCCGGGTATGCACGGAATTACGACTCCTTTCTACTTTGTACCAGGAGCCAAAGAGGCTGCCGATAGCTGCGGTATCGTTATCGGCACTTCTCATTGTGAACCTTTGATGCGTAATAATGTAGGTGAATGGAAAGTCAGCGAACGAGGCGAGTATAATTATATTACGAATCGTGAAAGTGTACAGTCCTATTGGACAGAACGCTTGAAAGAAGCCGGACGCTATGAAAACTTCTATACGATAGGCATGAGAGGTATTCACGACAGCGGTATGGAAGGAGTAAAAACTCTTCAGGAAAAAACCGATGCTTTGCAGCAAGTTATAAATGACCAACGCACCTTATTATCTAAATATGTAAAAAAGGATGTAGCGAAAATCCCACAGGCTTTTGTTCCCTATAAAGAAGTACTTCAGATTATGGAGAACGGTTTACAGGTACCCGATGATATTACACTCATATGGTGTGACGACAATTATGGCTACATGACTCGTCTGAGTGACCAGGAACAGCAAAAACGCAGCGGAGGTGCCGGTGTATATTATCATCTCAGCTATTGGGGACGTCCGCATGACTATATGTGGCTATGCACTACCCAACCGGGGTTGGTCTATAGTGAAATGAAACAAGCCTATGATTGCAATGCCCGTCGTCTGTGGATTGTCAATGTGCATGATTTAAAACCTGCAGCCTATGACCTGGAGCTTTTTCTGGATATGGCATGGGACATCAACTCTGTATCTCCCTCTACCCTCGTACAGCATCAGAAAAATTGGCTTTGCCGCGAATTCGGTACAGAAGCGGGAGAAAAGTTATTGCCGGCCATGCTGGAATTTTATCGTCTGTGCGGTATCCGCAAGCCGGAGTTTATGGGCTGGAACCAAGTAGAACTAGATAAAAAGAAATATATAAAAGGATGGTCTCCAATCAAAAACACAGATTTCAGTCTCACTGAATTCGGTGGAGAACTAGACCGTTATCTGGAATCTTATGAGTCAATAAAAAGAATCCTGTCCGAAGTAGAACCGATCATTCCTCAAGAGAGAAAAGACGCTTTCTTTGCACAAATTAAATATCCTGTATTCGGTGCAGCAGCTATGAGTACTAAAATGCTGGAAGCACAAAGGGCGCGCTGCATTTTTCCGGGAAGTTGTGATACTAACTTGTGGACTCGTGAAAGCCAATTGATGAATGCTTGTGCAAAAAGTATCAAAGCCTATCAGGAAATTCGTGACTTGACAGATTATTATAATCATAAATTAGCCGGTGGTAAATGGAAATATTCCATGTGTTACAATCCACGTGATTTATACGTATTTTATCCGCCTACCCTCCCTATATGGTTAACTGATCAGGAAATTGAGCAATATACTTTTCCTGAAAGTACCAAGTCGCTCCCCCTGAAAGAGGTATCAAAAGACAAATGTATTGTTGCCAATGCTTGCAACTATACCAAAGCAACAGACGGGGTGATCGTCATTCAGTCATTGGGACACAGCATGAACGCTGTATCCCTACCAAAAGGAAAGACAATCACCTTTGATTTTGAAAGTGCATGGGAAGGAGAGGCTATTCTGCGTACAGCCGTCATCCCGACACAGCCGAACGATAAAGGAGATATTCGCTTTAGTGTCAGCATAGATGGTGAAACGCCTCAGATATGTTCCTTTAAAGAAGGTTTTCGTACCGAATCCTGGAAGCAGAATGTTCTTCGCGGACAAGCAGTAAGAAATACCAAGCACAGACTGACAAAAGGAATGCACACTCTATCCATTACTGCTTTAGACAATCATGTATTAATAGACCAATGGATGATTGATTTCAAACCGGAAAGACAGTTTTATGTATTCCCTATAGAACCAACCTATCAATATTAAAGAATGAACCTATATGAAAACATTTATTTTTATAATCTTAAGTTGTTTATTCTCCTTAGCTGTAAATGCACAGACTACGGAAATCCAATATCTGTCGGGAAGCGGATATCAAGACACAAAGACATGGGAGTTTTATTGTTCCGCAGGCATGAACAGTGGCAAATGGAGCAAGATAGAGGTCCCTTCGCAATGGGAATTACAAGGGTTTGGCGAATACACTTACGGACGTTTCTATTTGAATAAGGGAGCTAACCCCAGCGATGAAACCGGGCTATACCGATATCAGTTCAAGGTACCCGCTAAATGGAAAGATATGCAAGTCAGTATTGTTTTTGAAGGAGTAATGACAGATACTGAAGTGAAAATAAACGACATACCGGCAGGCGACATTCACCAAGGCGGTTTCTATCGTTTTAGCTATGACATAACAGATAAACTAAATTTTGGAAAAAAGAATAATCTGGAAGTAAAGGTATGGAAAGAATCTGCCAATAAATCAGTGAATGCCGCCGAACGACGTGCAGACTGGTGGCTCTATGGCGGTATTTATCGGCCCGTATACCTCAAAGCCATGCCCAAAACACATATCGAACGCATCGCAGTAAACGCGATGGCAAATGGAAAACTAGCAACAGAGCTACATCTGAAAAATATTTCCCAAGACTATTCAGTAGCGGCAACAATTACTCCTGTAGATAGTAAGACAAGTATTGGCAGGCAAATCATTTCACTGAACAGTGATGAGATACAAACTATAACTACAGAATGGAAAGGCATTCAGACATGGGACTGTGAAAACCCCAATCTTTACACTTTAAAGCTGGAACTTATCAATCCTCAGAAGCAAATTGTCCACATCCATGAAGAGCGTATCGGATTCCGTACCATTGAGTTCCGCCCCAAGGACGGCATTTATGTCAATGGAACCAAAATTATAGTAAAGGGAACCAACCGTCATAGTTTTCATCCTGATGGCGGACGTACAACAAACCGTGAACTCAGCCTGCAAGATGCCTTATTAATTAAAGAAATGAATATGAATGCCGTACGTTCTCATTATCCTCCCGACAAACATTTCCTGGAAATATGTGACTCGCTTGGTATATTCTATCTGAACGAACTTGCCGGCTGGCAGAATAGCTATGACACGGAAACAGGATTAAAATTACTGTCTGAGATGATAAACCGTGATGTAAACCATCCCTGTATCTTTATGTGGAGTAATGGAAACGAAGGAGGATGGAATAAAAATATAGATGCCCACTTTGCAGATTATGATCCGCAGAAACGTCATGTCATCCATCCGTGGGCTGATTTCAACGGGCTTGATACTCATCACTATCCAGCTTATCAAACAGGTCCTTACCGCTTGGCAAACGGATATAATGTATTTATGCCTACCGAATTTCTACATGGACTTTATGATCGCGGACAAGGAGCCGGCCTGGATGATTTTTGGGATAGCTATAAGTCTAATCCCTTATTTGCAGGAGGATTTTTATGGACATACGTTGATGAAGCCGTTAAAAGGACCGACCAAGGAGGGCGTCTGGACTCGGATGGTCCTAACGGTCCGGATGGCATTGTAGGCCCCAGACGGGAAAAAGAAGGAAGTTTTTATACCGTCCGTGAAGTCTGGGCACCTATACAATTCCAGAACCTCTTTATCACCCCATCTTTTAAAGGAGATTTCATGATAAGTAACAACTATCTTTTTACGAATCTGAAAGAGTGCAGTATGAAATATCGAGTCTATTCCCTTTCATCACCTTTAAAGAAGGGGACACAAACGCTGCTTTCCGAAGGTACAGTGCCCCTTCCGGATATTGCTCCGGGTGAAACCGGCAAGGTACATATGAAATTACCTGCTATTTTTTTCCAAGGGGATGTGCTGGAACTGGAAGCTTATGATAAACAGGGGCATTCTATCTGCAATTGGACTTGGCCAATTAAATATGCCAATGAATATTTTGCAATGCAATATAATAAACATATTAGTACTTCATCCGCAAGTATTAAAAAGCAGAATGGAGAGGTCACTTTGTTTGCTAATGGTATCTCTGCCACCTTTAGAAATGGGATACTTATCGAAATAAAACAGAAGGATGAAATCATCCCGTTAAATAACGGTCCATTACCTGTCGGTATGAAAGCTAATTTTAAAGAAGGCTATGAGTACATGCAAGGTAATGACGCCTGTTACATTGCCAAATATGAAGGAGGAATAGATTCAATTGTCTGGCGTATGTCCGGAGACGGATTATTAGGTATGGAAGCTGTACTGCTGAATGATCCTAAAGGTCATGGTTTTGAGGGAGCCTTCTTTGATAAGAAAATATATAATCTCGGGCTCACTTTCTCTTTTCCGGAAAAAGAAGTGAAAGGCATGAAATGGATGGGACGTGGCCCTTACCGTGTATGGAAGAATCGTATAAAAGGTACCAATTATGGCATTTGGGAGAAAGAATACAATAATACCATAACCGGTGAAAGTTTTGATCATTTAATCTATCCGGAATTCAAAGGTTATCATGCCAATGTTTATTGGGCAACATTAGAATCAGATCGCGTACCTTTCACTGTTTACTCTGAAAGTGATGGCTTGTTCTTCCGTGTATTTACTCCGCTGGAACCTGTCCATCGACGTAATGGTGAAAACACAATGTGGGAATTCCCGGAAGGTGACATCTCTTTTCTTTATGATATTCCCGCCATGCGTTCCGGAAAATCCATTCCTGAACTTGGTCCCCACAGTCAGCCAAGCAGTATTCGCATTAAAAAAGGGGATGACGGTTTTAAAATGAAATTATGGTTTGATTTTCGAGTGGAAAAGATGTAATAAGTTAATAAAGTAGGTAGTGAAAATGAAGAGCGGGACATTTTTTAATTGTAGTCTCTGCTCTTCATTTTTTTATTCCATATTCTGAATTAGTTCAAAGAATCCATTTTTCCAGCCAAAACCCAACAATATTATAAAAGAAAGTACTATCTTTGCGCCCAAGTTAAACTATATACTTACCACAATGAGAATTTCTAAGTAAGACAACACTTCTAGTAAACATCACTTTTCATCTATGCTTTTTCTTTATCGTTAAGCATCACGAAATTCGTGTTGTTTAGCCAGTATTGTGTTTGTCGTTCCCCTGCCCCGTGATTATCCTCACCCAGTTTTCAACCTCAAACCCAATAGACCATCATGCCTATTAGTATTCAACAAATCAGCTATATCCATCCGGATAAAGAAGTATTATTCAGTGACCTTAACTTTGCCATCAGTAAAGGGCAGAAGTTAGGATTAGTCGGCAATAACGGCTGTGGCAAATCTACCCTGCTGCAAATTATTGCCGGACAATTAACACCCTCTTCCGGCGTCATCGTCCGACCGGACGACCTCTATTATATTCCCCAACATTTCGGGCAATATGATTCGTTGACCATCGCGCAAGCCTTACAGATAGACCATAAGCAGAAAGCACTACATGCTATCCTTGCGGGAGATGCCTCAATAGAAAATTTCAGCATATTGAACGACGACTGGAATATAGAAGAACGTTCCGTCGCCGCCCTCGATTCGTGGGGATTGGGCCAATTCCCACTATCCTACCCGATGAATCTGCTCAGCGGAGGAGAAAAGACACGTGTATTCCTCGCAGGTATGGACATTCATAATCCGTCTGTCATACTGATGGATGAACCGACCAATCATCTCGATTCGTCAGGCAGACAACGTCTGTATGACTGGGTGGAAAAATGGCGTTCCACGCTGTTGGTAGTAAGCCATGACCGTACACTGCTGAATCTTCTTCCCGAAATATGTGAACTGGAAAAGCATCAGATCAGCTATTACGGTGGAAACTATGAATTTTACAAAGAACAAAAAACACTGATGCAAGAAGCCCTGCAACAACGCATCGAAGAAAAAGAGAAAGCGCTCCGCACTGCCCGCAAGGTAGCCCGCGAAACAGCTGAACGGAGGGATAAACAAAATGTACGTGGTGAAAAAAGAAACCTGAAAAAAGGTGTCCCGCGTATTGTACTGAACGGTTTGCAAAGCAAATCGGAAAAGAGTACTGCCAAACTAAGCGGTGCACATCAGGAAAAAACCGAGAAGTTAACTGACGAGCGTAACCAACTCCGAAGCTCACTCTCGCCGACAGCTGCACTAAAGACTGACTTTAACAGTCCCGGACTTCATACCGGTAAAATACTGGTTACGGCCAAAGAGATTAACTTCGGTTATCATCCCGATCAGCCACAACTTTGGCGAGCCCCTCTCAGCTTTCAGTTGAAAAGCGGAGACCGCCTTCGTATAGAAGGAGGCAATGGCAGCGGAAAAACAACTCTGCTGAAAATCATAACCGGACAACTTCAACCACTGAAAGGCACGCTCATACAGGCAAATTTCACCTATGTATATCTAAATCAGGAATATTCGATCATCAATGATCGAAACAGTATTTTGGAACAAGCCTATGCCTTCAATGGCCGCAACCTGCCGGAGCACGAAATAAAGATTATTCTGAACCGATATTTATTTCCGGCTTCCGAATGGGATAAATCTTGCCGGAAGCTAAGCGGCGGAGAGAAAATGAGACTTGCCTTTTGTTGCCTGATGATCAGTAATAATATACCCGATATGTTTATACTGGACGAACCGACCAATAACCTGGATATACAAAGCATCGAAATTATTACTGCTACCATCAAAAACTATGCAGGTACTGTGATAGCCATCTCACACGATCATTATTTCATTCAGGAGATTGGAGTGGAACAAAGTATATTTTTAAGTTAATCTATTCATATTTTATCCGGTAAACCCTACATATATCAATACAGTTTTTATAACTTCGCAGCGCGAAGAAAATAGAAAAATATAAAATGAATCAAACAGCTGAATCCCTGTGGTTTGTCTTTTACAAAGACGAACTACTACTTGAAAAGGAGGGGAACGGTACATTTGCCATTCCCTGCGGAGAAATTCCTCCTATCCTGATCAAAGACAAGACTACAGTACACAATATCACCACACTGGAAGGAAGAAACTGCAAAGCCTATTCCGTATCCCAACCTATTGAAGAGACAGAACAATATGCAATGATAGGGCTTCGCGCTTCTTACGAATACCTCCCGCTGGGACATTACCAGGCAGCAGGCAAAGCCCACGAAATACTGCATTGGGACAGAAACAGTCTGTTCTGCTCGGCTTGCGGCACTCCGATGGAACAAAAAGAATCCATCATGAAACGCTGTCCGAGTTGTGGCCGTGAAGTGTATCCGGCTATCTCGACAGCCGTCCTTGTTTTAGTGCGCAAAGGCGACTCCATACTTCTCGTTCATGCCCGCAACTTTAAAGGCAGATTCAACAGCCTTGTAGCCGGATTCCTCGAAACAGGCGAAACACTGGAAGAATGTGTAGCCCGCGAAGTGAAAGAGGAAACCGGACTGGACGTGAAGAACATCACTTATTTCGGCAACCAGCCCTGGCCCTACCCCAGCGGATTAATGGTAGGATTCATTGCCGATTATGCCGGAGGAGAAATCAAATTGCAAGAAGAAGAATTAAGCTCCGGTGATTTCTATACAAGAGATAATTTGCCGGAACTTCCACGAAAACTGAGCCTGGCACGGAAAATGATCGACTGGTGGCTGGAATGCTCCCACAAATAAACAGACATGGAGAACATCATCAAAGGAATCCGCCGATATTATCCGGTATCTGACAGCTCACTGGAAATGCTTTTCAGCCACATGAAAAAGCTGGAATTGCCAAAGAAACACTTACTGATACACGGCGGAGTATCAGATCGTCACGTCTACTTTATTGAGAAAGGATTTTGCCGCTCCTATTGCCTGCGTGACGGTGAAGAAATCACGATCTGGTTCTCACGCGAAGGCGATATCACTTTTGCGATGAAAGACTTATACCACAACCAACCGGGATACGAATATGTAGAGTTACTGGAAGATTGCGAACTATATGCCATACGCATTGATGAATTAAATCAGATTTATGAAACAAATATCGAAATTGCCAACTGGGGACGCATTATCCATCAGGAATGTCTGCTCTACATGGACATAACCACATAAACCGACTATACCTACCGGCCAAAGAACGCTACGAACAACTTCTACGCGAACAGCCGGATGTAATTCACCGTGCCCAACTGGGATATATAGCTTCCTTTCTTGGGATGACTCCACAACATTTAAGCCGCCTGCGCTCCGAATCCTGAGTTCTTTTTAATCTATGTGAATTTTTATATCACAGAAAAACTGTACTTTTACAGCCGAATACAAAAAAGAAACAGATAAACGTCGTGATCAACACATTAACATCTTTACGAATATTCTTTGCCTTGATGGTATTCGGAGCACATTGTTATGTTCTGGATACAAGTTTCGATGCCCACTTCTTTAAAGAAGGATTTGTCGGAGTCAGTTTCTTTTTTGTCCTCAGCGGGTTTATTATTACCTACAATTATCAGGAAAAACTACTGACAAAAACGACTACTAAACGCACGTTCTGGGTAGCACGTATTGCCCGCATTTATCCCCTGCATCTACTTACACTATTAATTGCCGCATGTATAGGAGGATATGTTCAATATAGCGATACGACGGACTGGATCAAACACTTTGTCGCCTCTACCTTTCTGTTACAGCCCTTCTTCCCCTCTGCCGATTATTTTTTCTCTTTCAACAGTCCTTCATGGAGCTTGGGGTGCGAACAGTTATTTTATTTCTGCTTTCCTTTCGTGATTCCTTTCTTAAGCAGCAGGCGAAAACTATTGGTTGTACTCTCAATCTGTCTTCCGGTCATGCTGGCAGGTATGTATCTGACTGCCGACGAACAAATCAAAGCATATTGGTATGTCAATCCCATCACCCGCCTGCCAGACTTTTTTGTGGGAGTATTGCTTTATCAGATCTATCAGTCATTACACAATAAAAAGATTTCTTCTTCCACGGGAACATTCTTGGAAGTAGCATCCGTCGCTTTATTTCTTCTTTTTTATCTTTGTGCCGCAGATATACCTAAAGTATACCGTTATTCTTGCTATTACTGGTTACCTGTTTCTCTGATGATACTCATCTTTGCCTTCCAGAAGGGAGGTATATCCCGGCTATTATCCAATCGGTTTCTGATAATAGGTGGAGAAATCAGCTATAGTTTCTACCTGATACATTTGTTTATTATACTCACATATACGAAAATGGCAGCGCTCTATCAATGGCAGGTGTCATGGATGATCAGTGTTCCCCTCATTTTCGGTATCACCATTATACTTAGTTTACTTTCTTACTATTATTTCGAAAAACCCGCCAATAAATGGGTAAAACGAATACTAACTAAAAAACAATCATAAATCAAACCCATGGAATTATTAAAAAAGACACCACGAATTGAAGTAGTAGATGCCCTCAGAGGATTTGCAGTTATGGCCATCCTCTTGGTACATAATCTGGAACATTTCATTTTCCCTGTTTATCCGGAGAGTTCTCCCGAATGGCTTAGCGTTTTAGATGCCGGAGTGTTTAATGCAATATTCTCATTGTTTGCCGGAAAATCTTATGCCATATTCGCCTTGCTTTTCGGATTTACTTTCTATATCCAATCGCATAATCAGCAGTTGAAAGGCAAAGATTTCGGCTACCGTTTTTTATGGAGACTGGTTTTACTTGCCGGTTTTGCCACTCTTAACGCGGCTTTCTTTCCGGCTGGAGATGTTTTGCTTCTGTTTGTTGTTGTCGGTATCATATTATTTATTGTACGCAAATGGAGCGATAAGGCTATTTTAATCACTGCTATCTTATTTTCATTACAGCCTATTGAATGGTTCCATTATATAATGAGTCTGTTCAATCCTGCCTATACCCTGCCCGATCTGAATGTCGGAGCCATGTATAGCGAAGTGGCAGATTACACCAAAAACGGAACTTTTTGGGAATTCCTCATTGGCAACGTCACATTAGGACAGAAAGCAAGCTTGTTCTGGGCCATTGGTGCCGGACGTTTCTTGCAGACTGCCGGACTTTTCCTGTTCGGTCTGTACATCGGACGCAAAGAACTGTTCATCACTTCCGAGTCTCATCTGAAATTCTGGACCAAAGCACTAATCATTGCAGCTATCAGTTTCGCTCCGCTTTACTCTTTGAAAGAGCAGATCATGCAAAGTGACAGCAGCCTGATTCAACAGACCGTAGGGACAGCTTTCGATATGTGGCAGAAATTCGCATTTACCATCGTACTGATTGCTTCCTTCATCTTACTTTATCAGAAGGCTAAGTTCCAGAAAATCGTTTCCAACCTGCGCTTTTACGGAAAAATGAGTCTGACTAACTACATCACACAATCTATTATGGGAGCTATCATCTACTTCCCATTCGGATTTTATCTGGCTCCCTATTGCGGATATACGCTCAGTCTGATTATCGGAATCATTCTGTTCCTATTACAGGTACAGTTCTGTAAATGGTGGCTGTCGAAGCACAAACAAGGACCATTGGAAACCATCTGGCACAAATGGACTTGGTTGGGAGCTAAGAAATAATGAAGAAAGCAGGCCACGAAGTACACACAAACTACAAACGAACAACTTATGAAAATGAAACGTTACGTATCACTCTAAAGCATCAACAAAACCGTGTATCCCCGTAGCCTGCATGTTTAAATTGAGATGATTTAGATAGAACAAGATTTCCATAAGAAGGATTAGCAAGGGAACTTAAAGAATGCAAAGGAAATGAAAGACCGATGAAAAGGCGGTTACATAAAAGAAACGCCTTCATAGTCTCGAAGACTATGGAGGCGTTATTTATTGTTTCTCTATTCTGAAATATCAGAAGAAGAACGGAATCAAATACCTAATGACTTCTTCACTGCTTCAATCTTTTCCATTGCAGCAGCATCAGCAGAAGCGAAACAGTTGCGACAACCCATTTCTCCTTGTACTTCCATATAGAATTTGATCTTCGGTTCTGTTCCCGACGGGCGAACTGAAACTTTGCTTCCATCTTCAGTGAAGTATTGGAGCACATTAGATGTTTCCGGCATATCAAGGTCAGTCGCCTTGCCTTCTGCATCTGTCTGTTTCAGCGTCTTGTAGTCTTTGCTCAAAATCACCTTGGAGCCACCCAGTTCTTTCGGAGGATTAGCACGGAAGTTTTCCATCATAGCTTTGATTTCTTCAGCACCGCTCTTGCCCGGTTTCACTACGTTCACTGTGAATTCTTTGGAGAATCCATATTCTACGTAGATATCCAGCAACAACTGGTACAATGACTTACCGTTATCTTTTGCCCAAGCAGCTACTTCTGCAATCAGACAGCAAGCTGATACGGCATCTTTATCACGTACGAAATCTTCGGCAAGGAAACCGTAGCTCTCTTCACCACCACCGATATATTTCTTTTTGCCTTCACGCAGACGGATTTCACGTGCGATCCATTTGAATCCGGTGTAGCAGTCGAGCATTTCGATGTTATTCTTATCAGCAATCTTCTTGATAAGTTCGGTAGTAACGATAGTCTTCACACAGAATTCATTACCCTTGATCTTACCCAATTGTTTGTACTGAGTCAGAATATAGTAAAGATACATCATACAAGTCTGGTTACCGTTGATCAGTACCCATTCACCCTTGTCGTCCTTACAGGCGATACCTACACGGTCGGCATCCGGATCGGAAGCCATCACAAGGTCGGCATCAATTTCTTTAGCCAGATTGACAGCCATAGAAAGCGCCTCGGCATTTTCCGGATTCGGAGATATTACTGTCGGGAAGTTACCGTCTTTGATCATCTGTTCGGGAACAGTAAATACATTTTCGAATCCCCACATCTTCAAAGCGCGCGGAATCAGCATCATACCTGTACCGTGAATCGGAGTATAAACGATCTTCATATCCTTATGACGGGCGATAGCTTCCGGATCAATAGAAACTGTCTTCACCATATCGAGGTAAATCTTGTCAATATCTTCACCGATGATCTGAATCAGATCCGGGTTCCCCTGGAACTTGATATCAGCAGCGGAAGCGATATTATTCACTTCATCAATGATACCAGCATCGTGCGGAGCCAGTACTTGCGCACCATCATCCCAGTATGCTTTGTAACCGTTGTATTCTTTCGGATTGTGAGAAGCAGTCAGGATAATACCGCTCTGGCAACCGAGGTGACGGATAGCGAAAGACATTTCCGGAGTCGGACGCATATCATCGAACAGATATACTTTGATGCCATTAGCAGAGAAAATGTTGGCAGAAGTTTCAGCGAACAGACGGCTGTTGTTACGACAGTCGTGACCAACCACTACAGAAATCTGAGGCAGATCTTTGAAGTTCTTCTTCAGATAGTTGGAAAGGCCCTGTGTAGCAGCACCTACCGTATAGATATTCATGCGGTTGCTACCTACTCCCATGATACCACGCAAACCACCCGTTCCAAATTCAAGATCTTTGTAGAATGCTTCGATCAATTCGGTTTTATCTTCGTTCTCCAACATACGTTTCACTTCAGCCTGAGTTTCGGCATCATAAGCCGGGGTCAGCCATTTTTCGGCTTTCTCAGTGACCTGCTTGATAAGTTCCTGATTTTCCATTTCGATTATTGTTTATTGGTTAATGATTATTTCTCTATTCTCTGTCAATCCTTGAATATATGCCAAGTCTTGAGCACACAAATGTAAAAGAATAAGTTTATAAATCCTAGTTATTTTCTCAAAATAATAACCTGAAGAGGAGATTTATCGATTCATTTAATTGAAATGGTATAGTACTAAGATATAAATATCATCCCTTGTAAGGCGAGAAGCCATCTCTCGTACTCTTCCTTGCAAATTTCCTTCCCGATAATATTGCATAAGCTTCCGAGAACTAATATATGAGACACCAGTATTCTTTGGAAAGTTTCCACGAGTATTGTTTATTTCAACCGATAATTCAGGGCTGTAATCACTGTCTATCACTATAGGAGTATAGATTTCTTTGGTCTGATAATCGTAAACATACGAATCTCCATCGAATTTCTTCATATTCCGCTTATACACCTTTTCTGTAACATTTAAGAACATAAAACGTTCACTACGAAACGAAATTGCCATCAATTTCAAAGGAAAAGTAGAACGAGGTGCAGGTGTACGTACCAACAATGGCTCGAATCCATTCTTTCCATAAGAGAAAACCGTATCACAGGAAAAGTCCGAAAGAATCATTTCGTTACCATTCTTCAATAAAGGTTTGATAGAAAAAACACAAGTAAATACTTCTTGACTATTTGCATTCCAAAACCGGAAACGGAAATAATTCGTGATATGATGCTTTACATAAAAGGGCAAAGGCGTCATTCCACCATCATCTTTTGACATTAAATAATAGTAGGTTCCTTTTTGAACCGGATTATCAATATTTTCCTCTCCGTCGCTAAATACCAACGAGTCTCTGTTGTAATCAAAAACCTGATCGAAGTACTTATCGCTTGGAAGTTCTAATGTACGTTTATATTTACCGGACAGACTATAAACATTAGTTCTGTTAATTGAACCAACTACATAAATTTCTCTACGTTCCTCATCTATAAAAACAGAAAATACAAAATAGTATTGTTCCTTACGCTGCCCTTTATGATTGAAACGATACCGGAGCTTTCCGGTGACCCTTTCAAAAACCATTATTGTATGCTGACGGTTGTAAGCCACTATCCAATGAGGCGTAACACATGCTGAGGTCAGATCATATCCGCCTAAAGAGTCTGTGCCGACTGTATATAAAGGAATATATTCGGACTTTGCAACTTTAGCCAAATCTATTTTCTTTTCCGGATAAGAAGCATTTAAATCTATCACCGGCAAAGCCTCAACTTCCGGCATCGTCGCACTCGGATGCTTACAACCGACCAACAGACAGAGGGAGAAAAGGAACCATACTATTTTCATCTATACTTTATTTGAATTTATGCAATATGAGTAAAGGATTATCGTCAACTGTCATTTTCTCCGCTTCCTTCTTCAAGTTTCCTGCTAACTCTCCTTTTTCCAACAATTCCAGTAAACGGTCGGCATCACATGAGTTATAAACACACATCTCGGGCAACTCGGGTAATAAACCATGAATTTGCATCGGACGTGCAGACGAAAAGTCCTGATTTTCAAATTCCAGATCATACACTTTCTTCTCAACCATATCATAAACGAATTCTTTGGAATCAAATTTACTTTTTCCCGGTTCAAACTTTTTCAACGCAGTGGACATGATCAGATATTTTCCAATTTTGGCTTCACATTGCATGAGTAGTCTTGGTTCGGAAGCATTAGCCTTTGGGGTTCTTATAAATAGCGGAGTTAGTTTGTGATTGCGATAAGAATAAACTGTATCACAGGCCAAATCAGCAAGAATAAACTCAGAACCACTGTTCGCTATCGGATAAACACTCATCGACCAAACAATTTTCTGCCCTCCCTCTGTCGCATAGGCACGATTACCCACTCGATCACGAACTGTTACCGGAAGACGGGAAACAGATCCATCCTTTTTTGATACCAGCAAATAGGGGCGAGCATTAGGATGTTTACCTTGGTTGTCTAACATATAACTGTCATAACACAACAAATTCTGGTCGTCACAATTGTACATAATTTCAATACGTACATTTTCAGGGATAGACAAAGTACGTTTGTATTTTCCATCGATAGAATAAACCCGTATCTTATTAGAAACATCTACAAGGAACAGTTCTTTAGCTTTCTCGTCCAAGCGCAGTTGCAAAGGATAGTTGTATTCTTCACCACTCCCTCCTTTGTGATTAAACGTATGGCATATTTTACCTTTTCTGTCAAATACAAAGATCTGTCCTTCTTGTGCATTATAAGTTGTGATATAATTCTCAGTAAAAGAACAATGCAAAGTAGCCACTCCATCCAACAATACTTTATCTGATGTTTCCAACGGGATATATTCAGTAGTCGCGATTTCCTGCAATATCAGTTTCTTCTTCGGATAATCCTTAGTTATGTCAATTACAGGTAGTTGGGAAGCACTTTGCTTGGACTGAGCCGAAGCACCAAAAGCGAGGCATAAAGCCAAAGATACAAATAATAGCTTTTTCATGATAGTTTTATGTTAAAAGTGAAACAATATATTCTATCTTTTATTCTCAGCAAAAAATGCTTCCAATGAATCATTCGGGCCAAGTCCTAGTTTCTTCTTAATACGTTGTTTTGATTTTGTAACAGAAGTATTATCTATATTGAACAATATCCCTAAAGTCGAGTTGTCAAGCCCTGCATGAAGTAAATAACAAACTCTTCTGTCGTGTTCATTTAATAATTCACAAACATTGAGTTTTGCTGAAATATCCCCATAAAACATATCTACGAGCTCAAAAACTCGGTTCCACTCTTCCTGTGTTTCTATTATGCCATAATAAGGTTCACTCTTCAACAACCAAAATTGTGTAAAAGCAGCAATCCGTTGCGAAGAAATAGATGAAGTTGATCCCATCTGAAGCCGCTGTAATATTTCTTCCCGGTCAGAGTGTAGTATATGCAACTGTTTCATAAGCAACAAATTTTCGCTCTTCAGATTCTCATAGTTGGTTGATTTACTTTGTTCCTCGCGCAATAATGCAGCGTTTCTACGTTGATCTCCTTTCAGATCACTAATGATACGCTTATTTTTCTCTATTACTGCAGTATAACTTTCGATTTGGCTCTCATTATCTCGTAGTTGTTGCATGACTTCAGCCAACACTTTCTCTTTTTTCCACTTCTCTCGATAATACCAAACCAATCCTGCAACAAGTAAGCAGAAAGAGAGTGAAAGTATTATTAGATAATGCATCCGCCTACGAAGCTGCTCATTCTGTAACCGCTGATTTTCCGATTTAAGTCGTTCTTTCTCATAATTCTGCCCTAATGCACGAATCGTCGAAGAAGCAGAAAGCTGTTTATCAAGCGAATCTCTGCATTGAATGTAAGACTCGGCATACTCAACAGCTATTTCGGGACGTTTTGCTTTTTTTTCAATTTCATATAATAATTGATATGCACTCGAACAAATATACATATCACTTGTCTGAGTAGCTTTCTTCAATCTAACTCGTGCCTGTTCCGTATTCCTCATGCTTATATAAGACTCACCCGCTATCAAACTTGAAAAGGCTTCGTCAGAGACACTATCCAAGAACTTTAACATCAAACGAGATGAGAAATGATAGAATCCACCTTTTGAATAGATAGCTTCCAATTCTGCAGATATACTACGCAACAATTCCTTATCCTCCAAGTGAGAAGCTACCTCAATCGCCTGCTCATAATAACAAGCTATGCTATCTGAATGATGGAGCATCAAATGAGTACGCCCAATGTTGCGCAGTGCCACTGCTTGCTCGGCATCTTCTCCTGCCAAAGCATAAATAGATACAGCTTTTCGAAACAAATCAAGCGCATCATAATAAAGTTCGCGATATAAGTAAATAATAGCCAAACGACTGCTAGCTGTAGCTTCAAGCATCGGAACGTTTATTTGCTTGGCCAACTCCAATGAACGATAATAAAAAATAATAGCGTTCTCCTCATTATCTGCCTGACGGCAACTATCTCCCTTTTCCATCAAGTAGTTTACTTCTTCTACTTCAACTCCGGTAGGCAATGAAGACCGGCAAGAGAAAAAAAGAGTAGGTATAAGCAAACAATATATTACAAAGATAATTCGCATAGTAGTCAATAATTAAAATAGAATGGGACAAAGGTAGGCAGTAACAACAAAGATTCCTAATATTTGGGATGGACAAAAGTTATACAGAAAACCAACTGATTATCAATATAATAAAAGTCCACATCATCTACAAAGCTGAAATGATGTGGACATTATATATAGTATTATGATAAATAAAATAACGATTATTCAGGCACTTCGTATCTTTTTCCAGTCTGCTTCACATACTCCTCCAGAAACTCCTTCGGATATCCCGGACGAATGACACCGGCAGGCTGTCCGATAGAATTCCTTTCAAACTGTCCATCCTTCACGCGCTTCACTACTCCGTCGTTGTACTTCACAATCAGGAAAGTGCCCAGTTGCTTCCAAGTATCAAAAGTACTCTGAGCGGTCATATTGGTATAGTTAGTCAGGAAAGCGATTGCGGCATTCTTATCTTTTGCCAGCAATTTGGCTGCCATTTCTTCAATACCTTCCTGCGCATTATTAAAGGTCGTTTCCATCTCTTTCTGAGTTGCACGCACGTCACCGATCATCAGATCATAACGCGGATAGACCATATTAGACACCCAGTTGAAAATCCAGAAAGCGGAATTCCAGGAGAACGTGATGTAGTCTGCGCCATCTACACGTGTATAGCACAACGGGGCTTTCGTCGTACAGCAATAAACAGGAGTAAATACGGCCATATTCGCATCATCCACTCCAAACCAAAGAACGCCGCCTATGGGGTCCGGCTTGTTGGCACGCATTTGTGCAACAAATACGAAGCCACTTTGTTGAGTCGAAATCGGACGTTCGTTAAAATACTCCTTATCACCTACCTTGAAATTCAGTGGAGAAAGACGATACGGGGTTTTATAAGGACCGGCACCGAAATCATTGGAAATATCAAGCGGTGTTCCTTCGTAGTGGTCACGCATCATATCTTTCACATCCTGTACGGAAAGTTTACGGTTCGGCTTTACGAAAAGAGGCATCGGAGTATCTGTCTTTCCTTCTATATAAGGAAGATAGTCATTCCCATGATCAGTAAATTTATTGAAATAGCTCCACACACGGGCTTCGCAGAAACGACGGGCACCGAAATCAAGTGGCGCATAAGCCTCAGCAAAGCTGAAATCCTTGTTCACACTATTGAAGTAACCTTTCTCGCGAGCGAAGGAAATCACATCCGGAGAAGTGATACAGTTTTCTTTGTCATTCATGTCAAACTGATGGATACGGGATTGATTGGCATGAGCCGAAATACAATCATCCGGTACACGTACAGCCACCCAGACAGCACCACGTACCCCCGGTCCCTTACCGATCATTTCCATAATCCAGATTTCATTCGGATCGGCAATCGTAAACGATTCACCTCCACTATAATAGCCATATTGCTGTACCAAGTCAGTCATGATACGGATCGCCTCGCGGGCGGAACGTGAACGTTGCAATCCGATATAAATCAGACTTCCGTAGTCAATGATTCCGGTAGAATCTGCCAGTTCCGGACGTCCACCGAAGGTGGTTTCACCGATAGTCACTTGAAATTCATTCATATTGCCAGTCACATTATAAGTCTGGCGTGCCTGTTCGATTTCGCCCAGATACTTACCCGTATCCCATTCATAGACTTTCAACATAGTCCCTTTGGGATATGTAGCAGCCGGATAATGATAAAGCTCACCGAACAGACCATACGAGTCGGCTGAATAGGAAACAATAGTCGAACCGTCAGTCGAGGCATTTTTGCCGACAATCAGATTCGTACAAGCGAAAGAATTCGCCAGAGCCGCCAAAGACAGGACAGCAGATAGAATGATTCTTTTCTTCATATATAATACATTTTAATAGTTTACCAAACAAAAGTTTCCTTCGAAACGGTCTGATTTCCACAAGCATCCGTGACAGTCATTTCTACGGTATGCTTGCCGCCTTTCTTCACATGTTTCGGGTCAAGCACACATTCCCAGTAAGACTTTACAATATTGGGACGACCGAAAAGTGCATATTCACCGTCAATCGTTCCCCGATAAGAAGCGATGCCTGCTCCTTCATCTTTCAGCCGATAGACAATCTTTCCGTTTCGTGCCCACAGGTTCTTGTTAACAGGTATAATTTCCGGAGGAACAGTGTCCAGAGCAACCGTATATGTAGCCAGCTCACGAATAGATGCTTTCATAAATCCATCTTCGTACTTCCCTCCTACGCTGTATTTAGTCCCTTTAGGGGTCACTCGCGCCACGTAATATTTCGTAGTGTCCGCCACCGGTTTGCGCCGCAATCCGATTCGCAGTTCACAGCTTGCATGTAGCGGGACCGGCTTATCATTCAACTGATAGGTAAATGCAACCGCTCCGCTATCCGCTTTTACCTGATATTGAAGAGGTACATTATCATATAGCATCCCTTTCAGAACAATCAGACTCAAGCCCGGTTCCTGCAGATAATTCGTCTTATCCCAGGCAAAGAAATATTTCTCCCGATGATTCAACGGTTCAACCGGCTGTTTCTTGCCACGTACCGTAAAGTGATAGCGGGAAGTATTGCCAAAAGCATCTTTCAGTGTATATTGAAACTGATAATCCCGTTCTTCGTCAATCGTTACCAAGCCACGGTTATCATTCGAGGCTTTCAACAACCGTAATGTATTTCCGGGATCAATAAAGGATTTCATGTACTGCCCATACGTCCAGGAGTTTATCATTCGGTTTTCTTCCTGCGAAAAGCGGTCTACGGTACTACGGAACACTTCGGCACCATCTACCGTAAGCACTACGGAATACACTCCATAATGATTATTTACCCCGTCCATGTAGTCATACGCTTTGATACCTGTGCCGATTACCCCCCATGCTTCCACCGGATGTTCACTGTTCGGCAGAATCGTTTTATTTTCCTGACTTCCACTGACCACTCCTTTGCCAAGCTGCGGAAAAAGCATGATACCATCCGCTTTCGGGGCACGTGTATCTTTCAGATTCTTTTTAAAGAAAGGCATAGGGTCGATATAGTCTCCCGTCTCCGTCTCGAATACATCCAAATGAAGATGTGGTCCGAATGAGTATCCGGTATTCCCGCTCAACGCAATCCGCTGTCCGGCTTTCACCGGATATTCATCGGGTTCGGGGATGATTTCTATTTCCCAGTTCTCATTTTCATATTGAAGTTTCTTTACCCTTTCGGCAATGGGAGACAGAAAAGCGCTCAAATGGCGGTTGATAGTGGAATAGCCGTTGTGATAACAGACGTCAAGCACATACCCCGAACCATTGGTGACACGTATACGTGAGATATACCCGTCAGCAAGTGCCCGAACCGGTTTGCCGATTGTTCCTCCCGTCTTAAAATCTAATCCGCCATGAAAGTGATTGGAACGAATTTCTCCGAAGTTTCCACTCAATGTAAGGGGAAAGTCGAAAGGTGGCACAAAGGCAGCCTGCTTTTTTTCCTGTGCATCCCCCTCCACGCAACAGGCCAATAATAAAGCAGCAATATATCTTTTCATTATCTTCTTCACTTTTTTACTCCTGCAAATGTACATTATTCCAACTAGATTACGAAATATCCGGGAAGAATGATAGCAGATGAACCTAGTTAATAATTCCTTTTATTATTATATTCGCAACTAAACTGTAATCATTATATTATTAATATTATTACTTTTGCGGCTGTTTTTAATAATAATTAAAAGTAAAAGGACTTAATGAGAATGTATGTAAAGGTAATGGCAGCGGTCATTGCATGTATATTGCTGAGTGGAGAAGCGTACTCAGCACTTGCAACTACCCCTGCTACAGAAAATCTGAGTTGGTTCAAAAAGAAAAAGAAAAAAAATTCAGAAGAAGAGAGAGTAAAAAGCGACTACGAGAAATTAGTGGAAGGCAGCAGTGTTAAAAAAGGGATGTTTGCCGTTTATCAAAAAAAGAACGATTATTATTTTGAGGTTCCCACATCATTGCTAGGGCGCGATTTACTTGTTGTCAACAAGTTACAACGAGTACCGGCTGAATTGAACGATGCTGGAGTAAACCGGGGTGTAAATTATGAAAATCAAATGATTTGCATGGAATGGGACAAAGCAACCGGGAAACTGATGTTCCGCCAACAACGCCCGTTACCTCTGGCTCCTCAGACGGATGCTATTTTCCGTTCGGTTAAGGACAATTTTATATCACCGCTTATTGCCGCATTCAAGATAGAGGCTGTCAATCAGGACTCTACAGCATTGGTGATCAAGATCAACGACATCTATGACGGTACGGAAACCAGCATTAATAATGTATTTACCAATATCAATCTGGGAACATCGGCTATTAAAAATCTATCACGTATCTTATCCGTGAAATCCTTTCCGAACAATGTAGTTGCCACTTCCGAGCTGACTACTAAAGTGACAGAAGGAACAACAAGCGTATATGTAACGGTAGAAGTCAGTTCTTCTATCCTTCTGCTACCTGAAACTCCGATGATGGGACGTTTTGATAATCAGAAAATAGGTTATTTCACCAATCCGCTATTGAGTTTCAGCGATGCACAGCAAAGAACGGATAAAAAGCAGTTTATCACCCGTTGGCGTATGGAACCCAAACCGGAAGACCGGGAGGCTTACCTGAAAGGAAAGATGGTAGAACCCGCCAAACCAATCGTATTCTATATCGACAATTCCACACCTTATCAATGGCGCAAATATATAAAAAGAGGTATTGAAGACTGGCAGATCGCTTTTGAAAAAGCCGGATTCAAGAATGCAATCATCGCCATTGAAGTTACCGATAGTATGGAAATAGATATGGATGACGTGAACTATTCCGTACTGACCTACGCAGCTTCGGAAAAGAAGAATGCGATGGGACCTTCTTTGTTAGACCCCCGTTCCGGAGAGATTCTGGAAGCAGACATCATGTGGTGGCACAATGTGCTCTCTATGGTAAGCGAATGGATTACAGTACAGACCGGAACTGTTTGCCCGGAAGCACGCAGCGTGCAGTTGCCGGATTCACTATTGGGCGATGCTATCCGCTTTGTTGCCTGCCACGAGGTAGGGCACTCTTTGGGATTGCGTCACAACATGATGGGATCGGCAGCGTTCCCAACTGATTCCTTACGTTCCGCAACGTTCACTTCCCGATTAAATTCCACCGCTTCTTCTATTATGGACTATGCCCGCTTCAACTACATAGCCCAACCGGGAGATGGCGTGAAGGTTCTTTCCCCGCATATCGGTCCTTACGATATCTTTGCCATCGAATATGGATATCGCTGGTACGGAAAAAATAGTCCGGAAGAAGAAAAAGATATCTTATTTGATTTCCTGAGCAAGCATACCGACCGTCTTTATAAATATAGTGAAGCACAGGATGTACGTGATGCCGTTGATCCACGTGCACAGAATGAAGATTTAGGCGATGATCCTGTCCGTTCTTCCTTACTTGGCATTGACAACCTGAAACGCATCGTTCCGCAAATCCTTCAATGGACTACTACCGGAGAAAAAGGGCAGACTTACGAAGAAGCCTCACGCCTCTATTACGCAATTATCAATCAATGGAACAACTATCTGTATCACGTACTGGCCAACATTGGTGGCATCTATATCGAAAATACAGTCATAGGAGATGGTGTCCAGACCTACACATTCGTTGAGAAAGAGAAGCAACAGGCTTCCTTGAAGTTTCTGACAGATGAAGTACTGACTTATCCTAAATGGTTGTTCGATACGGAAGTAGGAAAATATACCTATTTGCTCCGTAACACCCCGGTTGGACAACAAGAAAACGCCCCGACGCAGATACTAAAGAATGCACAAGCCTACATCCTTTGGGACTTGCTTGGCAACACCCGTCTGATGCGTATGATTGAAAATGAATCAGTCAATGGAAAAAAAGCGTTTACCGTAGTGGAACTAATGGACGGACTCCACAAGAATATTTTCGGCATTACCGAACGAGGAGGTATTCCCAATGTGATGGAACGCTCTTTGCAAAAAAACTTTCTGGATGCATTACTCACAGCTGCCGCAGAGCCCGAAGCTGTGAAAATCAATAAAAAGATTGCAGACGATCATTTCTTGCTCGATCATGCCACTCCTTTCTGTAGCTGCTATGCGGCCGAACAACGTTCGCTCCGACAAGAAGATAAAATGGGAGCTCACCGAGTTCTCAACTTCTACGGTAGTCAACTGAATCGTATCTCGGATGCAATATCCGTAAAACGCGGAGAGTTACTGCGGATTAAGAAATTATTGCAGAGCCGCCTCGGAACGTCTGATACAGCAACACGTTATCATTACGAAGATATGATTTTACGTATCAATACAGCTTTAGGTATTAAATAATTCGATTCAATCACTTACGTTTATTTGCAATTAATGAATAAAAAACATCTTTGCATTATTATATGCTTCCTTGTTAACGCACTGGCAATGGCCAGTGCGGCTAATCGTACTATCACCGGGGTAGTAATCTCTGGTGAAGATAACGAACCGTTGATTGGTGCTTCGGTCTACGTTCATACGGATGAACTGAAAAAGGCAGGAGCATCCCAGACATCGCTAGGTACTATTACAGATATCGATGGTAAATTCTCTCTTTCCGTTCCGGATAAAGTAACCCGTATTCATTGTAGCTACATCGGATTTGAAGAACAAGTTATAGTTCTTCAGAGCGACAAAAAAAGCTACCGAATCGTACTTCAAACTTCAGCACATACATTGGGAGATGTAGTTGTAACAGGATATCAAACCCTAGAACGTAGAAAATTAACAGCTGCGATCTCTAAAGTTGAAGTTTCGGATGCTATGGTAGGTGCTGCAAAAAGTATTGACCAGGCGCTGACAGGACAAATTGCCGGTGTATCCGTGACAAACACTTCCGGTGCACCAGGATCACCTGCCAAAATTCGTATTCGTGGTACTGCATCAATGAACGGAACACAAGACCCATTGTGGGTATTGGATGGAATTCCTCTGGAAGGAACAGATATTCCCAAAATGGACAATAAATCTTCTGACAATGATATTGTCAACATCGGTCAATCATCTATCGCCGGATTAAGTCCAAACGATATCGAAAGCATTACCATACTGAAAGATGCAGCAGCAACCGCCATTTATGGTGCTCGCGCTGCTAATGGTGTAATTGTAGTTACTACAAAAAGAGGTAGAACAGGAAAGCCTGTTGTCAATTTTAATACTAAATTAACCTATACTCCTAATTTGGAAACCTCCCGCCTTAATCTCCTAAATTCTGAGGAAAAAGTAAACTTGGAACTTCAAATGATGAAAGAAGCACCTTTCAATAAATGGGGATTTTATCCGATACCTGTATATTCAGAAAAAGGAGGAGTAGCCGCTATATTAAAACAATACAATCTAATGGATATTTATCGGGAGAAAGGCTGGGAAGGGCTTACTTCTGAAGCTCAAAACGCAATCAACCGTTTAAAAAGTATTAATACTGATTGGAATGATATACTATTCAGAGATGCCATTACTCAAGAATATAATATCAGCATTTCCGGAGGTAGCGAAAAGGTGACTTATTATAACTCCCTTGGCTACACTCTCGAAAACGGGAATATTCCGGGAGTAAGCTTAAGTCGTTTTAATCTGACGAGCAAAACCTCTTATCAGATCAATAAATTACTGAAAGTAGGTGTTTCTATTTTTGCAAATAGACGTAAAAACACCACCTTTCTGACAGATACCTATGGGCTTACTAATCCTGTCTATTATTCCCGTATTGCCAATCCTTATTTCGAACCATTCGACAATAATAACAATTACTTGTATGATTATGATGTCGTAACAGGTAGCATGCCCGATCTTTTACAAGGATATAATATTCTGGAAGAACGTGAAAATACCAGTAATAAATCAATTACTACCGCTATTAATAGTATTTTCGATATAGAACTTCGCTTTAACGACCAATGGAAAGTTACTTCACAAGTCGGTGTACAATGGGATCAACTATCCCGGGAAGAATATGCCGGTACTAACAGTTTCAATCTGCGTAACCAACGTGAAAACTCTGCATATTACAAAGGAAACGACCGTATATATCTCATACCGGAAGGCGGGATGCTCAAATCGACCAATTCTACGACTTCCCAAATTACATGGAAAGTTCAGGGCGAATACAAGAACACATTCAATGACATCCACAACATACAAATAATGGCGGGATCAGAAATCCGTAAAAATTGGTACGAGAATCAAGCATCTACCGGATATGGATATGACCCCAAAACATTAACGTTCAAAAACCTGGAATTCAGAGATTCCAAACAAGCCAATGAATGGAAATTAAAGACCAAAAGTTTTAAGGAAAATGCTTTTGCGTCTTTCTACGCCAATGGTTCTTACACACTGATGGATCGCTACACTCTGGGAGGTAGCGTCCGCATGGATGGCTCCGATCTCTTCGGTGTAGATAAAAAATATCGTTATTTACCTATTTACTCAGTCAGTGGACTGTGGCGTATCTCAAACGAACCGTTAATTAATCAGTTCAAATGGATTGATAACCTTGCTCTCCGTTTGTCTTATGGTTTACAAGGGAACATTGACAAAAACACTTCACCCTTTATCGTTGGTACTTATGGAAATATAAGTATCTTGCCCGGTTCAAATGAAGAGAGCATCACTATCAATAGTGCTCCGAACAGTAAATTACGCTGGGAAAAAACAGCCTCTTATAATACCGGAATAGATTTCTCTGTATTTAATCAGGCTATCAACCTAAGTGTAGACTATTATTACAGAAAAGGCACCGATCTCATTGGTAACAAAATGCTACCATTGGAAAATGGATTTACCAGTATGGCTGTCAACTGGGCAAGTATGAAGAATCAAGGTATCGAAATAAACTTGCAAACACGTAACATTGCAACTAAAGATTTCTCATGGTATACTTCATTTAACTTTGCATACAACCAAAATAAGGTTTTGAAAGTGATGACTGAAAAGGATCAAGTAACTCCAAGTCTGGAAGGGTATCCGGTTGGCGCTATTTTCACCCTAAAAACCAAAGGGATAAAATCAGAGACAGGACAGATATACATTGAAAATAAAGATGGAGAAGCTGTCACTATTGAGGAACTATTCCAAATGGCAGACAAAGGAAATTTAGACGGAGAATACAGCATTGGCGTAGATAAAGAAACAGAGAGAGGTTTTTATAGTTATGCCGGAACGTCCGATGCTCCCTACACCGGAGGATTCATGAATACATTTAATTACCGTAACTGGGAACTGAACTTAAATTTCTCTTATAACTTAGGTGCACATGTAAAAACAGATCCTACTTATTACATAGCAGATCCCGATCCGGGACGCAATATGAATAGGGATATATTAGATAGATGGACACCAGAAAATAAAAATGGAAAGTTTCCTGCATTAACTAGCCTAAATACTAATCCGGCTGACTATTATTTATTCAGCACTCGGAGAGATCTCTACAAATCGCTGGATATATGGGTCAAAAAGTTAAGTTACATACGTTTACAGAACATACGCCTGGCCTATCATTTTCCTTCCGAGTGGCTGCATAAACTAAACATCGGTGGAGCAACTGTAGGTTTGGAAGCACGAAATCTCTTTGTTTTTGGTTCCAGTTACAAAAACTACATGGATCCGGAGTCAATGAGCAATCTTTATTCAACACCTGTTCCTAAATCAGTTACTTTCAATCTAAGTCTTAACTTTTAAACAAGAAAAATATATATGATCAAAAAAATATATTTCATAATGGTTGTCATAGGAAGCATCCTGCTATCTTCATGTGACAGCTACCTGGATATTCAACCTGTAGGACAAGTAATCCCTACTACACTAACAGAATATCGTGCTTTACTGACTACCGCTTACGGACTAAAACTCATCGACAAATCCGTCACTGAATTTCGCACAGACATAGCTATGGTAACAGATAACAGTAATTCTCAAAATTTCTACTCAGAGATTGAAAAGTGGAATGATATGAGTCCCAAAGATGGAACCCGAGAATTTGGCTGGGCAGTATATTATAGTGTGATTTATTATGCAAATGCTATAATAGCAAATAAAGATAATATAAAAGAAGGCAGTCAGGAAGACATTGATCAACTCGTTGGAGAAGCTTATTTATTAAGAGGTTACATGCACTTTATTCTTGCTAACCTATATGGACAACCTTATACTAAAGAGGGAGCACCAGAGACCAAATCCATTCCCATAAAATGGGACCTTGATCTAGAAGTAGTACTGCCACGAAACACCGTAAAAGAGGTCTATACTGCTATTCTATCCGACATAGAATCGGCCCGCGGCTTAATGCATCAAAAAGAATGGGAAGCCGTATATGCTTACCGCTTCTCCACCCTATCTGTGGATGCAATGGAATCACGTGTACGCCTGTACATGGGAAACTGGAAAGAAGCCTATGATGCGGCAGAACGCATATTAGTTCAAAAATCCACATTAGAAGACCTCAATGATCCGGAAGCCAAACTTCCCAATAATTATACATCAGCAGAAATGATTACTGCTTATGAGTTTTTCAATGATGACGTTACTTCAGCATCCATATTGATACCTGCGTTCATGGAAAAATATGATGCTAATAAGGATCTCCGCCGGAACAAATACTATAGTTTAAGTGGAGATAAGTACATCTCGAAAAAAAGCGGAAAAGCAGAGCATAACTGTACTTTCCGTACAGGAGAAATTTATTTGAACGCTGCCGAAGCAGCTGCACAAATGAATAAATTGCCCGAAGCTCGTACCCGCCTGCTACAATTGATGGAAAAGCGATACACTCCGGAAGGTTATGCAGAAAAGAAAAAAGCTGTGGACGCTATGAATCAAGTAGATTTAATTAAAGAAATTCTGGAAGAACGGGCTCTTGAACTTGCTTTCGAAGGTCATCGTTGGTTCGATCTACGTCGTACCACCCGTCCACGAATTGAAAAAATATTGAACGGACAAGCTTATCTATTAGAACAAGATGATTCACGCTATACACTACGCATTCCACAAAGTGCTATTGCTGCAAACCCGGGTTTATTAAATTGACCGAATTATATATAAGCATTCTGTTCTTAAACATCCCCTTGCGAATAACAACGTAAGGGGATTTTTCGTACATTGGTCCATGTTAAACCTTTAATATATAACAATATGATCATCGGAGTACCCAAAGAAATCAAGAACAACGAGAACCGGGTAGGCATGACACCTTCCGGAGTTGCCGAAGTTGTGAAGCAAGGTCACCAAGTATATATCCAGCATACGGCAGGTATCAATAGTGGTTTTCCGGATGAAGCATATCTGTCTGTCGGTGCACAGGTGCTTCCGACAATAGAGGATGTCTATGCCACAGCAGATATGATTGTAAAGGTTAAAGAGCCTATCGCGCCCGAATACCATCTGATCAGAAAAGGACAGTTATTGTTCACTTACTTCCATTTTGCTTCCGATAAGGAACTGACTCTTGCCATGATTGACAATAAGTCGATCTGTCTGGCATACGAAACCGTAGAAAAGGAAGACCATTCTTTACCCCTGCTTATCCCTATGAGTGAGGTAGCCGGACGCATGTCCATTCAGGAAGGAGCACGCTTTTTGGAAAAGCCGCAAGGAGGAAAAGGTATCCTTCTGGGAGGAGTCCCCGGTGTGAAGCCTGCCAAAGTATTGATTCTCGGAGGCGGTATTGTCGGAAGTAATGCAGCGCAGATGGCTGCGGGAATGGGTGCGGATGTTACAGTTGCAGATATTAATCTGTCACGCCTGCGCTATCTCAGCGAGACATTACCGAAAAATGTCAAGACGCTGTACGCATCCGAATTAAGGATAAAGAAGGAACTGCCGGATGTTGATCTGGTCATCGGTTCCGTGCTGATTCCGGGGGATAAAGCGCCTCATCTGATTACCCGAAATATGCTTGCAATGATGCAGTCCGGTACGGTACTTGTGGATGTAGCGATAGATCAGGGAGGATGTTTCGAAACGTCACACCCAACGACCCACAGTGCGCCGACCTATGTGATAGACGGTATCGTTCATTATGCCGTAGCCAATATTCCGGGAGCTGTACCTTATACTTCTACGCTGGCTTTGACCAATGTTACTCTCCCTTATGTCATTGCTTTAGCAAATAAAGGATGGAAAAAAGCTTGTAAAGATGACCCGGCACTAGCACTCGGTTTGAATGTAGTGGAAGGAAAAGTGGTATATAAAGTAGTAGCGGATGTATTCGATCTAAAATATGAAAATATAAACCTATAAATTGATTAAGCAGCCAACTTTCTGAAGTAGTAAAGTTCTGAAGTAGTCAGGTTTTCCAAACCCGCTACTTCGGAACTTGTTTTTTTACCAATATTTCTTCTCCGCTGCCCGCTGCATAGCCTCCACCAATTCATTCATGACTTCCGCTACTGACTGCTGACGGGAAACAATAGCCGACACCTGCCCTATCTCCAGTTCGCCTTCTTCCAGATCCCCTTCAAAGATCCCTTTCTTCGCACGACCTCTCCCAAGAAGAGTCCGCAATTCTTCGGCAGAAGCACCGCCATCCTCAGCCCTCTCCACAGCATCCCGGAAATTATTCCGCACTAAACGTGTCGGAGCCAGTTTCTTCAATAATAATTTAGTATCTCCTTCTCCCAAACCCAGACAATATTCTTTGAAGACCGGGCTGGCTGAACTTTCATCCGTCAACGCAAAGCGAGTACCGATTTGTACCCCTTCTGCTCCCAGCACCATGGCAGCAAAGATACCTTCTCCCGTACCGATACCTCCTGCAGCGATCAAAGGCAAAGTGGTCGCATTGCGTACCGCAGGAATCAAGCAGAAAGTGGTAGTTTCTTCACGCCCGTTATGTCCGCCGGCTTCGAAACCCTCGGCGACTACCGCATCTACTCCCGCCTCTTCACATTTCATCGCGAAACGGGAAGAGGAAACGACATGAGCCACGATAATACCACGTTCGTGCAGCCATCCGGTCCATGCTTTAGGATTTCCGGCAGAAGTGAAAACGATCTTGACGCCCTCTTCGGCAACAATCGCCATGATTTCTTCAATCTGAGGATACATCAAGGGAATATTGACTCCAAAGGGACGGTCTGTAGCTGCACGGCATTTCCGGATATGTTCACGAAGAGTCTCCGGATGCATAGAGCCTGCGCCAAGCAGTCCCAATCCTCCCGCATTACTTACTGCGGAAGCGAGACGCCAACCGCTACACCACACCATGCCACCTTGAATAATAGGATACTGAATACCGAAAAGAGAAGTAATTCTGTTCATAAATTAATCGTTTTTCAATGTGCTAATCTGATAACATGGAACATGAGACATGTCCATATTTAATAAAACAGTTTCAGCGGGCAATCTGTTCAATGGGGCGATTGATCAGTACAGTCGTCGAATCCCCATAGGTTCTCAACACTTCCAACGTACGCTCCCGACGTTCTTTTCCTTTTTTATCCCAGAAGTTTTTGGTGAAAACCGCCATCAGATCAAGTCCTCCGATAGTTCCTCCATTGATGTACACGCCGCTGCCTCCAAACAAAGGAATCGGGCTATCCATCACTACCGAATTAACCATCATTCCATTCGCCCGTTCGCTCAACTGACGGAAACGTACCCCGCTCGCCCGTATCTCCTCCAATGATTTGCGGACTCCTCCCGCCATCGGATTACGCACCCAGTTACTGTACGACCTTTGATGACGCATTTCGTAATGCGGATCTCCACGCCAGGTATTCTTATCCATTCTTATTTTCTTCTGAAAAACGGGGTCCCAATTATAAGGAGTATTTGCCTTATAGGGCATCAGACTCAATACCACTTTCGGTTTAGGCAATGCTTCGGGAAGCGACTCATCGGGCAGCATCCACTTCTTTTCCACCGACATGCGGGGAGTACCGACAGCGCTGCCGAAATCAATCTGCCTGACTGCATCCTGATTCAAATTCAGCTCCTGATCACTGTCCAGCAACTTTCTCAGACGCAAGGAATCCTCCTTCGTCCATTCCTGCGCATGTACCAGCAAAGCTGTCAAGCACAGTGTCATAGCTGTTATCAAACGTTTTATCAATTCACTCATCTTTCTACCTCTGTTTTCTATATTCCTCAAGTACCCCCATCGTACGTGTGCGCATTCGTTTCTTCCTGAACTGCCAGAACTCTCTCGTAAAGACCTGCAGTAAATCCAAACCGCTAAACGTACCTCCGTTCACTCTTACTCCATTCCCTAAAGATATTCCTTCGGGGGGAGGGAGCTTAAACTCCATCGCAATTTTCAATGTATCCAATGGCAAGTGAGCATAAACAGGCTTGTACACTTCAAGCATTTGAAGAGGAAGTTTCCCACCTGTTATCCTCCGTTTATCGTACAAAGTATCCGATTCGACCACAGCAGAAGGAGAAATCACACGCGGAAGCGACTCATCAAAACGCATCCATCGTTTCTCCTCATACACACGCGGATTGGCTGCTCCTGCATTCAAATCAATCTGTCTGACGGCTTCCTTATTCAGCTTCAGCTCTTCGCCCTCCTTCAGTGATTTCTTCAATCGCAGAGAATCTTCCTTCGTCCATTGGGCATAGCACGCCCCTGTCAGCAGTACAAAGACTGCTGATACAAATAAACGTTGCCTCATGTTTTTTAGTTTTTATGCCCCGAAGGATTTTTCTTTTTTTACCACCATCGGTATCCTGAGCCACAAAGCGGCTCGTCATAGCACGGATCAATCGTCCAGGTCGTCTTCGGATATTTCCGCCCTTCCCACCATCGACGATAGCAGGCTGCCGCGTCGAGCACTTCGTCGTCGGTCAGGAAATAGATGGCTTCGTAATTTTCGGCATTCGCCAGTACCATCCTGCAACCTAACGACGGGGCTGTTCCCTGACGGATCGATTCTATCACCCAAAGCATACATTCACCTAAACGGATTTTACCGTTATTCGTATTGTAGACTGACGGGAAAGAAGGAATAATAGTCAGATCTTCCGCATATTTCAATAGTTCGGGAATGTCCTCTTCAGTGAAATGAGGAACTTCCACGACCCCTTTTTCATTCTTCATATTATAGGTACCCGCTTTCAGCTGTTTCACAAAAACGGTTACATCGGGATTCTCATAGTCCATTTCTTCGCTGCTGCATCCCACCAGGGATACCATCAGGCTAACAGCCATCCACAGCATCATAAGTGTTTTTTTCATTTTCATAAGGATTAATACGTCATGCGAAGTCCGCAAAGTAAATTAAAATTAGTCGGCCGTTTCGTGCGTACCGTAGCCAGTTTCGAATCCGTCTTGAAATGATGGGAAACACCCGGCTCGGCAAAAACCGCCAATCGGTCATTAATTTTGTAAGTGATTCCGATACCGGCAGTAACTGCCAGTTGGATAGGTTCTTCTTTAAAACTGTTGTCCGGCGCACCGGCTATACATTTGTCCGCCACTCCGCCTACCGTAGCGTAGAGGTCGATTTTCTTTGTATCCATCAAGGTAATATTCGCTTTCAACGGGATGCCCAGATAATGCAGGTGCTGTCCTTCCGAGCGCAGATTCGAATAAAGCAGTCCGGTCTCTATTCCGAGATAGTCATTCAGTTTCCTCTCTACAGTGACTCCTGCGGAGATCGGCATCTTGTAGGCACCGTCCTCTGCCGGAAGTGCCGTCCCCATCTGCGCTTTCAGAGCCCAGCGATGTTTTTTTACGTTTTCCACCGGAGCAGGTGTACCGGTAGTATATTTTTCTTCTTGTGCGGCGGATGGTTCTGTGTTACCATTATTCGCCTGCCAATAACCGTTGCGACCTTGGTTGCCATATCGGTTGCCATTTCCCGTGGTGGTAGTTGCCGAGAAAGAGAAAGACATGGAGAAGGAAATGGAAACCGAGTCTCCCTCTTCCGGATACTGCGATAATAATCCAAATGATTTAGGTGCCGGTTTCGGCAATACAGGTTCCATTGCCGTCGGCAACTGATTAGCGCGTACACCATCTCCATCCATTCTTCCGCTGTTCGCCACCACGATTTTGGTAAACGCCTCCTCCATCTCTTCTTTCGGAGAGAGATACCAGAAAGTAGCTGAGGATGCAGCCAATACCAGCAACACAGATGCTGCCGCTGCCACACGGAAGAATATCAACCGACGGCGATGCTGGCAAGCCACAGGGATATCCTGCGAAAGCTCTTCCCAAAAGCCATCCCGAACAGTCATCCCGGCATCAGCGAGACGAGTGCGAAACAGATCGGTTATTTCATCATTTTCTTTCTTCATGATTTCTATATTCTTTTATTCTTTTTGCTAACAAATACTTGGCTCTGTGTAACTGCGAAGTAGACGAATGTTCTTTAATGTGAAGCATCCCGGCTATCTCCTTGTGCGATTTCTCTTCAAACACATAAAGGTTGAAAACGGTTCGGCAACCATCCGGCAATTCGGCGACAAACGCCATTAATTGTTCTTCGGAGATCCCTGCTCCTCCTCCCGACGACGAAATATCCGGTATGTCGGGAAGCTGCTCTTCATGCACTACCAACTGATTGACTCGTTTCTCCCGTCTCAGATAGTCCAGTGACTGTGTCACCATCACCCGTGTGATCCACGTACAAAGCGAGGATTCACCCCGGAACGAGAAGTTGGTAAAAATCTTGATGAAACCGTCATGCAGTACATCGTGCGCCGCATCCATATCGCCCGTATAGCGGTAGCATACCGCCAACATTTGTTTGGCATAGAGGGTGTAAAGTTCCTTTCGGGCTGAATCCTGTCCTGCCCGACAGCCCTTTATCAGTTCTATCTCGTTTTCCAATGCCAATTGTCTTTTTTAAATCGAACGTATGTCTGCGCCGTTTTTATCCTTTAGACGCAAGTATTTGAGGAATGCTGCAAAGAGTTTTGCTAAAAGAAGTTAAAGAAATGATGATTCGTAAATAATAAACGGTGAACAGCTGCAGCACGATAGCAACAGCACTGTTCACCGTTTATTTATTATCAGTTCATCACTTATAGATTCAGCATGCTTTGAAACTCATGTCAAGTCCTTTCACCGAATGAGTCAGAGCTCCTACAGAGATAAAGTCTACGCCACATTCGGCATAGTCGCGAAGGGTATCGAAAGTGATACCGCCGGAAGATTCTGTTTCGTATTTGCCGGCTACCATATCGACTGCCTTCTTAGTCATTTCGGGTGTAAAGTTGTCGAACATGATGCGGTCTACGCCACCCAAGTCAAGCACTTGCTGCAATTCGTCGAAGTTGCGTACTTCGATTTCAATCTTCAGGTCCTTGCCCTTTTCCTTGCAGTAATCCTTGGCACGGTTGATCGCTTTGTCGATGCCTCCAGCAAAATCCACGTGATTGTCTTTCAGCAGAATCATGTCGAACAGACCGATACGATGGTTTACACCGCCACCGATTTTGACTGCCATCTTTTCGAGGATACGCATTCCCGGAGTTGTCTTGCGGGTATCCAGCACGCGGGTGTGAGTGCCTTCCAGTTGTCTGGCATACTTGCGGGTCATGGTTGCGATACCGCTCATACGCTGCATGACGTTCAGCATCAGGCGTTCGGTCTGGAGCAAGGATTGTACTTTTCCTTCTACGATCATAGCTACGTCGCCCGGTTTCACTTCAGTACCGTCATTGATAAACACTTCCACTTTCATGGAGGGGTCGAAACGGTTGAAGATTTCTTTGGCAACTTCGATTCCGGCCAGTACACCGGCTTCTTTGATCAGTAGTTTTGATTTTCCCATTGCAGTAGCGGGAATACACGAAAGGGTGGTATGGTCACCATCACCTATATCTTCTGCAAAAGCAAGATCGATCAGTTTGTCGATCAGTTCTTTTTCCTTATTCATTGATCTTGTCAATTCTTATTTGGTGTATTAAATATTGAGTCTGCACTTTTTTCAGGAAGCAGTTCACACGGAATTTCCCTTTTGTAGTCGTCAGCGTACCTATGACAAAACTGGATTCATCCCGTTTTCCCTGATGATTCACGTCAAATGCGTTGACCTTGTTTTCCGTGAAAAACTCTTGCATCATTGCTGTTGCTTTCTTCTTGTCAACGTTTGCCGAGCTGCCTTGGAGAACAAGGTTTACCTTGTCTCCCATATACTTACTCAGTTCCTGCGAGCTTCCCCGCTTAAATGCCGTAATCACTCCTGCCGGTATCTCCTGCGCCATCAGCAATGAGACAGAAAGAAGCAAAGAGGCCATTCCTAAAAGCACTCGTTTCTTCATAAATCCAAGCTTTTGGGTTGAAGTTTAAAGGCTTAAACTTTCAACTAATGATAGGCAAAGGTAAGCATTAATTGCAGAATAACATAAAAAATGCCTATTTTTGTGCTCGAATCAGAATATCAGACGCATGAAAACAACTTTGCTCGTCGTTGGACGAACCGTAGAACAACACTATATTACAGCTATTAATGACTATATTCAGCGTACCAAACGCTTCATCACTTTTGATATGGAAGTGATCCCCGAACTGAAGAACACCAAGAGCCTTTCGATGGAACAGCAGAAGGAGAAAGAAGGGGAACTGATATTGAAAGCGTTGCAACCGGGGGATGTGATCGTACTGCTCGATGAGCACGGGAAGGAAATGCGTTCACTCGAATTTGCCGATTACATGAAGCGGAAGATGAATACAGTGAATAAGCGGTTGGTATTTATCATCGGTGGTCCTTACGGATTTTCGGAGAAGGTGTATCAGGTAGCTAATGAAAAGATTTCAATGTCGAAGATGACGTTTTCACATCAGATGATACGGCTGATCTTCGTGGAACAGATTTATCGGGCGATGACGATATTGAATGGAGGGCCGTATCATCATGAATAACATGCCTCCATTCAACAGCAAACTCTCCTTATCCTGCTGAGTTTTCCGCTAAATATAATTTATCAAATACGGTCCGCAGTTCTTCCTCATTCTCCATCAACTGACGCAACTCCGCCAACCGTCCGGCATTATCAGACTGGGGTATCCATAACTTCAGATACCCTCCTTCTGCATATTTATCGGCAAGATGTTTCCGGAAGCGTTCATACTGCTGCTCTTTATCCATCTCCGGATAATGAGACAAACCATACTGTACGGTACGCCGCAGTGTTACTTCCGGATCAATAATCCGGTCTGCCTCAGCCACTATTTTCCCGTAGATACTTCGCGGAGCATCTCGGTTGGAGGCACGATGATCCTCTATCGCTTCCTTCATCTGCAGCATTTGTTCATCGGTAAACCACTGACGCAAAGTTTCATCCGCCAACAATATTTTGCCCGAAACGATATGATGAAATTCACGTCCCTCGCATAAACCCAAGTCGTGATAAGCGGCAACCGTATAAACCATTGCAGAATCGACTTCATAATGAAGAGCCAGCTTCAGACTTTCTTCGATCACTTTTTCTGCATGGTCAATCTGATGTGCTTTATCAAAGCCGGCATATTGCGGGATAATCCTTTCCTGCACGTATCTCTGCAATTCAATAGGTATATTATGAGTCATATTCTGCTCGTATTATTATTTTTATATCTGGTTATTCCCGATTCATCAACCGGTGCTCTGCCATCTGTTCGAACTTCGTTCCCGGACGGCCATAATTGGCATACGGATAAATCGAAATACCGCCACGTGGAGTAAAGATACCCGTAACCTCGATATATTTGGGATTCATCAGTTTTATCAAATCTTTCATGATGATGTTCACACAGTCTTCATGAAATGCACCATGATTACGGAAGCTGAACAGATAAAGTTTCAAACTCTTGCTTTCCACCATCTTAATGTCGGGGATGTAGCTGATACGTATTTCTGCAAAGTCAGGTTGTCCGGTTATGGGGCACAGGCTTGTAAATTCGGGACAGTTGAAACGTACCCAGTAGTCATTTTCCGGATGCTTATTATCGAAAGCCTCCAATACTTCAGGAGCATAGTCTTGTTTATACTCCGTTTTTCTTCCTAATAAGGAAAGTTGGTCTTTTAATTCAGCCATTGTTTAATATAGTTTTAAACTCTCTTCATATAGAAAAAAACGCAAAACATCTTTCACCTGTCACCATATTCTCTGAAACGGCTTATCCATCGATGGTTCAGCGGTGAAAGATTGATTATTGCAATCTTTCACCGATCTTTCATCTTTCACCATCCGGTATTCCTATTATCATCCGGTACTCCTATTATCAAAACGACCGTTGCTTTTAGTCGTTTCCTATAAAGGAATGAAGTGTTTCACTATGATGGAACTCTAGTTTCAAAGCCTTGAAACTAAAAGTTTCGAGCGTATGAAACTATGGTTTCAAGTAATAGAAACTAAAGTTTCAAGCCTATGGAACTAAGGTTTCAAACCTATGGAACCAAAGTTTCAACCGCTTGAAACTTCTTGAAACAACCGGCAATGACTTCTTTACCCTTGCACATCCCGAAATGAAACGAACACCAATAATAGAATGGCAAGCAGCTGTCAGCAACAATAAAGGTGACAATAAAAAAGCATTTATCGGTTATTATCACCCTATTATCACCATCTATTATCACCCTTTATTCATTCGTAATCAAGGAGTTAATCTTCAAAAGTGACAAGTGACAATAAAAAACACGTTTTTAGTCTCTATGTAGAGATATTATTGATTCTTCTTTTTTAAATACTTCTCCAGCCCCTCACGACGCAGCGTACAGGCGGGACAATGCCCGCAACCATCCCCCTGAATGCCATTATAGCATGTCAAAGTCTCGTTACGGATCAAATCCAGTACTCCCAATTCATCTGCCAAAGCCCAAGTTTCTGCTTTATCAATCCACATCAGAGGGGTATGAATCACGAATTGTTCATCCATTGCCAGGTTTAATGTCACATTCAAAGACTTAATAAACGCGTCCCGGCAATCGGGATAGCCGCTAAAGTCAGTCTGAGAAACTCCCGTCACCAAATGGTTGATGCCACGTTCGCGGGCATATACCGCAGCAATACTCAGGAAAAACAGATTACGTCCCGGAACAAAAGTATTGGGGACGCTGCCTGCGGGCTTTTCCTGATCCATTACCATCGTGGTGTCAGTCAACGAATTATGTCCCAATGTTCCTATGAAAGACACATCCATCACATCAAATTCCACTTCTGCCTTTCGGGCTATTTCTCTGGCGAGTTCCACTTCTTTCTGGTGCTTCTGACCATAAAGGAAACTCAAAGCGTATACTTTTTTAAAGTTGCGTTTCGCCCAAAAGAGGCAAGTGGTAGAATCCTGTCCGCCACTGAACACAACCAATGCAGTCTCTCTGTTCATCATAAAATTCTCTTTATATTCTCAGCCCTCGAAGCAGGCCGGAAGAAGTCGTTTCATTAAATATCTTTGACTTTCAGTACGTTATAAGAAATATTAGTATCGTACACGTCACTGCCGTCTACCTTCTTAATCACTTTCACTACGCGGATAGTCACCGGAAGGATGATAACTTCGTACATAGATTTCAGTACGATCTGAAGTCCCATCATGATAAGCAGTTCTTTCCAGGCAATGATGCCTCCGAAAGCTATCGGGAAGAAAATCAACGAATCGGCAGTCTCGCCGACAATCGTTGAGAGAATAGCCCGGGCAGAGAAGTTCCGCCCCTGACTGGCAATCTTCATCTTACTCATCACATACGCATTCAGGAATGAACCGACAAGGAAAGCCATCAAACTGGCTGCTACGATGCGGGGAGCCATACCGAATACAAAATCGAAATGCTCTTCGCCTTCCCAGAACGGAGCAGCAGGTATCGCAACAGCTATCAAGCCAAGCCCTACCACAAAGAAGTTCATAGCAAAACCACTCCAGATAATAAGACGTGCTTTCTTGAATCCCCAAACTTCGGCGATACAATCATTAATGATATAAGAAATAGGAAAAACCAATAATCCGGCTGTGACAGTCAGGCTGCCGACCTGAATTACTTTCGTTTCAAGAAGATTGGCTGCAATGAGGCATACATTGAAGAGAATGCCCAGCAACATAAAAGGTACTGATACTTTTTCTTTCATAACTCCTGTTTTTTACGTGGTGTTCTAGAATACACGACCGCTATTCACGGCATCATACATCTTTTTACTTGTTTCGGGGTGCAAAGGTAGAAGAAAAAAGCGAGAAGGCAAAGTTATCCGATAACTTTATTCGGGGCATGAACTACAACCCCGAAAGATACTCCTTCAGCGTCTCCACATATTCCTCCATCGCTTTCCTGCCTCCGGCAGTGATCCGGCAGGCAGTACGCGGCCTTTTGCCTACAAAGCTTTTTTCCACCTCGATATATCCGGCTTCACTCAGCTTATCCAACTGCACACTGAGGTTTCCCGCTGTCGACTGGGTCTTCTCTTTCAAGTAGACGAACTCAGCCTCCTCCACCGTCAGCAGAATCGACATTATAGCCAAGCGAAGCTGTGAATGCAAAATAGGATTCAGTTCTTTAAACATTGCTTCTTCATCTGTTTATTCATAATATGTCCGGGGACAATCATCATCACTATAAAGATGGCGGCAAACACCAGATATACCCCGCTTCCATGAATAAAAAGCATGGAAAAAGAAAGGGCGATACCAGTCATCCCTGCTATACTAAGCGGCTTGTACTTACATACCAACCCCGTAAGAGTAGCCCCCATCCCCATCAATAAGGAAATTACAAACAGAATATCAATACGGACAACAAATGCCATGCAAGACAGACAAAAACCTACTACTCCAAACACAGCCCATATCTGACCAGTCACCCGGTCTATGTAATTTTTTGCTCCCTTATTCTTGTCTTTCCTATTAAAAAAGATAGTCAGCGGTCCGGCAATGACAGGCAAAGCAAACCAGAGAAAATTGATCTGCCACACTCCCGTCTGCAAATAAAAGTACCATACCACAAGTGATATAGCCACAGTAGTATATCCCCATATCAATAATGGGTAGGCTGCATAACGGGCTGTATTGTCCTGCGTCTCCCGAATCATGCGGGCAATCAGTTCCAAACTCTCTTTCTCTGAAATTCTCTTGTCTTCCATATTCTATCAATTTTGTTTCAAAAATAATATTGTTTACGTAATAAACCAAAAATCCTTGTCTATTTTCCTTCGATACGGCTTCTTTCACTTGCCGATTTCTTTTCTACAGTCACCGCACCCGATTTCTTTCCATGATTGAAATTCCAGGTAAATGTGAGTTTCATCAGTCTTCCGCTCGAAGCCAGTTCAAAACGATTTTGAGATGAATAACTCGGTACATTGCTGAAATAAGAATTATATCGGTTGAAGATATTGTCTACCCCCAAAGTAGCTACACAACGCCCGTCTTTCCATTTTTTGCGGAGGTGCAGGTTGAATGTATGACGAGGATCGATCCCGCTATTACCGGAATACAACCGGCTAACTCCATTATATTGTGCTTCCAACGAATAGTCTGACGGTAAAAGGACCGTAGCATTAGCATTGGCGAAATAAAGGAAGTGCCCAAAGTAATCGTCCTCCCGATACATGCGGATATCTTGCCTCACTCCGATAAAGCTGGCATTCAGATTCAGCCAATTGAGCGGCTGCCAGGGAGCAGTGATGGCTACGAACCAATGGTTCTCACGATTGTGATTCTCATTGATGACATATGATATATCCGAATTCTCCGCATCTTCTTTACCAAACTGACGGATCAGATCATGGTGCAAATTGCCGCCAACAGTCAATGTATACCGGAAGTTATAGACCAGCGTAATACTGAATTTATTAATATAAGTAGGACGCAACATCGGGTTGCCTATCAGATAACTGTATTCGGAAGTCTGAATCCGGTTCGGGTTGAGAGCCGAAAAAGTCGGACGTTCTATATAGCGTCCATACTGACCGATAAGCATCCACTTGTGAATTTCATCAAAATAGAAATTTCCATCGATATGTGGAAACCAATCCCAGTATTTTCTCGTCCGACGTTCTGTTTCATTGGAGGTTTGCGTATATTCTCCCCGAAGTCCAATATGAACAGATCCTCTTTTCATATCCAGAGAATAAGTTCCGTATAAAGCACCGATATTCTCGTGATAATCGAGTTCATATCCATAAGCAACATTGGGCTTCCAACTTTCGTCAGGCTCCAGCCCTTCGTAACAGGCATCATCTTTCATTCCCGTATAGGTATATTTCATTCCTATCTGGAAAAACGATTTCTTATGTAACTGTTGTTTCCACGACAGATCGGCAGTTGCGATCTGATAAGTGGCATTAGAGCGGGAACGGTAAACGGTATCTTTATTTAGAGCACCTATCTCCTGAAAAATTTGATACTGATTTCTGCCATGCAGATCTTTAGAGATATAGTCGGTGACAAGCTTCAGCACCGAACCGTCCTTATCCAGTTTATGTATATAGTTGGCAGTAGCTGTATACATATTGTAAGTCTCTTTCTGACGATACACACCCTGACTTTCCATATCCAACGGTCCTACCGACAGAGTAGAGTAACTCTGAGACGGCCAGATGTATCCGCGACGAACATACTCCAGCTCTACTCCCAGACTATTGGAAGAGTCCATCGTATAAACTGTTCCCATCCGAATCGTCCCGTAACGCGAAGGCTGCTTCATACGGGCCAGACTGGAAAAACCTTTATCTCCCGCTACATAATCACGGGTAACATACAAATCTCCTTTATTCTGAGGAACCAAAGTACCGGAAGCAAATCCATAGGTATCCCACTTCCCACTATGATAATTCAAGCTACCGCTAGGCTGATAAGATTGCAAGAAAGAGGCAAAAGAAGCATTCATAGAAAGATTTCCCTGAAATCCTTTGTCCATATAACGTCTCATTATAATATGTATAGCACCTCCCTGAGCATCGGCATCCTTATCGGCTCCCGCCATTGGAAGCACTTCAACGCGGGCAATATCGTCCGATTTCAAAGAACGGAGATAGCCTATCAGCATCTCTCCGGTAAGTTTTATCTCCCTATTATCTACAAACACCTTCGTGCCGGAAGAACCATTGATGGAAATCCGCTCGTCGGACAACCATACTCCGGGCGCTTGTTGAAGGAGTTCGACTCCGTCTTTGTTCTGTGCAGGAGGGACGGACAGGATAAAACGGTCTGCCTTCCGTTTCACAGGACTTGTCCGTACCACCACTTCCTGCAACACATAAGTGGAATCTTCTGTCAGAGTATCATTCACAGCCATCGGCCGAGCAGTCGTCGAAGTCTGCCCCCAAGCAGTAACTCCGGTAAAGCCGGCCAATATCAGAAATATCAGGTATCGCATACTGTTAGTCATTTACCGGATAATACATCTTCATTTTAACGGTAGCCGAAGCATCCGCCTCTTTCTTGCATTTTTCCCGGGCATACCCTTCTACCGGTATTCCCTGTTCATTCATGTCCAATTCCCAGTTTCCGTTCTCATCATGGAAAAGAGAGATTAAAAACTTTTCCCATGGAACATCTTTTAGAACAACAGTCACTGTATCTTTAACAGCAGTAGCCATCGCATATACCGGCTTCGATTCCGAATCCTGTTGTGCCATGACCATAATAGCGCCTTTTGCACTACGAATACCCCGCACTTCTACTTTTACTTCTTGTGCAAAAGTAACAACGTGGTAACAAATAATCCCTAAAGCAATGAATAACAAGCGTTTCATCTTTTACTTTCCTCCAATCAATTAGTTGATACGATTTAATTAGTTTATTTTATAAACCATATATGGATTAAAAAAAGTAAGGAGCTGCGCATCTCTCTTACTCGATGCAAATATAAATAGGTTTATTTTATAAACCAAGTATTTCGGAAGAATATTTCAAATTAAATAAGCCTTCCTGTCATTCGTCGTATTTTGACAGGAAGGCTTCACTTTGACCTTAAAACACATCACTCAATTAGAAAGTTGCATCAGGAGAAGTCTTTCAATTCTTCTTTCAGACGCTTGCGGATAAAGAAAAGTCGGCTCTTTACCGTCCCCATCGGCAATCCTAATTTTTCGGCAATTTCCCTGTATTTAAATCCAGCTACAAACATCTGGAAAGGAACTTTCATATCTTCGGGGATGGAATGGATCACTCTATACAGCTGCTTCATGTCATAAGCAAACTCGAAACGGTCGCCTTCTTCATCTTCTATCAAACTTTGCTGATTGATGGAATAGGTATCATCAATCAAATTCATTTCACGGACCGTGCGCCGGTAGTTGTTGACAAAGATATTACGCATGATGGTAAACATCCATCCTTTCAGATTCTTGGCATGCGTAAATTTCTCATGATTATCCAATGCCTGCAATACACAATCCTGAACTAAGTCGTTGGCAGAATCACGGTCTGAAGTCAACTTATATGCGAAACGATGCAGGTCTGACTCCATCGCCAATATTCCTTGAGTAAAATCTACTTTTTCCATTCTCGTATTTTATTTATCTAATTAGTACGATACAAAGATCCGCTTTTTTAGAACGATTATAAATAGCAATTCTTCCGATAAGTTTGGCAATTTTTCCTTAGCCCCTCTCAACCATTTCTTTTTTTAGTTGTTCATTGGGCATTCACCTAAAACTTAACTGATAATGAAAACAAGCTTTAAAATGGTAGCTATGCTACTGGGGATCGGAATTTTCCCCGTCTGTGCTCATGCGCAAAAGAAAGTAGTCATCGAGGATGAGGAACCGAATTCCATCATGTTCGTCTCCAGGGACAAGGCCGGAGATGAAATCATCCGAATCATGAACGACCGCTCTCAGATGCGTTTTCACGACCCGAATGCTCCCCGCTTCCTTCTGACGGATCAGAAAGGGAAATTCGCCCTTGGTATCGGCGGCTACGTACGTGCGACGGCAGAGTATGATTTCAACGGCATCGTTGACGATGTGGATTTCTATCCGGCATTGATCGGACAGCCCGGAAAGGGAAATTTTGCCAAGAATCAATTTCAGATGGACATCACCACTTCTACCCTATTCCTGAAATTGGTAGGACGAACCAAACATCTGGGCGACTTCGTGGTGTATACCGCCGGAAACTTCCGTGGAGATGGGAAGACGTTTGAACTTCAAAATGCGTATGCGCAGTTCTTAGGATTTACTATCGGATACAGCTACGGTTCATTCATGGACCTTTCGGCTCTGCCTGCAACAATTGACTTCGCCGGTCCGAACGGTTCCGCTTTCTATCGTACCACTCAACTGAGTTATATGTGCGATAAACTGAAAAACTGGAGATTCGGCGTTGCCATGGAAATGCCTTCGGTAGACGGTACAACGAATAGCGATGTATCTATCAACACGCAACGAATGCCGGATTTTGCAGCTTCTGCACAGTATAACTGGAATAGTAACAGTCATATTAAGTTGGGTGCAATCGTACGCAGCATGACTTATTCAAGTAATGTGCACGACAAGGCTTTTTCGACTACCGGATTTGGCCTGCAAGCATCTACCACCTTTAATGTAACCAAGAAGTGGCAAGTGTTCGGACAGTTTAATTATGGAAAAGGAATTGGTTCTTATCTGAACGACTTAAGTAATCTGAATGTGGACATCGTTCCCGATCCGGATAATGAAGGCAAGATGCAGGTTCTTCCGATGCTGGGCTGGTATGCGGGGTTGCAATATAATATTTGCCCGAATATCTTTGTATCCGGTACATACAGCTTATCCAGACTTTACTCTGAAAACAACTATCCGAGCGATAATCCGGAAGCATACCGAAAAGGACAGTATTTCGTAGCAAATGCTTTCTGGAATGTGACTAGCAATATGCAAGTAGGTGTTGAATATCTGAGAGGATGGCGCACTGATTTCAACTCTTCTACCCGCCATGCCAATCGGCTGAATATGCTGGTACAATATTCTTTCTAATCTATTACATATATAATATTAGGTATATATAATATGAGAAGCCGCCTCTGAACAATGTTCGAGACGGCTTCTTTAATATAAAATCGTAGCGGATTAATATTAGAACTTATAGTTTACACTTACACCAAACACTTTGTTTGTACGACTATAAACATCTTTATCCATTGAAGCCATAGCCCCATCCAAGCCACGTGGATTTTCTTTGGTATAATCGCTGTAGGTAGTCCAGAAATAAGCAACATCTAAACTTAACGCCTTACTAAGATTAATACGACCGCCCAAACCGACTGAATAAGAATCACAAGAGAAACTTGTGTCTGTCTGGAAAGCATCGCTCAATCCATAATCAGTTTTCTGATAACCACCACTGACTGTGAATATTTTGTTTATATCCCATTCTACACCAGCCAGGTATTCGTGTGTTCCATGTTTCAATGTCTTCTGCTTGTTATCAGCCATACCTGCATTCTTGTCATCAAAGAAATGATACTCTACTGAAGCACGAAGAGAAGGCAAGAATTCATAACTTGCTGCTACAGATAACATAGAAGGGAGGTCACTTGGAGTATTCACACCATGCTGATAAGGTGCCATATAGGCAGCAGCAGCATCCGGAAATTCCAATTTATGTGTATTGTTCTCAATATTCATATTAGCTTTGAACTCATACTTCGCAGCCAAATTCAACTTACCGAACTTAGCGTCTACACCGATAATCGGCGTCAATCCCCAACCTGTCTGGTCACAATCCAGTTCAAGCTTCGTATCATTCAGTTTCTGAAGCATAGGTGCAGATTGTTCTTGTGCAATCTGCTGTGCCTGTTCTAAACTCAAATTAGGATTAGCCCCCATAATTTGTTGTACTATAGCAGCACCGATCTGTCCTGCTACTCCTTCTTTCAAGGCAATATTCAGAAAACCTTTATATCCACCTGTAAAGTAATTCATACGGGCTCCGGCAAAAACTGAAAAGTGTTCATTAATCTTATAGCTTGCCCCTAACTGCAAACCATAAATATATTGACGACCTTCCATGGCTGAATTGATATTGTACATATTAGGTTTCAACATATCACTTGTAGAATTTACCAAGCCGATAGCAGCTGCATCAAACATAGGCAAACCTGTATTGAAAGAAGCTTTTCCACCACCACCAACGATAGCGAAACTACCGGAAAATGCCCAGTCACCATTCTTATATACAGCATGGACAGAAGGGATAACGGGAGCCGAAGCTTTTCCTTCATAATTGCGCACGGAAGTCTGTCTGTCCATAGTCCACAAAGGACTTGTAGCAGCAATATCACGAGTCTGATATGCACTCTGAATAGTCAGTGCTACCTGTAAACCGTTTTGGGGAAGGAATGCCAGTCCGGCAGGATTACTATAAACTCCATCAATATCAATGGAAGCGCCGCGGGCTATCATGCGCAAGAAAGCAGCATTCTGATTCGTATTAGTTAGATAATCTCCGGCAAAAGTTGGAATTGAAACGATTAACATTACAAATCCAATCAAGAAATTTTTTCTCATCTAAATCTTTTTTAAATTAATTCGGGCGCAAAGATACAATATTCCTGCACACGCAACACATGTTTGTGCACTTATTTTCGCTTACCGGCTCATTTTAATTGAAAATAAAAACTGTTTCTAATGAAACAATTCACATTCTGAGCGGAGGTAAAGATAAACAAACCACCCTGTTTTTACGTTTATTAATAAGAATAAAAACAGAAAATATTATGGCCTATACAATTGCATTTTTCGGAACAAAGCCTTATGACGAAGCTTCTTTCAACGATAAAAACAAAGAGTTCGGATTTGAATTCCGTTATTATAAAGGACATCTGAATAAGAATAACGTGCTATTGACGCAAGGAGTAGACGCGGTCTGTATCTTTGTCAACGATACGGCCGATGCAGAAGTCATTCATGCTATGGCAGCCAACGGAGTAAAACTACTGGCACTCCGATGTGCAGGATTCAATAATGTAGACCTGAACGCTGCCGCCACTGCCGGAATCACCGTTGTACGGGTTCCTGCATATTCGCCTTATGCCGTTGCCGAATATACCGTAGCACTCATGCTCTCTCTCAACCGAAAGATTCCACGCGCTTCGTGGCGTACAAAAGACGGAAACTTTTCCCTTCACGGTCTGATGGGATTCGACATGCACGGCAAGACGGCAGGTATCATCGGCACAGGAAAAATCGCCAAAATTCTGATTCATATCTTAAAGGGATTCGGAATGAATATACTGGCTTATGACCTTTATCCCGACTACAACTTTGCCAGGGAAGAACAAATCGTTTATACTTCTCTGGACGAATTGTACCATAGTTCCGACATTATTTCCCTACATTGCCCGCTTACCGAAGCCACCAAATATCTGATCAATGACTACTCCATCAGCAAAATGAAAGACGGAGTCATGATCATCAATACCGGTCGTGGACAATTGATTCACACCAATGCCCTGATCGAAGGCTTAAAAAACAAGAAAATCGGTTCTGCCGGATTGGATGTGTACGAGGAAGAAAGCGAATATTTCTACGAAGACCAGTCCGACCGCATCATCGACGACGACGTGCTTGCCCGTCTGCTCTCATTTAACAATGTGATTGTCACTTCGCATCAAGCCTTTTTCACACGTGAAGCAATGGGAAATATCGCCATGACCACACTTCAGAATATCAAGGATTTCATCAACCACAAGCCTTTGCTAAATGAAGTGAAGAGATAGAACCTTTACCTGACTTCCCTTGTTACAGAAGTATATAAACAATTAGAAAAGGAGAAAATTATGAAGAAAGTAATACATAAAGCAGATACAAGAGGACATTCCCAATATGACTGGCTGGATAGTTACCATACCTTCAGTTTCGACGAATACTTCGATTCTGACCGTATAAACTTCGGTGCCCTCCGTGTATTGAATGACGACAAAGTCGCCCCCGGAGAAGGGTTCCAAACCCATCCGCATAAAAATATGGAGATTATCTCCATTCCATTGAAAGGACATCTGCAACATGGTGACAGCAAGAAAAATAGCCGTATCATCACTGTCGGAGAGATTCAGACGATGAGTGCCGGAACGGGTATTTTCCACAGTGAAGTGAATGCCAGCCCTGTAGAACCGGTAGAATTCCTGCAAATATGGATTATGCCGAGAGAACGGAATACACATCCTGTCTACAAGGATTTCAGCATCAAAGAGCTGGAACGACCGAACGAACTGGCAGTGATCGTATCGCCCGACGGCAGTACTCCCGCTTCACTTCTACAAGACACCTGGTTTTCTATCGGAAAGGTGGAAGCCGGAAAGAAACTCGGCTACCACTTGCACCAAAGTCATGGCGGCGTATACATTTTCCTGATTGAAGGAGAAATCGTAGTAGACAGCGAAGTGCTGAAACGTCGCGACGGAATGGGTATCTACGATACGAAAAGTTTCGAACTCGAAACATTGAAGGACTCACATATCTTATTGATAGAAGTACCGATGTAGAAATTTGGAATTAGTAGAAATCATGAATCTTGAATGAATGAAGAATATAGCTGATATCCGGCAAGAATATACCAAAAGCGGGTTAAGGGAAAGCGAACTTCCCTGCGACCCGCTTTCGCTTTTCAGCCGCTGGCTACAGGAAGCCATCGACGCAAACGTAGAAGAACCGACCGCCGTCATTGTAGGTACCGTATCTCCCGAAGGCAGACCTTCGACCCGTACCGTACTGCTGAAAGGACTGCATGACGGAAAGTTTATCTTCTACACCAATTATGAAAGCCGCAAGGGAAGGCAACTGGCACAAAATCCGTACATTTCACTCTCCTTTGTCTGGCATGAACTTGAAAGGCAAGTACACATCGAAGGTACTGCCGCAAAAGTCTCTCCGGAGGAATCGGACGAATATTTCCGGAAGCGCCCTTATAAAAGCCGCATCGGTGCACGTATCTCTCCACAAAGCCAGCCTATCGCAAGCCGGATGCAACTGATACGCGCTTTCGTCAAAGAAGCTGCCCGATGGCTGGGAAAAGAAGTGGAACGGCCCGACAACTGGGGCGGATATGCCGTCACTCCTACCCGGATGGAATTCTGGCAAGGACGTCCCAACCGGTTACATGATCGCTTCCTGTATACCCTAAAGACGGGTGGAAAATGGGAAATCAATCGACTTTCTCCCTGATTTCACTGATTTTTCTTGCCAACTCCAACTAGAATACGTAATATTGCAACTGTAAAAATAATCAGCTCATGACACTGGATTATATTTATCATAGCGGTTTTGCCATCGAAGCAGAAGGTGTGACCGTCATCATCGATTATTACAAAGATTCTTCGGAAACTGAACATAACCGGGGAATCGTACATGACTACCTCCTGCAAAGACCGGGTAAACTCTATGTATTGGCCACTCACTTCCATCCCGACCATTTCAACCGTGAAATACTGACGTGGAAAGAAGTGCGTCCCGACATCCGGTACATTTTCTCCAAAGATATTCTGAAAAGCCATCGTGCAAAGCCCGAAGACGCTACTTATATTAAAAAAGGAGAAACCTACGAAGACGACACGATCCGCATTGAAGCATTCGGCTCGACCGATGTCGGCAGTTCGTTCCTGATCCATCTGCAAGACTGGAGCATCCTCCATGCAGGCGATCTGAACAACTGGCACTGGAGTGAAGAATCTACCGAAGCGGAGATACGAAAAGCCAACGGAGACTTCCTTGCAGAAGTTAAATATTTAAAAGAAAAAGCACCGGAGATTGATTTAGTGCTATTCCCAGTGGACCGCAGGATGGGAAAAGATTATATGAAAGGTGCAAAACAGTTCATCGAACAAATAAAAACTACTATATTTGTACCCATGCACTTCAGTGAAGACTACGAAGGCGGAAACGCCCTCCGTGATTTTGCCGAAAATGCAGGATGCCGGTTTGTCAGCATCACCCATCGGGGCGAAAGTTTTGAAATAACCAAATAAACACAATAATAATTATGAATAAGTTAACAATCCTGTTTCTTACCATGCTTCTCACATGCCTGCCAATGGCAATGAGAGCCGATTCACACAAAGAAAAAAGAGATGATACCAGATACCTTGCGGGAGCTGTTCCTGTAGTAGATGGTAAAGTAGTATTTTCCAAGGAATTCCAAATTCCCGGAATGAGTCAGAAGCAAATCTACGACACTGTCATGAAGTGGATGAACGAACGTCTGAAAGAAAACAATAATCCGGACAGCCGCGTCGTTTTCAGCGACGAAGCACAAGGAACCATCGCCGGTGTAGGTGAAGAATGGATCACATTTTACTCCAGCGCCCTGTCATTGGACCGCACTTGGGTCAATTATCAGATCACCGTTACCTGCAAACCGGGCAGTTGCTTGGTAGAACTGGAAAAAATCCGTTTCACCTACCGCGAAACAGAAAAATACAAAGCAGAAGAATGGATTACAGATGAATATGCACTGAACAAAGCTAAAACCAAACTGGTACGCGGCTTGGCTAAATGGCGCAGAAAAACGGTAGACTTTGCCGACGACATCTTTATGGATGTAGCTGTTGCCTTCGGTGCTCCCGATACTCGTCCGAAGTCTGAGAAAAAGAAAAAAGAAGAAGAAGCACAGAAGCCGTCTATCGTTGCTGCTGCAGGTCCGCTGGTGATCGGTCAAGGCGGTAAAGTTACCACTGCAGAAGCTGATCAGACAACTACTCCTGCTGCTACTTTAACGCCTGCAACTCCTGTCGGCAAGGCTTCAGCAGATATGCCGGGATATACAGAAATCGATCTGAAGCAGATTCCGGGTGATGTATATGCATTGATGGGCAATGGAAAACTGGTGATCTCTATCGGCAAAGATGAATTCAACATGACCAATATGACAGCCAACGCAGGCGGCGCACTGGGTTATCAAAACGGTAAAGCCGTAGCTTATTGCACACTTTCTGCCGATCAGCCCTACGAAGCGATAGAAAAAGCAGAAACTTATACACTGAAACTATACGCTCCGAACCAAACGACCCCTTCGGCTGTTATCGAATGTAAGAAACTGCCTTCACAAACGACTCCGCAAGCCGGACAACCCCGTACGTATGTCGGAGAAATCGTGAAGCTATTGATGAAAAAATAACAAGATAGCAATCATGGAAATTAAAAGTAGATTTGATCACTTTAATATCAATGTAACAAATCTGGAGCGAAGCATTGCTTTTTATGAAAAAGCGCTTGGCTTAAAAGAACATAGTCGGAAGGAAGCTTCCGACGGTTCTTTCATCCTGGTTTACCTGACGGACAACGAAACCGGCTTCCTGCTGGAACTGACCTGGCTGAAAGATCATACCTCCCCCTATGAACTGGGAGAAAACGAAAGTCATTTATGCTTTCGTGTAGCCGGCGATTATGATGCTGTACGGCAATACCACAAAGAAATGAACTGTGTCTGTTTTGAGAATACAGCCATGGGGCTTTATTTTATCAACGACCCGGATGACTACTGGATAGAGATACTTCCACAAAAGAAGTAACCTTATAAAAAGAAGCGGGGCAGGATGATCATCCTGCCCCGCTTCTTTTTATAAGGTTGTTAGCTATTCATGACATAACACATCCCCAAAATGCTTGAAATAATGAAAAAACATCCGGGAATAAATAAACGAACAAACAATCTTGTCAATTGCATTTTTTGCTCGACAAACATTGCATCATTATCCAAATTATACCAAACTGTAACTTTATCACCTATATGAAAATCTTTCGGGTAATATGAAAATTGTGTGATATCCTCCACAATAATATTGGGATTGATAGACCGACAACATTTTTCACCCTCTCCTTCTAATGTAAATTCAACAGACGGGCGCATAAGAAGCTTTCCATCCTTCACATAAGTATCAACATCCACTACTATTCCATCTATCTTCTTAATGTATTTCGTTTCGACTCTCTTGATTAAAAGACAAAACATTCTCATCTTAATGATCAAACCAAGTCCATGGCCAGCCAGCAAAAGTGCTAGTATACAAACAATTGTTCCCATTTATTTTTTATGTCGGTTAGCTCTCTTTTTCCGAATATCCGCTTTCATCTTCGCGGCTCCGGAACCATGTTGTCCACGAATATAAGTCGCTTTCTTCGCTTTCGTCTTCACTTTCTCCTCTTCCTGGGGCTTATCTTTCTTACCTTTAAAGACGATTCCACCCATGATTGCATCTTCTATACTCATATATATTATATTGTTAGCATTCACATTTCTGATGCAAAGATAAGCCTTTTCTACGGAATTGTTTATCTTTGGCGGATAAAACAATACATAATCACCAAAATGGCAACAATAACCCTTTCCGCAGAAAAGGACCCGATGGGAGCTGCAATCTCCGATTATTTCAATCATCACAGAGCTGACCGCTTGCGAGTATTCTCTTCTCAATTCGAAGAAGATGAAATCCCCGTTAAGGAATTATTCCGAAGTATACAGTCCATGCCAGTTCTCGAACGCACTGCTCTGCAAATGGCTACGGGAAGAATATTAGATGTAGGAGCCGGAAGCGGCTGCCACGCATTGGCACTTCAAGAAATGGGAAAAGAAGTTTGCGCCATTGACATCTCTCCGCTTTCCAACGAAGTAATGAAACAACGCGGTGTCAAAGATTCCCGCCTGATTAATCTCTTTGACGAAACATTCACCGAAACATTCGATACGGTTCTGATGCTGATGAATGGTTCGGGCATCATAGGAACACTAAATAATATGCCTACCTTTTTCCAACAGATGAAACGTATCCTACGCCCTGGCGGATGTATTCTGATGGATTCAAGTGATCTGCGCTATCTTTTCGAAGAAGAAGACGGCAGCATGCTTATCGACCTGGCAGGCGATTATTATGGGGAAGTAGATTTCCAGATGCAATACAAGGATGTAAAAGGAGATACATTCGATTGGCTATATATCGATTTTCAGACTCTTAGCCTGTACGCCTCCGAATGTGGATTCAAAGCGAAATTAATCAAAGAAGGAAAACATTATGACTATCTGGCAAAGCTGAGCCTTGCCTGACAGCGTATTATTTTAATCAGAAAAAGCCCTATTCAGGATAGTGACAGTATCACATCGGAATAGTGTAACCATACTAACGATATAATGTCACCATCCCAGTGTGATAGTGACACTATATCTATTGTGCCCGCATCCGGTTCAGAGACCGGCAATAAGCACTTATTTCAGCATTTCATTGATCTGCTGAACCAGTGAAGCAAACTCTTCTTCATTATACAGACGAGTCAGTTTTACAATCTTTCCTTCCCGGTCTATCAGCACATTCCGTGTGATTCCGGCATCACGCAATGCATATTTTGCAAAAATATCAGCTCCCGGATCCAGTCCCAGCGAGTAAGTCACTCCGGTAGACTTTGCGAAGGCAAGCACTTTTTCAAGCGGTTCGTCACGGTCTATTCCAATCAGTGCAAAGTCTGCATTATCCTTATGCTTCAGCCAAATGTCTTTTTCTATAAAAGGCATTTCCTTACGGCATACTCCGCACCAACTTGCTGTAAACTGCAACATGACAACCTTCCCACGAAGAGAAGACAAAGTCACTTGTTTACCATCCGTCAATGTAATCGTAAAATCAGGGGCTATCTCCCCTATTCTGACAATATATCCTGTACTATCAGCTTGTGCCGACATCGCTTCAGTAGCCACTTTCACTGTGTCTGAAACGCTCTCAGCAGCTTCTGCTCCTTTCTTCTGACCGGAACAAGCCAGTAAACTAACGGCTAATAAAGCCACACCACATACATTCATAATTTTCTTTTTCATCTTCTTGCAATCATTAGTGAGACTGCAAATATAAAAAAAGTACATGATGTATTTGCATTTTTAAAATAAATTCGTACCTTTGCACCCGCAAAACAGAAAACGCCTCTTTAGCTCAGTTGGCCAGAGCACGTGATTTGTAATCTCGGGGTCGTTGGTTCGAATCCGACAAGAGGCTCTCCTCAAAATTCAAATGCCGCTATATGCGGCATTTTTTATATCCTTTTCATTCGATGTTCACGAAACACAACCATGCTTACACCCTCAACAGGCTCAAAGCAAACACAACTGCCAAATCCTTTCTTTTCAACCGAAAGTCACAGCCGGAAAATAATCCGAATATGATTAACACTACCGAAGCTATCCCCCAACGATAAGAAAGTATTTCGAAAGCTGAAAAACCGATCAGCAATAAAGTGATGAAAAAAACGGAGCCAGCCCAAAAGTGGAAGAGGAAACCGACGCATATAGTATGCCTTTGATACGATTCATGAATATATTCGACTAAAATCCGATATTTATGACTGCAAAGATATAAATATAAATCCAAGAAGATATCAAACAAGAAGAATAATAGATTTGCAGATAAAAAACCTTCCATTTATTATTTGTTTTTAAATAAAAGAATGTATTTTTGAATCCATATATATAGCTAATATTATTATATATATCATTAATATACTATGCATCAATATTTTAATATTAAATTTTATATATAAATTTATATCTTATAAAACAAACACTATTTTCAAGAAGCAATAAATAACCAATTAAAAAACAAAGATTATGGCATTATTTGTAAATCCCGGCAAAGATTGGGAAAAGAACATGAGTGAAGAAGACATCGCACAAATGGAATCACAAGGTTATGATGTAACAGAACTACGCGCCAAACGCGCAAAATCTGCAGAGGAAGAAGAAAAAGAGCGCCTCCGCGAAAAAGAAGAGCGGGAAAACTTCAAGAATCCAACTAACCTGAACAAACTCGCCCCTTACCTGCAGACACCACGTGACATGAGCACTTCTTTTTTCAAAGCTATGGCAGGCAGCGCCCCCTGGCTATTCAAAGATCGTTGGAAAAGAAAATATACCGAGGCTCCTATTGTTTATGCCGCGGTAGTGCAAGCTAATACCGCCCTATGGATGCCCGGTAATAACGATTATTATCCTGCCGTATTTGTTTTTGCACTTGATCAAAAACACATTCACGACACCGAATGGCTAAAACAAATAGCAGAAGAAATAAATGTATTGCAAGATGCCGACCAAATCCCCGGTGATTGCCGCAAACTAATACAGACATTACGCGATGATACCAGCGAATTCTGTTTTCGTATCGGCAAAAGTGTATGTGGTGACGCCAACGCATGGTGTGCCACCTATAAATTCGACAAACAGACAGCACTGCCACGCAAGGCTTTACCATCCGATGGCATCGTCCCTTTTCTATTAAAGTCCGCCCCGGTAGAAAATCAATTTGTTGATTTCAAACTAATCCCGACTGAATTTTATATCGGCTAAAAATAGATAAGCAGAAATAGGCAAACCGAAAGTAAACAATATTTTTTTCATCATTTATAATTATATCTCACATAAGGAATATGCATGCATACATTATCCAACAACTAATAAGAATTATATTGTTTATCACTATCAGTTTGCCTATAGGACTAAAAAGTTTTGCCCAAGAAACAAAACGTTTCTATATGGAACTGGACACTCCCCGCAATGGAGCCAAAGCAGGACAAGAGCTTGAATTAAAATACATCAGCACAGCCGATTTCGATTCTGTATCTCCACCCGACTTCGGAACGCTTATAGAAACAGTTGAAGGAGCAACACCACACAAAGCCGGTCATACAGTAAAAAACGGCATATTGACAAATATCTACGAGCAGGGATTCAGCTACCGCATACGTTTCAAGAAGCCAGGAAACACCAAACTACCTCTGGCATCCATCAAGGCAAACGGAAAGGAATACGAAACACCTCTGACCAGTGTATGGGTACATCCGGTCGATACCAATATCGACAGTGTAAAATGCAGCATTCAGCTGGAGGATTCTTATCGCAAAGGAGTTTTCACTGCCATCGTGATCTGTCTCTTAATCGCCTGGTTATTGATCCGCTTATCGTTTCAGAAACAAAAAAAAATAAAGAGACAGGATAAATAAAACAGAGAATAACCCTATCTCATTAATCCATCATTATCTGCATCTGCTTATTTATTTTTTAAGTATTCTCTTTAAATGTTCGACATCTAAAAGTAAGTTCACTGTTTCAAAATTTCCTTTATAAAAAACGCCCCAGTTATTGAAAACACAAGGCAGGTCTTTCGCTTTTTGGAGTGTATCCACTTGAATTAAAGATACAGGAACGTTATTTGTATCACAATACTGTTTTACCATTTCAATCTTTTGATAAATATAAGGGCATTGCATATCATAATAAATAGTCAGATCTTCGCTTTCAATTTTCATTTTTTTCGCGTTTTGCGCAAATTTCGGCATTGTCCCGTCAAAAGAAAGTGCAAGCAGTTCATATCCATTATCAGTCGCATCAACAACTTCAAAACCGAATTTCTTCGCAAACGATTGGTCAGAAAGCCAGTTCTTCTGCTTCTTTGAGCCAAGCATACAAACACCGGATTTGCCTTTTTCTTTGGCGTCTGTCAGGCAATATTCCATCAAAGCTCTTCCATACCCATTCCCCTTAGGACTTCCTAAGACCCATAAGCAATACAGATAATAATAGTTATCACCAATGATGGGAACCCAAGCTGTCTCAAGAGGTGCATACTCAATAAAAACCGTAGCTTTTGCATTTAGCTTTCTAAAAACATGACCTTCATTTAGTCTGTCGGAAAGCCATTGCCGCTTCGCGTCAATACCTGCATGAGGCTTTTTACTGCGAATAATGCAGCATAGATGCTCATCACTGAGGTTTTCCTTTGTTAAGTTTACAAAATCTGTATTCATATACGCATTCGTTTTAAATTAGATATCATCAATCAACCGATCTTAACGGTGCACTCTGCCATTTTGGCTGAATATAATAGTTATAGTTTCATAAGAGATAGTGATTTAGTATTAAAATCCTCTTTAAATCTTTCTCTCTGCCAAAAAGAGATAAGATTCTTTTTTGCTCTTCTATAGTTGGTATCTTGATAATTAAATTCCCAATGAATATTTCCTCATATTCTTTTACACAAACAGACTGCCAAATATCGTTTTTCTTAATTTGAAGATCCCCCATGACCTCAATATCCATTAAAGGAAGTTTGAATCTGGCAAAATTAGAACGAAACAAATCATCCTCTTTTGTTTCCGGAGATATTTCCATATATGTTTTTAGCAAGTGTTGCAATTTGCATGAATTCATTTCGGTAGTCAAAATATCGATATCAGCAGTTTCTCCGACCTCTATACCTGATAAAATCATAGCAGATGCACCTATAACATAAAAATCAGGACTTATTTCCTGTAATTCAACAGTTATACTTGCAAGACTCTGAGTTATCTTATCTTTAATTTTCATATCTCCAATAATATATAACAAAAATACAAAATATATTTCAGAAAGGTAAAAGAACAGGCTTTAATAATACCATTAATGAATGTAATGAGAGCAACTATCGACAAAATTCCTCTTTTTCTATGTAGCTCTAACCTCCTGCAAATTTCATCAATCGCCTTATTATAACAACTACAAGGTTCAGTACTACGATATTCCAATGTCAGGGCTTGATAAAAAATATTAAGAGATTGGTCGCTTCCTATCCTTGGTTGCATAATCTTTACGCATTTTAATTCTAAATATTGCCTCCATATTAGCAAATCCTTATTTTTCCCTAGCAAACTTTTGACACCTCAACAGCATAAACAGTATTTATGGGATAATTTTAGAAAAGCTGAAACGAGTAAGCAAAGAATTATTCTATTTCCTTAATTCGTTCAATCTGTCTATCCAGAAAATAATCAGTATATAGGCTGTAGTCTTCCATTTCATAAAACGCTATCAGTCCTTTTCTGTAATTCAGTATATCCGAATCTTTGACAGGATATACGGGAATGATGCCAACATTCATCAAAGAAATACTTTCTATCATTCTTGCAGTCCGTTTGTCCCCGTTTGAAAATCTCATCAAACGACAACTGAAAGGCCATGACATACATCAAACATCATCCCGGCCGGATTGCACTCATTTTGCTAAATACAGGAAGCGATCTATAGCTTATTGTCGAAGATATGTTACAAGAGAATGTATATATCCTGTGATCTGGTGAAGCGGAAGCTCAGGAACCGGGTTATAGTAGACAGATTGGAACTAAAGCTATGTACACACTGCGAGAAAACTCTTCCGTTACACCGGTTTTACGCTGGCAGGATATATATGGTCAATTTTAAACATTATAGTAATGCCATGAGGAATAGATATGGATACAATAAGAGCAATTGAAGGAGAGTTATCGATACAAAACTTCAAGAAGATATTAAACATATATAAATAAGACAGGATTATTTTTTTTACGTCATTTTTTTATCTATATTAAAGGTCAGAGAATAAACCAACAATTTTAAATACTTTAAAGAGATCCAAGCAAATAACAAAAACATATTTTACACAACGCCTTAAAGTCCGAAAAATAGTAACATTATTTAAAATCCAGTAGTTATGAAAACAATTAATTATTTTTCCGGCTCATTGCTTGCATTATTATTTTATGCACTATTTGCTGCATGTAATAATGATTTGCAAACTATTGCTGTCACTGAAATAAAAGGAATAGAACAAACTCTCTTAAACGAAAGCAATACTTTAATAAGTTCAGATGTAGCAACAGATAGTACTATGCTTGGTAAAGACAACACAATATCCAACTCAACGTCTGCTACTAATGCATTCTTCACTAAACAAGAATATGAAGAGGGGATGGATTGGTGGAAAGATAGAGAAGGTGCGCTACCTGCTCTATATGAATATCAGGTATCCTGTCGTGATTTTCCTTCTGGACATGGTCCTGATACTTGCATATATTATATGACCATTATTTGGACTTGTTATCCTCCTATTACAGAAGCTAATTGGATGGATTATCAATATATGCAAGTACAACATAGGCTAATAAGTGGTACTACTGCATTTCCTTGGCGTTATTTAGGTGAAGGGGGCCCGGGGAATTATAATTATGGAATAGTGAAAGTCAATGGATTTCAAGATCCTATGGATTTAAATGCTACACATTTGCCTACTAGAGTTCAGTTTAGATATAGATTGTTGCATAAAGATTTCCCAGGGAAAGCAGATAAAAGTATTAATGATAAAGAAAAATGGTACAATAAAAACCTTGCAACTGGATGGCATTATAAAGATTACAATCAGCCAACTTATAATAACCCTTATGGTTATAATTCACAGGATTTCAACAATATGGAATCACTAAAATTCATAATTAATGATCCTAAGTGTGGCTCATCTTTTTCTGTAAGAGTGCTTGTTGATGGATATTTAGTTTTTCCCCAATTAGTAGGCGGAAGATATGAAGTTACTGTTCCAAAATTTAGGAAGACTGGAGAATATCTCATAACAGCTGAATACGCAGGCAATGTTTCGGAAGAATTTAAAACTGCAGTGCGACACGGTATCTATCAAAAATATACAAGCAAAGAAATTTATATCATGTTTAGTTGCAATGAGTTTAGCTATGATTAACAACCTTACATGTCACAATAATGAAACGAATACTTTTAATTCTATTTTGCAGTCTACATAGCATTTTGTTTCTCCGTTCACAAAACGCTAGCAGCGACATCATCTTCAAACAGTTCTTCGATAATGCCGTTGCTTTTGCTGACACATACCCACGTGAGAAGGTATACTTGCATTTTGATAATAGTAGTTATTATGTAGGAGATACTATATGGTTTAAAGCCTACACGGTATATGCTGAGAACAATATGCCAAGCACCATCAGCAAACCCCTTTATGTAGAAATGCTCGACCAGACAGGGCATATTACCCAACGCCAAATCATTGAATTGAATAGCGGTGAAGGACATGGACAGATAATCCTGAATGAAAGTACCATGTCCGGCTATTATGAAATCAGAGCTTACACCCGTTGGATGCTCGCATTCAGCGAACCTTCTTACTTCTCACGTACATTCCCGATCTATCAGTCTGCACAAGAAGAAAGACCAGAACGGAGGATTTCGACCTATAATCTGAATCCTTCCATGAAACAGCGACCGAAAAATGTGACAGATAAACTTGCTATCCAATTCTTTCCCGAAGGAGGAACACTCGTGAAAGGCATCTCTTCTCGTGTGGCATTTAAAGCTGAAAGTAGAGAAGATGGTAATGTTATCCTTGAAGGTGCCATTTATACGAAAGACGGGGAAAAGCTGACAGAAATAAAAACCCTACATGACGGAATGGGAATATTCACTTATACACCCGAAGAAAAACCAGCAGTAGCTAAAGTAACTTATAAAGAAAAAGAATATAAATTCAATCTACCGGACGCCCTTTCCGCCGGATATGTATTGAACGTGAATAATTCAAGCGGAGCTATTGTAGGTAACGTATTGAGCAATGAGAATACCCCGGATGCAGACATTGTAGCATTCATAAGTCATGAAGGTCGCCCCTATTCGTATTGGATACTACGAATGAGATCAGGTGGAAATCAAACTTTCTTACTTAAAACGCGCGATCTTCCCGGAGGCATATACCAAGTCAGTCTACTAGACAAAACCGGGAATATGCTGTGCGAACGATTTACATTTGTGCAACCCAATAAATTGAATTCAATACAATTAAATGGAATTAAAGACATTTACCGGCCTTTCGAACCAATTCGCTGCGAAATACAAGTAACAGATCAAAAAGGAAATCCTTTACAAGGTTCTTTATCCATATCAGTAAGAGATGCTATACGTTCGGATTATGCAGAATATGATAATAATATATTTACAGATATGTTATTAACATCCGGTTTAAAAGGATATATTGATAAACCGGGGTATTATTTTGCAGATATTACGCTTCGCAAATTACAAGAACTTGATGTTTTGCTCATGGTTCACGGTTGGCGTCAATATGACTTATCACAACTTACTTCCGGTAAAAATGAAAAGCTACTTCAACAGTCAGCTGAAAAAGAGTTGTTACTACAAGGGCAGATTCGTTCTTCTCTTTTAAAAAAAGAAATGAAAGATATGGAGGTAAGCGTCATGGCTAAAGTGGACAATACATTTGTAGCAGGAAATACGTTTACAGATGAAAACGGCAAATTTCAACTTCCGGTTACTAGTTTTGAAGGAGAAGTAGAAGCGGTATTCCAGATACGCCGTAGGGGATCCAAACATAAGAAAGATGCTTCTGTTATGCTCGACCGTAACTTCGCCCCTACCCCACGTGCCTTCAGCTATGAAGAAGAACATCCACAGTGGATGGACAAAAACTCATGGATCACCCTTTCCAACCGTATAGACTCGCTATATGTAGATTCTATTAGCAAAACTAACAACACCTATTTATTGAGCGAAGTGGAAATAGCAAAAAAAAGAAAAAATAAGAACATCACTACTCAAGTATTCGAGAAAAGCGTAGACGCATACTATGATGTAACGCGATTGGTTGATGAATTACGCGATCAGGGAATAGTAATTAATACTATACCCGACTTGCTTAGTAAAGTGAATCCTAACTTTTCATACGATGTGCAAGACGGAAGCTCACGATATAAAGAGAAAACAATCTGTCTCATTGTTGGCAAACAAGTACTTGATACTTTAACTGCTTGGACATTGTGGAATGAGATAGATGGTATAAAACAGATTATGATATGCGAAGGAAGCAATTCGTATACTAATGAAGTGCTTAATTCAATACACGGTTCAAATATGACAAAAGGACAAAATGTAAAAGACATGATGACAGCAATGAATCCCCCACGTACCTTTGATGACAGTTTCTATCTTTATGGAGATGCTGCAAAGAAAAAAATATCGTTAGACGATACTGAAAAGGCCAAATCAGAACCCCTTTTTAGAAAGAAATCATCAGGAATCAACAATAATGTAAACGTCAATATCGATTTTTCAAGATTCGGACAATATGCTTTATTCTACATAACTCCGCATTTTGACTCCAATTATAGCAGATTAACGCAAAAGTCAATGAAGGCTGCCCATGGAACACGTCGTACAATAATCCAAGGATATTCTCGCCCATTAGCTTTCTATTCTCCTGTCTACAAAGACAAAATACCGACTGCAAATGTCAACCATCGTCGCCGTACACTTTATTGGAATCCTACTATACAAACTGACAAAAATGGTAAAATTAGCATAGAATGTCAGAACGGTATGTATGCCAATCCGGTCATTATCCACGCAGAAATGCTGAAAGGTGGAATCCCATGCAGTATTACGATTATTGGAGAGAAGAAAAAAAAATAAACCAGTAAATATCTCCAATGTCCCTTTTAGGATTTCAATTTAGATGAAATACCGCCATTTCCGACAAATTCCGCTAATGATGTCAAGGGTCGGTCAAGGATAAAAACAATAGTGAGACAATTGGAATACATGAAACAGATATTTAATGAAGAACAAATAAATAAAGCTGCATTCATCATCGAAAGCCCTTTATCAAAGCTTTCTGAGCTTTATCATAGCGAAGTTAAGAATCTTGCTATTTTAATGTCTTGAACTACAAGAAAGGATTAATATCTTTTTGCGAAACTGGAGAATATTCTCTTTATACTGATTACTTCTTGAATAAACAAATCGAAAGAATAAAAGAAATAGAAGAATAAAAAACAGCCTTCCTCTCAAAACACCATCCTTATATCATGGTATTAACCAAAAGCTGGGAACAAAGTGGGAACATTTTGGATTAAGAGAAAAGAAAAACCCTCTCAGAGATCATCTGAAAGGGTTTTATGAGGTTCCTGGCGCACTACTTCCAGTACTAATAACCAAGAATTTAGCTCTATAACGGGCTACAAAAATCACCGGACCCAAAATTAATTTCTATTCGGAGACAAACATTTTAGTTCGAACCAAACTTGATTTTTTATTGTTTTTTGTTCGGGAATTTCCCGCCTTTAATTATCTTCATCCTGTTTTACCTGCGGAATTATCAAGTAACTCCAGCCTAGTTCTCAGTGATGCATTTTCCGAGACCAACTTCCTATTTTCACACTCCAACTCTTTATTTCTATCACGCAAAAAAAAGATTAAACTATCATTATTATGCGTATTAGACATATAATCCGTGATTTCAGGAAGTTCTTCCACATACATAGTACCTTTACCGGTCATCAACCAGTCTGCACTGAGACGTGGATAAGCACATAGAATACGTTCTATACTATCAGAATTCATTGATGACCTATTCTTCAAAGCTTTATTCACAAGTCCATTTGATAATTTAGCGCTAACAGTCAAGCTATTAGCGTTCAATTTTTCCATTTTCATAAAAGCTTCAAGACGATCTATGAATGCTTCTTTAGATATTGACATATTCTCCATATCATACCACTTTAGAACATTTCTCCATATAAAGAGAAAATTTCTTCATTTTTTCATTGCTTATATAGAAATGTTCTATATATTTGCAACGTAGTTTCAAAATCAATGCAACAAATGTACAACAAAACTAGAACATGTGCAATAGCGAAAAAACGCTATTCCTTTAAAAAAGGATATCTGCAAGTCTCATTAGAGGAAAAAGATAAGCTCAAAAATGACTTGAAAGTAGTACTGAATAACCCTTCAAGATCATACTTCTCAAAGAAGCTAAATTCAGGGATTATAGATATTTCTGTTACCCTATTTACAGCAATTACGAATGTATTCCAAAAATACGGCATAACAGATTGCTGGACAATTGAAGAAATGTAACTATGAATCGAAACATCACACTAGCAAAACGAGAAAATGAAATAGCTGAATGCGTTGCCTGGGGAGGATCTTATAAAGAAACGGCCTCATTGCTTCAGATCAGTGTTCGGACTGTCGATAACACACTCCGCAGAATCAAAGAGAAATTGGGATTAAACAAGATCAATGAAATTTCAGCTTGGTGGTTCTGTACGCATCATGATATCAGCTTTGACCTATCTCCTTTCGCAAGGAAGATTGTCGCATCAACACTACTCTTCGTATTCCTAGGAGGTGAAATTGCAATATTTACTGACTCAACATGTACAGTCCGTCGCCCTCGCAGGAATCGTACAGAATACCGTACCAGAAGACAGGAAACTTCTATTAATCAACCATATATCATTTAACTAAATACGCATAAGGAATGCGTCCGGTACAAGTCCGGGATTTTATTTATACATTATATTCTACTCAAGAGAATAGAAGTTTAATCATTCCAATTATTAACCATTAAAACACCGTGTTAAGGAGACACGTAGGGTATCCAGTCCCTGGTTAAGGTTTGTTACACAAAGATTGCCGGGTGAAATTCCCGGCATACGGGTAGTGGTGTAAGGTAACACAACGGAGTTTTTCAGCGTTTCTCCGGTGATGCGGGTTCAATCCCCGAATGCCCACGATTTCTAGTATTAATTTTAAGAATAAACATTATGGAAAATTTAGAAGAAGAAACAAAGAGAATTACTTCAGCAATGGTTCAAATTTCAGAGATTATCACAACAAGCGGAATGAGCGGAATTTGTATTTTACATAAGGGTAAAGGAAATGTTATGGCTTCTCCATTACTAATACAAGGAACTACTCTTGATATCATACCGGCAGTTGTATCAGTCATGAAGAACCATCCAGTAGCTCGCGAAATATTACTTACAGCCTGCGAGTGTTACAAATGCCAAGAAAACGAACAAGCAGTGCCAAGAGATATGCCGGCTTATTTGAAGGGAATTATAGAAGATTTGTTTAGGAAAGGATAGAGCAAGCTATGAAAGTTGTACACTCTCCCAGCCCATCCACCAATCCGAAGAAAAGAGAGAAAATTAATCTTTTCGAGAATGATGATCCGGAAGAAGTTGCAGCTCTATGTCAGCAATCTGCTCAGCAAGAATCAAACAAAATATTGTTAAGAATAGACACCCGAACGCAAGTTCTCGTAGATCCTAAAGATGCGACTCTGGAACATGCGGAAAAACTACGGCAGCGGTATAAATTAGATTACCACCGCAAAGCCGTAGGAGGGCGTAAAAAAGGATAATACTATGTACGTAGACAATGACCATCGTGGTTACCTCACGATTAACGATATTCATCCTGAAGACGCAAAGCGCCTTCAACAAATTATTCAGCAAGCGGACAAGCAACTTTTATCCCATTCCATTGAAGTCCTTGAGAAACAACTTCACTCACAACTCATAGAACTTGTTTCTCCTATACAAAATAATAAACCATAACTATGCTTTTTACTGACGATGACATAAAGCGCATCAAAGATGCCTCTGCTAACCATTTGGTAGACGTAGTACAAGACTTTCAGAATCTTCGCAAGTCCGGTACAAGTTACGTTTGTGACTGTCCCGTCTGCAAAGCTTCGAAGAAGTTTAGTATCAATCCTGCTAAAGATATTTATAGCTGTTTTTCCTGCCATCAGATAGCTGGAGCAGGTGCGCTTGACTATTTAATGAGAGTTGAGAAAAAAGAATTCCCTGATGCTCTCGAATACTTAGCACACAAATTTAGCATCTTACTTGATCAACGTCCGGAAGATAAAAAGAAGCCGGTTGTTAAGATGAAAAAAGGGAGCAAAAAAGCTAAAGGGAATGATACAGATAGTTTTTGTGCTAAAATGCTTTCTGAATCAGGTCTGACATTTGAGGATGTTACTGCAAAAGTATATAAAATCGGCGATACTAGTTCTGTCTTTGAATTACGTACCTTTCGTCCAGGCACTATCAATGAAAATGGCGTCATCGATCCTAAAGGCGACGACGTGATCATTGAATACTATGATCTTGAAGGAATGCCGGTAACATATGCGCGAAAAGATCACCGGAAAAAAGAAACAGGAGAACGAAAAGAATATTTCCGTGTGCGTAAATCCGGAAAAACCAGACGTGCCGCTTAACAAAAACGATGCGTTTCAAAAAGTACAAAAACGACGCGTACAAGAAAAACGGTGAGCGCGGTCCTATTCAGCATGATCAAAGCCCACCGTTTTTCTTTCACTTGAACCCTCTTTAAATGGCTTTAAAATATCATTTAAAAGCCATTGCAGATTCAAAATAATTTCCTATCTTTATGCAATTGTTAGGCTGCTATACCTGACACCTCATCCGGCTTCGTGTACAGCATCATGTCTGTATATTTAGCTTGATAGTTTACGCTTGCACTAAACTCCACTTTCCTGCATTCCTTGAATGGGCTGCCGACAAATGGGTTTCGGTCCATCCAGTCGCACAGTTCTAAAATGGAGGACTTGTTCGAGGTGAAGTACACGAACGAATGCCCTTTCAGAACGGTTAGTACATCCAGATAGTCAGCCAGACGCCAGAACATCTTGTAAGTACCCACCTCGGTGGAGAGGTACGGCGGATCAACCAGGAACACCACACCCGGAACATCTTTGTAACGTTTGAATACTTCCTTGTAGTCTTCGCTGGTTATAGTCAGTCCTTCCAGATAATCCTTTGCTTCGGGATAGTCTGTCTGCCGAATCCTATTGTAGATGGCTTCTTTCTTCATTCCTTCCAAACTGGTCACATATTTCATGGCGAACAACAAGGATGCGGAAACCGTGATATAATCCACGTAACCGTGCTCTTTTTCTTCCCTCTCAATACGAGCAAACATTTTATCGCGAACCTCCCCGGTTATACGTTTGTTTCTGGGTTCCCCTTCAGCTATCCGACGCAAATCGGATAACAGCACATTGGTGGCCGGGATATTTACAAGTCGGCAGCGGTAGTTGTCGAAGTCATTATACACAACGGTGGCATCAGGCCTGACACATTTGGTAATATGTGACAGCAGGCCCGAGCCGCCAAACAAGTCCACAAACACGGTGCTGTCCGGGAACTGTCCCAGCACCTTGATAAATTCCCTCGCAAACATGCGTTTCTGCCCCACGAAAGGAAGCGGGGCGGACAAATACATCTTTCTCATTTCATTCTGCTTTAAAACGGCCGCAAAGGTCCACAGAATAAACGAAAAACAGCGGGAAACATGAACTGTTCCCGCTGCAAGACATATACAGCAAACTACACGTTCAACCCGAAGCGGACCGTCTCGTCACCGGCGATCAGCGCACGGGTGCCCGGGATATTATTCTCGTAGATATGTACATTGCCCAGATAGAGAGTGATCGACTTCAAGGGAAGTTCTATCTGCCGCGCCATCAGGTACAGGTGGTAAATATCGGAAGGTAGCCCGAGGTTTGCGTCACTGCTGCGCTGGTAGGCGGACAGAACCAGTTCACCGCCATCTAACTGGAACTGTACCAGACTCAAACAGGGTGCCTGGTTGCTCTCGGCACCGGTTTCGCCCAGAAAAAGCACGTAGTTCTTGCTGTTGCGCCTCTCCCGGTTAATTTTCGCTATCAACGGAGGCAGCTTCTCGAAATAGGTCGGGTAACTGTTCACCAGGATGGAGCCGCAATAGTCCCACCAGTTGATGCCGGCCTCCCGGTACTTCTCCACGTTGCGCTCACCCTGCATAAATAACTGCAACTCGCTGCGGAGCTTCTTGCGGGCGATATTATGCCCCTCGAATATGTCAAGCAGGTCCGCCGGTGTCAGTGACAGCTGCTCGTTCAGAAGGTATTGTATATTTCCCTTCTTGTTGGTCTGTGTTTTTCCCGTGGCAAGAATCTTGTCCAGGATACGGTAATACTTGTTCATAGCCATTTCCTCCTTCTAAATTTGAAACACCCTAAAGATAAGGGGAAACGGCACTCCCTACGACATAAAACAACCCGTTCACACTGCAAGCGTCTTGCAGTCGCTCTGGAATCGTTTCACCAAGGCATAAACCTTACGTTCGCTCACCGAATACTTTTCGGACAATACGGCCACAGCATACGAGACTTTTTCACCTTGATCGAGTAGGCGGGTATAGTCCGCGTACAGGTCGATATACCGGGCATCTTCCAGACGGATGCCGGCCGCCTGAAGCCTTTTCAACAGCTCCCGGTTAAAGTTTAATATCTCAATCACTTTCATACAACAAAAAAATTATATCTTTGCATCGCCAATCATTTTTTAGACAACAAAAAAAACGTCAAACCGTGACAGAGGGTATTTGCCCCCGGTCGCGCGGTTTGGCGTTTCATGTTTATAAAAGTGATTGGCGTTACTTTTTAACAGGCCGGGGGCTTTTTTCTTATCCTCCCCCGAAGGATTTATTCCACCCGGTACTTCTCCGGATCAAAAGCGTCTTTCTTCCTCCAGCCGTCAGACAGCGTGTCCTGAACATGCTTCATGGCTTTCGTGTAGAAATCGGTCAGTTCCTCCAGTGTGACGAACTCCCGATATTGGGGAACCTCATCCGTACCGAACTTGAATGTCACGGGAAGCGTAGCACCACCAGTCTGTACGGCCAGATCATACGCTGCCTTATAATTGAACTGGTTTTCACTTGACAGCCATACCGGCATACCTTCATAGAGAAAACCGGAAAGTATCTCACGGTCAATTTGCTCATTACACCAGTCTGTAATGACGGACTTTATAGTATCCATGTGAGGTCTGCCGACAAAGCCTTCCTCCATGTAGGAGGCGGATCCGTCCTCACGTTCCTGTACATCCCAGCGGATGCGCCATCTGTTGCGTGCCGGGCTCACGCACTCGATCAGTTTTATCCCGGATGTTCCTTCTACCCGTTTCATGTAAATATGTATTTAGTTCGACCCTTGCCGAAGGTTTCCGTCTTGATGGTGGTCTCGAACGGGAAGCCGTCGGGCATATCCTTCACTTGCAAGAGGATGTTCTTCATCTCCTCGCTGTTGGTAAAGAACTTTTTCGGTTCACCGTTCATCTCAATGGCCACGATACAGCGGTCCTCGCCCTGTTCGGTCTTGATGCCCGTCTCGAAGTCCTTCACCACAATCGGTAAGTTCACCAGCTCCCGGATGCTTACCACCACCCCGGGAAAACGTTTCTTGCCGTCCTCCGGCTTGTAGGAAACGTTCAAGTCTTTAAATGATCTCATGTCTTTGCCTGTTAATTTTTTAAACAACGTATGACAGTCGGCGTGCTTGGCCATCCCGTAGAACGACGCTATCAGCTCACGCCTCCTCCTTCTCGATTTTACCTCGTGCATTTTTCGGGCGAACTTCTGCTTGATGCGCTTGCGAAGGCGGACATGGTCCGCACCGAAAGTCACATACCCCAGAAAGTCGATGCCCTCGCCCGGCGGGAACACGCGCTCGTTCCCCTTCACCAGGAGACCGGCACACTCCATGCGCCCGTGGACGGCATCACGAATCTTCCACAGTTCCGCTTTCGTTTTACCCAGTACGACGCCGTCATCACAATAGCGGTAGAAATGACGCACGGCATACCTGTCCTTCAGATAATGGTCCAGATACACAGACAAAAGCAAATTGCCCAGCCCCTGCGAGCTGCGCAGGCCGATACTCAGACCTTCAGGCATCAGGCGGATAAAGCTCTCCAGCATGGTCACGAGCTTTGCGTCCTTGAACACCCGGCTGACGCAATACATCACAAAATCCTGCTTCACGCTCTCGTAGAATTTGGTGATGTCAAACTTGTAACAGTAACGTGTACCATCAGGGTCTTCGGCCATGTCACGGCGGACATACGCCAGGAGGTCGTGCATCCCCCGTCTCTTGATACTGGCGGAGGTGGTACGGATGAAACGTTTCCGCAGATGGCGGTCCACCACCGCCATGATGGCATGCACGGCGATGCGGTCCTTCATCGGGATCACCTGAATGCGGCGTAGCTTGCCGCCCTCGATGATCTCGCGTTCACGGTAGTCCTTCACGCGGAAAGTACCGGATGCGATCTGCGCGACCAGCTCCTCCAACACCTCGGGCTTATGCGCGAGCAGATAGCACCCCTGGCGGCTGCGTTTACGCTTGCTGCCGCGAAGGACCTGCCGGAAGGAAGCCTCCATGTTGGAAGGCTCCACGATCTCCTCGATGATATACCCAACCCTGCGCATAAATTACTGTTTATTGCTTTTAATACGGGGCCTTCAATCCCCCGGGCCCGGCTTCTTCGAACCGTTTCCGGCCTACCAAACCCTACCCGACACTTTATTTTTCAGTTTTCCGGCCCTTACGGACCGCTGTTACTGCGGCTTGCCCCCCTCGGCACCACGGTGGGGACAAGTCCCCGGTGTTGTACGCCGATTAAAATTTCCTTTCGATTGTTGTTCAGACGAGAACCGATGTTCGTGTTCGTATTCGAGGAATCGTTGTTCGCATTCGACATCGAAACACCGCCATTCGGGTTCGCGTTGTTGTTGCCACGATAGACCACACGGCTGGAGGCAGTGGATATGTAGTAGATGTCGCAGTAATTTGTCGAGGAGGAACCCGAAACGGAACCCACCGGAATCACGTCCATATATTTGCCATGCGCCACGGCGGTAATCCAGATACCGGAGCTCACGGAACCCTTAACCAGGCGGGTACTGCCGTCAGGCATCCAGATGCGCCACTTCCCGGAATTGCCCGTGTCATTAGGAAGATCCACGCCGTCCATCATGTCATATTTATGACCATAGATGTCCTCGTAGCCAAGGCAGCAAATATTATTCACCTGCGTAACCGTGGCCCCGCCGTAGTCATCCTTCTCACGGTACCACGCATACTGGTGGACGGAGTTTTCTATCAGGCTGTTCGTCACATTAGGGTTGATTGAGGAGGCTTCCTCGTAGCCGATCGTGTCCGTCATACCGCGGCTGGCAGTACCACCCGTAGTACGGTTGTTCGTGTGAGAGCCCGCGCCGCATTGTTCCTGGCTGTCACGACGACCGTACTTCGCGTAGAAAAGATTCGCGATGCGCGAGTGCATAAGGGCATCAATCTGCTGCATACCGCGCTGGACACTGTAATAGTGGAAATCAGCCCAGGTCATGCTCGCCGTAGTGCTCCCGCCGGTAATGCAGGCGCGAAGTTTGGAACCGACAACACTGCTGCCCACAACGGCACACAAGTGCTCGTCATTAGGCACCCATTCGGGTTCCATATCCTCGATCCTGTCACTGTTAGAAAGGACAACCTTATCGAACTCTGCCGTGTTCAGAATGGAGAAGTGAAGAGCAGTGGCACCCTCCGGAACATCGGCAATCAGGTACATACCGGCCTCGAACTTGTTGCTCAAGGTAGGGACGACGATTGAACTGATGACCGTGCCGGAATCGTCTGTGAAAATGCTTCCGACAAGGCTTGTACCGGGAACGCTCGGGAAACGCACACGCTTGTAACCGTCCACGTTCACCTTGCATACCGAATACGTACTGTCAGTACTGTAGCTGTTCGAAAGCGTATCCTTTCCGCTCATGATCTTACGACCGGAAAGATAACCGCCACTCGTGCCCTTAATGTCGTCAAGCGTAAGGACGTCAGCATCCGGAACGGAAGGCATGTTATCCGAACCGTTACTGCTGTAACAGGAGTAATGCTTGCCGTTCAGGTAATCATTGATACCCTTGCTCCAGAAGAAGGGCTCGTACATCATCCAGTCACCTTCAGTGCCGTCCAGTCTGGCAGCCGTGCCGTCGGCGTACTTGTTGCTGTCCGTGTCGTCCAGCGGGTAGTAGGTCATCTCACCGTCCAGGTTGTTCACCGTGGTATCAACGTTCGCCATGTTCACACCCCGCGTCGTCGCTTTTTTAGTCACTTTAGCAAGTACACGGTGACGCTGCTTCAGGATGGCGGAAATATGACCGCTCACCTCATACGCGTTGTCATACTTGTAGCCGGTACCGTTGTCAAGGTTGCTCACGTTCGCGTCATCCGATACCTCGTCGTCGAACTCGATCATCGTGTATTCCGGCTGCCGGATATTCAGTTCCGGGAAGTGCGCCTTCAGAGCGCTGTACGTATCGTCATCAATGTAGCGCGTGAGCTGTACCGTACCCACCAAGGCGCACGTGTCCGTAGTGTTGCCATCGGAATCCACACCGCCCATCCCGACAAACTTATCCAGCCACGTACCGTCATCCTCGCGGTCAATACCGGTTACTCTGATACGTTCCACACCCGTGCAACGGCCCAGCAGGGTTTCCCAGTCAATACCTGGACAACTGTCAAAGATGAAGGTCTTCACCTTGCTGTAGCTTTCCAATGTCAGCCCGCCGGTGGTCAGTCTGCCCAGATATTCCAGACGGAGGCTGGTCAGTGTACCGGGAAGGTGGAGCAGCGTCACGGGAGAACCCTTGGCTAGCACCACGCTCTGCACCTGCGTACCGCGGGCCTCAAGTTCTTCCAGCTTGGTCTGCGCACTCAAATCCAGCTCGGTACTGGTACTTCCCCCGGTTTTCGCCTGTGCTTGGTTACGAAGGTTGAGTTTACGTAGCTGCTTGCAGTTGCCGATGTTCAACCACCAGCCGGTACTGCCGTTGCCGGAACTTTGAAGGTTCAGTTCGCGCAGCACGGTACATTTGCCCAGGTCGAAAGCGTTTTTCAGGTGGTCGGCGGCCCCGCTCATATCCAGCACCTTCATACGGCTCGCGCCATAAACCCTCAAGGGATCGTTCACCGTATAGGCACCGGTGATGGAAAGGCTCGCAGCCGCATCTTTCTTGATGATGCCGGTATTCCCTATATTCGGGCTGTTGTTCGTACCGTAGCCGAAAGCATAAACCTCGTTGGCCGTAATCTTCAGCACGTCGGGGGTGTCAGCAGCCGTACGTGCCAGATAGAGGTCGATGTTGTCACTGGTGAAATTGCTCGTGCCGTACTTAGCATCCAGAAGGGCGAAACGATTACGCACGAAATATTCACGGTGCGCACGGTTACTGCCCTGAAGGGCGTAGATGAACGGCCACACCTTGCCGTACATCTCCTGCGTGGCGGGCAGGATGTACTTCAGCTCGCCGCTCTTGTTATAGGCACGGTCGCACCAGTTGCCCGCCTGCTCCACGTTCAGCATGTCCAGGACACGGCTGGTGGTAAGTACACCGCGAAGAGCCTGCGCCTGTGTCTTCAGGTCAGCGTCCAGGTTGGCCAGAACGAGGTTCCAAAGCCAGCTGTCACGGCCTTCAAAGGCATATTTCCCGGCCTCGGCGTCATAAGTGTCGCGGTCGGTGGTGTAGTCATACACCAGGAAACAGTCGTTACGTTTTCCCATCTGGGTATCACCGTCGTAGTAGGTGATGTACCATATCAGGCCGTCCCACGTGCGCAGCATCATGTTCTTCGCACGCTGGTCAACGGCAAGGAAATAGTCCGTCCAGAGGTAATACGTCAGCAGGAAAGCCTTGTCGAAATAGTCACTTATCTCGTCCCTGAACTTCTCGCTCTTAAAAGTGGAGAGGTCGGCGCTCGTCGCACCGTCCGGAACACACGAGCGTATCCATGCGTACAGCCGTTTCACGGCCGTACGCTGCGACTCGTCAAGGCCCGCCCATTTCACATCATCCGGAACGTTGGTCTCGGCACCGGCATCAAACACCTCCTCCAGATGAGCGTCACTTGTGGTCTTGAAAAGGCACATGGCCTCGGTATTGTTCAGCATTTCCAGAGTGAGGGGACAGGCAGGATCGTAACCCTCCACGCCACTAAGGCCGAACAGGTCGCCGCTCTTGCTTTTCTCGTTGTTGAAGTTGTATTGCCCCACATAGTTGTTCTCGCCGTCCTCCGCAGCCGCCACAAACATGTCGATAGGCACACCGTCGATAGCGGTACGCACGGTGACCGCGTTCAAATCGCTGCCGCCCGTCTCGTACTGGTAACGCTGCGGAGGGGTGAGAAGCCCCATCTCCTTCAGCACGTCGTTGAACAGTTTGGCACCGCCTGTGTTCAGCGACATGGACGAGTCGGAATAATCACTCTTCAGACAGATCAGGTTCATGGCGATGCCACCGGGACGGACGGGATATTTCTTTTCCGCCTGCTCCTTGCCGCCAACGGTGAAGCTAAGGTTCGTGCCGCCCTTGCTGATATAGATACGGATGTTCTTGCTCGGATATTTCGTGGAACTGGTACCCTGAATACGGATATAACAGTCACGAAGCACGAAGTCGTATTCGGATCCGAAAGGGGAGTAATAGAAGATATCCGCCGAAAAGTCCGTCTTCTTGTTGTTCTCGGCATACACGTCATCGAGCTTGTTCTGGCGCACGATACGCAGCACCCCCTTGCCCTTGGCACGCAGCTTGTCCATATCCACAGTGTCGGTATCACCCAGGATATCGTTCTCCTCATACAGCGCGATCATCTCCTCACCGTCCGCACTGTCCACCATCCGGTTCTCCAGTTCCTCGTCGTCACTCAACCGGCGGGTATAGATACGCACGCTCTTTACCTCCACGTCCGCCCCGGCGCTGTCAATGGTGATATATTTCGGATTGTCCTGGCGGAAGCTGAAGGCGTTGTCGTAGATGTCGGCACCGGTACGGTTGCCGTCCACATAAAGCTCCATCAGACGGCTCTCATTGCGGGTACCCACCATGAGGGCCACCTTGATCCACCGGTCTTCCACATAATTCGTGCCCAGCTTGATCTCACGCTCCACCAGCTCGTCGTCCTCGTTGGTATAGGACACTTTCTCACCGGTCTTGAAACTCGCTTCCGAAGGGGTGATATAAAGCCCCTTGCCACTGTCGAGACAGTCCACAACTGCGGTATCGCTGTCAGTGGGATTGCTTACCCGGAGGGTCAGTTCAATGGTCAGCCCCGTACTTTTCACATCGGTGGCAAAGGGCCGGTAGCCGATGACGGCTTTCGCACCGTTGGTCAGCTTCAGCGCCTCACCCGTCCAGCCGTTGCTGCTCCAGTCAAAACCCTCGAACGTGGTCTCCACGCCGTTCGACTCCCATGTTCCGGGGTTACTCTCCCCGTTGCTGCGGCCCGCCGCGTCAAGCTTGACCGCCAGGCCGTAGGTGGCCTCGCTGATATCGATACCGCTCTCACCCACGTCGATGCGCAAAGTGTACCCGGTCGGACCGGCTTTCAGGACAAGCGTCTGCGTGCCTTCCTCGGTAAACCGGTTACTGTAGGTCATCATGCTGCGGGGAGCGCTCACGGTACTGCTCTTGACGCCGTTTTTCCAGAACTCCACTTCAGCGGGCACACGGTCGGGATCATAGGCCACCCAGTCGAAAGTGAGCTTCTCGTAGCGGCCGGCTTCAAGGACCGGCTCCAGATGCTCGTCCCGTCCGAGGACATGCCCGTCGGCATGAATGAGCTTCAAACCGATGAAGGGCGCGCCGGTTCCGGCCTTCAGCAGGTCGATATGGATGCTCTCGCTTTTCAGCGTGAGGTCGTCAGTTTCCATCTCGGCCACCAGCTGGGCGGTATGCCGCCCCACGGACAGGCCGGTCATGGAAACCTCGAAACTGCCGTTCGTCGTGCCGCTGCGGGTGACCGTATGCGCGTTCTGCTGTACACCGTCCACGTACAGGCTGACGGTTTTCGTGCCGGTACCGCTCACGGCGTAGGGTATACTCGCGGAATCATAGGTACCGTAACCGCCGTTCTGGATGGTGGCCGCCAGGTTGTAACCGCAGGAAAGGGACAGGGTGACGCTCTTCACGCTCACGTACGCCTGCTTCTTCTGCGCCTTGCCCGTGGTGGGATCGGTAGTCTCGGCAATGACGTAGATATCGCTCGTGCCCACCAGCAGGTATTTGGTCAGGTCAAGGGTATAGGTACCCTTGCTCACTTCCTTCAGCGAGGAGGAATAAGTGGTGGTCGTCCCGCGCTTCACCTGGATGGTGACGGTCGCTTTCTGTCCGGTACTGCTACCCTTGTCATCACCGCCGGCAACCTGGTGGTCATAGGTATAGGTAAGTTTCACCGCTCCGCCTTCCTTCACGGTTTTCTTGTCGGTCTCGGCAAGCAGCACGATCTTGGTGGTGGAGGACTCACCGCCGCCACCGCTGCCGGCCGGGATGTCAACGCTCGCGATCTCCGCCCCGCTCTTGTTGGTCAGCGCAAGGCGGACACTGCTCTCGTCGTCGCTCACTTCCGCGCTCATGCCGAACACGGTACCGGCTTCCACCTCCTGGAATTTGGCGGCGACGGTCTTGTTCTGGACGGGATTGGTACTGTCGGCATCCAGGCTCTCGTCCACTTCCAGCTTGTCGATGGTCAGATCCACGTTGCCCTCGCTGTCGGGAACTTTCTTCTCGCCGTTCACCGTCAGGCTCTTCATCGTTCCGGCACCGCCGAAGTCCTCCCAGCTCGCCTCCTGCTCCCAGCTCGACAGACTTGTCCCCACGAACTGTTTGGTCTCCCATTTGCCCTGCGAGACTTCATAGGTGATGCAACGGCCCTTGTAACGGTATTTCTCATCCACGGCACCGATCGCGGAGGAAAGGACATAATAACCGCTCTCCAAAGGGACTTCCGCCGTCACATTATACGTGTTACCGCCACCGCCCGTACCACCGGGAATATCAACGGAGGCAATCTCCGTCCCGGTCTTCCCCAGCAGGGTGAGTTTCACCGTGTCGTTCTCCTCATCAGGGACGGCCGTCATGCCACCGACCAAACCGTCGTTCACACCGGCGGCGGAATCCTCCGCCTGTTTCGCAGCCGCGGATGCCGCTGCCGCGGCGGAATTTGCAGTTTCAGCAGCCTGATTGGCGGTACCGGCCGCATCAGACGCCATACCCGCAGCTTTATTCGCCAAAGCCGCAGCATTATCCGCTTTCGTGGCAGACGCATTCGCCGTGGCAGCGGCATCATCGGCCGGTTTACGCAAAAGGGTGAGCGGAGCACTCACCAGCTCACTGCCGCGAAGGGCGGGGAGACTTTTGATATTGTCAAGGGAGCTGACCTCCACAAGTTCATCAACGCTCTGGCTCTCGGCCTTGATAGCGTTCAGGATGTCGTTCTTAAGTTCCGTTTTCTCCGATTCTGTAAGTGCCATAAGTTATTCCTCCTTTTTTATTGTTGTCAGTCATTGTAATAATGGTATGAAAGCGCGCTGAAGCCAAGGATGCACCAGCCGCACTTGTTCAGGCTGTTAATGATGGCGGGCTCCTCCCAATCCTCGCCCGTGTAGAGCAGGAGGAAGCGGTTCACGGAGGTGACGTACAGCCAGTTCCTCTCCGGGTTCTCCGGAGAGGAAGAAAGCTCTCCCTTCCACGTGATGCGGAGATCATCGGAAGCGCCGCCGTAAACGGGGAACTCCACCCACGCGCCGTACCAGTAAAGGTAGTTGCGGTTCCTTTTCGTGTCGTAGTAAAGCCATCCGCTCGAGGGGGAAGCGGGGGGACCGGCCGACGCTCCCCGCCACGAAACCAGGTCCGCAAGGATTCTCCCGTTCAGCTCGGGGGTACCGACCAGCTCGATGATCCCGCTGATCCAGTCGATCCTGTAGGGGTCGGAATAGGAAAGCAGCGAATCACTGCTAAGGTTCACGTTGGAACCGCGGAGCAGCGTGCCGTCGTCCACACGGACGGAGCTGTAGCGGATAGAGCCCACCGTACGCGTATAGGGAGGGTGGCAGCCGTTGTAAAGGGTTACGCGCGAGCCGATATAACGCACGTCGTTCGGAAGGATGATGTCCGCACCGTTCGACGAACCGGCCATGTCCACCTTCAGGCTCAGCTCGCGGCCGATCAGGTAGCCGGCCTCGCCGCGGCCCGAGCAGGAGGTCAGGACGGCGTCGCTCGACTCCACAAGGTGGAAGTTCGTGCGGATATGCCCGGAGAACGTGCCCGCGTTCGCCTCGATGCTCCCGTCCTCCAGGATCTTGAAATTATCGTTGGCCGTCACGAGGCCCTCCAGCTTGACGCGGTCACCGGTCAGCTTCACCACGCTGATCTTGTTGCCGTCAGCGTCCGTCCCGTCCACACTCACGCCGATAAGCGCCAGTTTCCCGTCCGCGTCCTGGGCGTAGATGCCCGCGCCTTCAGGCTTCACCACAAGCCCCGTCTCTTCCAGCATATTCTCGTCACGGTCAAAGACGGCGGCCGTTATCTTCACCAGACGCTCCGACTGCTCGAAAAGCGTCCGGTAGCGGTGTGCAAGGCTCTCCACCTTGTCAGTGGACAGCACGAGCATATACAGGTAGATGTCACCGGTAAAGGACAGTTTGAAATCACCGGTACCGTTCCAGAGGCCGCTACAGGTGTACTGCACGTAACCATCAGTTGCAGACAGTTCCTCCTCCACCTCCAGGCTGTTGAAGTTCGCGAAACCCGTCTTGTCAACGTCCAGGAACTGGACTCTTAGAGTCCCTTTGGTTGCGCAGCGGTAGAAGAAGGAAAGGTACACCGGCACGGCCTCCTTCTCCCCGTCACCGTTCACAGGCATGGAGGGGATGCTTTTCAAATTCGCCCGTTTCTGGAGGATGTACTTGTTACGGATGTGCACCACCGTCCGCCCGTCATCCACCGTCACGCTCGCCCCGTCGCCCTTTCTGGTCAGTACGTTGTTGTTCGCCCAGATCCATTTGTTACCTGCCAGGAAGAACACCGTCTCGTTCTCCGTGTTCCATTTCTCCAGCCCGTCATCGAAGGCGGGGTTGTTCAGGTAGCCCTTCTCCGTGGCGAAGTCGTTCCTTAGGGCGGTCACCGCGCTGGTGATGCGCCCCTCCACGATCTCGAACTTGGTCTTGATGTCCTCACCGGTCACCAGAAGGAAAGTCCCGCGCAGGTAGGCGTTGTCGCTGTAAAGGCCGTTGCCGTGCGGCTGGTTGTCAGCCGGGAACCAGTCATCGCTGATGCCGTCCAGGTTGCCCAGGCGCGCACGAAGGCAGCCGGTGAAGTTCTTCGCCTTCACCCCGTCCATCACGTCCACGCGGGGCTGACCGTCCTCGGTGGCGGAGATCAGGATCAGGTTCTGACGCAGCGGGTTCTCCGTGTTGCCCATCAGCACGCACTCGTCACCGGCCTCCGGAAGGGAACCTGAAAATTCATCCTCACTTACGAGAATGGAGTCACCCTCCACGCCGGCCACCTCCACCCAGTACCCTTTCAGGTTCCCGCCGCTGAACGTGGCGCAGCGCATCAGGTCATGGGCCTGGAAACTGTTGTCCTGCTCGAAAGTGATCCTCCAGTAACCGTCCTCAAGTACGGCGGTCTTTATTTTCCCGTTGGCGGCGCTGACGCACAGCTGGCCGCCAACGCTGCGTACCTTCTCGATAAGCAGCTCCAATACTACCATGACCTGGCGTACCGTCAGCTTGTCGATGGTAAGATGGGACAAAGCGTCCTCCATCCACAGCCGCCACCCCTCACCGAAAAGACCGTCCACGAATTTCGGGCTGCGAAGGAACTCACGCACGACAAGGGTCAGCAACTCGGCATTGCCCTTGTCATCAATACCCGCATTATCCTCCTGTCCGAAAGAGGCTCCCGCTTCGAAGGTGATCTTCCCCTTTGCACGGTCATTCTTTTTTTTGCTGATGTGTTCCGCCTGACTTCTCCGCGCGGAAAAAAGATTGTTGTCCGTAGGCAGTGTCTTGTCCCAGCTACGGATAATGTCAGGAAGCGCGGCACCCTCCGCCTTTGACTTCGTATAGTTTTTCAGTTCCCCGATACTGTCATTCACCCGTTCAAACGCACCACTATGCAGGGCATCGCTGATCTCGATGTCCATCTCCCCGGGTTGGTTCACCTTCCGGGTAATTTTCGTGATGCGGCTGCTGCGATAACCGGTTTCGGGGAAATACTCCTCGCTTTCAAGTCTCACACGGCGGCCTACGGACAGGGAAACACCGTTCTCCTCAATCCACACATGGTCGGTCGGGGCCTTGTAAACGGCAAGATCCTGCCAGCATTCGGTATTGAACTGTTCCACCGCCGTAAGAAACTCCTCCTCGGCAAGCGGGTAATATTCGTCCGGCATACGGATATTCCAGAGAATATAACGGTCACCGGATTTCGGAATAAGTTTGCCGCCGGGGAGTTGCGTGTCATCATCATAGGGCCATATCGTAATAATCTCGAACTCACGGGTGGCACTGTTGAAATTCACCTCGAAATAGTGGTCCTCACCCTGCCCCAGTCCGGAAAGGTCACCGTCCTGGAACGATACACGTTTGGTCTCGTCGGGCAGCTCGTAATCGTTCGGATCGAAATTCAGGCTGTCGTCCCTGAAATAATAGACCGTGAAAGGGTTGCCGTCGTCATCTTTCACATCTTCGCTGCGCACACTGCTGACAGCCCCGATCCTGCGGGGATAAATGCCGCTGAAGGCGTCTTGCTCGTAACGGTCATAGATGCCGTACTCCTCCGTATGTATCTCGACATATTGCCTGCCCCCCGGAAGCATCAGGCGGCTATGCCCGTATTTTGACGGATCTATGTTCCGCGTGCTGCCTACCGGGAACAACCGGGTATAAAAATTGTCGGTACCCGTCGTGTCGCGTTCGATTCCGGTCAGTCCCTTCCCGTAGCCCAGCGTTATTTCCTCGCCATGCTCACACCGGCACACGTTCACGGTCTGGCCTTCCACCCACCATTCAGCCTGCCCGCCGACCGCTTCGGCTATCTCTTTCAGGGCTTCGTTGCAGTACTTCCCCTCGTAATCGATGACGATAAGGTCCGTACCGTCCACCCGCCCCACTTTCCAGTCGGTGGTGTGGTTCATTCCGTCATTGATACACTTCACGATCATGGCCACGTGTTCACGCGGAGTCGCTGTCAGCGTGAACACAGGCTCGGTGTTCCCGTCGGTGGTCTCCAGCACAAGAAAACGTCTCACCAGGCTCTCGATACCGTAAAACTTCAAATCATATACCCACTCCTGGCCGCTCTTCTGCTTCGGGATGTACCGTTCGGTCAGCCAGTAGCGCTCACCCTCAAAGTCCACCCGGTCATTCACGTCCAGGGCGATATATTCGTAATGCGTGAAAGAGAGTGTCAGGACATTGTCACCCTGCACCTCCTTCACCTGGGTGGAGCTGTCGCCCGCCTCGATATCGGTCCGTCTGTTGCCGTTGCTGTCATAGATGGTCAGCATGTCTGTATCTTGTTTAAACGTCGTTTGAATAGGGTTTGAATCACATTTATATGACCGGGACAGGTTCCCGGAACTTCACCTTGAACTTGCCGGCGTGCACGCCTTCCTTCCAGAGATAGGTCAGAGGCTGGAACTTGCTGCAATCCGTATATTTCACACGGAGAGTCAGGGCAAGTTGGGGAAAGGAAATCTCAAGCCACCCGTCACGGCCTTTCTTCAGGAAATTGATGAACTCGAAATACTTCTTCAGCCAGCCGGCCTGCGTTTTGCCAAACAGGGCGAAATGAAGCGTCACGTCACGGGCCTCGTTCCTGGGCGTCAGCACGGAGGAATATTTCTCCCCGTCCTCCTCCCGGATATTCACAGCCGTGTCCGTTTTCGTCTTGCTCGGGGTCAGGATGGCGGTCAGGTTATCCATCCCGCCGCGCTTGTCCTCAACGAGGAACACCCCGTATGTACTCCAGATGTCGGTACCGTTGACAAGTACCAGACCGCCTAAGATCTTTTCCATATCATTTGCATTTTACTCCGTCACGATTGATTTTACGAATCTCTTCCTCTATTTTGCCAAGGTGCGACGCGCTCGTGCCGGTGTTCTCCTCGATACGGGCAAGATGCCCCTCGGCGGTGTTCATCTTGTCGATGACGCTCTCCATCTTCTCATCGATGCTCGACCAGTGTTGCAACCCGCTGGTGAACATGCCGTCCAGTTTTGTACCCTGGTCCTGTGTCATGGCTGAAAAACCGCCGGTTTTGGCGCTCTGGCTCGTACCGCCCGAGTTATCGTACCCGGTGGCCGCGGCAAGATTGTCACGAAGAGCGATGGCTTCCTCGACATACTTCATGTACTCGTCCTGGAGGGCCTTACGCTCGGCTTCTGTAAGGTCATTGTCTTCCATCGCCTTGCCGAATTTCTCCCACCAGCCTTTCAGCTTGTCGGAATACAGCTCACCGATCTTGTTTGACAGCATCGCACGCATGAAATACTCGGATATGTCCTCCGCCGCGGCTGCGGCATCATACTTCATATCCATCAGGTTATCCACGAAACTGCTGTACATGCTGTCGAAGGAAATACCGGTGAGACCTTCATACAGCTGGTCGGTAAGTTCCTCCAGCTTGCCCGCCTGGTCGATATAGTCATCCAGCTTCTCGGTCAGACGACCTCCATATCCGCCCTTGCCGGTATCCTGGATCTGCGTCCACATGTCCACGTTACTGCGCAACTTCTTCATCTCCTCCGGACTTAGGTTCCAGATGTCACCGTTCCAGCTACGCCCGATCTGACCGCTCAAACGGTCAATCTGTTCCTGTGAGAAACCGCCCCAGTAATAATTCCAGCTGTGATGCGAACCGTGATAGCCGGCCTGCGACATGGCCATGTCCAGATAGTTCGAGTTCGTCTCCTGCTGGAGCCTGTAGGCATCCCGGTAGGCGGCCACGGACTTTGTACCCTTGCTCGCCTTGATCTCCTCCGTCAGGTCCTCGATAGCCGTCTGCAAGGTCTCGTTGCGCTCGGTCAGCCGGTCGATGGTTTCCTGGACCTCTTTGGCATTGCTTGAAGTCGTCCAGGAGGAAAATCCGCCCCAGGTCAATGCGTCGAATATCTTGCCCACACCGGAAAGCAGCGATTTTCCGATAGTCACAAAAAGATCACCGGAAAGCACATCGTCAAGAATACCGCTCACGGCATTGAACACCGCGTCGAGCAGGCCACCGATGACCACACTCAAACCATCTTTGAAAAGGTCTATAATACTTACAATCCAGCCGACAACAGGCACATCCTCAAGTGTTTCGGAAACCTTTCCGAAAGCCTCGCCCAGTTTGCCGTCCACTTCCTTGGCACCTTTGCCGAGTGTGATCAGGCCATTATACGCCCCGCTGATACTGCCGGAGGCAATCTGCTGCAATCCGTCCCTCACATTCTCCATACTGGTCTTCAGACCGGAGGCAGTATTCGAGAGGGACTGCCGGGCACTGTCAGCCGTTTCCTGCAAGGCGTTTATATTCTCACTCGCGGCATCGGCATTAGCCTGCGCCGTTTCCAGGGCTTGCCGGGCGGACTCCTTCTCCTGTTCGGTTCCGGACTGTTGCGCCTCAATGTATGATTTCTGGGCGGCAATGAGTGCCGTATAGGTGTCCGCATACACCGCCTGTGCCTCCTTCAGGTCTGAAAGGGCTTTCTGGTAGGCAGTAACCTCGGCACCCAGTTTCTTGAAACTGACCTTGCCGGAACCGCCCAAAGCCCTCTCCATCTGCTGGACGGCAGAGACAAGCGCGTCCTGGCTGGCATGGTCGGCATTTCGGAACTCGTCAGTGAGCATGTATTTTCTGGCATCCGCCAATACAGGCTTTATCATATCGGAAAACATCCCGCCGAATTCACCGAAGACAGTACCCCAGTCAATACGGGCTTTCAGTTCCTGCACTTCGATGCCGGCAAGTTTGCTGTCACGTTCAACACCGAGAGAGAGCTTCTCGCTGCCGGACGTCGTCTTTTGTATCTTTTCCGCATATTCGGTCGCGATGGCGAGTTTCTGCTGCTGGAAGGTGCCGTAGGCCTGCAAATATTCCTGCATCACTCCGAACTCTTCCCGATAAGCTTCCGCTATTTTCTTCTGTCGGCCGGACTCGTTCAGCTCACGGGCCTTGTCTATTTCGGACTGCTGATCTTCCGACAGCGAACCGGACTGCCCCGCTTTCGCGTTGTCACGTTTCCAACCGGCTTCCTGCCTGGCTATTTCATCCTTGCGTGCCTGGTATTCATTGTCTATCTGGCGCAGCTTCTTCTCCAGCCCCTCGGTCATCATCTCAATCTCCGCCTCGTCATTCTTCCTTTGCAGCCCGGCGAGTTCCTGGCCCAGCTTTTCAGAAACCTGTTTGCGGCGTTGGGCTTCTTTCTCCGCCTTGTCCGCCTTCTTCCGTTCGGCCTCGGAATCCTTATCCTCACCGGGCTTGACCTTGTCGTACTCCTTTTTGGCGGTATCGACGGCATCCTTCAGTTCTTTCGCCTTCTTCTCAAACTCCTCACGGGAAAGGCTGTTGGACGTTTCCTGAAGAAAGGCGTTATAAGCCTTGAGCGCATCCTGGTATTTCTCTTTTGCCGCAGCCACCCAGTCAGTGCTTGAATCCGTGGGCAGGTTACGCCGGTTTTGTTCCGAAACCAGTTTGTTCAGCTGATACTTCAGTTCGTCACGGGAATAAGTTCCGGTAAGATTTTCGTCACCCTGCGTAATCTTTCCGTATTCCTTCTCCTGGACAGACATCCGGGCAAGCAGGGTTCTACGCTGCTTTATCTGCTGTGCAAGGGTCTCGTTACTCACACCGGTCAGGTTTTCGAAATAGGCATTTACCTCGTCCTTGCGGATTTGTCCGTTCAGGCTCTTGCGTTTTCCGTACAGATTCTGAAGCTCTGCCTCCTCATCCCTTGAACGTGCGGATTTCCGGACATATCGGGCTCTTTGCCGCCCGTAGCTGTCCTGGTAATATTCGGTTGCCAACCGGGTCTTGCCTTCAAGTTCTTTTATCCTGTCATCCACACGTTTCAATTCATTGGCGGGATTGGATATGGACTCACCGGCTTCCAATCGGGCTATCTCTTCCTTGATTTTCTTGATATTCTTCAGTTTCTCATACTCGGTGTCGTATTTGGAGAATATATCCGGATATTTCTGTTCCAGCTTGTTTAGCGCCTCACGCCGGGCATCCGTGGACACGGCTTCATCCCCGGCAATGGAACACAGTTCCTCTATTTTGCGCCTGTGCTCTTCCTCGGCCTCTATGGTTTTCTGCTTCTGCTGCTGATACCTTTCCTCGGATTCCTGCAAACGTTCGGTTTCCGTCTTCATGGAGATCAGTGCCACGGCAACACCGGCAAGCAGGGTCGCAACCAGCACATAGGGATTGGAAAGCATGGTCCGGTTGAGCATTTTCTGCGCTTTCTCAACCAGCAGGAGCCAGTTGTAATGCAACGCCTCCGCAGCCACCGCCCAGCCTTTCACGGCCGTGACTGTCATGACGGCGGTCCGGTACACACCATACGTACCGACAAGCCCGAGCAGGATACGGCCGAAACGTTCGTAATGCTCCACCATGTAGGAAACACCGGAAAGCGTGGTGTTGATGACACCTTCCGACTGTTGCCCGATTTCATTGAACATCATTGAAACGGCATCCTCTATATTGGAGATCTGTCCGGTTATCGTTTTGGATTGTGCCTCCATCAGACCACTGAATTTTCCGCCCTCGTCCGTCAGGCTCTCTATGACCTTCTGCACTTCGGGAAAACCGACCTTGCCTTCCTCCACAAGCTCCTTCACCTTGCTTTCAGCCACGCCGAACTGCTTGGCCAGTTCGGCGATCATAGGGATGCCCCGGCCGGTGAACTGGTTCAGGTCCTGTGTATAAAGCCGTCCCTGGGACATGGTGGTGCCGTAAAGATAGACCAGATCGTTCAAAGGGATGGAAAGTCCGGCAGCGATGTCACCCAAGCGGATCAGCGTCTCGTTCACTTTCTCCGCTCCAAACCCGTAGGCAAGAAGCTGCTTGGCACCCTGCGCGACATCCTCCAGGCCGAAAGGAGTGGTCGCGGCCGTATGTACCAACTGCTGCATCAGGGTGTCGGCCTTCTCCGCACTGCCGAGCATGGTCTGAAACGACACCTCCAGCTGCTGGAACTCGCCGCGTACCTTGGTGATGTTCGACACCAGCTCCTTGATAGTAAAGGCGGCCGCCAGCTTGCCGACGGTGTTGTTCAACAGGGAACCGCTCCTGTCAAGTTCCCGGATCTGTCTGTTGGCGGACGATGCCTGCTGGGACATCCGCTCGATCTTGCCCACGGCCTTGTCAAGACGGGCGCTCAAATGGTCCACCATAAGGAATTCTATTTGTACCGGTTTCATCTATTTTAGCTTGCTTTGAAAAAATCCTACTATTCCATCCGCTTCATCCTCGGCGCTCCGCTCATCCGCAGGACCGGAAGATCCGGACTTGTCACGGACATACCGGGGAGCGTCACTAAGCATCATGATCAGGGTCTGGTAATTCACCTTGTTCAGTATATAGTCCACGCTCCAGCCGGTGGCACTGGCAATCTGCCACACAAAACCGAAAGGGCTATGGGAGCCTTCATAACGGCTCTTTAACTCCCCTTCTTTCTTTGGCTCAGTCTCAAGCTCATCGGATTCGTCCGCTCGGCTGATCTGATAATAGGTATAAAAGGGTCGGTACCCATCAGGCTGACAAAACGCTTGATCGCACCCACCAGATAACGCTGTTCCATGAAGTTCCTTATGAGCCATGCCACCGGGCGCAAAAGCACGCGGCGGCTGAAAGGGCCACGACAAAGGGTATAGGCCACCATACGGCTCACCGCCTTGCCGTGAGAGGCCAGAAACTGCATTTCCTCCTCCTTGCTGAACCCCCACATCTCCTCACTGGTGATCCCCATCGACAAATATGTCCGGGCAAAAAGAATCTGACCGGACATATAAGGCCGCCTCATGGTCACGCGCAGCTCCAGCGGGGATTTCCTGAAAGGGATATGAAACGCTTTCAGCGGGACGCTCACACCGATATCCAGCAGCGCGTCCGCACCCTCACGCTGGATCTGCTTGATGACAGCTTCGTCCATACGCTACTCCTCGGCCAGGTTAGTGGAAGCAGCAGCGGCAGATTCAGCAGGAGGCAGTTTATACTGTTTCCACTCTTCCGGGATAGAATCCGTATTGAATACGCCATGGGGCTGGGAGCCGTCTTCCGGCATGGCCACTTCCAGCGTGCATTCGATTTTCGCCGTTTCTGTCAGGGTCAGCTTGCCGCCGAGATTGGAAAGTAGCGTGCCATTGGGAATCAGGATGCTCTGCCCCGAAACAAGGGCTATTTCCCACGGACCGGTCAGCAACACGGCTGCCGTCGGGGCCGTCCAACCAATCGGGGTTTTCTTTTCCGAGTCCTCTTCCTTGTAGTGCATGGTACCACCCAGCAAGCTATGCAGGTTTTCGTAGTTCAGCTGGATAACGTTGAACGTGGGGGCGATGCTGCCATTCGACTGGGGAATGATAAGCACCGGGGTTCCCGGCACCTGCTCCGCCTCGATTTTGGCGGATTCGGGTTTCTGCCCGCCCATGTCAAACGAATTCTTCTCTATGTAACCCACCACAAAGTCCTTGTATTTCACGGCACCGACGCCGTACATGAAATTCTTATTCATTGTTTCTTGATTTTGAAAGTTAATACTATGCCGGCAACACATCCGGTTATAAAAGCGGCCAGCGCTATTTTAACGGGACTAAAGCGACGTTCAAATTCCGTTTCAACTGTGAATGAGTCCTCATGTGTCTCATTACGGATACGGGTCAGTTCCTCCTCATAACACAGTACCAGCCGCTGGAGGCTGTCGCAGGATGCCTCCGCTATGATATTGCCGGCCGCATCGCTCTTCACCGTCAGGCCCGCCTGCCCGTTCCTGGAATGGTAGGACGAACCGGAGGGAAGTTTACGGAGGCTGTCCGGAGGGATCGTCAGGCTCACCGCCGATTTCGGAATCCCCGCCATCAACAACCCCCGCCTCACGTTTGACACGTTGTCGGCGCTTGACGACAGGCTGCTGTTCCGGTTCACCTCCGTCCTGCTCTTTCGAGTACTCGCGCATCCCGTAAAGAACAGGACAATCATCATGATGCCTGCAACTGTTGGCAGTATCAATGGCTTTCCGGAGGCGTGCCATTTCACGCCGGGTCGCCTGCAAAGCTTTCCTGTTTTCATTCAGTTCCTCTTTTAAGGGTTCTACAATATTCTCGATCAGGATACGGGTGGCATGTTCGGTATTGTCAATCCGTACCGTCTCGGCTTCGGCGGTAGCCTTCTCCGCTTTCGCCCTCGCTTCCCTGACCGTTGATTTCAGGGTGATGATGGCTATTATCGTGGCTACCAGACCACCGCCCAGCACCAGATTCATGACAGCACTGAAGTCCATACGCACACTGGTCTTTCAGGTCAAAGCCTATTTACCGGCATCCTTACCCGCAAACAGTCCGATGAGCCACTGGACAAATCCCGTATCGGCAACACCATTGGACACAAGGGACGCACCGAACCCGTAACACAACGCGATATACCACGTGGCATCAGCGACAAAGCCCGCATCCAGCCACCATAAAAGCATGGCGGCCACAATGCCCACACACCAGCTGACAATCTGTGTCGCCAAGCCCTGCATTTTTGGAAACAGAGCCTTGATCCCTTCCGTGAGCAACACCACGCCACCGACAAAACCGGCAAAGGTGGTGATCATCGCGCTATAATCGACTTCCGGTACTGTACCGGTCTGGGCAAAAGTTGCTGACACGAATCCGAGTATCAGCACAAAGAATAAAAGAAATCTTTTCATGTTGTTGTTGATTTATTGAGTTATACCTATTTGTTTAAGCCATCTCTGTACATCAAAACTGGGGCAGGCTTTGGCCGCCAGTTCATTGTGACCGACGATTCTCACATCGGGAAAACGACGATGGAAATCCTTCACGTACTTCTCAAGCGCCTTTTTCTGCCAGGAGGTACGGGTGTCCGCAGGCGTTTTACCATCCTTTGCACACCCGCCGGCATAGACGATATGGCGGCTCACGGAATTGTAACCGGCCACGCCGTTGGTCACTTCCCACGGGTCCACATTCGCGTCCTCGTTATTGTTCACCAGGCGTTCCACTCCGCCGTTCAGATGGAACAGGTCGGTATATCCGACCTGCTTCCAGCCGCGGCCGCCCTTTGAGACGGGGTTCGTATGCCAGGCGCGAATCTCCGCACCGCTTACCTCACGCCCTTCAGGAGTGGCCGTGCAATGGATGACAAGATACTTCAGCTTTCCCATCACTCACCGCCTTCCTCTTCATCAACGGCCGCCTGGGACAGTGCTATCTCCACCTTCTTCTCCGGATCGGCGTCCAGGCCCAGTACAAGTGTGCCGGATACCGCCTTGCCGCTACTGTTCACACCGGCGGTGACCGTCAGAGAGCCATCGGTACCGACTGCCGTGAAACCGGCAGGAATGGAAACCACGCTGTAATCACCGGAGGCAGTGACCTTCACCTCCTTGCTCTCACCGGCGGCCTTGAAAGAAAGAGCGGCCGGATCGGCAGAAATGCTGCGTTCCACTACCTTGAACACCGGAGTCTCACGGGTGTCAAGCACCACGAACTCCTCGCCGAAGGCGATTTCCGTGTCGGCCTTCATAAGCAGCTTGAAGAAGTACAGCTCGCTGGAGTTCATCCACTTGTCAATCTGGATCACCTCCTCATCGTCCTGGAGGTTCACACCGGCAAAAAGGTTGCCGTCAGCGCTCATCGAGCAGAGCGTGGCTACGATAAGGCCATCAGGCCAGGAATTCAGCGTCTCGATGGTGATACCCTTGTAACGCTTCTTGTTGATGTCCGTCTCGCTCGTGTTCTTGTACTCGCGTTCGGTCAGCTCGTCATCGTACTTGTCGAAGTCGTCAATACTCATCAGGATACGCAGGTTCGGATTCTCACGCAGGGCTTTTGGAATAGCCTTGCGGACAGCCTTCAACTTGCCGATCATGGAAGTATCGGAAGGAGCCGGAACCACGATCACATCCGGATCTTTAGCCGCCTGGGTCAGGATACCGTTGAAAAGGTGGTCGTCGTCCGAACCGAACTCGCCGTTCAGGTAATGCCAGCCCAGCTCGAACTTCACACTCTTGCTAAGTTCATCCAGAAGCGTGTTCTGCGCTTCGGGGGGAAGTTCGGCAAACACGAGGTTGCCCTTCGGCTGCCACTTGCGCCAAACATGCTCGAAGGCACGGGGATTGAAAGTCGTGAACGCCATGAAGTCCTCCGGATCCAGTGATTTCTCCGAGTAATTGAAATTGCCTTTCGAGTCTTCCAAAGTCGGGTTCTCCTTACGCTTCTGGAGCATCTTGCCCGTCTTGATACGCGGCAGGCTGATTTTTTTCTCCACACCGGGGATCACCATGATCAGACCTTTTTCTACAAGGTCATTCCCGGTGGTGGCCAGGACCAGTATTTTCTCCAGTACCTCGCCGTTGTAATTCGTGTTTCTTACTACTATTGCCATGGCAAATGTTTTTATTTATGGTTCAACTTGTCCTTAATCTCGCTCATGCGCTTGTTCCAGGGGCTTTCACCCGTCGGATTCACACGAAGGTCGGTCATGACACTACGTTTGGGGGAAAGCTTCTCCAATGCCTTTTCCCCGTTCTCCCGGTCTTTTGCCAGAAGGTTCTCATAGATGGGGCGGGTGGCGGCATCGATACGGCCGTCCTGTTCCGCATCATCAAGCAGTTTCTTACGCGCGGCAGCGTCATCCGCATCCGCCTTGTCCTGGAACACCTTCAGTTCGCCCTTCAGGCGGGTGACCTCGGCATCAAGGGCCGGGACTTTGCCAGCCTCCGTTTCCAGCAGTCCGATTTCACGCAGGAAATCGTCATCCGTCGCACAGTTCTTGAACCGCGGACGTCTCTTGAGTTCGTCTAAATTCATGCTATTCTCGTTTTGTGGCTTGTGCAGCCGGTTATTGAATATTTGAAATACTTGTTCGGGGGTACTGTCCTCCGGTACCGGGTCAGCGTCATAAATACCGTCGATAAGCCCCAGCGCCAGCGCCTCGTCGGCACGCAGCCAGTGATCCTTGCCGTCAAAATACATCGCGCGGATTTCCTCCTTGTCCTTGCCCATACGGGTGGCATACATCTCGCAAAGGGTATCCTCAAGCGCCTCGATCTCACGGATGCAGTCCTTCATCTCATCCTTGTTGCCGTAACAGCTGCCCTGGACACTGTGAAGCATCAGACGGGCATAACGGCTCATCTGCACGGGCTTGCCGCAAAGGGCGATGACGGAGGCCATGCTGGCGGCGATGCCGTCTACGTAGATGGTAATGTCGGCCTTGCTGTTCTTCAAGGCATTGAAAATGGCGATGCCCGAATAAACCTCGCCGCCGTTGCTGTTGATACGCACGTCCACCTTCCCGGTCAGGGCTTCCGCTTCCAGAAGTTCACGGGCAATATCACCGCTGCGCACGTTATCATCGTACTCACCGATGTCACCGTAAAGAAGGATGCAACAGGCATCGGTTCCGGGTATCATATTGAAAAATCTACTCATGTCACTATCGTTTTGGCAGGTCCTTCCCTGCAAAGTTTACGGTGCGAAATTAGGGGGATTAAAAGCCTTTTTCAAACCGCGTTTTCATCATGGAGACTTTAAAGGATTGCCATGACGCTTTAAAATGTCATCATGCGGAGCGCGTTTTTTTTCGCTCCTTTTCCTTATCAATTTTGCACGTAAAAAAGGAGGTAATATGGCCGAACTTACAAACGAGCAGAAAAAGGCATGGGCGAAAACGCTCTACACCCGCGAAACGCTCACGCAGGCGGAAATAGCCGAGCGTGTGGGGGTTTCACGGGTGACTGTGAACAACTGGATAGGCAAAGGAAACTGGGAGCAGCTGAAGGCTTCCATAACCATCACACGGGAGGAGCAGCTGAAGAACCTGTACCGGCAGCTGGCGGAACTCAACAACGCCATCATGGGAAAGCCGGAAGGGGAACGGTTCCCGAACGCCGCGGAAGCGGACACCATTTCCAAACTGTCGAACGCCATCAAGAAACTGGAAACAGAAGTGGGGCTGGCGGACATCATCTCCGTGTTCTCCGACCTGCTCAAATGGGTGCGGACCTACGATTCCACGCAGGCGAAGGAGATCACCCCGCTTCTGGACGCGTTTGTCAAATCAAAATTATCCTGACATGGCAAAGAAAAGACTCACACCCCAGGACAGGATCGCACTGGACAACTGGAACGAGCTGGTGGCATCCGTGCGCGAACATTCGGACATCAACCCCACGGACACGGAAACGGAAATCAGGCAGAGGCGGGAAAGACTGGAGAAGAACGACGAGGAGTGGTTCAAATACTACTTCGCCATGTATTGCACCTGCGAGTCCGCCGCCTTCCACAAAAAAGCCACCGGGCGGCTGATGAGGAACAACCGCTGGTACGAGGTAAGGGCCTGGTCACGCGAGCTGGCGAAATCCGCACGCTCCATGATGGAGATATCCAAACTGGCACTGACAAAAAAGATACGCAACGTGCTGCTGATCTCCAACTCGGCAGACAATGCGGAAAGGCTACTGCTGCCGTTCATGGCGAACTTCGAGGAGAACCAGCGGATCATACAGGACTACGGACAGCAGAAAAAACCGGGAGCGTGGGAAACCGGGGAGTTCACCTGCATGTCCGGATGCTCCTTCCGCGCCATCGGAGCCGGGCAGTCACCGCGCGGTACGCGTAACAAGAACTTCCGGCCGGACTTCATTCTGGTGGACGATATAGACACCGACGAGGAGTGCCGGAATCCGGAACGGATCAAAACCAAATGGAAATGGCTGGAGGAGGCGCTGATACCGACCATGTCCGTATCGGGAAACTACCGCATCCTGTTCAACGGGAACATCATCGCGCCGGACTGCTGCATCAAAAGGGCCATCGAAAAGGCAACCGAACTGAAGGCGAAAGGAATCGGGCACGTGGATATCATCAACATCCGGGGAAAGGACGGGCTGTCCGTATGGCCCGAAAAGAACTCCGAGGAGGATATAGACCTCTTCCTCTCACTGGTCAGCGCGGCGGCGGCACAGAAAGAGTTCTTCAACAACCCGGTGGTGGACGGCGGCGTGTTCGCGGAAATCACCTACGGGAAAGTGCCGGCACTTTCCAAGTTCAAGTTCCTGGTGATATACGGGGACCCCGCACCGGGAGAGAACAAGACGAAAAAAAGTTCCACCAAAACGGTGTGCCTGCTCGGGAAACTCGCGGGAAGGCTTTATCTGATAAAAACGTTCCTGGACAGGGGGCTGAACGCGGAATTTGTAGAGTGGTACATCAAGCTGCTGGAGTTCGTGGGCGGGAAAACCACCGTATACTGTTACATGGAGAACAACAAATTACAGGATCCTTTTTTCCAGCAGGTATTCCAGCCCATCGTGCGGCGGATACGCAGGGAAAGGAAAATATCACTGTACATCGCCGGGGACGAGGAGAAGAAGACCGACAAGGCCACACGTATCGAGGCGAACCTGGAACCGCTCAACCGGGAGGGGAACCTGGTACTCAACGAGGCCGAAAAGGACAACCCGCACATGAAACGGATGGCGGAACAGTTCAAGCTGTTCAACCTGCAACTGACCTATCCGGCAGACGGACCCGACTGCGTGGAGGGGGGAAACAGAATTATAGACCGCAAGGCCAGACAGTCGGAAAAGCCCGTCATTGTCACAAGGAAAAGCACGCGGTCACAAAACAAGTACAGAGTGTAAACTTCAATACCTATCATTATGAGCAAATTTATCGAACTTTCAGACTACGACGCGAGCATACACCGCGAGATTCTGGACGCACTGACAAGGGAGGACGACGCCGTCGTGGAGATATGCGAGGACCGCGCCGTCGCCGAGATGCGCTGCTACCTTTCCAGACGTTACGACTGTGACAAAATATTCACGGCAACCGGTGACAAACGCAACCAGCTTGTCCTGATGATGGCCATCGACATAGCCGTGTACCACATCTTCTGCATACATAACCCGAGGAACCTGTCACCGCTGCGGAAGGAACGCCACGAAAGGGCGGTCGAATGGCTGAAAGCCGTGGCGGCCGAGGAGATATCGGTGGACGGCCTGCCCCTGCTGTCCGAAGAGACGAGGGCGGCAAAATCAAATTTCCTTATCAAAAGCAACCGTAAACGTGTAAACCATTGGTAATATGAACAAAAGAAAGAAAGGGGCCGGAAAGATAACCCAAAGCGGGAACCTGCCGAGGCCCGGGCAGAAAGGACCCGCAACCATCATACTGACACAGCCCAGAAGGTTCGGTATAGACATAGCGGACTACATGCTCGCGGTAAGGGCTTTCGAGAATGTGGACTACTCCAGACGCTTCAGGCTGTACGACCTGTTCAGCGACATACTCATGGACACGCACCTGACAAGTGTCATAGAGAAACGGAAGAATGCCGCACTGGCATCTTCCATAGAATTCCGCAGGAACGGGAAGCCGGACGAGAAGGTGAACAAGCAGATCAGGTCCCCATGGTTCCGGAAGTTCATAGGGGACATCCTGGACGCCAAATTCTGGGGGTTCTCACTCGTGCAGTTCTACCGCAAGGGGGAATGGGTGAACTACGACCTGATACCGCGCAAACACGTCGATCCCGTGCGCAGGCTCATACTGCGGCACCAGACGGACACCACCGGGACGTCCTGGGACGAGTACCCCGACCTGTTGTTCATCGGTTCACCCGACGATCCCGGACTGCTGGTGAAAGCAGCCATCTGGGTGATATACAAACGTAACGACGTGGCGGACTGGGCACAGTTCGCGGAAGTGTTCGGAGCGCCCATCAGGGAGTACACGTATCCCACGGATGACGACGAGGCACGGCAGAGGGCGCTGGACGACGCGGACAGCACCGGAAGCCTGTCGGTTTTCGTGCACGCGGAGGATACGGTGCTCAAGCTCGTGGAAGCCGCGAACAAGACAGGGAGCGCGGACCTCTACGACAAGCTCTGCGAGCGCTGCAACAACGAAATCTCAAAGCTGTTCCTCGGAAACACGCTCACCACCGAAGCCTCCGACAAGGGCACACAGGCACTGGGAACCGTACACAAGGACGTGGAGGAGAAAGTGACGCTCTCCGACAGGCAGGACATCCTCGACGTGCTCAACTATGACATGGCCGACATATTCGCAATGCTCGGAATAGACACCACAAGCGGGGAGTTCTGCTATCCGGAAAAGAAGCTTATCGAACCGGAGAAAAAGATGTCCATCCTCACACAGCTGCGTACGAACTTCAACCTGCCGGTAGGTGACGACTACCTCTACGAGGAATTCGGGATCGAGAAACCGGCAAACTATGACGAGCTGAAGAAACGCCAGGAGGAGAAAGCGGCGGAAATCGAGGCAGCGAAGGCCCGAGAGACCGAAAAGGCGGAAGAGGATGAACCGGATCCGGAAGAAGAACCGGAACTGGAAAAGCACGGTAAAGGAACACCCAAAGAAAAGAAAAATGCCCTTAAAAACGCATACAACTGGCTGAAACGTTTTTTCGGGAAAGCCCCGGGGAGAGACGGGGCAGCTTTAGAATGGTGATAAACGACCTCTACAGAATGGAGGACAAACAGGTGGAAACTTTATTCTCGTTCGATGAAGAGGTACTGAAGAAAGCCCTGAAGAACATATACAGCAAAGATTTCCATCCCATGACCGACATCGAGGAGAACCTGTTCGAGGCCACGTGGAAAACGATGAACAAAGCCACCGACAAGGGGTTTGGGACACGGAAAACCGATGATCCGGATTATGACTTCTACCGTGAAATCCGAATGAACAACGCCGTGTTCGCAGCTTTCAAGGTACACAGGGCACAGAACGACATGGCAGCGCTGCTGCTGGACAAAAACGGAAGTTTAAAGCCGTTTGAACAGTGGGTGAAGGAAGCCATGCCCATAGCCGACCACCAGATGATCCATTGGCTGCGTACAGAATACGACACGGCCGTCATACGGGCACACCAGGCCGCGGACTGGAGACAGTTCGAAAGGGAAAAGGATGTATTGCCGAACCTCAAATGGATGCCGTCCACAAGTGTGACGCCGGGAGCCGACCACCAGATTTTCTGGGGGACCATACGTCCGATAGATGATCCGTTCTGGAACGAGCACAGGCCCGGAGACAGATGGAACTGCAAGTGCACGCTCTCATCAACGGATGAAGCGCCGACAGCGGTACCGGACGAAAACGGGCAGAACAAGGCACATGACGGTCTGGAAAACAATCCGGGAAAAGACGGCAAACTGTTTTCAGACAAACACCCCTACATTACTGAAGCGCATCCGGGAGCAAAAAAAGCCGTGGACGCACTGACCAGGCGCATCAACGAAATGATAGCCGAAATGCCGGACAACCTGACGCTGGAGGAAAAAACCGACATCGCCCGCAACAATCTCAAGATAGAAAAGGCACTCGGCGTTACCAAAGGCAAGCCGATGACATACGAACAGGCGAACAAGGGAAAGGAGAACCCGAAATTCGGAAAAGAGGAAGGATACCGCGTGAATTGCCAGACCTGCACCGTGACACACATGCTCAGAAGGTTGGGGTTTGACATCGAGGCAAAACCCAACATCAGACAAAGCGCATACAATGAAATGGCAAAACAAGGTATCACATGGGAAGAACGTTTCCTGAACCGGGACGGAACAAAGCCGGATTATGACTATACCTATAAATGGCAGGTCAGAAAGGGATATCAAGTAATGAATGCAAACCGGCTGAAGGAATACTTCAGGGAAAAATTCAGAGAGGATGGAATATACGAGATATATTGTGCCTGGAAAGGCGGCTCCGCACACGTGTTCTGCGCAGAGGTGACTGAAGGAAAGACAAGGTTCTTCGACCCGCAAACCGGAAAGGATGATGCAAGCAATTACATACAGAGCATGAAAGCGGGCCGTGTGGGAGTGATAAGAATAGACAACAAACTGGTAAATCCCAAAATCATGGGACTATTCATCACCAAATAAACGGGAAGAAAGTGCCAGCCCCTCCTCACCGTCCACCAGACGGCAGGACTGGCCGTCGAACAGAATAAAGGCGGGAAGACCGACAGGCAACTCAAAACCATCCCCGTCAACACAGCCCACGGAATAGATGCTTCCTTCAGGGGAACTGGCTGATAAGACAACGGAGTTGTAACCGCTACTGTTTGCTAATTCCGACACTTGTTTAGGTATTTCCATAACGCAAAAAGGCACATAAAAAACGCCTTGCTGCAAAAGTATAAAATTATTTTTTAATTCAGTCATTCATGGACATAAAAGAATATTCAAAACTGATAAAAGCCAAACGGAAAGAACTGGATGGGCTAATGAAACGGAAAATGCCGGTTATCGCTGGACGAATGGCAAAAGACCATTTCCAGGACAACTTCCGCCGGGAAGGTTTCGTAAACGGAGGATTACACCCGTGGCCGAAAGCGAAAAGGCTGTCCTCGGGACGGACCGATGCGGCAGGGAGCTACGGGACGCTGCTCTCCGGAAGGAACCATCTCTTCAGCTCCGTCAAATACATGCCGGGAGAATACCGAGTGAGGGTGGCAAACGAACTCGTCTATGCGCCGGTCAATAACTGGGGAGGAGAAGTTCATCCGACTGTTACGCCCCAAATGCGGCGTTTTGCATGGGCGAAGTATTACCAGGCTTCAGGCAAGGCTAAAAAAGCCGCCACGGGCAAAAGAAAAGGCAAAAAGAAGGGTTCTGCCGCAAACAATGAACCGCAGGAAAATCAGGAAGCGCTGAAATGGAAAAGGCTGGCGCTGACCAAAAAGAAAAAGCTCCGGATAAAAATACCGCAACGCCAGTTTATCGGGGAAAGCCGGGAACTGTCCGAAAAGATAGACCGTAAAATGGAGAATGAAATCAGAAATATTTTAAACTTATAACAACATGGAAGAAATTTTTATCGCGATCATGGAACGCATCGCCGAAAAGATGCCTGAACTGTCATACATTGACGAGGACTACGGACAGCTTGAAGCCGGGGCGGAGGAGGACCACTATCCGGTAACCTTCCCCTGCGTGCTTGTCGGGAACGCCGAATCGGACTGGAATGACCTCGGTTACGGGGTACAGAAAAGCGAGTCACTCATCACCATACGACTGGCCATTGACTGCTACGATGACACCCACTACACCTCCGGAACCTATGACAAGGTAAGGGAACGGCAGCTGAAGGCCAAAGAGCTGTACAAAGCCTTGCAGGAGTTCCAGTGCACGGAAGAGACCAGCCCGCTGGTCAGGGTAAAGAGCCGGGACTATTCGCTGCCGGGAAACATCAAGGTGTACGAGACGGTTTATTCTTTCACGCTGCATGACGAGTCGGCCATGCAGTAAGGGGAAGGTTCATTCCCCCGTGAACAGGGAAAGCTGGACGGCTGTCAGGCGGGGTTTCTTAACCTTTGGGACGGGCTTCACCTCCAAGTCCTTCAGCTCCCGGCACTTGCACCGGATAATGGACATGATCCGCTCCTCGGAAATGAAAAACTCCTGGCGGGACAACACTTTCAGGGCATCATCAAAACGCAGGCGCTGCACCTCCGTCCAGTAATAGTAACGGCGGCACAGGGCTTCATCACGGAGTTCTATCAGTTTTTTGTCTCGTCCTTTAGCCATAAGTTCAGGTATATGCTGCAAAATTAGGCATTTAACCGGGGATGTTAATAAAAAAACGCCGCATCGTGTATGAATGCGGCGTTTTTCTGTTTAGAGTGTGAACAAAATCACATGGTCATCAGTTCGGTGTCATCCTCACCCGGAACAAACGGCTCGATGCGGGTGATCACCTTGCTCTGTACCTTCACCCGCCCGCTGCCATTACAGACCGGACATTTTGCGGATAAAGGAGCTCCTCCCTGGTCCAGGTAAAAGATACGTCCCTTGCCTTCACAACGCTTGCAGGCCATGACGTGCGGCGCGATGTTCTTCGTCTTCTCCATGACTACAACCGGCAGAATGAGGGTTCGATACGGTGCCAGACACCGTTTTCGTCACGTTTGTGGAAATAGTAGTTCACCGCGGTCTTGTACACCACGTTGCTCTCACGGAAGAGGTCCATGATCTCCGTGTACTCGCTGTCGAAACGGTCCTCGAGCTCGTACAGCTTACTCACGGACTTGTAGTCCAGATCGCCCTGGCGGTTGCGCTCGATCATGGTCATGCCGAGCTGGTACATCGGGTCGTCGGTACCCAGCTCGCGCCCCATGGCGTAGCGCTTCAGGTAATCCACCAGGCGTTCGGCGGCAAGGTCGGCACGCTCGTCGAAACTCTTCACCTTGTTGCTCCTCACCTCCAGCTTCATGTCACCGTCCACGATGGTGAAGCTCGCCTGCTCGTCCTTACGCAGCTGGCCGTATTCACGCATCACCGCACGGAAGGCGGCGGCCTCTTTCTCCACCCAGTCGCGGAACGCCTTCACGTCATCCACAACCGGGAGCAGCCGGTTCTTCACTTCAAGCATGAACTGCGCACGGAGGCCCTCATAGGCATCGCGCCGGTTACGCTTGCTTTCCTTCTCTTCCTGCTGGAGCTGTTTCAAAAGCTCCTTCCTGTCCTGGGCGGACAGGCTTTTTAATTGTTCTTTCAAATCCATAGCTAAAAAATTAAATGGTTGCTATTGTTGTTTATTCTCACGTTTACGGCGGATGGCACGCAGCTTCACCTGCAACGTGTCCAACGCCTCACAGTCAAGTTCACGGAACTCCTTGCCGGCGATACGGCTGTCCCGGCAGAAGGCGTTCACCCGGTCCCAGTCGGCCGTATCGATACCCAGCAGCTGCATCTGGTGCAGTACCGCGGAACGCTTCTGACGGAGAATCTTCCGGAGCTGTTCCTGATAAGTGGGCGGTACCAGCTTCTGCATGGCGGACACGGCGGCACTGTATTCCTTCAGTGTCATGTCACGCAGACTCGTGGTACGTCCCTCCGTGTACTGGGAAACGATGCTTTCCTTCAGTGCGTCACGATCCGATGTCGGAAGGCGGTTCAAAAGGCTGTAAAACGCCGCATAATTCTCGGGTTTATTTAACTGCTTGCGGCTGTTGATGTCTATCTGCATGGCTATACTGTTTTTTTGTTTATTTTAAGGTCATTGATTTCCTTAATCACTCTCTTTACTCTGATAGTACACAAATAATCAAGAAGATGCTCTTTTTCATTTTTTGTACACTTATACTGGTCGAAAAATTCAAGTATGCCCATTCTATTCAGATTTTCATTAACTCAAACTATTCATACCACATCAGCACAACTCTATGATTTCACCCACGGCAGAGCGTAGAAGAGTACGCAAAACCGAAGGGTTTCCGCTATCATAGATGACTTCCACACAACACTCATGGCGTGCGTTACGTGACACAACCAGCTCGCAAGTCATATTCTCACAGAGCCATTTTTCCACTACTTTACGGACACCAACTGCGGTGACCACAATTACCATTTTTTTACTCATAATATTGACCGTGCTGTATGTTATTCAACTCTTATCCTCCCGGTGTACTGGTTTCCCCGAAACTTCATCCCCTTGGTGAAGCCGCCCGGATATCCCAGTTCCTTGCTTCTCGCGTTTGCCAGCAACAAATGTTCCCGGCTAAGGGAGGCTACAAAACCTTTGTCCTTTTCCAGTCCCATCTCTCGGGCCTTCCGGGTGACGCTGCGTTCGGAAACACCGAGCATTTCAGCCAGCTCCCGGTTGAGGGTATTGTGATAGTGGCGACGCATGATGGAAAGCATATTACCGTTCCAAAAGATACGGGTGGAATATCCCTTATGCTCGACGAGCCGTCCCAGTGTCCGGTGCATGAAAGTACCGTCAGCAACCTTCCGGTGCTTGCGGTACTGTTCACGCTTGTACACCAGCACACATTCATGACACCAGGAACTCCGTCCCCCATTCTTCAACGGATAGAACTCACGCATCCACAACTTTCGGCCGCAATGCGGACAGACACGTTTACGTTTCTGCTTGTTGTTATTTTCACTCATAGCTGTTTATGCTGCATTCATCAGTTCATATTCAAATTTTCACCGAACGGAATAGTATTAATGTCAGCCTTTCTCGTGTAGGCCTGCATAAGTCCCACGGAAAGCAGCATATAGACATTCTTATTCGCTTTGACAACCCCGGAAATAGAGCCGACAATATGTTCAGTCTTGCCGGTAATGATTGAGCCGGCTATCTGCTCAAGCCCGTCTGGATGGTCCTCACTGGCCGCAACGCTCATAAAGGCACTAAGATCGTTTTCCTTACAAAAGTTATCCACGTATTGGCAGAGTTCCTTTACTGCCTCTTTCTGTTTTTCTGTAATCATTTCTGTTAAATTTTAATGGTTAATAATTATATGTTGAAATCGCGAAATCTCTTTTTTGATACTGGCTGTACATAGTTTCCTCCCAATCCGTCTCTTCCTCCTCCGGAAGGTCATCCTCATCAAGTTCTACCTCCTTACGGTAAATCAGATACCGTGCCTCCAGAAAGAAGAGGACCACGCGGCGCAGGAACTCACGGGCGGAGGCGATGCCGTGCTTTTCCATGAAGGAGGCGATACGGTCCGGACCGATAGTGTTCGTGCGGATGCTCACCAGACACTGCCGGCGGAAGTCCTTCAGCGTGCTGCCCCTCACCTCGAACACGCGGTCAGCGATACGGCCGAGACTCTCCGGAATATGGTATCCGGAACCTTCGTCATCCGTTCCCACCAGCAGTTCAGCAGCAGCCGTCAGCATACCCTCCACGCTCATGCGCTGGGCAGCGGCCGTCTCCTTCAGGAACACGTACTGGTAATTGCTCACGTAGGTATGTATGAGGTAGCCTTCAGGACGGCGGAACACCTCTTCGGAGGCAAGCTCCATCGAAAGGTTGTTCAATGTCACACCGGCACCGCAGCAGAAGGCGCACACCAGGCGGACGACAAGACGCTGGCGGTTGCCCCAGCCGCCAGCGATGATGGCACGCTGCAGGCTGCCGGCAACGGCCGGATCCATCTCGAAGAACAGCACCGACTTCTCCTGACGGCGGAAGAAGAACGACATGTCCGGAATACGATCCATGCAGAGGAGGATGCGCCGGGTGGCCGTGGAGACCCTGCCACCATCCGTCATGCGGATGTAGGACTTCACCAGGTGGTTCATCACTACCGTCATGTCGGAAAAATGATAGTCGGCAACCTTCCCGCGGAACAGTTCATGAAGCAGAACGGGCAGCTTCACAACGTAGTTGTAATACTCCTTTCTCATGGCTCACTTGCTTGAAGGTTTCCAGTCCACTGTTATAATCGCATCCAGCTCACCGCTGCCGCCACACACCGGGCAGGATACATGCACGTCCTCGCGGCTGCCCTCTTCCGTTCCCCAGAACCAGCCGTTGCCCTTGCAGTAACCACACTTGTGGCCGGTACTGACGAAGTTCTCACGGTTAGGCCCCTTACACATATAGGCGGGAGGACAAATCTCCAGCTGTTTCTTTATCCTGCTCATGCCTGGCCTCCTTTCTGTTTCGGTCCCGCCACATTCCAATAGTCATAGGCGCCCTTCTCCCAGATTGTGTATTCACCAGTGGCCCCCTGATAACGTCCCTTACTGAAGGCGACGTAGCCCTCTACCCATATCTTCAGGTCGGCATCATACATCACGCTCGTGGCCGCATCACCTTTAGGATTCTTGCCACGGGCATGGCTGATGAAAACAAACAGCTTGTCCGGAAACTCCTCCTTCAGCTGGATATAGTCACGATACGTCATCTGTGTGTATTGGAAGCTGTCAATGATCACGATGTTGAAACTCTTATGACGCCGGAGCCTGATCTTCAAGGTGGGGATGTCCTCCTTGATGAACGCCAAATGGCGGCTTACCTCGGCCATACCAAAGCGCCGCAGGTTATTCTGGACTGTCAGAGAAGTTCCTTCCTCCAGGGAGTTGAACGCCACACGGTCATACTTGCAAAGTTCCTTGCAGAGCTGCATCACGAAAGAGGTCTTACCGTTACCGCTGTTGCCCCACACGAACCAGCAGCCCCGGACTTCCGGAGTGTCGAAGGCATCCTTCCATTTCCCTTCGAAAGGGAATACGTCATACTTCTTGTTCAGGATGTCCCTGACATTCAAGGCACGTCTCATGCCCGCTTTTTTATTATCCTTTTTCTCTTCTTCCATGGTCAGAACAGTGTTAGTTGTCGGATATTGTCAATTCGGTCAAGTACGGCCTGCCGTGCGGCACCCCGCAGTTTCTCGTGGCAGAGCATCCTGCCGAGTGCCCACAAAAGGGCATTCTCACGGGTGGCAAACTGTCCCCATTTACGTCCCGGGTTGAAACCACCGCCGGAACCGCCCACCTCCATGTGAACGCCGGCAACCCACCAGCCGTCCTGCTGTCCCACAAGGGCGTCCAGGTAGTCGCGACCATTCCGGTAAACGGTCACCGTCTCGTATTCCCTCAAGACTGGGTAATCGCTCCAGGGAGCGGGAAGCTGCTCGCGACCGTCGATCTTTAAGTATTCAAATTTGTTTTCCATATCCTTAAAATTACGTTTGAACGGTATTTGAACGGGGGTCATTCCCCCGTCATGCGTTTCACCTTGTGAATGGACTTCCTCACACGCCGCAAATCAAAGTCACATGTCGAAGCCTCCTTTATCACCTTATCGATGTCTTTCCTGTCAGTCACACCGTTGGCGGAACAGATCGCAAACACGTCGTTCACGTCCGTAGGCTCCAACTCATAAAATTTCCGTCCGATACGGCTGTAGAACTCCTTGTAGCCGGGCTTCTGGTACCGCAAGCCGTTGCTGATGCGCTTGGCAATATAATCGGTACTCAAGAACACGACACCGCATTTCTCCTCCAGCTTGTTGTACAGGCTGATGAAATAGTGGAACACCGGTTCGGTCAGCTTGTCCGCCTCGTCGAACACCAGCAGGGGCGCGTCCATCTGGATGATGTCATCCAATATAAGCCCCCACACCTCACGGATATTATACCCTTCGGTCCGGATTCCGACCGTACGGGCGATCTCGCGGACAAAGTCACCTTTCTTCATGTCCTCAGAGCAGAGGATATAGAAAACCTCCTTATGCTCCTGGAGGTAAACACGGGCGGTGGTACTCTTGCCACAACCGGCCTCGCCGGTCACCCAGGTAACATTGCGCCAGCGCTGCGCATCGGAGAGTACAGCCGTGATCTCCTGGTAAGCACCGGTCTCCACGATCTGCCAGCCGGTAGCGCTTACACCACCGACCTGCGAGGCGACATTACGGAACATCTCGTCGCTGATATTCTCATAACGGCCATTCAGGATATTGCTAACAGTACCTACACTAACCCCCTTCAGGCTGCCAGCAGCCTTCGTCTGGCTCGGGTATTTCGCCACGTAAGCCCGGAGGCTTTCACTGATGGCGTCCTTTTCTTTCATTGTAATTTCCATAATCAATATTTTTTATCTTGTTATAAATCTGTTCCTTATAATTTCCCGACCACCTTGCGGATGCTCACTTCCTTCTTCTCAAAGCTGTCCCATGTCACGTTGCTGATGACTTTCATGTCTCGGCCGATGGAAGGACGGGCCGGCTGGCTGTATTTTCTTGTGCGACGGTCAATCTGGCGTTGCGCCTCCTTTCCGAGACCTTTCAGGTCAGGGGTACGCAGACCGTTCTGTTCCGGTGCGACACCATGTTCGTACTCGATGTCCTTGGCAACGACCTGGCGGTTTATACGCTCGTTGATGACGGCCTCCTGCTGGGCGCGGATGAAACGTTTCTCGGCTTCCGTCTGCTCCTGCTGGGCACGGTGGATCATCAGCGGGAACGAAGCCACACACTCAAAGCGCATCGCTCCGCCCTTATCCTTGTACAGCAGACGTACGCTGCTCATGTCATAAGGATCGTACTGGACATAGAACTTCTTGTAGGTGTTACGTCGGCGCCATTCCAGATCAGGCTCACCGGGGGCGGAGAAAACCTCGTAAGGGTATTTCTTTCCCTGTACCGTGATCTCGATACCGTTGGCGGTGAACAGCGACGGTTTCTCGGTCGTGTACCAGAACATCTCCACCATATCCGACACACTTACCGCATCGGTAGCCTCGTTCACGCTGGTATTGTACATCTCAATCCGGGAGATGCCGGTGGCAGGGTGTTTCATTGAATTCCACTGCTCACGGGCGGCGGCATACTGTTCCTTCAGTTCCTCCAATGTGGGGAGGGAGTCGATGTTCGCGTTGATGAATTCCAAATTCGGACGGCTTGTATCTCTCTTTGCCGTAATATTCTGCCCGGTGAAACCGAAACGTTTCTTCAATACCTGGCTCTGGAAGCGGTAGAAAATGTTCTCAATCGTCTTAGATTCGCCATTATACGGAGCTGTCGGGCGGTGGATACGGCTGATCTTCGAGAAAAGGCCCAGCGCCGCGTTCTTCTTATGACCGCCCTGGTTATCGCACACGATCTCGTAGGGTTTGTGCCGGCTCGTCTGGATAGCCATGCGGAAAGCATGGTACTGGGCGATATAGTCCTCGTTGTCGCTGATGTAATAACCGAGCAGGACTTCACTATAGGCATCCACCACCTCGTACACGCTTGTAGTGCACTTGTTTCCGTTCTCGTCACGATAGTAGAGGTTCAGCTTCGTGCCGTCGCCATACCAGAGGCTGTCACGACGGCCCGGAAGGATGGTCCGGTGCTTGCGGTCATAACGCTGGTGTGCCTTCATTTCCCCATAAACGGCATCGTACCACAGAGGTTCGACACGCGGGCTGTTGAACCATTCGCGGAGGCTGCGGGGACTCTTCAGGGGCTTCCAGCCACGTTCCGGAGCGACACGGTTGTACTCCTCGAAGATCTCCATGTCAGTATAAACCGGAACGCGGCTGCGTTTCAATGCTACAAGGTAACGCCCGCCGTCCTCCTCGATCTTCAGCGTGTTGCTGTTGCCGTATTTACCGCTCACAAGCACACCGTAGTTGTCGGGACGGAACTTGTTTATCAGGGCTTTCAAACGCCCCACACTGCCCGGAAGACTGTGCCCGTACACCGGACGCCATTCCTCACTCGTGACAAGCAGAAGTTCCCAAAGGTTACGGCGGAAACCGGTCAGCTTGTTATTGGATGAACTCAAGCGTTTGAACTCTTCCATCAACGCGTTCAGCACCGAAGCGTTCCAGGTGTATTCCTTCTTCACATCCTCGGGAAGAGCGACCATCTCACCGTTCTTGTCGTAACGGTAATCCTCGAAAAAGTTCTCGGCCTTCTCGTCTTTCTTCACTATGTTACGGATCATTTCCTGTCTCATTTGTTTCTCGGGTTCGCCATGACGCTCAACCCAACGTTTCTTGTATTTCTCGGGAAGGGAGGAATAGGCATACAGAGCCGGATTATTTTCACCACCGCCACGGGAAACGACATCCAGTTTTTCTCGGGACAGCTGGCTATTCAAAGTGCCTTTGGGCATTATATCCAGCAACTCTTTGTAAGTTACACACAATATATTATCAAAGTATTCCATCTCCCAGCTTGATTATCAATCCTCTAAATTATTCAAAGGGACATGCTTCTTCAGCAGCCGCACGGAGATCCCGAAATTCAACACTACGAGAAGTTCCAGCAGCGGATTAATAAAAAAAATAGAGAGCAGGATCCCGAAACTCATACAGAAGTAAAGCACGCAAAAGCGCTGTTTTCGTTTCAGACGAGCAAACCAGTGCAGCTGGTCGCTGAACAATGTCATCAAATCATTTTTCATGGCTACTTGTATTTTGAGGATTACCACCTACTTTGGATCCACCGCGCTCAATGGCGAGCTTACGAATGGAACGGGCCAGTTTGCTGTTCTTACGGAAGGCAAGCGCATGACTCACCATCACGTTTGTACAGCCCATCAGTTCGGCAATTTTATTCACCTCACCGTATTCTACAACTATTCGTTCTTTCATACTATCTAATATTTAAATTATCGTAGTGGGCAGTCGCGGATTCGAACCGCGGACCATAACCTCTCCATTATAGGAGTTTAGTTTGTTCTACCAGCTGAACTAACTGCCCGAGAAAATTATTAAAGCTCCTTTATCGCATCCTCCGGAACACATATTACAGTCCAAACCTGACCATTTTTCATATAATCGATATTATATTCCCGCACGAACGTACAAATGTTATAATCCCAGTCACGAACTATACCATCAATGATCTCACCATTTCTCTTGGTGATTCTCACACTTTGTCCCTTTTTAAATTTTACTTCCATTTTGCTTCTTTTTAAATTCTCATTGTTACCTCAAGCCTTTTTTGTAGCTTTGGGGCGTGTTTAAACTTTAATCACGTGGCAAATATAGTCTAAGTTTCTTAGACAACAAAGTATTAATCCAAATAATTTAGATTTATGAGCGTTTTTTCTAAGAATCTTAGATATCTAAGGGAGAGTAGGGGACTTAAATTAGATGAATTTGAGTTTCTGGGCATCAAAAAAGGTACAATGTCAAACTATGAACTGGGTAATACAGAACCTAAATTGAGTTTGTTATGTGAAATATCTAAGTTTTTTAGAATATCAATCGACGACTTTCTTTTAAAAGATATAGAAGCCGAAAAAATTACACCAGTAGTAACGGAAACAGCTCCTCCAGAAACAGCTAACAATAATTTTAGGGAGCTTCTGGATGTTTTAAGGGAAAAAGACTCCACCATTCGAGAAATGGCAGAGGAAATAGGGATGCTCAAACAGACAATTACACAACTTAAACAGGACAAGTCGGGGCGTGTTTCGGATGCAAGCGATTCTACGGTTGCCAATGCCATCTAAAACGTGTTTTATGGGGAAAGGGAGGTAAAAACAGTTAAATCACTATTTTACAGCAGAATATATAAAAATACAGGGGAGTAAATAAATATTATCTATATACAATTTACCCCCTACAATATTATAAAAACCGATGAATACCAAATAAAAAAAAGATGTTTCCCCGTTTTATTAGAACAAAATAGGCACAAAAATGAATAACCAAATGAATAAGCAATCAAAACATTTCGTTTTTGTAATAGCTTAAATGAATAACCAAATGAATAAGCAAGTGAATAACCTTTCCACTTTTTAAGACGTTCAAAGCGTTCAAACGGATAAATACAGCCTTCCATCATAGTTTGACACTTATAAGGGCAAAAAAAGCCGCTTTTGCGGCTTTTAATTGCGTTCTAAGGCATTTTATCCCTTTCTGGTACATGTTATCAAGCGAGACTGAATAATCATTGCACGTTTCGTGTATTTGGCAATGTCATCAACCAGTCCAGCATGTAAAAGACTACTCTTAGTGATTCCGACCTGTTTCTCCGTCAGAGTTTCAAAAATGGCCGATATACTACCAAAGTAGATGTTCTTTTTCTCAAAAATCAAATGTACATGGATAACTTTACTCATGATATATAGTATTTATTTCACTGCAAATATACCAAATATCAGCTATATGGAATAATTTTAATAAATAAAAATAGGAGAGAAGCGAAGCGCTCCCCTACTCCACTTGCATAAATTACACCATTTGGTTATCTTTGTATATGGAAGTATGGCCTGGGCAAAGCATCGGAGTGAAATAATACCATACTGCCTGAATTCTCCCCTACTCCACTCCTAATGTAAAGAGATTCATTTGAACGGCGTTCAAACAAGGTTCAAATGTAAGCTCGATGTAAAGCGATGTAAACGCTTCGTTTTTCCACCCAGCTCACTCCTACCCCGTTCTAACGCTTTGAAAACCAAAGCAATCAGATATTTTCAGACCGACCGAACTTTGACACGCATCGTTTCTCCCCCCTTATGCGATGGCAATTCCCGGATGCCCATCTTGATAAAGAAGGAAAACCTTATAAGTACAAATCACCATCAGGAAGCGGCACCCCAATCTATATTCCAGAAAAACTACGACGTTTATATAAAGAGAAACAGCAGATACATAGGCTTTATATTCAGGAAGGCGAGAAGAAAGCAGAAAAAGCTTGTAAGCACGGGATTCCGTCTATTGCAGTTAGTGGTATACAGAATCTCGGACTAAATGGCGCTCTTCCGGAAGACCTAGTCCGTATCATCACAACTTGTGGCGTAAAGGAAGTAGCTTTTATCTTCGATTCAGATTGGGACGACATAAGCACAAACGTCCGTCTTAATGATCGAGTCGAAAAGCGTCCTAGTTGTTTCTTCTTCGCAGCCCGTAACTTTAAGGAATATATGCGCACCTTAAAAAATCGGAATATTTATGTTGAAATTTTCATTGGACATGTCCAAAAGAATCCTGCTGGAGACAAAGGAGTAGACGATCTGTTAGCCAATAGTCTAAGAGAGCATGAGGACGAGTTAGCTCAGGATATAGATTATGCTTGTAACGAAAAGAAAGGCTTAGGGAAATATATAGAAATGTTCAAGATAACAACTTGGACAGATCATAAACTGCAAGAACTTTGGTGCTTGCATGCACCTGAAGCATTCGCCGAACGCCATAAAGACATACTAAAGAATCTTCCGGAATTCGTATTCGGAAGATATCGTTGGAAATTTGACGATTCCGGTAAATTTGTCCTCGCACAACCTTTTGATGATGACGAAAAATTTTGGGAAGAAGTTGAAAAAGAAAATCGATCCGGGCAATCTCGCATCGAATACCAGTTCTGCTATGTCAACTCACATAACTTCCTACAAAATCGAGGTTTTGGACGCCTCCGAATGCTGGATAAGTCCTACCGCTTTATCCAATTGGATCCTCCGGTGGTTCGAATGATCGAGGCATCAGATGCACGCGACTATTTATTCCAATTTGCTAAGCATTATTGTAAAAAGGAGGTTAATGAAATGTTGATTAAAGGCGTTTCCCAATATGTAGGTCCGGACAAATTATCACTATTAAACTTCATAGAACCAAACTTTATCAAACCTAACCGGGAAAGCCAATTCTTCTATTTTGATAGTAACTGCTGGTATATCACGAAGGATCAGGTTTCGGAGATGGGATACGAAAACATAGCACATCATATTTGGGAAGAACAACGGAAACAAATAAAAGCCAAGTATCTCAATGCCCCCTTGATCACTTTCAGTGTTGACTCAAATGGGCAATACTCATACGAACTTTCAGAGGATGGTAGTAAATGTCATTTTCTCCAATTTCTTATCAATGCCTCAAATTTCACATGGCGCAAATCTCCAGAAGAAATGGAACCTGATGAAATCATTGAAAACAAGATTCATTTATTGAGTAAACTATGCGCCATCGGTTTTATGGCAATGGAAGCCAAAGACAACAATGTCGCTAGAGCTGTTGTCGGCATGGACGGAAAGCAATCCGAAGTCGGCGAATCAAATGGACGTTCAGGGAAATCACTGCTTGGCGAGCTAATGAGACATGTCACTCCTACAGTTTACATTCCTGGTAAACGGCAAGATATATTCAATGATCAGTTTATCTGGAATGACGTACAAGAAAACACAAAGATAGTTTTCATAGATGATGTGCTATTGAATTTTAACTTTGAGTTTCTTTTTCCGAACATCACCGGAGACTGGAGTGTAAACCATAAAGGTGAAGGCAGGTTTACTATCCCCTTCTCAAGATCCGCCAAAATCTATATTGCAACAAATCACGCACTAAAGGGATCCGGATCCAGCTTCAATGACCGACAATGGCTACTTGCCTTCTCTGACTTTTATAATGATAGCCACAAACCTGTTGATGATTTCGGTACCCTATTTTTCTCGGAATGGGATTTTGATCAATGGAACCTTACTTGGAACTTATTGGCAAACTGCATCCAGCTCTATCTGCAGTTTGGAGTCATACAAGCTCCAGGCGAGAGACTCGAACAACGGAAACTCCGTCAAGAAATGGGAGAAACTCTTATATCTTGGGCAGATGAATACTTATCAAATGAGGATCATTTGAATCGACGTCTTATCCGCAAGGACCTATATGATGCTTTCTGTACATACGATCCGGCACAAAGGAAGTTCATCTCCCCGACGGCTTTCAAAAAGAAATTTATAATGTACTGTGAATGGAAAGGATATATTTTTAATCCTCATAAATACGATAGCAAGACCGGGAATCCATTTCAGATGGATAAAGACGGACGACCTATTATTGACGACAAGGCTGGAGGAATAGAATATTTCACAGTTGGCACTGGAACTTACACTGGTGACAGTTATTCAGCTGATGTCAGCTTTGAGGATGAACAGAAACAAATAGACTTTTAAAAAAAGCAGTGACAAATATGGGGAAAATATTACTAAATGAGGTATTATCTCATACTGATAAGTTAAAAGAGGAAATCAAGAAACGTTTAAAATGTGAGATTATCGATTTTGAGATTGTAGAATATGAGTCTGGAGAAATAGGTGTGCATTGGAATGCTACATACAAAAGCGAAGCTTCATACGTGGATATTCCATATAAATGGATAGTGGCAGGTATTCATTGGGATGAAGGACTTATTAGCATGTATGCAGACCCAACTGACTTTTTAGTATTTACAAATAGAAAAGAACATTATGGAAATACATAGAATGAAGCCGGAGAATCCTATTATCATTGTTGATGAAGCAGAGTTCGACCGAATTGACTCAATAGCCAAACTGAAAGAAGAAGAGGTAGAAAGACTTGCAGATGAGAAGTTCTTAAGACATGTTAAGAATAGTGGAGTTCACATGAGATTCCGTATCAATGGAGTGGAGAAAGTGATAAGGCAGGAAGTCCTTACTGAACTTAATTACGATGAGCGTGGGTGGCCGCAATCAATTTCTGAGGAAGTTAAGTATGCCATTGCTGACGATATTACTCATTATGTGAATAAGCATTTCGAACATTATAAAAATGATTGTAAAGAAATGGTAGAAAACGAATGGGGTAGACATAAGGCTAAGCATGAGAGAAAGATCAAGTATTGGAAATCTCTTTTTTTTATTACTTTTTTCGTGCTATTGGTCGAGTGTATTTATAGAATAATTCAATAAAAGAATAGATATGAAGAAGAAAACAGTAACAGTGTTGGCGATTGAATATTCAAAAAGGGTGTGTGATCCTCAACCTGAATTTATTGATCGAATGGATGTAAGAGGATTGGTTATGAGTGCTTATAGAAGTGGATATAATAAGGCTCATTCAGAGCATGTAAAGCGCATCACCAATATCGTGGAGCTAAAGCTATCTGACATTGATTCCCCTGTGTTTACTCGTACAAAAGAGTTTAGAGAACATTTTGATTACATAATGTCAAAAATCAAAGAATAATTTGCGTATAACTAACAAAACATGAATAGAATAAGATGGTTCGTCATCGGACTCCACCTATATGTATTTCCGCCAGAACCGGAAGTAGGAGACATCGAGGCTTTACACAACTGGATCCCACAAAAAAGAGGAATCATTGAGACGCTAAAATTCAGGTTTCACACCGGTATTTGGAGCTATACAGCAGGGAATATAAATTATCAATTTTAATTGCACTATCACTATTCTGCACTTAAGCATGGGAACCTATCAAGAAATATTAGACGAAGTTCTTCCTCTATACCGGCAGGATCCGGAACGCTTCATGCGTTTCTATCACGCCGTCAATAACATTCTTGCTACAATACCTGAAGGCAAGAGTATTCTTATAGCTGACCATTGTAAGCCTGCATCACGTGATCTATTCATTAAAATAGCTTGTATGTATATTATTGAAGAAACAACAAGGAAAGATGTCTTGGATGACTTTTTAGAGTTTTCTGACGATTATAGCAGCATTCGGCATGTGCCTAAATTAGTGCCGGCACATGTCCGGCCACACTTCTACTCGAATCGAAGATGAGTAGATTATCCCAATTTATTACTCTGTAAAGATACTAATTTTCACTGATATACGCAACATTATGACAATAAAAAAAGAGAATAAAATAATGGTAGTAATAGCCCAATCGAGCGATGACCGGGAACTATTCATTTCCCGCCTGGCCGTTCGGCTAGGTTTTGCCAAAGTCCCTTCGGATGCTAAAAAAATCATCCGCAAGGATATCTATTCCTTTGACCTGCCTACTGCCTACTTCATTCTCTGCAGTAACTACAACTTTCGCGGCTCTGTCATCACGACACAGCGGCTCTACGAGCTTGCCGCAAGGGGCATCTGTGTAGTCGTTGGCGTCAAGTCACTACCGCGTGAGTACGAATTGATATCGCAAGTGTTTTATCCTGATGATTTGCGCTAACATAAGTCGAATCATTTATTGCCCGGTGATGCTTCTGTATTACCGGGCTTTCTTTTTCCGTTCCCCTCGCCTCCCCTTCATTCATCAAGAACGTTTTGAACAAATGTGCAGGGGGAGAGGCGCCAAGCGAAGACAGGGGGACATATATATTTTTTTTATTTTTCTTTCTTTCTTAAAAATACCCTACCTAAAAATAAGGGAAAATTTTGTGCTTTCGTGCAGACACCCTTTTTTCGGCATTTATTACATTATAAATCAGATATTTAAACACCGCACGATTTTCGTACAAAAACGTACGACTCGTACAAAAACGCACAAAAATGCATTTTGTACGGAGTACGAAGATTTTGTGCTAAAAAGTACACTATTTCGTACGCCCTTAACTATCTGATAAACAACACATAAATAGAAAGCGTAGCTCATTTAGCACGATTGCACAAAAAAATAGTACGGTATCAGCAAGGGTTATATGTACAATACCTCGTTTTTTTATTGATAAAGGCAAGGATTACTCAGTTATATTTTGTACATTAGCTCCACACCTAAACCACTATGCTTTATATGATTACTACTAAGATTGAAGTTCCACAGCATCTTAAGGAGTATCTGATCGGAAAGTTCTGCAATTTGCAGGACTCTCCGATTCGCTTCCCGGATAAAACGGATATCTACCATTTTATCTACGATCTGTTAGAACGTCGTCCAGCCAACATCTTTAAGGATCATGGTAATCTCACCATCATCCTTCCTGAGCGTACTACCGGGAAGGATCCTAAAACTTACAATTACCTGGGAATACGTTCACAGATAATTCTCATTCGCAAGATCGACCGCATGCTATGGGCAGAGGTGCATGATTACTTGGATGAACAAAAGCACACTTACGGAATCACCTATATCGACGGGATACACAACTTCATGACCTGCTATGGGATTGATTCTATCAGCGAAGATGCATTCAAGAAGAATTATTATCGATGGAGGGCTAATCTTCGACGAAAAGAGAAAAAAAGAGGCTATCACCGCACAAAAACATGACCGAGCAAGTGTAGTTAATTGTCCCTTTTTTGATCAAAAAATGTTCTAAAAATGCGTACTAATTGAAAATCAATAAGTTATGAATAATATCAATAATATGGGAGGCATATTATTTGCCGAAATCCTGAATACAGACGAAATAGCCCTGTTTGCAGTACATCAGAACCAGGCATGCATCAGAAGCAAGGAAGGACACGACTGGTATCCGCTTCCAACGCGAGGAGTCATTGAAGCTCCAACTGTCGCTTCCGATGATACTAAAGACGCAGGAATCACATATAAGCATTCAGCGACCATCCAGTTTCCCCGATCCGCATTAGAGGGGAATACAGCAAACGAGCTGCGCAATAAAGTTCAGACAGGCTGTGTTCTACGCTGTCAGGACACACAGGGACACAAGTATATCTATGGCACGAATGAATACCCACTCCTCGGAACCTTAAACCTGATTATAGGGAAAAAGGTAACCGACTTCACCGGATATGAGCTGAAACTTGCCGGGACCTCATTACATCCGATGCTCTCCTATATCGAAATTTAACCGTCCTTCTGCACCCTCACTAATAGGCGTATCATTGCACCAAAATCAGTGCAATGAGCCAAAAACGTATCATTCTTTCCGATTCATCGCTTAATCGTTACGGTTACCGGGTCCTTACCTCTGGAATGCTCCTCGAAGCATTCAAGAAGAACCCGGTGATGCTGTATATGCATTTTCGTGATGAAGGATCTCCCATTTGGGGAGAAACTAAAGCTATCGGGCATTGGGAAGATATACAGCTTGAAGGCGATGTACTTTCTGCCATTCCTGTTTTCGACAAGGTTGATCAACTATCTAAAGACATTGCCGCAAAATACGAAGCAGGGACTTACAACGCCGCAAGTGTCGGTATCCGCATCATTGCTACATCAGCCAACAAAGACCTTCTGGTACCTGGTCAGACTCGCGAAACAGTTACAGAGTCAGAGCTGATGGAAGCATCCATCGTGGACATACCGGCAAATTCCAATGCCGTTCGCCTCTATGATCGTTCCACATCCGTTCTTCTGGCAGCGGGTATGGACACGAATTCCGTGCCAGCATTATCAACAACTTCATTCAAAAACAAAATGACTCTAAAAGAATCATGGTCAGCTTTTTTATCTTTTCTGAATATCAGTCAAGATAAGGCAGTAACGACCGAATTATCAGCAGAGAACCTCGACTCCCTGCATAATGAATTCACCCGTCTGAAATCGGATAACAGTTCTCTCGTACAAGCTAAACAGGAGATCGATCAGAAATTATCTGATGCGACTACTGAAATAGCGACTCTCAAGACAACAGTAAGTGAAAAAGATCAAGAGATCGCTAATCTGAAAACCGAGGCAAGCGGCAAGGATTCAGAGATCACTCAACTCAAAGAACAAGTAGCCAATCTAAAGAAAGCTCCGGCACCGGGTGAACCAGTTCCTGCCCCAAAGGGTGAACCTGCCGCAAACGGAGGAAAAGAGGAACTGGCTGCCTACTGCGAGGAAAATGCCGGCAATTATCAGGGAATCACAGAACGCCTGAAGGCTGACGGACTCCTTTAATTTACTAACCTACCTTAACTATTAAAGAATATGTCTCAAAAATTAATTGACGTATCGAAACTGAACCAAACCTTAATCACATATGATAAGGCGCTTCGCGCTCTTCCATTTGCTACCCTGCAGGAAGTTGCCGCAAAATTGGGATTGAACGTGATGGACCTGCAAGGCAAACATGCCTTGATCAATGAACGCCGGCGTGCCGGTGGAACTCAGTCTTACAAGATTGGGAAAAATTTCCGCCTGGTTGATAAGCTGCTCGGCTATGAACCTTCCGTTATCGAACCGAAGGATGTTGTATGTATCACAAAGGAAAACTCTCAAAAATACGATGACGGTGAACTGTTGATCGTAGGAGGTCAGCCGGTCAGCAACATCAACAAGAAACATCCTCTTGAAACACGTGTTGCCTTCACATTGGTAAAATCTCATGTTGAAGATGTAGTATATACATTGTTTCATGCAGAACGTGATGAAGACTCAACTTCACCGTCAGGTGCATTTGATGGTCTGTTCACCAAAGCCGACATGCTGATTACAACAGGTGATGTCAATGCTGCTCGCGGCAACTTTGCTCCATCAGGTCTTTTTGCTTTGCCCACGAAGGATACAGACTCCGCCGCTTATGAAAATTTGGTTGAATGGATTGGTGGTGCCAACACTTACCTGCGTTCTTCCAAGTCAGGAATTCCACAGTTACTTTGTGCCGAAACGGTCTTGATAGCTGCACGCTCTGCTCTCCGCAACAAACTGAGTATGCAGGAATATCCTTCCATGCAACGCATGATTGAACTTTTGCGTGAAGACGCAATGTGCCCTGCGCTTGAAATCCTCTCTCACGAAGCATTGGGACAGGGATCACGCCTGGTTCTTCAGAAGAAAGGGAATATGGATGTTGCCTTCAATACCCAAGCCGCAACCAAGTTCTGTCAGATCCGTGATATCTACGAAGATCCCAACGAATGGCAATTCTGGCTGCAAACCGGTTATGACACCCGTATCCGCGACTGGCATGAAAAAGTATACCGCTGTAATGAGCAAAAGAATGAATCTCTTGACCTCGCAGGAGACTATTGCAAGACCGGAGGCGTACAAGTTGATATCACAGGAACGGAGAATGCCGCTTGGGCCATCAAAGGCAAAGTTGCTGAACGTAGCAATGGTCAATGCATCATTGGTCTGACACCCGGTAAGTACACTATTGAGTTTACTGCTGTAGACGGTAAGACTAAACCTGCCGATCAGGAAGTGACTGTAGTGGAAGGCGAAGTAACAACCGCAACCGGTGCTTACACCTAAACTGAGATAAAAAATGAGCGGCCATTTTTGGTCGCTCTATCCTATTCACTCTTAACAATTACACTAATGAAAAAATATACTTACCTAATTCTCTGTTTGTTATTTGTGGCTTTGGTTATTGCAATCCCAGAGCTGCACCCTCAGACATGCCATCTTGATGGAGATACATTGACCATGCTGGCAGCTGGTCCGGCTTTCGCACCACTGAAATGGAATGTCGGTCAAAATAATATGGGTGGATATAAAGGACGTTTGCTGTTCGTCCCATTTGATGCACCCAATACAGTACCCACCGTTCCGGATCCCGGCAAAGCTGCAGACAATGAAGCACTAGTGGCGGCAGCCGGTGCATTTGCTTTTCCTGCAGAAGGAACATATAAGCAACCTATTTATCTATATAGTACAGATGCGACAGTCGAATATAAAGCGGAGCAACAGGGAGAAGCTGACGGGATCAGCTATAAACTGACGTTAAGCTTCTTCTTCCCTGGTAATACCCCTGAAATGCATGCATTCAATGCATTGGTAAAAAACACAGCAGGCTATTACATCTTTGAAGACTCCGACGGCAGGCAAATGATCATGGGACAGCCGGGATTATATGCTTCTACTGCTCCTTCCTTCAATGGAGGAAAAGCAAGAGGTGATCGTCGCGGTACCACCTATACGGCTACCGCCGATTCCAATTACTCTGCGATCTTCCTTGAGACTCCCATAGATATGGAAGTGATAGGCGGATTTAAACCAGCTCCCGCACCAGAATCATGATCAGACAAGAACAACTCAGCCAATGGTTAGGAGACCGTCAGCGCAAATATGCTGACGGCCTGGTTCTTTTCAATGCTCTCGCAAAGGAAGCTATGAAAAAGAAATTTGCTGCTTACCTGGCAGCAGCTCCGGAAGATCCACACATTTTTGATCCGCATTTCACCCAGCTCGTTAATTGCTTGTCCAAACTCGACAAGGAGATTAAATTCTCCCCTTCCTTATATCCTGCCGCAATGGAAGAAATTGTTGTAGTAAAGACCATGAGCGAGGATGATCGAAAAAAAACGATCGAATCCAAGCAAGCGAATATCGCCTCCCTGGAGGAGTTGGTCAATAACCTTCGATCACGAATTGACAGTTTAGAGGACGACAGTGAAAGTCACGCAGATGAACTTGTTTCCCTTCAGGAACAGTTTGACGAGAAGATGTCAGAGCTATCTGCCTTACAGAACGAAGTGAACGCTCTGAACACACCAGGCGTCAAAATCATCACAGAAGAATCACTCAGCCCGTCTATTCGCAAGGCTTATGCCCGTATCAAGGAAATCGCACCTCTATATGCAAGCCTGCATAACGATGTAGCTAATTCGGAGATCCCGGCAGAAGAACGGCAGCCTATAGCCGAAGAGCTCTGCAAGCTCGATGACGAACGCCGCCGGCTTTGGAAACAAATCGATGCCTGGGCAGAAGGAAAAGGTGAACTGAGCCTTAAAGAGAAACGACCGGTATACAGTGAGAATGGTGTAGTACGCGGTATTGAGATCGCCCGTCAGATTAAACGTCTGAAACAAAACATTACTAACAGCCAATCTGCTGCTAACCGCGCCGAATCTCAAGGTAAAAAGACTGTTATGCAAAATGCATTAGATCGTGTTGCCGGCTACCAAGAAGAACTGGCAGCACTGGAAAAGGAAATTGCGACGCAACAGAGCGCAAGTAAGGAATAACATCAGAGGCATTGCCCCTGGATCTATGAACAGTTCATGCACAAGCGAGGGCGATACATCTAGTGTTGTCCTCGCTTTCGTTTGAATACAACAAACCACTATAGTTATGCCTAAGAAAGATTCCACATATGACCGGATAGAACATGCCTTGTTCAAAGACAGAGAGGAAGCATCAAGCATCCTGTCCCAACGTGAAATGGAAATAAAAAAACGAATGATGCTATGTGTCAGCAAAAAAATGGAAGATCCTCTGATCCAAGACACCGAACTTGTCAACTTCCTAATGAATGGATGCGGAGGTAACGCAGATGCCGTATCACAGTCACAGGCATACCGGGACATCGGCATGATCAACAGATTGGTTGGCAACATTCAACTGGCCGCAAAAGCCTGGTATCGGTATATGATTGTCGAAGGCGGGAAAAAAGCCTTCAATATGGCAATAGACAAAGAAGATGCCAAGGGAGCAGCTGCAGCGTTGGACAAAATAGGTAAATACACTCGCTCGGACAAAGAAGATGAGAAATTCGACTACTCCCAGCTCGTTCCTCCATCATTTGAGCCTTCAGATGATGTTACCCTTCTGGAAGGTCTGGAACCTATTGAAGATCTTGAAGGAACCAGGTCGGAAATGCGAAGCAGATTCAAAGGTATGTTGAGCAAAAAAGCGGTGGACATTCGTCCCATCGAAGAGGAGGAAGAAGAATGAGTACTCCCCTCTCTCCTATCTTATCTGCCCGTGAACATCGCAGAAAGCAATATGAAGTCGTAGACAAATTCTTCAATAAGATGCAGCGCCAGGCGATGGCCATCAACGCACATGACGAGTATATAGTCGCATCACGTGGTACCGGGAAGTCCGAAGGTATTGATGCCCGAATTATCCTCCGGAATGTATGGGAAATGCCGGGATCTTTGGGTGGTCTCATCTCTCCGTCATACGCTAAGGCATGGGGAAATACTCTCCCGGCAATCTGCAAGGCTTTGGCTGAATGGGGATACATTCAAGGCATTCACTATGTGGTTGGTCATAAAGCACCGGCAAGCATGGGATTCGCCAAACCTGTCCGTCCTGTTCTGGGTGAAGGCTGGAGCAATGCATTCCACTTTTGGAATGGTACGGTCATGGTGATCCTGTCATTCAACCAAGGGATGTCTGCCAACTCTATGTCGCTGGATTGGGTGATAGGCCCTGAAGCTAAGTTTCTCAACTATGAGAAGATTAAAAGTGAAGTAGATCCTGCCAACCGAGGTAACCGGCAATACTTCGGTGAATGCCCGCACCATCACAGTGTAAGCTACTCCACAGATATGCCGACCGCATCGATGGGGAAATGGATTCTGGACAAGATGGATGAAATGTCCCCACCTCACATCAACCTGATCAGAAACTTATATCTCAAACTGCAGGAGTACAAACGCAAGCCACTCACGGATCATGTGATGCGTCAGATCAAAGAATATCAATTTGACCTGGATCTAGCAAGGAAATATCAGCCTCCAATCAAACCGCAGCCGGGGAAAACCAAAGAGTACACGGTTTTCTATGGTGAATACGACGTATTCGACAACCTTGAAGTGCTGGGAGAAGATTTTATCTGGCAGATGTATCGTAACTCACCACCGCTAATTTGGCGTACCGCTTTCATGAACGAACGCCTGTTCCGTGTACCGAACGGCTTCTATTCTGCGTTGGATGATAATATTCACTTCTATATCCCGAAAGACAATGGACGCCTCCGGAATCTTGGGTGCAACTGGGGAAAACTGACCTCCTGCGGCTGTTTGGGAGACGGAGATCTTGACTTCGATCAGGAACTACACCTGGCATTCGACTCAAATGCATCCATCTCCACAGCTGTCGTAGGCCAACTGAATGAACACACGATGCGCATTCTCAAGTCATTTTATGTCAAAACACCAGGGAAGCTACAAGATCTTGTCAAGATGATAGCCGACTACTACCGTCCGAAACTTAATCACGATATAGTAGTCTACTATGATCATACGTTCACCTGGGAGTCAGGATCCACTACAGAAACTTATGCCGATATCATTGAACGGGTATTCAAAGAGAATGGATACAACGTGACGATGGTCTATGTCGGTCAAGCCCCGAAACATGAGTGGAAGCATCTGAATATAGACTTGACTCTGAAAGGAGATCCGCAATTTCTGTGGGTCCAAATAAACTTGCATCAAAATGAATTTCTGAAGATCGCAATGGAACAGACTGGCATCAAGCAGGGAAAGAATGGATTTGAAAAGGATAAAACGCCTGAAGGGAGCGATGACACTCCTGATAATCCAGATGAATATAAGACGCACATAACTGATGCATTTGACACGCTGTGGTTAGGCATGAACTTCTATTTCACGGCACCTGGATCAAACACCAGTGGTGTATTCTTCTTGAAAAATTAATAAAATCACTGTTAAAATACATCTAAATATATATTTTCCTGTATTAGCACAACCATACTAGGTACATTCACTTTAAAAATAAATATCATTTTACTTTTAAGTATCAATATTTCTCTATATTTTAGCAACCTAAATTTAAATGTTTATAATCATGTTACAAACACTTCAACTCAAGGACCTCTTCTTTGGAAAAACAGATGCTAAAAATGAACTTGCAGGAAATACGACCCAAGAAAAAGAACTTTTCCGCAACAGCTTCCTTATACCGGAAAATATTGATATAAAAGACTTTATTGATGGAAAACGTTTTTATATTTCAGGACTAAAAGGAACCGGAAAGACTGCACTTCTAAGATATATTGATTTACATTTAGAAACGATACCGAAGTGTCATTCTTCCTTCATATTATTTAAATCCGAATTTTCAGAAGAGGACAAAACTGCCTTCAGCCAAGCAGCCAACACATATATAGCATTAAAAAATCCAGACACCAACATAGATGAAGACTTCTCAAATGTATGGCAATGGTTTCTTCATCGACAAATAGTCAGACTATCCAAACAATCTACCAATTTATTCTTTAGGGATGATAATAATTGGGAGAAATATTGCAGTTGTGTCTTAGCTCCTAAATTAGGTAATGAAGAATCAGGCATTTTTGCTTTATTTCCCAAATTAAAAAGAGGTAATGTCGAAATCGAAGGAGATGTAGAACTTTTGAAAGGAAAACTCGGATTAGAGTTCGAATGGGATAATAAAGAAGCTAAATTAGTCAAATTTTCACAAATAGTAAGACAGGCTAGTGAACTATACAAAAGATTGACACCAAGTAGTCATAAACTATATATTTTTATTGATGAATTAGAACTTACTCTTTCAAAACAGAAACAATATCAAAAGGACATAAGATTAATTCGAGATCTTATTACAGCTATATATAATATCAACAATATATCTAAACAACTAAAGTATGATATCCATGTTATATCAGCTATCAGAAGTGAAGTAATCTCAGCAATGCATGCCACTGGTAAAGAAATCAATAAACCTATCTTAGATTTTGGAGTAAATTTAAAGTGGCAACAATCTGGAGGAAATATCAATGAACATCCATTAATTAGGATCATAAACAAGAAAATACAATCAAGTGAAAAATCATTAGGGATTGATGTATCCACGGAAGATGAAATTTGGAAAAAATACTTTCCAGAACAGATTAACATGAAACCTACAAGGGAATTCATCCTACATAGAACTTGGTATAGACCTAGAGATATAGTTAGATTATTAAATATAGCACAACAACAGTATCCGAATGAAGCAAAGTTTTCTCATCAAGTTTTCGATGGCATTAACAAAGAGTACTCAACTCAAAGTTGGTTTGAACATGCGGAAGAATTAAGTGCATTCTATTCTGCTGACGAAATAGACGGCATAAAAAAAATGCTAACAGCATTAAAATGTCCATTTACTTTTGCTCAGATCTCTCAAAAATGTGATCAAAGTAGAAAAATGTATTCAAGTTTAGACAAGTTATTAAACAAGTATAAAATAGGAGATATATTGAGCCACTTATATAACATTGGAATTATAGGAAATACAGGAGAAAATATACGCTATTCTTTTCGTGGAGACGATGAACTAGTAATAGAAAATAAAATGAAAATACATGATCCATTATGGAACTATTTATCAATATCTACTCGATAAAACTGAAATTAAGTATTTAAAGAAGGGGTGTCAAAACTACAATGAGCCCTCAGAAAAGTTACGGATTGTAACTGATAAACATAAAAGAGCCGTATCAAACTCCATTTCGGAGTAATGATATGGTTCTTTTTATTGCAGATGGGTATTGTCAAGCTTTAGATTAAAAGTTCATTTTCTCTGAGATTGAGTATTGACACACCCTCTTTAATTTTTTCACAACCAACATAGTCCATCCCAAGTCTCAGATAGTTCTCATCATTAAAAATATAAAACTTTAATTCTCAATATATAAACAAATTAAAAGAGGAAAAATTTCTCCTTTTTATCCCGTCCGACCACGCACCGCCCTAAGAAAATGTTTCGATCTAAAGTTTTTTTTCACCCCTTATATGCTGGGCTTCATCGCTTGTAAACAAATTTCATTTCATCATTTTTGGGCCTCTGCCATGTCCTTTACGACCTACTACATACCTGATACCTTTGCTGAAAAACAAGACATGGACCCCATCCTTAAACAACAATTGCTCGCATTCATACTTGGTGGTAGCTTTCTATCAACCATCACAGGATTCGTCACCCTCAAATACACTAAAAAGCAGGCAGAAGCTAAAGCTCTAAGCTCTGTACAGGACGTATATCAAGAGCTCATCGCTGACCTGCGAGCTGATAAGCTAGCTATGAAAAAAGACAAAGAGGAAAGCGAAACGAGGTGGACAACTCGCATTGAGAAGCTGGAAAATAATCAGCAATCGCAGGATAAAAAGATAGCGGATAACGAAAAAGAAATAGCTGATCTCAAACGATTCAAATGTATAAACCTATCGTGTAACAATCGAAAACAATGAAACACTATGCACACATTCTTATTTGTACTGCCAGCCTTGCATGCGCTTGTTCTTTTTGTGGTTGCCGTGCTACTTATCAAAACGATAGTAGCACTCAAGAGCAAACCCGTCTTTCTATCTCAGACTCAGCTCTACGCATCAGAACTGAAGATGCCTGCTCCCGATTCAAACTTAATCAAGAAGAAGCGGGCAAAGGCTGGAAAGTCAAAGTTAACTTCGACACATCAAAGCCGGCAGATCCGGAGACCGGCTTATCCCCGATATCGAATATCGAGATTGAAGGGAACGAAAAGACAGTCAAGACCTTGCTACAGGAAGATGACACTATACACGTATCTGAGAGTCAAGAAACGAAGAATGATCTCACGCTTCAGCAAAGCAAACAGTCAGCCTCCCACAAAGATGCCGGCAGTTCTGTAGCTGCCGGAATAGACAACGGGATCCAGTATGGCCTGATCATCGGAATCCCTATTATTCTTATCATCTTAACATTAATCATCCATGCAAGATTCAAGCAAAAGGATCCATCAAAGTAAAATATGGAAGCTGATGGAACGATATGCGGATGGAAAGCCTATAGAGTTTTCCATCCAGTTCTGCAAGAAGAGTACCGGGGAACTAATCACTTATGAACGTGCTGTACTCACTTCATTTCATAGCAGCGGTAGTACAATCAATGTACTGCAAGCCGGTGAAGCCACACCACGCAAGATCCGACGCTGCCTTATCACCCAGTTTAATCATCTCAAAGTATATTTTTAATATGGAATCAAAGCAACAACCTAACCTAGTTATGAAAGGGTACGAAACCTATGCAGTCCTGAAAGGAGGTGAGAAAGTTATCCAATTCAGCGATAACAGCGACATTGTGACTGACAAGGAGGCATCAGCCGTTGAAGTCGTCCCTAAGGGAAAAAAGGATCCAATCAAGTTCATTCCACGCGGAAGGAATAACGACATGATGTACGACATTATGCGTAAAATCGGCACCAATGTCACCATTGGCAGTAATGTTGAATTTAAGAATAAAGTCGTGTTTGGGGACAGCATCCTCGTCTACAGGAAGAAACGCGACGGAAAAACCCGCAAAATCATCAAAGAGGAAGTGCTTCCGGAAGAAGAACCCGAAATCTTTGAGTTCCTTGAGAACAATAACTTCAACTTCATCCGTGTCGAACTCGCTAATGATCTTGTCATCTTCTACGATGCTTATTTAGAGTACATACTCAGCAATGATCCGAAATCGCCCAAACTCGTACAGATCAAAGCAAAAGAGGCAACCTGCTCACGTATTAGCGAGATTGACGAGAAGACCGGTAAAAGTGAATGGCATGGATATTCAGCGGAATGGAAGAAAGGTACCCCTGAAGATCTTGTCGCCACTCCCCTGCTCGATCGCCAGACTCCTTTGTTGGATCTTAAGAAGAGGATGGGACTTGCTCCTGATGATGAAGGAAACCTCGTCATCGGAAAAGATCGCAGATTCATTCACAATCTGCGTATTTCGACGCCAGGACGCTTTTATTATAGTCGCCCGTACTGGTGGAGCGTATTTGCTTCAGGATGGTATGACTTCTCCTGTGCTATTCCCATCTTCAAGAAATCTCTGATTAAAAATCAGATGGCTCTCAGGTATATCGTATATATCAAGGATACATTTTGGGAGAAGCTATTTGCAGACGAAAAGGTCGTCAAAGATGATGAAAAAACTGCCCGCAGGCAAAAGTTTCTTGATGACATGAACGATTTCCTTGCCGGCGAGGAAAATGCCGGAAAAGGCTTTGTTTCACATTTCAGGTATGACAGAGTAAAAGGCTTCGAGGATAAAGATATCATCATTACTCCTCTTGAATCGTTCTTCAAAGGTGGCGAATATATTGAGGATAGCGAGGAAGTAAGCAACATGATGTGTTATGGAATGGGAGTACATCCTTCCATCATCGGATCCGCACCCGGTAAAGGCAAAAGCATTAATGGAACTGAAGCACGCGAACTGTTCACCATCGAGCAAGCCCTCATGAAGATGTACCAGGACGCAACCCTTGAACCTCTGTACTTTGCCAAGGCAGTCAATCAATGGCCTTCGGACATCTATTTCTCTGTAACCAACTGCCAGCTCACCACCCTTGATCAGGGAACGGGAGCTACAAAAAACACAGGTCTAACTCCAGAAACTGAAGAAAAATGAACGCATTAATTCCCGATATTGAGACCTTAAAGAAGGTAGTCAAGATCAATTCGTCATTGCCTTATGAATCTATTGAACCGTATATTGAGGATGCTCTTGATATCTATGTTAAACCCTATGTAGGGCAATCCGTCATTAAACAAGCTCTGACAGACCAAGGATCTGAGATATATAGCAAATTATTGCGTGCGCTTGGCCCGCTGACCTTAATGCTTGCGACGAATGAACTCGGAGTCATGTTCGGGGATACCGGTATCACGGTCAGTAATGTACAAGGACAACGTTCTCCGGCCAGTGATTCAAAAATAGCGGCGGCAAAGGAGAACCTGTGCTTCCGGGGAATGCAAGCTCTTGACCGGCTTATAACCTACCTGGAAGAAAATAAGGAAGATTTTCCGGAGTACGTAACAGAACATATTTCCCCTTTCTGCTTTATCCGGAATGCACACGATTTTCAGGATCTTGGCATGGTAGACATCGATTACTCCACCCTGTCTTATCGTATCATGTACCCCACAATCCGTCAGCTTCAGGAACGAAATATTCGTGAAATGATACCGGACAATGTATATGCGGATTTAAGGGAAGCATACTCTAAAGATAAACCGACACCCAAGCAGCAGGTTCTCATTGATCATATCATTCGTTTTCTTGCAAATAAGACGGCAGAGCTCTATACCTCACAAAAGACAACCGAGCAACGTGTCGCCAGCAAAGCAATAGAATATTCACCTGCCATCCGCCCGATTTATCAGGATCCGGACGCAAACGGTAATTTCTTTGCTAGTCAGGCAACCTACTATGCCGGGAAAATACACACTTGTCTGGTCGAAAATGCAGAAGAACTAGGCATTGAAACAAGATCCCAGGCTATTGACTTTAACTCCAAAAAAAAGAAGCTATTCACTTCAATATCATAATAATATGCATACGATACAAATCAATGACGATACATACACACTTCCTGGAAGCTGGGACGAGCTCACCCCGAAGCAGCTCCTATACCTGGTTAAACTCACTAAATCGAATATACCGGTAGAACAAGTTAAGATCTACATGATGCTCTATTGCCTGAAAGCTCACGTATGCCGGCACAAGAAAATTTTCAAAGAATATGTCCGTATCAAAATTGGGCAGGAAAGTGAAACAGTCCGCTTCCGGATCCGCAGCCGTCGGTACCTCCTTCATCCCGAAGAGATCAGCCTGCTTGCTGATCAATTTCACTTCCTGATGCGTGAGGAAGAAAACCGTATCACTTCACAGAGGCTATATCTCATTAATCCGGAACTGACAGTCAATCCTTACCCGACACTCCGCTTCCGGTGCCGGAAATTCATCGGACCGGAAGACCAGCTGTTCGATATCACCTTTGAGCAATTCATGTACATGCAAACCTATTTGGATGCGATGCAGCTGGATCCTCAAAAGATCAACCATCTCCTAGCCTGCCTGTGGCATCGTGGGAACGAATTTGATATCAATCGTCTGGACAAGGATGCAGCTATTCTGAAACGTCTTCCCGACGACAGGAAGATGATCATGTACTGGTACATTCTTGGAAGCCTCTCCTGCATGAGCGCAGCCTATCCACGAATATTTTCAGGAGAAGGAAAAAATAATGGACGTATATTCGATGCCCAGCTGCGACTACTTGATTCCCTGGCACAGTCTGACATGACCAAGAAGCCGGAGATTCGTAGGGGCTTGCTGCTTGATGCGCTGTATTCAATGGATGAGTCCATCAGGCGCAAGGAAGAAACAGGAGAAAACTTGAGAAACAGATAAAAAGTAAGTGAAATAACTAGAAATACATAAAAAAATGCCGTAAAAAAATTACGGTAGTTGTTTTTTGCTTATATTTGTTTCAAATTTAAAAAAATACTCCAAATGCTTAGGAAATTTAAAGTCTCTAATTTTAAATGTTTTGAGAAAGATTTCATGCTAGATCTCTCTGAAACTAATGGATATACATTTAATTCTAATTGCGTCAAGAATGATATCGTTAATTGTGCCATGATTTATGGGCACAATGGCATGGGCAAATCTAATTTAGGATTAGCGATTTTTGATATAATAGAGCATTTAACTGATAAAAACAGAAATGATTCTAAGTATAAAAACTACCTCAATGCATATAGCAAATCTTTTACAGCAGATTTCTATTATGAATTTTTCCTGAATGGTAAGATAGTCAAATATGAATATAAGAAAACTGATTATAAAACCTTAGTTTTTGAAAAATTTTCCATAGATAATACTGAACTTGTCTTATTTGATAGAGCCAATGGCAACAATCAATTTTCAGTCAAGTTTAAAGGAACGGAAACTTTAAATACTACAATCAATGATAATCAACTATCTGTTCTAAAATACATAAAAAATAATACAGTATTAGATGACAATGAATATAACAAAATATTTATTGATTTTTTTTCTTTTATAGAACGAATGCTATATTTTCGTTCTTTAGAAGATAGAACTTATATGGGATTAGATATTGGGAGCAAAACTTTAACAGATGATATTATCGAAAATAATAATGTTCATGACTTCGAGAAATTTCTTAATGATGCTAACATTAAATGTAAATTAACTATTGTAAAAGGACTCAACAAGAAAGATATAGCATTTGATTTTAATGGAAAAAAAATCTTAATGTATGAAATTTTATCAACAGGCACAAGTGCTCTTACTCTTTTTTATTTTTGGTTTCAAAGAATCAAAAAAGCAGAAGTATCCTTTTTATTTATTGATGAATTTGATGCATTTTATCATCATGATTTATCCAGGATGATTATTGAAAAGCTAAAAGATACAGGTATCCAATTCATTCTAACAACGCACAACACATCAATTATAACAAATGATCTATTAAGACCTGACTGTTATTTTTTGATGAACAAAAAGAAAATTCAATCCTTGTCACAAAGTACAGAGAAAGAATTAAGAGAAGCTCACAATATTGAAAAAATGTATAAAGCAGGAGCATTCAATGTCGACTAATATTTTATTTGTTTTCGAAGGAAAAAGTACTGAGGACAAAATTGTAGAATGTTTAGAAAAACATATCCTAAATGACAGTGTTATAATAAAATGTGCTTATACTTCAGACGTATACCAGCTCTATAGAGAAATTGAAAAAGATGAGGACTTAGATATTTTTTATTTAATAAAAGAAAGAGATAAAGACAATCCTATTTTTGAAAAATATAATGGAAGTGATTTCTCCGAAATATATCTTTTCTTCGATTATGATGGACAAGCTGATTTGGCTAGTGTTCAAGATAAAGATGGTTTTGCTGTAAAAACAGGAGATAGTAAAATGAAAGATATGCTATCTTTTTTCAACAATGAAACCGATAAAGGCAAACTTTATATAAGCTATCCTATGGTTGAAGCAATAAGACACATCATAAAAAGTTATGATGATTTTAAAGATTTAAAGGTAAAGTGCAAGGGAAAAAACTGTCAATATAAAGAAACTTGCAAAGAACAAATCACATGTGAAAAAGAGCCACATTATAAAGTTAAAGTTTCATCTGATAGTCTGTTACTGGGAGATTATTCTAAATATGCACTAGATACATGGAAAAATATAATAGAAGCACATTTATGTAAAATGAATTATATCGTAAATGATACTTATACTTTTCCTCAAAAAATAGAATCTCAGCATAAAATATTTACTAAACAACTAGAAAAATACATTAATCATAAATGTCCCATGGTAGGTGTATTAAGTGCATTTCCCATATTTATTTTTGATTATTATGGATGTGAAAAGACAACCAAGATATTGACTCCAATAACAGAAAATAATTATGATTATAATTCTATCCAAGAACTTCTTTCTTGGGCTGAAAAAATTATTAAAAAGAAAAGATATCCACAAGAAGAATTTAAATTAAACCAGTACACAACTATAATTGATTGTGGTAAACACTTAGAAGCTATGATTTCTACGATAACTCAAAATCGGGAGAATCCAACCATTTATTATCATACAATTAATCAATTACGGGAACTGCGAAGAAAATTAGAAGGATTATACTATAAAGTTCCTGAACAAAAGTAACTTCTTGAATAAATAAAAAACTATAATCAATGATTAGATTATAGCTACAACAGCACAAAATATAAAATTTAAACCTATGAATTGTAAACTTGGAAAATTAGAAATCCCGGCTGATCAACCTTTTCTAAATTGTAAATTAGGTCGAGAAAAGTACGCAGAAGTACTTAAAGCTATTATCACTACATACAAAAAAGGATTTGTCTTAGCTATAGACGGTAAATGGGGAACAGGTAAAACTACATTTGTAGAAATGTGGAAGGCATATCTTGAACTGGACAAATTCCACACATTATACTTTAACGCTTGGGAAAATGACTTCATTTCAGATCCTCTTGTAGGTTTAATTGGCGAACTTACAAAAATAAACTCTTCTAAAAGAACAAAGGACTTAGCATCATCCATGATAAATACGGCGGGAAGAATTGTGCTAAAGGCAGTTCCTGCAATGTTCAAGGGAGTAATTAAGAAACATGCAGGTGAAGAAGTAGTTGAGGTTCTTTACGATTGTATCGGAGAAGGATCTTCCATGTTGAAAAAAGAAATAGACAATTATGAAAGGCAAAAAGAAAGTCTACTAAAATTTCGGGAAGATCTCGAAATATTTGTAAATGAAGTTTGCGAAAAAAAACCATTGATATTTATCATAGACGAGCTTGATCGGTGTAACCCACATTATGCCGTAAAGGTACTAGAACGAATAAAACATCTTTTCAACATACCTAATATTATATTTGTCTTATCCATAGATAAGGAACAATTAAGTAACTCCATACGTGGATATTACGGGAGTGACCTAATAAATGCCAATGAATATCTTAAAAGATTTATTGATATTGAATATGCTTTACCTGATCCCGATGTAGAAAAGTTCTGTAGCTATTTATATGATTACTATGGCTTCGAAGCATATGAAAAGGCAAGAGGCACTAAAGAGATGGAAGAATCCATTTTGACTATAGCCAATACTCTTTTTATGCATAAGAATCTATCACTAAGACAAATAGAAAAAATATTTGCTCATATTCGTTTATCTTTGAATATGTATAAACATAACCAAGTCATATATGCTGAATTAATATGTCTATTAACATACCTTCGAATTTGCGAATCCGATTGTTATGTTAAAATAACCCACGAAAGTTATACTATACAAGAACTTACAGATCAATTAGAGAGTATAATTCCAAAACAAATATTACAGATTAAAAAAAAATACGAATCTTCTCCTAGTCGACAATTTCACTTTACCATAGCCTTGCTATTAAGATGTTATACTTTCAAATATGAAAATTCCGATGAGAACGATAAACTCTTAACTAGAGATCCTTCTCAACCAAATCTAGTAATCAATTTTAATGTAAAGACGATCAACAAAGAACTTTTGTCTTCAGCTTTAGAATGGACATCTCAACGTAATATAGCAGTACCTTTACATTATTTTACTCAAAGAATTAATCTACTGGAAAATTTTGCGATCTATAATATAGAATAATCACGTTCTTAATTAATATAATTTTCTCAGTCTATATTAAATCTACAAACAAAAGCAGAGCAAAAAACTCTACTTTTGTTTGTAGATTCCCAAAAAGAATGTACTTTAGCAACTGCCAAAACAAACGTAAGCCCCCGATAAAGTACCCGTTGTCTTTGTATCTTTAAGTCTCGATCTTTGCCAGAAAAAAGACTATGCAAAAAAGTAAGCCCCCGATAAAGTACCCGTTGTCTTTGTATCTTTAAGTCTCGATCTT
>CANSEY010000006.1 GCA_947646015.1 uncultured Bacteroides sp. | reverse complement strand
CAAATGCTTGATTTACACCCTTTATTGCGGAGAGACAGGGATTCGAACCCCGGGTACCTCGCGGTACAACGGTTTTCAAGACCGCCGCAATCGACCACTCTGCCACCTCTCCAAAACTTCCTTTTCAGAAGTGCTTTTCGTTAAAAGCGGTGCAAAGGTACGAATATATTTTAAACTTACAAGAGTTTTCACAAAAAAAAATCACGAACATCATTTCCAAAGAATAGCAATATCTAGGTATTTTATGTTGAAAAGCATAAAATAGAGCATATTTATGCTGATTATATGAAAAATGATTGTAACTTTGTGCGCTCTAAAAGAATAGGATAACTACAACCTCTAATTTTATCATTTTATGGAATTAAACAAGATCTTTAAAGACGGTCTTTGGAGCAGCGAAATCAACGTCAGAGATTTCGTAAGTCATAACATCACTCCGTATTACGGAGATGCTTCATTCCTCGAAGGACCTACAGAACGTACCAAAGCCGTATGGAACCGCTGCCTCGAAGCACTGGCAGAAGAAAGAGAAAACAACGGTGTCCGCTCATTAGATAATGTTACCGTATCAACCATCACTTCCCACAAGGCCGGATATATCGACAAGGAAAACGAACTGATCGTCGGCCTGCAGACAGACGAACTTCTGAAACGTGCCATCAAGCCTTTCGGAGGTATCAACGTAGTCAGCAAAGCCTGTCACGAAAACGGCGTGGAAGTGGACGACCGCGTAAAAGATATTTTCACTCACTACCGCAAGACGCACAACGACGGAGTATTCGACGTATATACGGAAGAAATCCGTTCCTTCCGTTCGCTGGGATTCCTTACCGGACTTCCCGACAATTATGCACGCGGACGCATCATCGGTGACTACCGCCGTATGGCTCTTTACGGCATCGACCGTCTGATCGAAGCAAAGAAGGAAGATTTGCACAACCTCACCGGTCCGATGACAGAGGCCCGCATCCGCCTGCGCGAAGAAGTGGCAGAACAGATCAAGGCACTGAAAGACATGAAAGTGATGGGCGAATACTACGGTCTCGACCTGAGCCGTCCCGCTTACACGGCACAAGAAGCCGTACAGTGGGTATATATGGCTTACCTTGCCGCCGTCAAAGAACAAGACGGTGCCGCTATGTCACTGGGTAACGTTTCTTCTTTCCTCGATATCTATCTGGAATATGAACTGAGCAAAGGAACCATCACCGAATCATTCGCGCAAGAGCTGATCGACCAGTTTGTCATCAAACTGCGTATGGTCCGCCACCTGCGTATGCAATCATACAACGACATCTTTGCAGGCGACCCGACCTGGGTAACCGAATCTCTGGGCGGACGTCTCAACGACGGACGTACCAAAGTGACAAAGACCTCCTTCCGTTTCCTGCAGACATTGTACAACCTCGGCCCTTCACCGGAACCGAACCTGACCGTACTCTGGAGCCCGGAACTTCCGGAAGGATTCAAAGAATTCTGTGCAAAGGTTTCTATCGACACTTCTTCTATCCAGTACGAAAATGACGACCTGATGCGCGAAGTACGTCAGTCCGACGACTACGGAATCGCCTGCTGCGTATCATACCAGGAAATAGGCAAGCAGATTCAGTTCTTCGGCGCCCGTTGCAACCTGGCCAAAGCCCTGTTGCTTGCCATCAACGGCGGACGTTGCGAGAATACCGGTACAGTCATGGTGAAGAACATCCCCGTACTGACCAGTGACACGCTGAAGTTCGAAGAAGTAATGGACAACTACAAAAAAGTGCTGACCGAAATCGCCCGCGTATATAACGAAGCGATGAACATCATCCACTATATGCACGACAAGTATTACTACGAGAAGGCCCAGATGGCTCTTGTAGATACGAACCCGCGCATCAACCTGGCTTACGGTGTAGCCGGACTTTCCATCGCCCTCGATTCACTGTCTGCCATCAAATATGCGAAAGTAACTGCCCGCCGCAATGATATCGGTCTGACAGAAGGCTTCGACATCGAAGGAGAATTCCCTTGCTTCGGTAACGACAACGACAAGGTAGACCACCTTGGCGTAGACTTGGTATACTTCTTCAGCGAAGAATTGAAGAAATTGCCTGTTTACAAGAATGCCCGTCCTACCCTCTCCTTGCTGACTATCACTTCCAATGTGATGTACGGCAAAAAGACCGGTGCTACTCCCGACGGACGTGCCAAAGGTGTTGCCTTCGCTCCGGGTGCCAATCCGATGCACGGACGCGACAAGAATGGTGCGATCGCTTCTCTGAGTTCTGTAGCGAAACTTCGTTACCGTGACTCACAGGACGGTATCAGCAACACCTTCTCTATCGTTCCGAAATCACTGGGTGCTACGGACGAAGACCGTATCGAGAACCTCGTGACGATGATGGACGGTTACTTCACCAAAGGTGCCCACCACCTGAACGTAAACGTACTGAACCGTGATATGCTGTACGATGCCATGGAGCATCCGGAAAACTATCCGCAGCTGACTATCCGCGTTTCCGGCTATGCCGTAAACTTCGTGAAGCTGAGCCGCGAACACCAACTGGAAGTTATCAGCCGTAGCTTCCACGAACGTATGTAATCTATTACTCTATATGATGATAAACGTACATTCATACGAAAGTATGGGAACATTCGACGGGCCGGGCTTACGGCTCGTCGTTTTTCTTCAAGGATGCAACTTCCGCTGCCTCTATTGCGCCAATCCGGATACGATAGCAGGAAAGGGAGGCACGCCTACCCCACCGGAAGAAATCGTCCGCATGGCAATGAGCCAGCGCCCCTTCTTCGGGAAACGAGGGGGAATCACTTTCTCCGGAGGCGAACCGACGTTTCAGGCGAAAGCACTCGTCCCGCTGGTCCGCGAACTGAAAGAAAAAGGCATCCATGTCTGTCTGGACAGCAACGGAGGACTTTGGAACGAAGACGTAGAAGAATTATTCAGACTGACCGATCTTGTGTTATTGGATATAAAGGAATTCAACCCCAACCGCCATCAGACGCTCACCGGAAGAAGCAACGAGCAAACCATCCGCACGGCCGCCTGGCTGGAAGAACAGGAGAAACCTTTCTGGCTACGCTACGTGCTAGTGCCCGGATACAGCGATTTTGAAGAAGACATACGCGCACTGGGAGAAGCACTCGGAAAATACAAGATGATCCAACGGGTGGAAATACTGCCTTACCATACACTGGGCGTACATAAGTACGAAGCGATGGGACAGGAATACAAGATGAAAGGGGTAAAAGAAAATACCCCCGAACAGCTTGAAAAAGCTGCGGAGGTATTCAAAGAGTATTTCACTACGGTGGTAGTTAATTAATGGAGAATTCTCCAATGACCTCAAAGCAAGGGCATTCTTTAATCCGTTCCCAAGGATCTACGATCCCATTATAGTTGGTGTCGGGACTTAAATCCCGATGCCCTACTACTTTAGCTTCCGGATAACGCTGCAACAATTCGTGTACCAAGCGATGTAGCGCCTCCTTCTGACGGGGTGTACGCGTATCCGCAGCTTTTCCATTCTCATCCAGACCGCCCTCATAACATACACCTAAGCTGATCGCATTATAGCCACGTGCATGAGCTCCGACCGTATCTTCATCCCGCATCGGCTCAATCTCGCCCGACTTGCGTATATAATAATGATACCCCCAGCACGAAAAGCCACGATAACGGTGAGCCGTATCCACATCCTTTGCCGTAAAGTCGCAATCGACACGGGTGGCGGAACAATGGATCACAATCAGACTAATCTTTCTCATGTTCCTTTTCCCTTTCCGTCGTTTTCACTTTGCACACCTCCTTACAAGTAGTATGATAGCGCACTTCTCTCACCACCCTGTCCCGCTTTCTCTTTCCGAAGAAAGGAATCAGATACATGATCACATCTAAAATCCGACTTACTATTTCTTTCATCTTATCAAAATATTAATGGAAGTTATTCTAATTCGTTATTACCTTGACCCGTCTGCCAATTATACCGTAGGGTCCGGAGCCTCTTCATCACCGGAGCCATCACCACCGGAATCCGGATTCTTGTCAGGGTCTTCTCCCCCGCCATCGCCTGCACCCGCCTGCGCCACCGCACGAGTCTGCACTTGCTGATAACTCAGAATCTTCATCAACTCCGCCAGCGTCTTACCGGGGCGGAAAATAAGATGCGCCCCCTTAATCATTGAACCGGAAAATTCCTTGACCGATGCCGCACCTTCACTGTTGAGTCCTATCTGCAAACTGCCCAAATCGCCCAGTCTCGCAATTCTTCCTGCCTTCAACGCACGCTTCACTTCGTAAAGAATACCCGAAATAGCCGCACGTACATCCGTTTCCGTACAAGTAGAACGACTGGTGATCGCTTCGCACAACTCTTCAAAGTCCAACTCTCCCGACGCCTGCGCCTGTGCATAATACTTTGCCGGTTCGCTCTTTTTTGCAGGATTCTTGCGCGGCACCACTGAATAAGATACTGTCATTGCCATAATAAAATAATTTTAAAGTTTATAATACATAGGATGCATCCCCTTCTTGTTAACAGCACAAAGATAAGGATAGCCGGACAAGCCATATTCCCCAACGAAGTTTCTTGATTCCCAACGAATAAAAACGAAGTCAAACCTTTGAATAACAAGGAATTTTATGTAACTTTATAGCATAAAACAAGAAGAAAACATCATGAATTACAAAGAAGATTCTTTCCTTATCCGCACCTATACCAAAGCGGAACTGGCTCACCTTTACAATCCCCATGTCTGCCTCAAAGTTGCTTTACAAATACTTCGTCGTTGGATTATTTACAACCTCCCTCTCCTGCACGAACTCGAACAGGAAGGCTACCGCGCACGCAACCGTCTCCTTTCGCCGAAACAAGTGGCAACTATCATACACTTTTTGGGCGAACCGTAGTAACTTATTGCCATTTTATACAAAGTTCCTTTACACATTTCCGCAAAGAAGTTCCTTTGCATCGACAAACAATAATCAAAATAAAAATGAAACATTTCACCATATTTCAAGGTTTCTACTACGCAATAGCAGAGATGACCGAAGAAGAAATAGTGTCCACTATCGGCAGTTTTACCTACCGGGAAAAAGTCGAAGAAATACGCCGCATCTTTGCAGAGCAAGGAGAAAAGGCTGCCAATGAGAAGAAAAAAGAATTGCCGGCAATCGCCTTCTCCGCCAGCTACCGAGGAAGGCGTACCAAAGTGAACCTCGTCAAATATCTGGGACACATCGTGATAGACATCGACCACCTCAGCAAAGAAGAATTGGCACGCATCCTCCCTATCATCAAGAGATGCGATTACACCCGCATCGCCTTTATCAGCCCCAAAGGGATGGGCGTGAAAATCATAGTACGCGCATGCCATCCGGATGAGACATTGCCCGAAACCCTTCAGGAAATAGAAGACTTCCATCATGCAGCTTACACCAGACTCGTTTCTTTTTACACCGAACTCTGTCAGATAGAAATCGACACCTCCGGTCAGGATGTGGCACGCACTTGTCTGTTCTCTTACGATCCGGAGATTTATTTCAATCCGAACGCTGACGCTTTTCTTGTAGATCAACCTCAGGCATCCTACAAGGTTTCAAATCGTAAAAATCTCTCCGGCAGTAAACAACAGACTCCTCCGGACGGCCCCCCGACGAATGAAGACACAGCGCTCAACGCCCATTCCGCCAACGCTTCTCTGGTGCTGACTTTAACCTACTATCACAACAAGTCCGAAAAATACATAGTGGGCAACCGGAACAATTATCTGCACCATCTCTCATGTACCTTCAATCGCTACGGCATTCCGCAGGAGGAAGCATCCGCCTTTATCAAAAGCCAGTTTACAGACTTTCCGGCGGACGAGACAGCCTCTTTGATCAATAGCGCCTACGCTCATACCGACGAATTTAATACCTGTAAGCTAAATGGCACGCAGAAACGAATATTACGGATAGAGCAATATATCAGCGAGCACTACGAAACACGCTACAACGAAGTGCTGCATATCATGGAATATCGCAGAAGGCATCCCGACACCGAGAAACCGGAGCCTTTCCGCATCTTGGATGAGATGATGGAAAACAGTATCTGGATAGAAATCAACGAACTGGGATATGCCTGCACTGTCAAAACAATCGAAAATCTGATTTACTCCGATTTCAGCCAGTCGTATCATCCCATTCGCGAGTATTTTGAATTACTGCCCGAATGGGACGGAACCGACTATATCCGTATCCTGGCGGATAGTGTCCAGACGAGTCATCAGGAGTTTTGGGCGGAATGCCTGGAACGTTATCTGGTGGCGATGTGCGCAGCGGCTACTCAAGAGAATATTGTCAATCACACGGTACTTCTGCTATGCAGCGAGATACAGAACATAGGAAAGACTACCTTTATCAATAATCTCCTGCCTCCCGAACTGCGTGCTTATCTCTCTACCGGACTAATCAATTCGAACAATAAAGATGATTTAGCCAAAATAACGCAGGCCATGCTGATCAATCTCGACGAGTTTGAAGGGATGAGCGGTCGGGAACTGAATGCATTCAAAGATTTGGTAACGCGCAAAGTGATCAGTTTCCGTCTGCCTTATGCACGCCGTTCGCAAAACTTCCCTCATACGGCCTCTTTTGCAGGAACCTGCAATTATCAGGAAGTGCTTCACGACACGACAGGCAACCGGCGTTTCCTTTGTTTTCATCCTTATTCCATCCAATTTATTACCATCAATTATGCGCAGCTCTATGCTCAGATCAAATATCTGCTGAATAAGCCGGGATATCAATACTGGTTCACGCAAGCGGACAATGAACGGCTTGAAGAGAATAACGAGGCTTTCATCTTTCATTCACCGGAAGAAGAAATGGTTCTTACGCATATCCGCAAGCCGGAACGTTTCGAGAAGGTTTATTATCTGACTGTCAGTGAGATTGCGGAACTAATACGTGAGCGTACCGGTTATCAGTATTCCATCGGATCAAAAATACAGTTGGGGAAGGTGATGACTAAGCACCATTTTGAATCTAAAAAAGGAAATAACGGGCGCCGATATGCCGTATTTATTATAGATATCGAGCAGGTAAAATCAAACAGGCTGTATGAATAGAAGCGGGAAAGCCTTGTGAATATAGCAAAATGCAGAGTCATCTTGACAGATACTCTGCATTTATTGTTTTTACAAAATCATTGAAAATTCGATTTTACAGCCTAACGCATTCATTATACGATAGAAAGTAGATACTTTAGGCTCTGTCTGACCACTTTCTACTCTTGAAATATAAGAACGGTCAGAGCCGATACGCCGGGCTAATTCAGCCTGAGTGATTTTAGCCTTTTTTCTTGCGTCCTCGATAATCTGTCCTGTATAAAAGGCGTAGGCCTTTTCTTCTGCCTCTGCACGAGAAGCTGTTCCTTCCTTACCAAAACGCTCATCTATTAATGCACTGACATTAAAGAATTCCTCATTTGTTTTTGCTTCCATAATACTCCTTTCTTAATATCTTTGCTTTATCAATTTCTTTCTTTGGTGTTTTTTCGGTTTTCTTTTGAAAACCGTTAAACAGAATCACAATACGCCCTTCGTCGAAACAAAAGAATATTCTATATATATTGCTTTGGTACTCGATACGAAGTTCATAAAGTCCTTCTTCTATCAACCGCATAAATTTCAAAGGTATTCTGTCTTGTGTCTGCAATAACATTAGCACATACAATATCTTATCTTGGGTGCCAGCATCTAAATTTTCAAAGAATTCTTTGAAGTATCCTTTATATGCTATTATTTCTCTTTTCATAACGCAAATATAAGAAACGTTGTTCAACTATACAACATATTTCCTCGTTTTATATTATTTTTCATCATCTTCACCCCCAAAAGTGAGAGGAGTGAGAGAGGAATTGAAACTTTTTCTATTTTATTTCTTTATTTCTACTTTCTATATTTCTCTAAAAAAAATACGAATGTTAGAAATCCTCTCTCACTCCTCTCACTTTTTACCTTTTCTTTCTCCAAAAAGACGGCGGGAAATCGGAAAAACACAACCGTCTTTTTTCTATTTCTCACCGCATTTTCAAATCAGCCCACCAATTGAAGCAGACTTCAGGAAATATTTGTTATCTTTGATGTGCAAAAGATCAAAAGAATCAGATATGGACAACTTGATGCGTAAACTTCCTATTGGAATACAAACCTTTGAAGATATACGAAGGAAGAATATCTTATTGTAAAGATCGGAGTGGAATTTAGTGCAGAAAGCCGGAACTTAAATCGTTGGTTAATAGAGACTATTAAGTAATAGAAACCCAAGTGGCGGCAATCTGCAACAAGTTTCCATCCAGATTTCCGCCACTTTTTTAATTCAACCGTTCAGCGATGGAAACAGATTATTTGAAATCTCCTTCCGAATAATCTGAAAACTCTCCGGCACGTTCTTTCTTCTCATACGAAACCAACGTTTCGATACTGAGCGCTTTCCCGTTCTTAGGGCTTATGACATCTATCACACTTGACAAGGACCGGAACGTCTGTTCGCAATTCGCGTCTCCATTATACGTCAACCTCCCCCGGTCAATGGCACCTAGAATAACAGAAACATACCGTTTCGGATCTCCCCGATATTCGATAACAGTGGGCGTCATTTGTTCTTCTTCCCGAATCAGTTGGACGACAATTCTTTTTTTTGGTCAATCAGCTCCAACAGTTTTTTACTATGCACACTGATTTGTGCATCTACTTCACGAAGTTCATTCTTCAATGAACAAAACAATTCATCACTCAATGAATTTTCCATAAAAACGATTTTTATTAATTATAAAAAAGCCATTCCGGAAAGCACAGCTATTGCCTGCTTCCCGAAATGGTGACTAATACCTTCAAAAACAATGACTCTATTTTTACTTTAATGTACTCAATTTATTTCACTTCTTTTCTCTCCTGCATTCCAAACCAACAAAGCAAACACTACTGAAAGCAAGGCTGCACCAATCCAAAACCAATTGATATATGTAAAATCGTAAACTTCTACTCCATTTTGCACCGTCTTCTGACCTTCGATCAGAATGCCACTCATCACATCCTGCAAACCGGCTCCTATATAACTCGCTATACCGACAACTCCCAAAGCGGCTCCCGAAGCATTGCTGGGAGCAATATCGACAGCCATCAGTCCTCCTAAAAAACAAATCAGCACTCCAATGCCCAAACCGAAGAGCACCATCGCCAAAGCATCCACCCAAAAATGTACCCCCGGAACCAATAGAAACAAACAAAGAGCAGACACATTCATTAATCCGAATATCAAAGCCGGAACATTACGACTGCCAGCAAAAAACTTATCTGAAATAATACCTGAGAAAACCGTACCTACAATTCCGCATACAGAACTGATAGATATAATAAAACTAGCATCCAAAGTAGAATAACCTTTTTGCGCTTCCAGATAGAAAACACCCCAGCTATTGACTGCATAACGGCTGATATACATAAAAGCACTGGATAATGCAAGAATCCAAATAGCAGGATTCTTCAAAACTGCTTTCTGAGCTTTATTGAATTCCTCGGTTTGCTTACCGGAAACGGAATGAGCATCTGACGTCCCCCACCGATCTAGCAAAAAGCCCTGACTTTGAGGCGTATCACGCATAAAAGCAAGCATCATCAGAAAACCAAGCAAACCAATCACTCCCGCACCGATCATCCCATAACGCCATCCCATCCAACTGACCAGCAAAGCGATGGATATAAAAGTCAGAGCTTCACCCAAATTGTGGCTGGCCGACCAAAAGCCATAAAAAGTACCTCGCTCTTTACTACTATACCAACGAGTCAGCGACACAACTCCTGATGCTGCCCCCATCGACTGAAACCAACCATTCAACCCCCAAAGGAGAACAAAAGCAAAGAAGGAATTCGTGAATCCCAGACATAAGTTGATCAGAGCAGAACACAATAATCCGGTAGACATAAAACGCTTTACATTGCTACGGTCAGCAAGAAAGCCATTGGTCAGCTTACCGACGGCATATACGAAAAAAAGGCAGGAACCGATAATCCCCAGTTGGGTTTCGGTAAAAACTCCGTCTTCTACAATCGGTTTACGGATTACATTCATACTCAAACGACAAACATAATAAATGCCATATCCGGTAGTGGCAGACAGAAAGGTAGCCCAACGAATACGCTTGAAACGGACAGAGCGTTCCGGATCAGTCTCTCCCCCGGACACCGGAGGAGAGATTTTATAAAAATCCAATAGTTTAAATCCCATAAAGAAGTCTATATTTTAATGATACGCATCTTGGCCGTTTTCACTACGCTTCTTACGCGATTGCAAATATTCCAGCAGATAGGCAGTACGGTCTGTCTGAATGATGGCCGCTCCGAGTGTATCGATCAGATAACCATATCCTTCGTCCGGATTCTCCAACGATTTATCATCATCATGTCCGCCAGCCATCGTATCCCACAACGTATTATACCAGATTTTACTTTTTCCTTTCAACTTCGTTTTTACTTGCTTGGGGGCCTGGCAGGTATCCGATACAAATAGAAGTTCAAAAGCTACGGGATGCAGCTCCGTCATAAAATCATCCAGTTGCTTCATTGCTCCCGGCTTATCCAAATGAATGATAGGCATATAAATGATACGGTCCAGATATTTACCTAAGTCTTTCTTTACGTCTGCCACAGGCTTGGAACCTTTCATGATAATCTGATCCACTGTTCCCGTCTTTTCGAGGATGGGAAAAATCTCGTCAAATATCGGATATGCTTTATCCAGATTGACCATCACACGACCTTTGGCAACCCATAAAGCCTCTTCCAAAGTAGGTACACGATGCTTGGTTTTGAGTGCCGCTCCATTTTTCAGATAGAGTGTCCGGATAGAATCCAATGTCCATTCGGCTACCTTTCCTTTTCCGGTAGTCGTTCGGTCCAGCGTTTTGTCATGCATCAGGATCAATTGACCGTCTTTGGTTTTCTGAACATCCAGCTCCACTACGTCAGCTCCCAGACGAATGGAACTTTCAATAGCGGCAAGTGAATTTTCGGGTGCGTAACGCCAGTCTGCCCGATGAGCTACAACCGTGATTTCTTTATTGTCAGGGTTCGTTATCTTCGCATAAATGGCTTTCACCGGTTCGTCTGCCGACAGGCAGAAAGGAAATGCGAATAAGATTCCTATCATTATATATTTCTTCATATCTATATGTACTATTATCTGTATCCTTTAGACTTTAAATATTTGGCAGCTACTTCAGCATAGTCTGTTTGCACAATGTTGATGCGTTTGTTAATCATTCCCACCAAACCGGAGTAGTTTTCCGACAACATATTGGTATCATTCGCTCCGACAATGTTGGAGAAAAGAAGCCAGCCTTTATCTTTAATCTCATTAACCATCGTTCCACCCATAGCATCTGACGTAGACAGCTGCATCATTTGTACATTATCAGTGTAGGATGAGGAGAAGTATGTGATGTCATCGGTAGCTTTCGCCATCGGGTGCAACAGCAAACTACTGTTGGCTGCCTTCAAATCAAATGCATAATTGCGATTGTTGGATACATACAGCAAAGTGGAACCTTCCATATCCAATTTTTTAAGCAATGCGACGATCGTATTTACCGCAACATTCTTGTTGACAATATCCAGATTATAATAAACTTTTCCTTTTCCTTTCTTCATCGCTTCCTCCAAAGTCGGGATTCGTTCGCCAGTTATATTGCCGGATGCATCTTTCAGATAAAATTGTTGTAATTGCTGATAAGTAAAGTCTCCCACCGCACCGCTACCGTTTGTTGTCCGGTCGATGGTGTTGTCGTGCATCAATACCAACACACCGTCAGAGGTCGGCCGTGCATCCAGCTCGATCATCTCAACTCCTGCTTTGACCGAGTGTTCTATCGCAGGTAACGAGTTTTCGGGAATCCCCTCTTTCATCCCTTTTTGGGTATTTCCACGATGCGCGCAGAGCCACACTTTATAAGAGGTGCTTTCAAACAGACTCTTTAAATCTGCTTTCAAATTCCCCGTCACAGGCAACTGTCCTCCTTCTTCTCCACCGGGATTCTCTCCATTCCCTCCCGATTGGGCTCCGGAGTGACGTCTGTCCTTCCCTTTCATCGGCCAGGCAGAGGTTGCGGCCCCGGTAATTCCCTCATCTTCCAAAGCTACCAACACGCTCTTTGTAGGGTCCACCGTATTGGTGACTCCGATATAAATCGCTCCATCCGGTCCGATGGTAGGCGAACTCCAGATTTTACCGATTCCCGCTTCCCAATCTCCTTTTAAAGGAGAGTCACTTTCACTAATCAACGCAGCAAGGTCTTTTTTCAGAATCAATTGTTCATCCGATTCTTCCGGTTTAATGATATAATAATTGCCGGACTGGGTGCCGAAATGTATGTTTCCTGCTTGATCAATTGCCGCACAACCGCTTACATCTTCCGCAATGCCGTAATGCCATTGGATAGCTCCTCCCGGAGACAAAGAGATGATTCCTCCGGTTGCTTCCCCCGGAGCACGTTTCACTGTAACGATAATGCTTCCGTCGAGTCCTATCACAACACCGCCTTGATCCAGCGTGCCGACATTGCCCAAAGGAGTACGCCACTTCTCCACTCCATCACTTCCTATAGCAAATGCGCTACTTCCCATTCCTGCAAACGTAGCTGTTCCGTAAATAGTACCAACCTCATCTACTGCCGGAGAACCGTTCATATTTTCTGACGGCTTATCATCGCCGGAGCTAAATACCTGCCAAGCCCACATTACATTTCCACCGGCATTCAACGCAGAAGCAGAAGCCCCGAACAATCCATTCTTTCCGCCACCCCAAACTAAAGTGTTGTTTGCCAATACTATTCCTGCAGATACTCCTCCGGAAGGACCTCCGGAATTATCCGCATTCGCTACGTATCCTACCCGATAGCCGGTCACCTTATCTACTGCAAGTACTGATCCTGTAGAACCGCCATTACCCATATATACATGATTCTCCCCAATGGCACAGGTCAGGTAATTGATACGGGGTGTGGAAGCTTTTCCTTTATTCCAGAAGCCATTTTCAGCGTCACCTGCCACCAGCCATTTCTTACTCCCGTCCGGATTTATTGCATACACACGTCCTACTTTGCCACTGGTGTCTCCGGTTCCTACGTAGATTGTTCCGTCTATTTCAATGCTTGGAGTAGTATGCGTATTTCCGGATGGTGCATCGCCGTCAGCAGATGTCCAAAGGTCAAATTCCCAAAGCTGGTCTCCTGTCGCTGCCGAAAATTTACGTAAATAATGATCATTGGAAGTCATATACACCCCATTATCATCACTGACAGCCGGAGCTGTAGAACGTACTTCTCCTAACACATGACCGCCTACCCATTTCAGTTTTACATTTCCTACTTCAGGCAAAGGCTCCGAATCAATGGTCAACAATTTGTGAGCCATCGCATAAGTGCCTTTTGCATCCTTCACATGAAGAGTCACCGTATAGGCACCGTTCGTTTGATAGGTGACTACGGGATTGGGGTCCGTTGAAGTCTTTCCGTCTCCCAAATCCCACTCATAAGTGTAGTTTCCTTCTCCGCCTACGGTTTCATTAGTAATGCGAACTTCATCTCCGACATAATACAGCGACTTGTCAAAAGAGAATTTGGCTGTTAACGCATTTTCTTTCCAGTCATCCGAACAGGCTGAAAACAGCAGCAAGCAGATGCAAAACGTTGCAAATATTTTTATATTCTTCATAATCTGTTCTTTCTTAATTTATTAATAACCATCGTTTTGAGGATAATTTTCGGCTCCTGCCAAATCGCGTTCCGACTGGGGAACCGGATAGTACATTAAATAATTTCTTCCGTTCAGCGAAGTAAATAAATCCAACCGATTGGTCCTCTTCAAGTCGTACCAGCGCTGTCCTTCTGCATACAGTTCACGATGGCGTTCGTCCAGTATCTGATTCTGAAACTCGGTGTCGCTCATGCTTGAAGGTAATGAGACTGTAGCATAACGCTTATTCATAAACTCTTTCAAGGTCGACAGGCCGTTCGTTGCTCCCAGTGCTTCCGCTTTAATCAGATACATTTCGGCTACACGAGCCACTACTATAGGAGTTTGAGAAGGTTGTTCGTTGGTCACAAACTGCCCGGTGCTTCCATTCGGAAATTTGATGATCCGGCTATTGTCTGCCCCAAAGACTGCTTTGGCACGAATATCCTGCTTTTTGACTGAAGTATCGGCATAAAGATGACTATAGCAATCGGCAGAGGGAGAATAATCCCATGTCGGGTCAATATCATTAACAGACTGATAGAAAAGTAACAATCCCGTGCTGCGTTTATTGGCCAGAGCAAAAATCAGTTCTTTGCTATTACTATTGGAGATGAAAGCATTAGCATATTCAGCTGATGTGGTACTCAATGCGAAATTGGACTTAGTGATCACTCTGTCTGCATAAATAGCCGCATTCGTATAATCTTTCAAGGCCAGACAAACTTTTGCATTCAGTGCATCACATACACTTAAAGATACGTAAAAGCGATCGGTAAATTCCGGAAGTAAGCTCTCTGCCTTGCCCAAATCTTCTTTAATAAAATTCCACACATCGGCTTCGGGTGAGATAGGCACTACATCGTAAGTACGCTTACGTAAAATAGGCGCTCCTCCCCAACGGGTGACTAAATGATAATAAATCAATGCCCGGAAATAATAGCCGGTTCCTCCGGTCTGTTTCACCACCTGACTGTCTTTATTGGAGGATGCTTCGTAGGTCTCCACCAAGAAATTGACTTGCTTTAAGGCTGTGAAACATTTCTGCCACTGCCCCAATACCTCTTTGGAGCTCGGAGCCATCGACATCGGATCATTCATGGAAAATCCCGGGCCCGCCTTGAAATTCTCTCCTTTCACATCACCGTCCATATAGAACTTGAAAACCAGTTCTTCCATTTCAGCATATACCCCGTTAAGCAACTTTGTCAAGTCGGACTCGCTCAATGCGTCTTGAGGTATCTTGTCCTTCGGTCGCATTTCATCCAGCATATTTGAGCATCCTGTCATCCATAAAAGACAAATGCCGCATAGTAAATAGTTGATCATATAAAATCGTTTCATACTCGTCTGTTTTTAAAAGTTTAGATTCAAACCAAAGATAAATGTTCTCAACACTGGTTGCAGGCCGAAATCAACTCCGTAATTGGAGTCTCCGGGACTGCCCGAGAAAGAAGTTTCAGGATCGTAACCCGAATATTTTGTAAAAGCCAGCAAGTTGTCTGCCGAAACGTAAAATCTCAGAGAGTTCACATGAATTTTCTTCGTGATGGATTCCGGCAAGGTATATCCTAATGTGACTGTTTTCAGTTTGAAGTAGGAAGCATCTTCCAGATAGCGGGTGGATGTCTGAACATTGTAGTCATAATCATATCCGGTATGCACACCGATCCTTACAGGACGGGGAATCGAGTTGCTGGTGCCTTCACCGCGCCAGTATCCATTGGCTACCTCCTTACTGATATTAAAGAACTGTTCTACGGATTCTCCACGGTCGCCCACTTTTACATTAGACAGTGCCAGACCTAAATGGTCGGTACCTTCGGAACCATTGACACCCCGCCATGCCGCCATCACTTTTCCACCTACGGAAAATTGCCCAAATAATGACAGATCAAAACCTTTGTATGAGAAATTCGAAGTAATACCACCGTAAAAGTCGGGAATAGCTTTTCCTACATTCACACGGTCGGCGTCGGTGATGTCGCCATCTTCATTGTAATCAAAATATCTCACATCACCGGCACGCACTCCCTTGGCATAAAGTTTGGCGGGAACTTCATCGTCACGCTGATAAATGCCTTCCATCTTCAACATATAAAATGTACTGATGGGTTCTCCGTTGATCAAAGCATGCATGGAACCACCCAAAAGGTTACTCCCGCTACTGGGTACAACGTACATTTCACTTCCTTCAATTAAAGAGAGCAGTTTGTTCTTTACGAAAGAAATATTACCTCCCAAGTCCCATTTGAATTTTCCGGTGAGAATTTTGCCGTTTAATGCCAATTCAAGTCCTTTATTCTCCAACGAACCGATGTTAGACTGTAGAGTGGTATATCCGGTACTTGCATTTACAGGTTTCTTAAACAGCAGATCGGTCGTTTTCTGATAGAACATATCAACGTTCAAGGTTAAACGAGACTGAAACATTTCGATATCAAAACCTATATTGAACTGACTTGCCTTCTCCCAAGTCAGCGCACGTGCGTCCTGTGAAATCTGGAATCCGGCAGAGCCATTGTAGGATGCGCCTCCCGCACTAATGAGCGACAACGGAGCATAATTGCTGACACCTGCCATGCTGCCTGTCATACCCCAGCTTAATCTCAGTTTGGCATCATTGACATATTTGTTTTTGGGAAAGAAGCCTTCATTGGAAGCTCTCCATGCAAAAGAAGCCGAGGGAAAGTAACCATACCTCTTATTCTTCGCAAAGCGGGAAGAACCATCGCTGCGTAACGAGGCATTCAGGATATATTTATTATCCCAGTTCAGGGCGATTCGACCAAAGTAAGACTCCAAAGCGTAGGAAGTATAACTGATATCTCCGGCATAGATGTTCGGTCCGGCATTAATGAGATCGAAACTGGACGAAGGATAGGCACCATTGGCGTAATTATCACTCTTTGCTCCAAACTGTTCGTAAGTGTATTTCTCGAAAGAGTGTCCTAACATAACTGAGTAAATAAGTTTATTCCATTCGTTATTGTAAGAAAAAACATTATCAATCACATAACGGAAACTCTGGTCTTTCTGTTGTGCCAAAGCTCCCCAACCACTACTGTTTTTACGGGCATCGTGCTTATCCGATAACTTCTTTGAAACATTATCCAAAATGCCGTACGCACTCACTGTCGGTGTATATTTAAAACCTTTGAAGGGGGTGACGTCTATACTGAATACTCCCGACAACTGATATTTCTTTGCTACCCAGTCTTCTTCATTTATTAACATGAGGGGATTATGGCGCAGAATATCCGTTCCATTCACTTTATAGGATGTCCCGTCTTCTTTGTAAGGAGAATACCAAGGTTGTTCCTCACGGGCTGTACGCAATACTTTCAAACTGGTACTCGTTTCTTCCAATAAGTCCGAACGACTTGCCGAACCTGCCAGATTCATATTTAGTTTGAAGATGCTGTTTATTTTATGTGAGAACTTAGCACGCATATTGTATTGGTCATACTTACTCTTATTCAAATAGCCTTCCTGAGTATTGGCTCCTAAGGAAGCAAAAAAAGTAGTCTTTTCATTTCCGCCGGAAATGCTGATAGAACCGGCACCCGTCTTTGAGTTCTTTCTTGAAATCTCTTTCACCCAGTCGGTTTCCTGAATCTGAGAAGGAATATACAGTTGCAGGTTGGTTCCCATCTGCACATTGTAGTTATCAATAGCAGCCTGCATAGTATTCATGTATTCCGTTGAATTAGCCATCTCTATATCACTGGCAAGGGAGGCAAAGCCGTAACGGCCGGATACTTCGATCTTTGTTTTCCCCTGCTGCCCCGATTTGGTAGTGATCAGCACCACCCCGGCATTGGCACGCGAACCATAGATTGCCGCTGCCGACGCATCTTTCAACACTTCCATACTCTCAATATCATTGGGATTCAAATTCGGATATTTTTCGCTGGGGATTCCATCCACTACATACAGCGGTGAACTTCCTCCGCTAACGGAACCGATACCACGAACAGTTATATTGGGAGTTTCACCCGGTGTTCCGGAGGCAGAAGATATATTCACACCTGCCACACGACCTTGCAACATCTTAATCGGATTGTAATCATTTCCCTGATCTATATTCTCCATCTTCACTTTACTGATAGAGGTAGTGACCAGCTTCTGTGACTGAACTCCATAACCTACTACTACGACTTCATCGATCATCTTACTATCTTCCTCAAGTACTACCTTTACCAATGTCTGATCGGTAGTAGCAAGATTGACTGTCTTGTAACCGATATAAGAGATGGTCAAGACTGCTTTCTCCGGTACGTCGGGCAATGCGAACTTACCATCAAAATCCGTTATTGTCCCGTGAGACTCACCTTTAATCACGATACTTGCACCGATTATGGGTTCTCCGTTGGCATCGACAACTGTTCCGGTTACTTTTTTCGTCAGTTGTTTACTTTGTGTTTTACGAATCAACACAATGACGTTTTCCTGTTCTTTTTTGTAAGTCAGTTCCATTCCTTCCAAAAGACGTGTCATGGTCTGGTCGATCGTTACATCCCGAACGTTCAATGAAACTTTCCAACTCAATTCCGGCAGACTCTCACTGTAGAAAAACTTGTAATTACTAACTTGCTCAATCTTTTTTAATGAGGCTCTTAACGAAATGTCTTTCAAATCAACCGTTATTTGAGAATAAGCGGTCAAAGAGATGCTCATGAACAGTAGCAGACAAATGGCCCGTAATGTTCTCCAGTTCTTACTTCTCCCTGCTGTAGACTGAGGGAGTTTCACAAAGGGTGTTCTGTTTTCCATATATCAAAACTTTTAAGCTGTTTGACAGGTATACCGACTGCTCTCCCCTTTCGTCCAATCGGCTATCTATCTTTAACTCTTGTTAACCAACGGTTCTTCATAAATTAAAAAGCCATTCCGGGGGAAAACTCAGGAATGGCTATATCTAATTTCATGATAAAGATGCTTATCTACTTCTCTTTCAAGACAATGACCGAGCCATCCATTTCATAATAAAAAGGCGAAGTAAGCATGAGAATATTCAAGGCGTTCTGTATGCCGCCACTAGGAATCGTTCCCGTAAAGTATTCTTTAGGAAGTTTATTCGAATCGAAACGTATCTCCACATCATAAATCCGTGAAAGAGTTTTCATAATGTTTTCCAACGATTCTTTCTCGAAATAGATATTTCCTTTCGTCCATTCAATATAATCGTTGGGATGCACTTGGGTAGCAACAAGTTGATGAGTGTTTTTATTGTATTCTATCTTATCACCGGGCTTCATCATACGCGAAGTTTCCTGAGTGTAAATTCCTACTTTCCCTTCCAACAAAACAACCGTAATGTCTTTTGCATCTTCATAAGCAGATACATTGAAGGAAGTCCCCAATACCTTTACTTCCAAATCACCTATCTGCACTATAAACGCATGTTTCTCATCAGGAGCGACTTTAAAGTAGGCCTCACCATTCAGTTGCACTCTGCGGACTTTCTCTCCAAAATTATTCAGATAACTCAATTGAGAAGCTGAGTTAAGCACTACATTCGTTCCATCCGGCAATTCAACTGTAGCTTTATCACCTTTATCTGCTTTGACAATAAAAGGCGCACTGGTCATTTGCGACGAATCGATCAAATAATAAGTAAAAAAAGCAATACAGACAGGTAACAAAATAGCAGCCACCCACCTCCAAGGAGTCATAGGGAGAGTTCTCACGCCCTTCGTTCTCGGTGACGTATGTTTCAGTGTTCCTTCTTTTATCCGTGCAAAGAGTTTATCGCGCAGTATCGGATCAATAGCGGCATCCGACTTGGTAAACTCCTGTTCCCACCAGTTTTGCAACTGACGGTCGTTCTTTATCCAATCGGACAACTCCTTTATTTCAGTGTCCGTTATATTTCCTTCGAAATATTTTTCAATCAGCTCTTTATAATGTATCTTATCCATCTTCCTACTTATTTACAGGTATACATTTTCATCCTATCTGCCATCCAAAAGCAAAGATTACAATTACATTTCATTAACAAAAAAGGCAAACAGAAGCGCAACGATTTTATCATAATGCTTCATTAACTGCTCACGCATAAACTTCACGGCCAAAGATAGTTGCGTGGCAACTGTACTTTCGGAAATACCCATCATCTCCGCTATTTCTTTATTTGTATAATTTTGCCTTTTGCTCAGAATAAAGATTTTCTTCCGTTGCGCCGGCAATTCTTCAGCCAAAGAATCGATATATTCATTCAAGAATCGCAAGTCAATACTTTCTTCTGTCTGGGAGTCACGATCTACTCCTGTATTTTTCAAATATTCATTGTAAACATACTCTACAGTCTGACGCTGATACATATTCATTAATAAATTCTTGGCGATGGTACAAAGAAAAGAAATAAATGAAGACTCCGGCTCTACTCGCTCACGTACTTCCCAAACACGGATAAAGGCAGACTGAACTACTTCTTCAGCCATATATTGATTGCCGGAAGAAATTCGCATAATGAAGTTGTATAACTTACCGCTATACATATTATATAACCTTTCAAATGCATGAAAGGAGCCGTTCTTTAATTCGGTTAATAAACGTTTTTCATTTATAGAATCCACCATAGCTTAGAATTTTGCAACAAAGGTATGTTACCATCGGTCAGAAACAGGTGACAATGATATTAATATTTTCTCAGATTTCCGATTTTTCAGCAAAGTTTCTGCATATAAAACTTTAAAAGCGATATTTTAACCGTTATTGGTAAAATATCGCTTTTAAAATATATAGCTCAACTATATTGACTAATAAGTAAGTCGGATACCCGCCTGAATATTGAAGTTGAACGGATTTTCCTTACGGATGGTCTGTACATCGGAACCGTCATCAAAGAAATAAGCAACACCGGGTTCTACGTATATACCTACCCGTTTGGTAGCATTAAACTGTGCGCCGACTGCACCGGAGACGGAGAATTGCAAAGGTTTCACAGTTTCCTTCTCTGTGCCCAGCTTACCATAAACACATTTCTCAATCATACCTCCACCAGATACATAAAGAGTAAACAGTTTCTTATCAAGGAAGTTCCAGTTCGCTTTTAACGGGATACCCAGATAATGCAGTTTCTGCTCGGTCTTCTGGTCGCTGTCCGCAAACTTTGCATCCGAAGAAAGCAAGGTGTAAGTCAATCCTGTTTCGACAGAGAAACCTTTCGCCAGACTTTTGCGGACAGATAATCCGAAGGAAATAGGCTGATGGTGCTCCATATCGACCACCTGATTGGCCTGACGCAAATAAGGTACTCCATCTTCAAAGACCAATTGCTGATCATTGGGTATGCTCAGCAGACCGTTTGATACCGATACCATGCTCACACGGGACATATAAGAAGGAATGCCCGATCCCAACTCTGTAGAAGCACCACCGGAGTTACCTACCGAAAGTCCCATCGACCATGTGCCTTTCTGCGAAGATGCCTTTTCTGCCGGAATATGCAGTTTGTCTCTGCTGGAAGGGCGGCGCGGCTTATTTCTCGGTTGTTCCGTATCTGCGGGCTTATGCTGGGCGGCCTTCGTTTCTTCCACCGGTTCCACTTCTTCTTTTTCTTTCCGGTCGCCGGTCTGAGCGTTCAGTTCCGAAGGTTGCTGCTCTTCTTTCTTCACCGGTTCGTCGATATTTGCCGTCAGCTGGGGAATGTTCCGTTCTGCTTTCGCGATACGGTTCTTCACTACCGGACGCACTACCGGTTCTACCGTTGTTCCTGTCATATCCGGTTGCTGCGCATCCGGCAAAACATCCGGTACAGAGGCTAACGCCGGAGTCTTGGCATGACGAATTTCATCAGCAGCAGGAGTCCCGAGGAAATACAGGCTGACCGATGACACCAAAGCCAATAAAATGACAGCCGCAGCGGCTACCGTCCATTTACGATAAGGATATATCTTCCTCTCCACAGGAGGCATAAGTTCTTTTTCCAGTTGTTCCCAACCGGAAGCAGGAAGCGGCTCCGAGTAATTCCCGAGCTTCTCCTTCAACTTATTCATCCATAATTCTTTCTCTTCCATATCTCTACCTATCCGTTATTCATTATCCATTCTTTTACTCTCTTAGCCAACACGCTCTTCGCCCGAAATAATTGCGAAGCCGATGACTTCTCATTAATACCTAACAACTGTGCTATTTCCTTATGCGATTTTTCCTCGAAGGTGTAAAGGTTGAACACGGTACGGTATCCCGCCGGCAGCTCTTCGATAAATCGCATCAATACCGCTTGCGGAATCATCTCTACAGCCGAAGCGTCGGGTTCCTCGTAATCTTCGGGTACTTCTTCCAAAGGCGTAGACTGACTGATTACATCACTCTTGCGAAGATACTGTAAAGCGGTATTGACCATCACCCGTTCCATCCAGGCCCGCAGTGAGCCTTCACCCCGCCAGGTGAACTTGTCGAAAGAACTGAATATCTTTATAAAACCATCGTGAAGCAGATCCTGAGCTGTATCACGGTCGCCGGTATAGCGCAGACAGACGCCTAGCAAACGCCCTCCATAATGCTCATACAATTCTTTGCGGGCTCGATTATTTCCCAGCCTGCATTGTTCCGACAACTCAAATTCTTCCATTTGCTTATACACGTGTTTACCTTATAAATGCAGCAAAGATAGAAATACTGCACAGAGAGAACAACTCTTTTGCAACTTTTGTTTCTTTAACAGATCCAAATGCAATATTTTCTCCCCCTTTGCATTTTCAGAGTACAAAGCAAGTAAATAGTACTCATTAAAAAACATTTTTATAGTATATGAAGAAATTTAAATTCATTGCATTTTTTATTGCTGTTATGACCACAATGCCGATACTTCAGTCGTGTCTGGATGATGATGACTCCTCATCCGATTCACTGGTCATCAGCACCATCAATCTGATCAGCCCGGATAGCAAGGATTTCTATTTCACTCTGGATGATGGAAAAACAATGTTCCCGAGCAATGGAAACGGATGGATCAGTGACAAGAATAAAGACGGGCAACGCGCCTTTGTGATATTCAAAGAGCTGGAAGAACCGGTGAAGGGATATGACTATAATATTCAGGTAAGAGAAATAAAAGAGATCCTGACCAAAGAAATCGTGACTATGGGGGAAGGAGAAAATACGGAAGAGAAGATCGGAGACGATAAAATCAATTCTACTTATATGTGGATTACCCAAGACAAGAAATATCTGACAATCGAATTCCAATATTACGGCACGCATAGCGAGGACAAGAAACATTTCCTGAATCTGGTCATCAACAACAAGGAAGCTGAACCTGCTGCCGATGATGTCAACGATGAGTATATCGATCTGGAATTCCGACATAACGACGAAGGCGACACCGCCGACCGTCTGGGCGAAGGGTATATATCTTTCAAATTGGATAAGATTCAAGATCAGATGAAAGGCAAGAAAGGACTCAGAATACGTGTCAAGACCTTATATAACGGGGAAAAATTCTATGAAGTGAAATTCCCCTCATCTAATTAAATCTAGTAATTATAGAAACACTCTTTTTATTATAATATATAATTACGCAAAAGAGGGCGACAGTTGTGAAACTCTCGCCCTTAATTTTATCATAAAGTGATCCGTTTATTTCTTCTTATTATTTCTTTTCATTCTTGTCACCGAAATAATTCCAGACGAGCGCACTGACAGCCGCTCCTACAAACGGCGCCACAATAAACAGCCATAACTGCGACAACGCTTCTCCACCCTGGAACAATGCCGGACCGATGCTACGTGCCGGATTGACGGAAGTACCTGTAATAGGGATACATACGATATGCACCAATACCAAAGAAAGACCGATGGCAAGGCCTGCGAAAGCTCCCGCCCCTTTCTTCGGATCGGTAGACCCCAGCACCACCAATACAAAAATGAAAGTAAAGACCACTTCTGCGATGAATGCCTGTAGCATCTCACCGTCACCGAAGCCGTTGGAACCAGTAGCCGTCGGCCCGTCGTACCCGCCGGTGGTCACCAGGGCATAAAGAATAGCCGAACCGATAATCGCTCCTATAACCTGGAAAAGCATATACATACCCGCATCTTTTCCATTCATACGACCCGAGAGGAATACTCCTAGCGTAATAGCAGGATTGATGTGACATCCCGAAATACCTCCGATAGCATACGCCATCGCCACTACTGAAAGTCCAAATGCCAAAGCAACGCCGACCGTTCCCACGCCGGCTCCTACAGTACCAGCCATACTGCCGGCAAAAACAGCACTTCCACATCCCATCAGGACAAGCACCATCGTCCCGATCATTTCTGCAATGTATTTTTTCATATTACTAAATAAAAAATGGTTGATTCTCCAAATATAAGGAATTAATACCTAGATTCAAAATGTATGTGCCTAATTATTACTATCTTTGCAGCATTTTTGAATAAAACCACCAAACCATAAAATGAAAAAAGGACTTTTTTATGCTATATTGGCCTCTGTATTATGGGCTATCGTCAATCCGTTTATCAAGCAGGAACTGAGTTACGACTTTTCGCCGATGAACTTTGCAGGAATCCGCTTTACCACTGTAGGCATCATTCTTTTTGCTTATACCTGGCATAAGGGGATGTGGAAAGAAATACGCCAACACAGCAAACTGTTTCTGAATTTGATCCTGATCAATATGTTTATGGGGTACACCGCTTTCTATTTCGGAGTCGATTTCGTCAGCGGGGCTATCTCTTCTATCATTATGGGAATGACACCTCTGATCAATGTACTGCTAGCCCATCTGCTGGCCAGCAATGACCGGCTGAATGTGCACAAGATTATCAGCCTTATTGTCAGCCTCATCGGTTTGCTGCTTATCGTAGGCATGGGTAGCAATGGCGCTCCGCTGGACTGGAAAGGGATCACGGGAATTGTACTTTTGCTGCTCAGTATCATCTTTCAGGGATATTCCGCGATTTCGGTATCAGAAGATAAAGGCAAGATAAACCCTATTTTCCTGAATGCCGTGCAGATGTTCTTCGGCGGACTGCTCATCTATATGGTAGGATTAGGTACGGAAGGGTATCATTCATTTATCGGAAAGCCTGCCGGATTCTATATCAGTCTTTCTATTCTGGTATTTATCTCGGTCTTTGCTTTCAGTTTCTGGTTTATCGCCTTACAGAGTAAAGGAGCCAAAGTGAGTGATATCAATATGTGCAGACTGATCAACCCGATATTGGGCGCCATACTTAGCTGGATCATGCTCCCGGGAGAGTATCCGACATTCAGTACCGTTGCAGGAATGATTATCATAGTCAGCTCCCTCATTATCTATTTTAAGGGAGCTGAAATAGGGCGATGGTTGAAACGCCATACAGCCGGAAGCAGTACGCAGGAATAAGCAATATTACAGCAAGTACTGAATGGATTGCAGGGATTGCATTTCTTTGGGTACTGCTGCCAGTATCTCTTCTTTGAGTACATTGAGCAGGCTATGACGGATAAAATCCCTGCTGGTCGCAAGCACTATCTGCCGTGTAGGGCGGGGAATGGCAAACGGACGTACCAGTTTCTTTTGTTCTTCGTTCAGTTGCGAAACAGCCAGTTCGGGAATGAAGGTGATTCCTTTTCCGCTTTCTACCATACGCATAAAGGTTTCCATACTTCCCAGATGGTAGGCCATCTGATTGACTTTGACCGTTTCCATCTGGCAGAAACGTACAAGCTGGTCACGGAAGCAATGCCCTTCGTCCAATAGCCAGAGACGTTCGCCCGTTATATCGGAAGTGCGTATCACGTCGTGCTTGAACAGAGGTTCTTTGCAGGATACATATCCGAAGAATGTTTCATAGAAAAGTGTTTCTTCTTTCAGGAAAGTGTCTTCCAATTTGCTGGCTATAATTGCGGCATCAATATCTCCGGCATGCAATGCCTGCTGGATATTCTGTGTTTTCATTTCTGTGACACGTATATCCAGTTCCGGATACTTTTCCATCAGTTGGGGGAAGAAGCGGGGAAGTAAATAAGGTGCTATGGTAGGCAATACCCCCAAATGGAACACGCCTGCCAGTGACTGTTTCTCTTCACTGATTATTTCTTTCACCTGCGCTGTCTGTGCCAGAATGACACGTGCCTGATCAATGATCTTTTCTCCAATCGCTGTGGGACAGACCGGCTGCACCGTACGGTCAAACAACTTCACTCCCAGCTCATCTTCCAGTTTCTGGATCATAGCACTCAGCGTGGGCTGCGTCACGCGGCAATATTCCGCCGCTCTGGCAAAATGACGGAACTGGTCAACCGCCAATATATATTCTAATTGTTGTATCGTCATCTATCAAATATGATTAAGTTATAGATTTCTTCTATGCAAAGATAGAAATTATCAGTTTGACAACAAGCATTTTCCGCCTTATCTTTGCAGTACAGAAAAAAAGAAAACGAATATAAATCATTAAAAACAAATAGAATATGAAAACTTTAGAATTTATCAAATTGAACGAATCGGGAGCAAACAACGTAGTAGCATCTTTGCAACAATTACTGGCAGACTTCCAAGTATATTACACCAACCTCCGCGGTTTCCACTGGAATATCAAAGGGCATGACTTCTTCGTACTTCACAGCCAATTCGAAAAGATGTATGATGACACTGCCGAAAAAGTGGACGAAATCGCAGAACGTATCCTGATGCTGGGCGGTACTCCTGCCAACAAATTCAGTGATTATCTGAAAGTAGCCAATATTAACGAAGTGGATAAGGTAAGCAACGGAGAACAGGCACTGGATAACATACTACAGTCTATCAGTTATCTGATCGGTGAAGAACGCAAGATTCTGTCTATCGCTTCACAAGCCGGAGATGAAGTAACCGTTTCGATGATGAGCGATTATCTGAAAGAACAGGAAAAGATGGTTTGGATGTTGACGGCTTATAACAGCAAGTAAATACAAGGTTTAGGTTTTAAGTGAAAGTGAGTAAAAGTGGAACGTATCGTAAAGCAATACGTCCCACTTTTCGTTTATGACTTGAACTCTGAGTGGATTATTGACATCCCACTTCGGCTAATCCTAAAGAATCACTTTCGTCCACCATACGTGTCGCTTTCAATTTAAGAAAACGGGCTTCAACAGGACTAAAGTATACACTCTGAAGAATCGGATTATTGCGGATATTCGAGAATTCTCCTTTTGCAATAACCTGCATCGTTTCTTCAGTCGAACCGGCAGACAATTCGTAAGATGAAATCAAACCTTTACTGTACTCACTCTGATCGGGCAAATAGTAGAATGAATGAAGGGTACAGCTTTCACCGAGATCAATCACGATTTCTTTCCCGGGGATAAAAGCAGTAGTCTGATCGTCTTTATCGCTGCATTTCTTGACTTCCTCCTCATCAACGCCCACGATAGTAAACGGAAAACTCCTCAACTCCGAAGTGGCGGATGTGTAACTTTCCGTAGCGTCGGGAGCATAATAAGCTCCTGCTTCATTGATACACAAGCACGCACGGGCATCTGTAAAGCGTATACGCAGCTGTTCCGTCTCTATCGTTTCAAAACGCAACAGACGTTTGTAACCTACAGTCGTAGTTTCTTCATTACATTTGACCGACAACCACTGATCTCCTTTCTTATATTTGACCACAAAAGATTTAACACGCTGTCCCAAAGGTATATACTCCTGAATCATAACCCGGTTCATCTTTGTCGGCTGTTCGAAAGTAAAAGTCAGATCAGCCGCCATGACGCTGTCATTGGTAGCCCAATAGGTGTCATACTGTCCATCTGTCAAGGCACGGACATTGAACTGACCTCCACGCTCATCGGAAGCTGAAACTTTGGCTTTACTCAATAAGTTGTCTGCCAATTCTTTCTGAACCCGCTGATGGAACGTTACTGCATTCAAAGAGTCCGTCGGATGAATCAAACCATTGCGATCTACCGGGAAATTCAATAATAAAGTACCATTATGACCTACACTCCGGTAATACAAATCCGTCAATTGATCGACTGTCTTCACTCTATTGTCTTCTTCCGGATGATAGAACCATCCCGGACGGATAGATACATCACATTCGGCAGCCACCCATTGGTTTCCGTCCGCATGACCATACTGTAGTTCACGATATTTGGGATAACCCGGATATACTTCGCCTGCCCGAAGGAAAGACCAGTTAGTAGCTCCGGCAAATCCACTCTCATTTCCTACCCAACGGCAACCCGGTCCTCCATCGGAGAATATCACGGCTTGCGGTTGCAGTTCATCGATCATTTTGTAAGCTCGCGGATAATCATAATATGTTTTGCGATCAATGGTACGTGCATCTTTCGCTCCTCCATACCAACCGTCGCCTCCATTGGCTCCATCAAACCAGATTTCGAATACGTCTCCATAATTAGTCAGCAACTCGTGAAGTTGTTTATAGAAATAATCTACATATTCCGGAGTACCGTAATTAGCCTGATGTCTGTCCCACGGAGAGAGGTATACAGCAAACTTAATCCCATACTTCTTGCAGGCATCGGAAAGTTCACGGACGATGTCTCCTTTACCATCTTTGTAAGGAGTATTTCGAATACAATATTCAGTCAGCTGGGTAGGCCACAAACAAAAGCCATCATGATGCTTGGCTGTCAAAATCACTCCTTTCATGCCGGAGTTGACAAAAGTCTGCACCCATTGTTCGCAATCCAGACGTGCAGGATTGAAAGTTTTCGGATCAGAGTCGCCATATCCCCATTCGCGGTCATTAAAAGTATTGAGACCGAAATGTACAAAGGCATAAGTTTCCATCTTTTGCCAATTGACTTGTTTCTCTTCCGGGATGGGTAAAACAGGTTCCGGTGATTTGACTTCCTGACATCCTGTCAAAAACAGACAGAATATTGCTGTAGAAATACTGGTTGCGATTGGTTTTCTCTTCATGGTGTTCGATTCATTTATAGTTTTATCTTTTCAGGTGATTTTATTTGCCGGTGCTAAGATAGGAAATATTATATTACTAATCAACCGGATCTGTGCATGTTATCTTCAACATTAAGAATACTCTATCCATATCGAGAGAACTAAAAGCAAAGTTACTCGACATACAAATACAAGCTACATGGCATTAATACCTTTAAATACTTTAAAGAGCTGCTCAATAAATTTATCAGAGTCAATCTAAATACCGATAAAAATATCTCAAAGAATTGGTATCGCAGAGAGGATTACAAAGAAACGTTTATTTAGTGAAGGATGTAAAACACAGGAAGACCAAATTTCACTTCTCCCCATTCATCCCAAGCAACAGATATATGGTCACTTTGAGATGAATAAGGAGAGTGAAATATAGTTCTTATCGGTTCATATCTTAGATACTACGTGAGTATCTCCGAGGAATTTCCTTTAATTCTAAGAATTGTGATATAGCACTTAACTATTTAGCTATATAAATATTGAACTCTGTGACATCAACACGCTTCGGATATGACAACATATCATATTTCAAGAACCGGGTATCCATAGGAACCTTCAATGAAATATTCTGAGTGCTTCCACTAGTGCGAATGTCTCCCATTGATTTCCACTTATTTCCATCCTCAGATATATAGATCACAACTTTAGAAGGAGCATAGCCAGAACTCCAATGCTGAGTCTTAATTCCTGTCACAGTCTTCTTACTGCCTAAATCCACAGTAATCCAAAAACCGGAATTATCCATAGCAACATCCGATCCTCCATTACCGTCAATCAGATCAGACGCCGTACCTTGCACCCCATCCATCAGAGTAAGAGTCCACTTAGACCGATCGTCAAGTACACTATTCTCCGGCACTCCGCTTTTCAGATTATCAACGGATAGAGCTTCTTTGTTAATTGTAGCAGGCAGTGCATTATAAATACTACTTGCCCTAACACTCTGACTGGTTGACTGAATACTTTCCATTATTACAGAAAAAGTATAACTCATAGCATCTTCTGTTCCTGATAAAAATGATAAATCGGGCATACTTGCCGTAAGTTCTTCCGATTGCATTTCACCGGCTTTAATGACTACTTGCTGAGAGCTTAATACGATTTTCCCTTCCAATCCTTCACTTGTCTGTACTGCCAGATTAACTGTTACATCCACAGAAGTTGGTCGCTGTACTTTTACCCTGAAGGGCATGTCAACCTTTCCTCCTAACCCTGTGATACTGTTATGAGTTATGATAAATACTTTCTCATCATCTAAATAATCGTTTCTTTGTAAATAGACAAAAGAAGTAGTATACTCGTTATCTTCTTCTTCACTGTCACTACACGAAGTGAAGAAAGGGGTTGCAGCCCAAACGGCTGCAACCATTATCATTAATTTATAAAAATTCTTCATAATGTTCATCTTTCTATGTTATGACCTTCGAAAACTTTCTGAAAAATAAGACTCATCATTCAGGACAACGAACTCCCTCAATCCATGTTGGAGTACCTGTCTTCCGTTCAGCATTATAGCCATGCCCGGTCATATCGGCAGAAGTGTTTCCTGTCCCTTCATTAAAACGCCAATATGCCAATAATCCTTCCGAATCAGGAGCAACATAACAAATATTGCCTTCTATTTCGGCTTGTGTCAAAGCTCTGGTCCAAACGCGGGCCTCACTGATAGCACCATTCAGATAGCGTCCATTATAAGAATATCCAATATTAAAGTCACCACCATCATATAAGTTTACGGCTTTACGTTTATCCGCAGCCTTGGTTACTTCCAAAGCGCCATTTACGTAGATATTCAACGAAGCGCCATCATATACAGCCGCTACGTGATACCATTTCCCTGTATCAAAAGTCATTGGAGTAGTCAACTGATCTTTTGCTGTCAACTGCAATTGATTATTCTTGATAGTCACATCACCAAAACGCAACAGGAAGTTTTCATCACTCTCGATCCCCATTATTGAACTAATATAAGGATCCCAAGTTGCGAAACCATTCATCTTTATACGACATTCCATGGAGAACTCCTGCAAACTCTTTAGTGAAGGATTTTCCTTAAACTTTGGAACATTGAATGATACGCTGCCGGACAAAGAACATGCACTTGTTATTATAGTCTGATTCACGATCAAGTATAAGGTTCTGCCAGAGTCAAGCATTTTCTTCCCCTCCACATTTGCTAATGAAATGGGAAGCATATATACTACACCTTCCTGAAGTTTCTCTGTAGAATCAATGTTAAACATGATCGGTTCCGACACATTTGAACCGGCTTTTATAACCGATTGAGATTCAGAGAGACGATAACTCCCTTCCGGCAACACCGTATATTTAGTCCCATTCTTTACATTATAACTTTCCACCAGTCCCGGCTCAACCGTAAAACTGACTTTCACATCCGTTCCTTCTATTTTAGAAGAACAAGTTGCACTCACTCCCATCGTAGCAGGCCCATCTATTGTCAAACGGCTTATAACAGTGGATTCAGTACCAGTCATATACACCACATCACGAAACTCGTCAGCCTCTTTGCAAGATGCAAGCAAGAGCAGAGAAATTCCCGCAATTATATATTTAAGTCTCATCATATCTTTAATTATTTATATTGTAATACTATTATTCATTAATGGCCGGATTCATTATCTGAATAGCTTGTCTCAGATACTTATAGTCAGGCAATGCCAAATATTCATATTCCATGTGGTAAGTTCCCACCCCCGCTTTTTTTCCTTGACGCGGATTGAAACGGGCCATTCCTAACAATGAAGGCATCGTTCTTCCTTTAGAATCCCGATATTCCGGGTTTCCTCCCGTTGACCACAGACTTTCAAAGTTCTCAGTAAAAATATACTGCTCCGGTTTCCAGCCATTGGCATCAGCATCATCAAAACGACCTTGCAAATCACTATCTCCATAAGAGTTATAAGCCTGCACAATTCCATAATCAAATAACTGGGCTAATCCCTCATTTAAGTGAAAAGGAACTCCGTCGATGGTAAGCAGTTTGCCTGTTCCTGAAGCCGGGCCTAATTTTTCGCTCAGCTTTCTTACAAAAATCTCCATATTGTCCATGTGTCCAGGACCTGAAACCAACGGTCCCACTCCGCCAAATCCCGGTTCATAGTCCAGATCCAAGCCATCATAATCATATTTATCAACAGAATCACATACTGCAAGCGCATAGGCTTCAATTCCTTCTTTAGTAACTTCAAATTCTTCCGGAATAGAATGTGCAAAAATGGTAAAGATCACTTTCATACCTTTCACTCTCCGAACATATTCCATATCAGCTTTCATTTCCGGAGTAATCTTATTATAATCTCCCCAAATAGAAATAATGTCCATACTATCCGGCACATTAGCTAATCTTGTGGACATAGCCGGACCGGCAGCCGACCAGTTGCCAAACCACCCAAAGGCAATATAGTGATCTGTATTTCGATAAGCACGCAGATTTTCATAATATGCTTCCGGTTTTTCCGGAACTGTCTGGACAACACGTGCTTCCATTTCATTCTGTTCTTCACATGCTATAAATAAAGAACTTCCTGCTAGTACTGCCAGAATATATAAAATAAATTTCTTCATTTGATTCACTTCTTTATGAGTTACTAATTATTTTTTCTTATCCCACCATAGTTTGGTTCCACCTGTATCCGGACCACCTAATAGAGAAATGGCTCTCTGAACTTCAGCACTATTCCCATCATATTCTTGTTGCGGGAAAGTAACACGACGAATCTGTATTTCCGTATCAACTGCTCCATTGCTGAAATTATTGGCCACCGGCATTATCTTGGGATAACCAGTACGGCGGAACTCAGTCCATGCTTCTTGTCCTTCCGGATAGAGGGCAATCCATTTCTGCGTCAAGATGCGCTCCAGATTTTCTTCAACAGAAGCCTTTTCATCATAGACAGGGGTTATTTCCGTACGAGCCGAATAACTGTTATTGCCAATAGGATCATCATATTTAGCAGGTTTGGCATCTTTATTCGTCAAGTAACTGCCTATGTTCGCTTCCCATTCTGCAAATGAGGTACGAACACCTGTTTCATATAATCCCTTCGCATCCCCTTCCATATTCCATTTTCGCAAAGCGCCTTCTGCACGCAGGAAATATGCTTCGGCAGCACACATCCATTTCACTTTATTTGACGCCTCGATATTAGGAGTGGACAATCTCTGATATAATGTCTGGTCATCAATAATAATTCCATTACGAGCTCCATGGTAATCACCACCTTCTAAAGTTGATTTATGAAAGTATTTGCCAATACGATCATCACTGTATCCTTTAAGAAATGACTCCATGGTAGATCCCATACACGTTTCTTTATACATTGCCCAAATCACTCTCAAAGGATGATACACAACAATACCGTTTGCCGAATGCAACATTGCATTATCATCATTTTCCGTCATAACCCCGACACCTCTTGATGTACTGACAGCTTCTTCAGCATACTTTTGAGCATTAGCTGGATCAACATATACAATACGCATTGCCAGTCTTAATTTTAAAGTATTGGCAAATTTAGCCCACTTAGTAATATTACCTTCATAAACCAAATCATACTTTTTTAATGGACGCGCATCGGGATTCTTCTCACAAAAATCTTCCAGAATATCAATGGCTTCATTCAAATCTTTAAAGAATGATTCATATATCTTATCCTGAGCATCATAAGGAGTAGTCATCGCTCCATTCCCAAATTGAAAATATGGCAACGGACCATAATTATCCGTACAACGGTGCATGGCAGCAACTTTCAGCACTTGTGCTATCGCATAAGTCACAGGTTCTTTTTCTCTGTTTTCTTCCGTACAAACACGCTTCCAAGCAGGCATTATAGTAGTGAAAGCAATATTGAACATTACATCATTCCAATTGTCGAAACGCAAGTTATAAGTTGTATTATTAGAACAACCGTTCCAGACACCAATAGCGCACAACTGACCGGAAAAGATATCTCCTGTCAGATTCTGAGCACGCTGATAAGCATTAGCTCCCTGATCACTGCACGGAATCATATCCAACTCCATAGAAGTAATAGCCGAGCCATAACGCAAGCCATCCATATCTAAGTAAGAATCAGGAACATTGTCGGGATTCATATTAAAATCTCTATAATTGCCCGTACATGCCGTTAATGTGAAAAGTCCCAATACTAATGCGCTTTTCAACTTCATATATATTTTCATCTTTTTCATTATTCTCTATTTTAGTATTAGAATTGGAATTTTAAGCTAAAACCAACATTACGCAAACTCGGTTGCATAAAAAAGTCGATACCCTGATAATAGGTTCCTGTAGAAGACGCCAGTTCAGGATCAAAAGGAGCCTTATGATAGAACATAAACAAATTCTTACCAATCAGAGATAATTTCACATTCTTCACTGCCCCTCTAAACCATTGATCGGGAAATGTGTATCCTAAAGTAGCTTCCCTCAGGCGAACATTGGTTGCGCTATATGTATAGAATGCTAATAATCCGGTAGTACCACCACCGACTACAGAATAATATTTTTCAGTATTTACTTTCCCTCCATTCACCATTACGCCGCCATTATCACGAGCGTCAGCAGAAGCTTGAGAAGTACCAAAACGATCCATAAGCGCTTGTGTGGCAGAAACACAAATACCACCTAGACGTGCATCGATCAGGAAGCCAAGTGAAAATCCTTTATAGCTAAAAGTATTATTCCAACCAAAATTATATTTGGGAGCTGAATTTCCGGCTTTTATCCAGTTTTCACTATCCGCCTGAACAGAACCATCCTGAGGATTTACATATATATAGCCTTGATGATCTGTCTTCAAGCCTTGGACGTAAATATCTCCAATACTTCCGCCTTCTTCAATTCTTTGTTTGTAAGTTCCCATTGTCACGATGTCCATATAAGGAAGAATGACTCGCTCATTCGTGATAGGATTACGTGCCGATTCACTCAATAATTCTTTAATTTTATTCCGATTCATGGTGAAGGTTAAGGTGGAATTCCAGTTCACCTGACCTAACTTTTCTTTATATCCCAGCATGGCTTCAACACCCCAGTTTTTCACTTTACCACTGTTTACATGATATTCTTTATAACCCGTACTGGGAGCAGCATCCAGAGTAAAGAACTGGTTATAGGTATTTGAGCTATAATAAGTAACATCAAAGTTAATCTTATCCTTGAATAAACGGATATTAGCACCTACCTCAAATGCCTTGGTACGTTCCGGTTTTAAACCTGTTGCCGGAAGTGACGGCAGATCTTCTATTTTACCACGGGTAATCTTATAGGATAAAGAAGACACATAGGGCTTTGGAGCATTACCTACCTCGCTATAAGAAGCACGCAATTTCATGAATGAGATCGGTGTTTTGCTTAAATCAAACATCTCCGTCGGCACAAAAGACAAACCCACTGACGGGTAAAAATATCCTTTTTTCTCATTAGATGTAAAGGCAAAAGTAGAAGCCCAGTCGTTACGTCCGGTTACATCTAAAAACAGAGCACTCTTATAACTGAATTGCACAGTTGCAAAAGCGGACTGCGAATTATAATGAACTCCTGTTCCACCCAACATATTTGTTTCCGCATCATTACGGTCAATATTTTCTACAGTAAACAAGTTGGGAACAGTAACCAGGTTACCTTCAAACCCGGTAACATCACCCATAATTTCATCTGTCACACTTCCTCCGATATTCGCATTTACTCCCCATATACCGAACTTCTTATCTATATTCAGAATAGCATCCGCATAAAAGTTCTTATATTGAGTACGCATCTTCTGGTAGTTACCATAATCCGAAGCAAATAATTTGTCGGAAGATGCACTGATCTTTCGGGTATAGGTATCTTCACTATTATCAACACGCAAACGACCGGTCGCTCTCATCCAGCTAGTTATCTTCCAGTTCAGACTACCTGTAAACATATAGCGTTGTTTATTATTATTAAAGAACTCACGATTCACAATCCACCACGGGTTCTGCATAGCTAAATTCTTATTCCCATAAGGCCAGAATTGAGTATTAAAATTACGTTCGGCATTATAGTGCTCGTATGTCTTATACTTCTCAATATCATCACCGGGAGGGAATAAATACAAAGGAACCAACGGATTATGAGCTTGTCCCTGAGATATCATATTTTGATTATTCTGAATAATGTAAGATGCACTCATATCAAGAGTTAATCTATCTTTTATGAGCTCAGTCGTATTTCTTAAGGTAAAATTATAACGGTTATATTTATTATTAGGAATGATACCTGCTGCATTAATAGATGAAGCGGAAAAATAGGTCTGATTTCTATCTGTTCCAGAAGTTACGCTTAATGAATTAGTTTCAGTAAAACCCGTCTGAAAGAAATCCTTCGGGTCATAAGATGAAGGGGTAGCCAGTTTATTTCCCCAGCTCTCAAATACACCTTCCTTTTTACGTCCATAGGTATTTTGAAATTTAGGCATTACGAACGGCATCAAAAACTGAGTATCATTTGAATAAGATACACTTAACTTTCCCTCAGTACCCTTTTTCGTAGTAATCAATACAACACCATTTGCACCAGCCGCTCCATACAAAGCTGCCGCTGCAGCACCCGTAAGTACAGACATGGTTTCTATATCATCCGGATTCAGACTAGATATACCGTCACTATCACCGCCATCCGGCACTTCAAAAGACCCCATCGGCTGCTCTGAACGCATGGATGATAATGGAATACCATCTACTACATACAAAGCATTGTTATCTCCGAATAATGATTTTGTACCACGCATTACTACACGTGTAGAACCACCAATGCCATTCGCACTTTGATTGATAGTCACACCTGCTATTTTACCTTGCAGGCTAGTAACGAAACTGGCATCCTTAACTCCTGTGATTGCATCACTCTTTAACTCCTGTACATTGTATGTCAATGCTTTTGCCTCTCTTTTGATACCTAGAGCAGTCACAACAACCTCACTCAGCACTTTGTTATCTTCCTGAAGAATAATATTCAATGGTTGATTACCAGTCACCTTAACTATCTGTGGCACATATCCTACGTAAGAGAATTCTATAGATTCTCCTATCTTAACTTGAATATTAAAATTACCATTAATATCAGTGATAGTGCCTGAAGCTCCTTGTGCTTTAACATTCACACCAATCAAAGGCTCTCCGCCAGCATCCTTTACAAGACCTTTCAGCAGAATCTTATTATCACTCTGATCTGTCACATTGAGCTTCTGAGTTGACAAAATGATTTGTTTATCTACCATTGTATAAGTGACATTGGTACCACGAAATATCTCATCAAGAATATCCAGAATCTTACCAGACTTATTACTGACTGAAACAATCCGGTTTGTCTGAATTGTTTTATCATTGTACAGGAATACATAATCGGATGTTTCTTCTATCCGGTTCAGAACTTGCTCTATGGAAGCATTAGACATCGAGATGGCAACCCCTATTTTTTGGGCATATCCATTCTCGGCAGAAAGCTGCAAAACTACAGCAAAAAGTAGTACCAGACTGATCCTCATAATTAAAGGAAGTTTTAGATTTAAAGCATATTTAGGATATAATGCAATAAATGAATGATTTTTTTTCATACATTTGCGGTTAACTAAAGTTTATTACTTAATGAACTATGGTTTGATTTCCGGTTAGCGTTTGCGAGACTCTGTACCGTGAATCTAAAAATTTGGGGGAAGACAGCTGTTGATAGCAGCTTTCTTCCTTTTTTACATTTTTTGTATTATATCATAGGCTACTCTCTTTTAAAAAGGTTACTAATATAAATCTACTATTATCTTTTTCTTTGTAAATGTATCATCTGCCTGCTGTACAGCCTCTTCCGTTTTCCACTTCAATGCAGCAGATTTAGCCAGATAATCCAATATTTGTGGTAATGTTTCATTCCGGAATGTAGCCCGGTATTTATATTCCTTACCTGATTTATTATTAAACTGAATATCTACATTGAAATGCCTTGACAAACGCTTAAAAATATCATCCAATGAGGCATTGCGGAATATCAGCTTGCCTTCCTTCCAAGCGATTTTTTCGTAGACATCCACTTTGTTTTTTATCAACTTCTTACTCTGTTTGTCATAAAGCAACTGCTCTCCAGGTATTAACTGTACAATAGTACTCCGGTCGGGAGTTATCACGTTTACTTTACCTTTTTCCAGTACTGTTTCAATATTACTGTCGTCTTCATAAGCAGCTACATTAAATTTAGTACCATATACATACACACTAAGTCCGCTGGGAGTATTTACATAAAAAGGACGTTTATGATCTGCCTGCACCTCGAAATAAGCTTCTCCTTTCAGAGTCACATTACGGTTTTCCTCACGAAAAACAGTCGGATAACGTAATGTACTGCCAGCATTCAGCCATACTACAGAATGATCCGGAAGTTCATAACGTATCACTGAACCTGTAGCTGCTGTTACTTCTGCATATTTTTCATCAAGCTCCGGTTCATGAAAATACAAATATCCTAAAACTAATGAAGTCATCAACAATGGCAAAGTCAAAAATGCAGCACACCGCATTATCAGGCTATACACCTGTTGCCTCCGATTAGCTTTCATTTTCATCTGTGTCCGGTGATAAGCGTGTAGCACATCAATGGACTCCATTTCTTTAATATCCTCTCCCAATGCATGCGCTTTCTGGAGCAATGACTCAGGATTCATATTTTCCATATTCTCTTTCAAAATCATATTTTATAATTGCAATTACACTTATAATACAAACGAGTGTATTAGAAAAGGACAGGGAAACCGAACTTTTTTATTTTATTTTTTGGATTTGAGGTAAGCTTTACTAAAAAAAGGAGTCTTTCATATGCATACACCACACATTATCAATCATTTATTAACGAACAAAAAAAAATCTTCATTTCGCATAGTTCGTTCCTCTTAAAGGATAACAATACTAATATTTTAGACTCCTTTTATATGAATCAGCTACAAAAAAAGTAAGGAAATAGTTTTTATCTGACTTTCTTATTATATATTTGCGACACTAATCAACTGTATTAAATCTAAAAAATAATGAACTTATCTTTTTCGGGACACACTAAAGAGTTAACTTTCAAGCAGCTTTATGAAGAATATTATGCTCCTTTCTGCCTGTACGCAAAAAGATTCATTGAAGATAAGGATACACGTGAAGATATTGTATCAGATGTATTCGCATCACTTTGGGATAAAATTGATACATTCGACTTAAAATCAGAAACAGCATTGGGATATATAAAGATGTGCGTAAAAAACAACTGCCTCAATTTCTTGAAACATCAGGAGTGTGAATGGAATTATGCAGAAGTCATTCAAAAAAAGGCTCCCATCTATGAAATTGAACCGGATAGTGTATATACATTGGACGAACTCTATCGAATGTTATATAATACACTAAATAAACTTCCCGAAAACTACCGTACCGTATTTATAAAAAGTTTTTTTGAGGGGAAAACACATACGGAAATTGCAGAGGAAATGAATCTCAGCGTTAAGTCCATCAACCGATATAAGCAAAAAACAATGGAGTTACTACGTAATGAATTAAAAGACTATATGCCTCTTTTACTACTGCTTATTATTTCCGGACAACAATAATTTTGCAGCCAATGAACGACAAGCCGCGCGATTCACTTTTCCATTTTCCGTTTGTGGTATCCGATCTACTATTTTAATTTGCTTTGGACAACAATAAGAAGGCAAAATGCCGGGTAAAGCTCTTTCTATTTTATCCCAATCCTCCGTTTGCTCCATTAATAAAACAATAGCTTCTCCAAGTTTTATATCAGGAATACAAGTCACTACATAAGGAACCATAATTAATGAATGAAGTTTTGCTTCAATTTCTTCTGCCTGCACTTTAATTCCTCCGCTATTGATTACATTATCCTTTCTTCCCAGAATCGTAAAACTACCGTCCGGATAAATGCGGGCAATATCATTTGTCTGCAGAGTATCATCGCAGACAAGCGGAGCATTAATCATCAAAGTATTTTCTGAAGACAAAAACAACTCTACGGATGAAAAAGGATAATAACGATCGGATGCTGCTGCGCCATTCAGACGGCGAAGAGCGATGTGAGAAAGGGTTTCCGTCATCCCGTAAGTTGAATAAACAGCATTGGACAGATTTCTGATTTTTTCCTCTAAAGCCTTGTCAACTGCTCCGCCTCCTATAATTAAAATCTCCGTTTGCTTTAATTTCTCTTTCTCTTCGGGTATCTGAAATGTATTATACACCTGCAAAGGCACCATAGCCGCAAACCTTAAAGGAGTGTCCACATCTGCCAATGGATGACCGGAAGCCCGACGTACTATAAGATTCAACCCGGCAATCAAAGAACGGACGACTACCATCATCGCCCCGATATAGCGAAGGTTCATACACAATAATGCCGTTTCACCCTGCTTTAAATCCAGAAACTCACAAGTCAGGCGTGCACTCTGTATCATCTGATCTTTGCGAACAAGCAATTCTTTAGGTGCCCCCGTAGAACCGGAAGTATGTACAGTGATCACAGGATCATCATTAAACCATTCGTTTAGAAAAAGATACAAGTCCCATATAGCAGAAGGGTGGTTTCCCTCACCTTCTGCTACAAGGCTATGTATATCGCCCGGAGTATATTCCTTTCCCTCCAGCAACAAACGCTGTTTTTGTCGGTCGAATATCATCATTTACAAAACCACAAACAATCTTTTCTGATTTCAAGAGGCATCTCTACATTATCTGTAAAGAGTAACCCGGTGCCTAACCCTTGCGGCAATGGATTCTGAAAAGTAGCACACCATTGAGCGATAGCATTCAGACCGATATTAGACTCCAGAGCAGAAGTTATCCACCAACCGATATTCAGTTTCTCCGCTTCTGCAATCCACTCCTCGCCACCGGCTAATCCGCCATGAAGAGAAGGTTTGATAATAATATATTGCGGACGGATAGCCGAAAGTAATCTTTGCTTTTCTTCCCAGGTATTATAGCCTATCAGTTCCTCATCCAAAGCTATCGGCAAAGGAGATTCGGAAGTAAGACGTGCCATTTCTTCCCATTGTCCGGCACGAATGGGCTGTTCTATCGAATGTAAGTCCAGTTCGGACAAGCGTTTCAATTTCTCCATCGCATCTGTTGGCGAGAATGCTCCGTTGGCATCTACACGCAATTCTATTTCTTTAAAAGAATAGTGAGAGCGGATATGTTGGAGTAAAGCCAGTTCTTCTTCAAAGTTGATGGCACCGATCTTCAACTTTATACAGCGGAATCCCGCCTCCATCTTCTTCTCTATCTGAGCAAGCATTCTATTGAAGTCACCCATCCAGATAAGCCCGTTTATCGGAATACCTGCTTCCCCACGTGAGAAGGGTGTATCCCACAAAGCCCAGCTTCCTTCAAAAAAGTGACGAATGGCTGTCTCCAAGCCAAAAAGGATGGAAGGGTACTTGCATAGAGCTTCCATGTCCAGCTTACCTCCCTGATTCTCTACCTGCCGGCAGATTTTAGCCAGCACTTCCTCGTAATCGGGAAGATCATCACAGCTAAGATTTGGCAGAGGAGCGCACTCCCCGATCCCTACCCAATTGGGAAATTCGGGAGCAGTAAAATGAAGATACCAGACTTTTCGCGTTGTGTATGTGCCTCGTGAAGTTCCGGCCGGCTGCTTGAAATGAAGCACCCGCGGAATAATGTCTATTTTGCAATCCATTGTTTAAGGGAACTTCGGATATTTCTTAAAGTTAGGTTTACGTTTCTCCAGAAATGCATTCTTTCCTTCCTGAGCCTCATCCGTCAGATAGTAAAGCAAGGTCGCATCCCCTGCCAGCTCCTGAATACCTGCCTGGCCGTCCAGTTCGGCATTCAATCCGGCTTTAATCATCCGCAAGGCCAACGGACTGAGCAGCATCATTTCTTCCGCCCATTGCACATACTCATCCTCCAGTTGCTCCAATGGAACTACTTTATTCACCAATCCCATATCCAACGCTTCCTGCGCATTGTATTTCCGGCAAAGGAACCATATCTCACGTGCCTTCTTCTGACCGACGACACGAGCCAGATAAGAGGCTCCGAAACCTGCATCAAAGCTACCTACGCGAGGACCGGTCTGTCCGAAGATCGCATTCTCCGAAGCAATCGATAAATCGCAAACTACATGAAGCACGTGTCCGCCACCAATGGCAAATCCATTTACGGCAGCAATTACCGGTTTCGGAATGCTGCGGATTTGTTTCTGTACATCCAGAACACTCAGACGGGGAACACCGTCCTTGCCGATATAGCCGCCACGCCCTTTCACATTCTGGTCACCGCCCGAACAGAAAGCCTTGTCACCAGCTCCCGTAATCACGATCACATCAATATCCGCTTCTTCCCGGCAAATGCGCAATGCGTCACTCATTTCAGCCGTTGTAGTCGGAGTAAATGCATTTCGATAGCGTTCACGGTTAATGGTGATGCGGGCAATCCCATTATAGTAATCAAAGAGGATATCTTCGTATTCTCTGATGGTTGTCCATTCTCTTTGTGTTGACATAATCTATTTTTGTTTTAGTTGATGATAATAATCTTTCAGTATACGTGCATCTTTATTTTTATTGCTGAATACTTCCATCAGAACCGGTTGTTCCATGGCTTCCGGTTGTGTGAAGGTTTTCATCGCTTCGGCAAGCTGTTCTTCATTCTCTACCCGTTGATAAAGGAATCCGCGTTCTTCCGCCCATCCTTTGGCAGATGTCTTGTGAACGGCTGTAATATACTTGTGCGATGTACCCGACATATCCAGTCCGGGTAATGTATGGAAAATCTCCCCTCCTCCGTTATTCAGCAAAAGAATGCGTAGATTGGGACGGACATTGATGTTCCACAAAGCATTCATATCATAAAAGAAACTAAGGTCACCTATAACTATAAAATTTAGTTTATCCGAACCGGCGGCATATCCCACTGCCGTGGACAACGAGCCTTCGATGCCGCTTGTACCCCGATTACAGCATACCTCAATCGTAGAAGGAACCTGGTATAACTGAGCATAGCGGATAACAGAACTATTTGCCAGATGCAATGCACATGATTCCGGCAATGCTTTTATCAAAGCACCGATAGCCGACATTTCCGAATATCCGAACTCCGGTTCGGGAATGGTCTTGCAATAATTCTCCCATACACGGGGATACTCCGGCACGCGGTTATCCAGCAATGGAGCTATTTTCTCCAGAAACTCAAACGGGTCCATTTCGATGACGGTAGTCAGAGAACCGTAAAGGTCAACCACTTCTCCATCAGCAGACACATGCCAATGTTCTTTAGGCGGATGCTGCCGAAGATATTTTTTCAACCGCTTGGAAACCACATGTCCGCCATAAGTAATCAATAACTCGGGAGTCATCTGGCCGGTTTTCTCTTCGGGCATCGCATAAAGCGCCGCATCAAAATTCTTCACTGGAATACCGGGTACTGTCTGATTACCGATATGCTCGGTCAGCCACACGAAATGTTTATATAACAATTTGGTATGCCGTTTCTCAAACAAGTAAATCAAGTTCATCTGTCCGACAATAATCATCCGCTTCTGATATCTGTTCAAGCGTTCGATCAGGTCATTGTAATCCCGGTCGTATACATTCAGCCCCTGATAGCGCGTAATGACACGTACTTCGGGAAGCGACTCCACCGTAAACTGGAACAAAGGTTCGGATATAGGAATATTAATATGTACCGGACCTTTTCCATGATGGTTGGTTTCCAGCAAGGCTTCATTCACCAAGCGGTTACAGTACCATTCATCCTCTTCTGTCTGAATCTCCGGAAGGTTTACCGACTTCTTCACCAATGTCTGAAAAACACCGGGCTGCGGCAATGTCTGTCCCGCCATCTGTCCAATCCAGGCAGCAGGCCGATCGGCAGAGATAACAACTAAAGGTATATTCTGATAATACGCTTCTGCCACAGCAGGATGAAGATTGAGCAACGCTGTACCGGAAGTACAGCAAACGGCAGCAGGATGCCCGCCATTCAGCGCAAGACCAATCGCAAAATAACCGGCACTCCGTTCATCCGTCATAGCATAACAAGTAAAACCCGGATGAGTAGACAGCGTATGCACAATAGGTGCATTACGGCTACCGGGACATAACACTACTTTCGTAATTCCATGCGCCTCAAGCAGCGCGACCAACTGGAGTATATTTTTCTTGTCCGAATACATATTGATAGTGATTAGCTTGTTAGTGATTCATCATTATTGGAGCAGACACAAGAATACGCCTCATGGTCTGCAATTTCTTTTCCGTTTCCTGCCATTCATCATTCAACTCTGAAGAGGCTAACAATCCGCCACCGGCATACAGTGTCAATTGCTCGTCTTCAATGTGCATGCAACGCAGATTCACATACAAATCTGTGCGTCCCTCCGGATCGAGCCAACCGATAAAACCGGAATAATACTTACGATCGTACCCTTCATTTTCCAAAATGAACCGGTAGGCTTCTTCTTTAGGCAGTCCGCACACGGCAGGAGTCGGATGCAGGACTTTCAGAAGGTCTCCCAGATTTTTATTATCTTTCAAAGAGAAATGGAAATCAGTTTTCAGATGTGACAAGGCACCGGCATAAGCCGGATAAGGTCCGCTCTCTGTGGAGCGAATGCCCAGCGAAAGAAGCTGCCGACGGATATAGGACGCCACATAATCCTGCTCCTGACGGTTTTTGTCATCCCATACTTGCGGAAGTTTACCATTCTGCAAAGGTTGAGTTCCTGCCAGGGCAACTGTGTTCCATTCATTTTTTTCGCCCGACAATATAATTTCGGGGGTACTTCCCAGCCACACGCCCGTCTGAGGAGTATAACACAGATAGATATAGGAATGAATATAACGTTGACAAGCTGCACGAAAAACAGCTGAAGGGGAAAACTCCGGATTCTTTCCAATAGTGAGACTACGGGAAAGCACCAGTTTATCAAAGGTAGCATCACGCAAGGCTTCAATAAATGTATGAAAACAGGTCGCATACTTCCCAGTACAAAGGGTATGAAAAGATTCCTCCGGATAACTTTGCAAGTCCTGCTCTTCCTCTGCCACGATTTCCATAGGCAACGGTTGTCCAGTCCTGTCGGACTGTATCAACACAATCGGACATGACTTATCTATACGGAACGGAGCAATCACAAATCCTCTTTGTCCATTCAGTTCTTTCAAATCGAAAATCAAGCGGACAGCTCCGACATCTTCTGTCAACAGACGAGGATACTTCTCCCCGGGAACACGATAAACAGCAAAGGGCTGTTTCCGCTGAATAAGTGCATCAATAGTTGTCAAGTTACTTTTTTCGTCAATCATCTTTTTTTCATCACACTGTTGACCACCCGTATAGAGGACACCAGTTTATTGGTTGAAGTAAAAACGTCCACATTCCATACATGGGAGGAACGTCCTTTGTGTACAATCGTCGCTACTGCACGTACTGTATCACCTTCGTGCGCAGAAGATATATGATTTCCGCTGACCTGCATTCCTACCACAATTTCATCCGGCTGACAGAGAATCATCGAGCCGAGTCCGGCAACTGTTTCTCCCAATGCAAGCGTAGCTCCACCGTGCAAAATACCGAACGGCTGACGGGTACGGTGATCTACCGGCATCGTCGCCTCTACACGGTCTTCGTCGGCATATGTATATTGGATACCCAGATTACCCATCAATGCGTGACGCGCCTGTGCATTCAACTGGTCCAAAGGAATCTCTGCAGCGCGAACTTCCGCTATTATCGCCTTTTCGACAGCCAGAGCCACTCCGTCTTCCTCATTGGAAGCTGTCACATAATCCGCACAGACCTTTACCGAATCCTGCGAATGCCCCATCGCCACTCCCAGTCCTGCCAGCTGAATCATCGTTACATCGCACACACCGTCTCCTATAGCGATGACTTCTTCACGCTTCACATCCAGTTCTTCCAATAAAGCTCCCAATGTGTTGGCTTTATCAATCGCACACGGCACTACTTCCAGAAAATAAGGTTCGGAACGGAAAACATCCAAAGCTCCGTTCAACCGTCTCTTCCAGTGTCCTTCCAGACTAACCAACGCTTCCTCGTCATCGCTGACAAGCATACACTTACACGGAGCAAAGTCAATTGCTACAGAAAATTCCTCTTCCTTGATCACTTTCAAATTATTCAAGCGAGCTTCATTCTGGATATGTTCATTCTCCGGAGTGTCAGTAATGATCGTATCATCATGGTAAGTGAACAGTGCGAAATTATTTTTTCTTGCCTTCTTTTCCAGATAAGGCAACATTTCCGGATTAATCCTCCGCTCAAACAGTATTTCTCCGTTTTGAGCATTAATTATCTGGCAACCATTATAAGAAAGGATATAACCTCCATAATTTCCGAGTTCTAGGGATTTGGCTAAAGGCATCAGACCGTAAGTCGGTCGGCCGGATGCCAACACGATACGTACTCCCATCTGCTGAACTTTCAGCAAAGCAGCCAATGTACGTTTACTAATTTCTTTTGCATCATTGAGAAGCGTTCCGTCTACATCAAGAACTAATAATTTATACTTCATGGACACACGATTTTGATTTAGATTACAAAGGTAGGAAATTGAGTGAACGACTGAAAGCGGAAAGAGATAAAAATTACTTTAATTTCACTCTTTCAGATGCATTTCCAAATAATCACGAAGGATTCGGGCATGATTATAAACCGGTTCTTTGGATGCATAAAGCAAAGTGATCACCGGATGAGGTTTGATAAGAGTCAGAAAATCGGCAACAGCTTGAGAAGCTTCCAGTTCCTTCTGATACATTACGACAAAATCATTCCAGTGACCCGGAATATCTTCATGAAACCATCTGCGCAGTGCTGCGGAAGGCGTTATATCTTTTGCCCAGTAATCATATTTCAACCATTCTTTTTTGATTCCACGTGGCCAGAGTTTATCTACCAGCACCCGATATCCGTCGGTCTCTGAAAAGTCTTCGTACACTCGCTTTATCCTAACTTGCACCATTTCCGTTTATATTTAGTTATCATAAGAATAAACCGATAAAACGGAAAATTGTTTATCGAAAAAGCCAAAATCAACCTAAGGATTCCTGCGTTTTTTTAAATTCGTAAGGAGTCATACCAGTCTTTTTCTTGAACATACTGTACAGAATAGGCGTACTATTAAATCCGGCTTCATCAGCTATCGCACGAATGGTATAATTGGGATGTTGCTTCAATAACTGAATCGCATAGTTAATACGAAGTTCATTAATATACCCGTTGAAATTAGTTCCGGTGTTTTCCTTGATCATCCGGGCGAAACGCGCATTATTCAAATGTACAATCTGAGCCAGATCCTCTCTCGACAATTCCGGAGACAGATATAACTGATCCTGAACAACAATACGATTCAGTTCTTTGAAAATTTTCTTATTCTCATCCTCTTCCTCCCTACTCTCCACTACTTCATCCGGAGATAAATCGTCTTTTTCGGAAAAGCCAGTTTCCGGTTCCAAGTCCAATGGAACAGCTATCGGATCTTCCGCATCTCCATCTATGAATAATTGTTTGTTCTCTACTTTTCCAGCCAGTTTCTCATTGATAAACTTTGCCAGCATTTTGTTTTTATATTTAACAATAATCGTATGACGCCAAATCCGCCATAGCACAAATAAAATGAGACAAGTGACACATCCCAAAAAAGCAAGTGATATGTTTCTGATTCTTAACTGTAAAGTCTGTTCGGCAATATATTCTTCCTGCTCGTCAGCTTTATGAATAGCATTTAATTCCAAAGCCGCATTCTGCTTATCCTTGCTGTTAATACCATCAATAATAGAAATAATAGACTCACGTAATGCTGCTACTTTTTCAAAATCCTTCAAGCCTTTATAAGCTTTCACCTCTTTCTGAAGGATACTAATATACTGCAAGTTGACAGTATCCTGCTCTTGCATCAATTTCTTAAAATCCTGACATTGATCAACGACTTTCTGATATTGTTTAGACACTAGCAGATAAGGTATCGCATAGGTTTTTCCATCCGGTGTCTGTGAATTCTCTGTTGACAAATATTGTTGATAATATTTTTCCGCCTGATCATACTTTCCTTCCAGATAGCAGATATACGACATTTTTGCATACAAGTAAGTATATTGCAGATCAAGAAAGCCTTTTGTTTTTTCCGGTAATTTAGCTATATCTTTAAGTAGCTTTTCGCGCTTCAACCCAACCTCCAATGCTTCTTTACTACGGGAATCATTGAGCAGATAATCCATTTTCATCCCATAAAAGTATGAAAGCATAGCCATTTCCAATTTGGAACTTGTACCTTGAAGCAATTTGATAGCTTTGTCAAAATAGTCATATGCCTCCTCTTTGAAAGACAATTGCCATTTATTTTCACCAATGCAAAACAACAGCTTACTTTCAGCCCCTTTATCCTTTTCTTTTTGTGCTAGCTTGATACCATCAAGAGCATACCTCATACTCTCTTTATGGTCACTCATAAGCACTGCTAATTCTGCCAGGTCGACAGTCATGGTCAACAAGTGCTTAGGATCTTTCTGAGAAACGGAATCCAGCAAATAAGACTTTTTGGCATACAAAAAAGCCAGTTTAGTCATATACATATTACGATAAACCCTGCTGCGTAATTCATGTATAATACGCAGAGGGATAGTCTTCTTACTTTCAGCTCCATCCAACAAACTTAAAGCCCGTTCAGGTTCTGCCATATAAATTCGACTTATATACTCACTGGTATATAGCGAATCATTCTCTATAGTTTTGTCGGCGAAAAGGAGCTGGTTAAACACAAACAAAAACAAACAAAAACAAATAACCGAGCGAATACTTTTCATTATAATCCCAATGATTTTACTCCCCAAAAGTAAAACATAGTTTCATAAAATGCAAGAATTGAACATATTTGAATGAACTAAAATAAGAAAAGTTAGTGATTATAAAAGTCAAGAGCCATCAAGTCTTCCCCACCAACCACATACAATAAAATACTAAAAATCAAGCATATGTCACATACATAAAACAAAACATCTCAACATACAAATAAACTGCCGATTCTATTAAGGAATCTGCATAAGATCAGAGCAGCACATGAAAAATCGAACCGACCAGTCTAAATAAACACCAGACAATTATTAACCCGCCACACTCATCAGAGCAAAACAGCACAAAAACAGAAAATCAAAAAAGAGAAACACATACTGTAATAAGAAAGATTATAATCCCAACGCTTTATCAAACCGTTGCTCCATACATGCACTCAAATCCGTCGTTACAAACTTTCCTTTATAGAAAAGAGAAAAGATAGTAGCAGGTGTAGGTGCATTTTGTGCTTGTGCCATCGTTTCCAATCTGACTATCTTCAATGGAATACCTTTGTTCTCAGTCACACCCACTAAAGAATTACGGACATGAAACTCTGCAAACGGACAACGATGTGTATAATAAACGACTACACCTTCTTTTTCCTCACATTCTCCACTTGATACTGTTCCATTGAATGACGGATCAGGAGCTGCCGGATTTATCTTCAAAGCCAAAAGACTGAAACCATAGGGTAGTTTTTCTATCGTCTCAAACCCCTGACGTAATAACCATTTCGCATCACCCATAAAATGAAATTTAGAGGTACCGACCACAGTCACCAAGCCATCCCTACCCTGTGCTTTGGCATCCTCGACAGCAGACTGTAATAGTGCTTTGCCATGCCCGCATCCTTTATATTTTCCTGAAACCCAAAAACAGTTTATCATTAAATAGTTAGGTGCATTAACCGGAACCCAAGCTTTTTCGGCAGGCCCATATTCTATAAATACTTTTGCACGTTCGTCAAGCCGTCTGAAAACATAGCCATTCTCAAACTCATTTTTCAGCCATGTCTTTTTCAACTCATAGCTATCCTTGCATTTCTTATCGGAGAAAGCACAGCAAATATGTTCTTTTTCGATATTCTCTTTAGTCAGAGTGATATACTTCGCTTCCATAATATTCTGTTTATTAGTATATAAATTCCGGTTGTCCATTTTAACTACAGCAAAGATACACAATCGAAAGTAATAAAACATTGTCCAGTCTCGTCAAAATGACACAGTAGTACGGATTAAAGTTCGGAAAACAGATAAGTAAATAAACCTGAGTGACAAACTTATCAAAGAACTTATTGACCACTCTGTGGAAGAAGTGATCAAAAAACTCCCTAAGAAAAAACAGGAGGAATATCGCACAATGATTTAACATAAAGCGTGAAACCGCTGACTGGTAACCATACAAATATCCGGCTTTGCTGCAATTCACAATAGTAAAGCCGGATATTTAACTGTTAAAAGCATATATCCCATATACCACAAGCACTTTCCAATGCTACTAGTGAAGCGGCATATCCTTTCATTGTTTCCAGATACTCCTGTTGCACTTCATTATAAGTACGCTGGGCAACCAGTACATCAAGAATACTCGTTTCTCCCCGTTTGTATTTATATACCATTCCGTCGAGCACCTTCTGCGAGTCTTCAAGTACACCGGCTTTATATTGAGCTATCTTTTTCTTTTCAGCCTCATAGTTGAACCAGGCCTGGGTTATCTCTGCCTGTATCTGCAATTCCATATCTCTTTCCATTATCTCCGATTGGGCAATCCGAAACTTTGCAGCTTTTACAGCTCCTTTATTTATATTCGAGAATGTCAGAGGAACAGATACACCGGCAGTAGCAGAACGGGACGGAGGAAGAAAGCCGTTCCAGTTTCTTTCATAAGAAACAGATACTCCGATATCGGGTCTGCGTTCCGCTCTCGTCAGTTTATATTCCCGGGTAGTAACTTCAGTACTTTTTTGAGCAACAAGCAGGTCGATGCGATTATCCAGTCCCGCTTTGACCAAATCAGACAGAGCAAAGTCCCTGCTTAGCTCTTCCCAATTTCCCAAAGGGATATGAAGCGTATCAGCACTCATCCCCATGTGTTTATTCAACAAAACCAAAGCGGAATGATAAGCCGCCTCCTGACTGTAAACAGTATTAAGCAAGGTGACAGCTTCCAGTTTTGACTGCCGGACATCATTCTCCGTAATCTCTCCCGAAACATAACGTAAACTATCTGACTGACTCAGCTGATACATATACTCATAAGAACTTTTCTGTACTTCAAGTAATTCGCGCTGAAGAATTGCTTCTAGAAAAAGGTCGGCAGCCTCCGCCCTCAAATCCTGAAAGCCCTGTTGCAGGACCAGTTTCTCCAATTCTGCCTGAGTCCGCGCCAACTTAATACGTGCTCCCCTTTTATTTCCCATTTCTAATGAATAGGAAACTCCCAACGAGAAAGTCTCATTACCTGCTTCAAATTCCAACTCCGGATCCGGAAAGATTTTCCGGGCAATTACTTCCGCATCAGCAATACTCACATTGAGTTTTTCGGCTAAATAACTCAGGTTCTTTTTCGCTACCCGATTCAGATATTCTTCGAAAGAAATAGACTGCCCCAGCTTTATTTCAGGCATTTGCGCAAAAGCCGGAATGAGTACGGCTTCCACCATTAACAGCAAGAGCACTATATTATATCGTATATTCTTTTTCATCGTTCTTCTTTTTATTTAAAACATTGTTCTCAACCAGATAATAGAAAGCCGGAAGCAGAAACATAGAGATAAGGGTTGAAAACATCAATCCATACACAATCACTGTTGCCAGCGGACGCTGTACGTCACTACCGATTCCGGTTGCCAACGAAGCCGGGAAAAGTCCGAGTATCGTAGTGATCGAAGTCATCAGAATAGGTCGGAAACGCTGGCGTGCCCCTTCTATGACCGATTTCCGGAGTTCCATTCCTCCCCTGCGCAGCCCATTGACCTGCGATACCATGATAATTCCATTTTGTATGGAAAGCCCGAACATCGCTATAAATCCTACGGCAGAAGATACATTCAGCGTCATACCACGCACATTAAGAGCAAGCATACCTCCGAAAAGTGCCAGAGGAACAATAGCCAATACCAGTCCTGCCTGCCGGAACTTCCCGAACGTGACATAAAGCAGTATAAACATCCCTGTCAGTGTCAGCGGTATAATGACAGCAAGACGTGTATAAGCCCGTTTTTGATTTTCGAAGGCCCCTCCCCATTTGATGGTATATTTATTCTTGTCATAATGTACTTTCTCATTGATCGTATTCTGGGCTTCATTCAGAAAAGATGTCAGGTCACGACCGCGCAAATTCAGCTTTACCGTCAAATGGCGTCTGTTCATTTCCCTGGTAATCGTACTTTCGCCGACACTCAATCTGACATCGGCAACCTGAGAAAGAGGTATCTTTGCACCGGTGGAAGAAGTCAACATAAGTCCGGCTATTTTCTCCGGAGTATTCCGCGCTTCCTCTTTATACTTACAGGTGATGCCATACTGGCGGTCACCCTGATAAAGTTGTGCGATAGCTTTACCTCCGACAGCCACTTCAATCAGATCCGCTACATCGGATACATTTAATCCGTAACGGGCTATGGCATCACGATTCATACTGATCTGTAACTGTGGCAAGGGTGGTTCCTGATCAATATCCAGATCAACAGCCCCTCGCACAGTTCCTAATGCCCTGGTTATTTCTTCGGCAATACGACGTGTTTCACGAAAATCTTCGCCATATACTTTCACCACCAGTTCACTATGGGCCCCGGCTATCTTATCCATCACCCCGTCTATCATAGGTTGGCTAAATCCTACTTTAAAACCGGGAAGTAACTTATATTCTTCTTCCAGTTCATGAATCAAATCCTTTTTAGTTTTTCCTTTCGGCCATTCATCATAAGGCTTAATACCGATGGACACTTCAAAATGTGAAGGGGTGAACGGATCAGTTCCGTCGTCATTCCTTCCCGCCTGTACCATAATATAAGTTACTTCGGAATACTTCATCGTACGGGCACGCAAAGTATCGGATAACTCCCGTGACTTTTCTACGGAAATTCCGGGTGGCAGATTAACCTGTAACCATATCGAACCTTCATCTAGCTCCGGAAGGAAGTCTTTTCCTACGACAACACTCAACACGATCCCCGCTGTCAGAATCAGTCCTGATGGAATGATGGCTTTTAAGGGAGCTTCCAGAAATCTTGTAATGGTACGAATGTATTTATCCTTTAGTCTGTCCAGCCATTTATTCTTATATATTTTATGTGGTTTACGATAGATTGCATAGGCAAGTCCCGGAATCAATAAGAGCGCAACCAACAGTGCTCCAATCATTGCATAGCTCATCGTAAATGCCATTGGAGTAAAAAGTTTGCGTTCAACACGTTCAAAGGCAAACAGCGGAAGGTATGCCGTAATAATGACAATGGTTGAGAAAAGAATAGGCCGACCCACTTCTTTGGCGCGTTGCGCCATGCTTTTTTCTTCGAGATATTGTTTGGGATTATCCTCACGTTTCTTAAGGATCGTTTCCAGCATAACGATAGCACCGTCCACAATAATACCGAAATCAATAGCACCAAGCGACAGAAGGTTAGCCGGAATATCCGTCAGATGCATAAGAATAAAAGCGATAAGCAATGACACAGGAATCGTTATAGATACCAATAATGCACCACGCCAGTTGCCTAGAAACAGAATAAGCACAAGAACCACCAAAGCCATACCCATCAGCAAGGTATGGGATACGGTACTCAAAGTAGTATCCACCAAGTTGGTACGATCCAGAAAAGTATGTATCCTCACTCCTTCCGGCAATGTCTCATTATTTAACTCATCAACTGCCACATGAATATCTTCCAGTACTTTAGACGGATTCTCATGTTTCAGAAGGAGTACAATTCCTTCCAGACTCTCAGAGTAGTTGCGGGTACGGTCCGTATATCCCAGCACTCCCTTTCTTTCAAGATTTCCATACTTCAAAGAACCTATATCATTCAGAAAGACAGGAACTCCGGAAGTAGTACTCACTACAATATGTCCCAAATCGTCCAAATTTCCGATTAATCCAATTCCCCGTACCACATAACCCAAGTCACCACGATTCAACACGCTTCCCCCCACATTGGCATTGTTATTCTCAATGGCTTCAACAACCTGGCTGAGAGATAAATTATATTGTTCCAGTTTGGACGGATCTACTTCAACCTGGAACTGAGTAGTGATCCCACCGAAATTGGTTACATCAGCCACTCCCGACACTTCCTTGATACGGGGAATAATTACCCAGTTCTGAAGGTCGGTTAATTCGCGTAATGAGTGCTGGTCACTTTCTATGATATAACGGTACACTTCTCCTACGGGAGATGTCAGCGGATCAAGTCCCGGAACAGCTCCATAAGGCAGTTCTACTTCATTCAATCTTTCCTGTACGCGCTGGCGGCTCCAGTAGTCCTCTGTCCCGTCCTTAAAGACAATGGTAATCATTGACAGCCCGAATGTACTCTTACTCCGCATGACGTGCATACCGGGCAGCCCATTAATAGCGCGTTCCAAAGGAATGGTTATCTGCTGTTCCACTTCCTCCGCAGCCAGTCCGGGAACTTGAGTGACCACCTGGGAAGTGACATCTGCAATATCCGGATATGCTTCTATCGAAAGCTGTTTCCATGAGTAATATCCAAAGATACACATCATCACAAACAGGCAAAGCATTACCCATCTTTTTTGTATAATTGAAAGCATTAATTCCTTCTTCATAATTTCTTACTTTAAATAATATCCTCCTTCACTGATTATCTTATCTCCGGGACGCAATCCTTCGCTGATCACCGCTATTCCGTTTTCTGTTGTCTCCACTGTCACCGACGTCCGTACGAAAACCAACGGAGCAATCTGCACAAATACATAGCTATCCTTTTCGCCCTGCAGTAACGCTTTCTCCGGGATTTGAATTTGTCTGACCGGAACACTCAGAAAGTGGACAGTAGTGTACATCCCCAGCTTCAGATGTCCGTTCAAATTATCACAGATCGAAAGTACCTGAATGGACCGGGTTTCCTCGTCTACCTCCTCCTCTACATGATACACATTGCCTTTAATAACCGTACCGGGCAATGCCGAAATTTCAATATCCAGATTACTGCCTTCATTTATAAACCGGATATCTTTCTCCTTTACCTGAGCCGCAATCCATACCTTAGACAGGTCGGCAACAATAGCTATCGGTTCGGTATCGTCTTTCAGATATTGCCCTGTTACGATATTATCCTTTATCACTTCCCCGGGAATAGGAGAACGAACAATCATCGGTTGCCCCAATATCATTTCCGCCAGATTGTCCACCTGATATACCCGCAATGCGGCAGAGGCGTTTTCAAACTCCTTATCTGCTATCAATAAAGCATTCTGGGCTTCTTCCAGTTCTCTTTGCGAACTGACACCATTCCTTATCAGATCTTCTTTGCGTTTCAAATCTTTTTTAGCAAGTTCCCTGGACGAAAGTGCCTGAAAGTATTCCTTTTGTGCAGAAGTAAAGTCGGGGGAACTGATTTCAAATAAAGGTGTTCCCTGACGTACCGACTGTCCGATACGCACATAAGATTTTGTGACTCTCCCTGCAAATGGAGGAGCAACATAAGCATAACGGGGAGGAATGGGACGCACCACACCGGACGTTATCACCTTCTTGGAATAGGGTTTCAGTTCAGACACTGATACTTTGATTTTTTCAAGTAAAAGAGGATCTGCAATATAGACCGTGTCACCTTGTATACGATAGCCACTTTTTTGCTCTGATTCCTGTTTATCCCCGCATGCGGTAAAAAACAACACACTGCCAATAATAAATGTGTGTAACTCTCTCTTCATCATCATAATTAAACATAAGTTAAGTTAGTAACCGGATTTCCGGGCACAAAGATAGACGGCTCCCTTCGGAGAGCCTGTTAGAGAATAGTTAGAATCCTATTAGAATCTTATTAGAGTAAATAAAGATTTCTTCTTAAAACAGCAGTTTTGTTGTTAGAGAGTACGCACAAATAAGGGGTTGACTAAAAAGCCAACCCCTCAACGGATGATATTCCGGTATTTTTATCGTAAGCCGAAAAGTTCTTATTCTTTCACACAACGTATACTTTGAGCAAAACCTTGATATGACAATCTGAAATTATGAGAATTATATGCAGACTCAAGCGACCAGGCTCCATAACGTATTCTCCTGTCATAAGGTGGATTCTGCAATTCCGATCTCATATAAGGAGGACCTACACTTGCCGACCAATAGTATCCGGTACTACCCCTACTTTCCAAAGCACCACTTGTGTTATTCAGACGACCGGCTGACGGAAAAAAGACAGATGCATTCGTTCCGGAATCGGGATTAAAATACAATACTCCCTGATAAGCAACATTACTATTTCCTAATGATACGCCATAGTTTCCATTCGAAGCCTCTTTTATCGGACGTCTGTCGAAAAATCCGTCCGAATAAAATGTATAAGTTGTTCCTTTTAGTTGTTTCCGGGCAAGCATATCTTTGTTTGCTCCGTAAGGATATGTCCCAGGACCTGTATTACCAGTTCCACCAAAAGGAGTAGTAAAAGCTGTAGCGTAGTCTGCACTTGAAGCCGCATTTCCTGCAAAAGGTACATTAAATAAAGAAACCCTTAATTCTGAATACTCTATTTGATCTTTATAATTCGTGGCAGTACCCGTAGTACCCTCATCCGGCAAATAATCATAATATCCATTATAAGATATTTTATCCGTATAGCCATCCGTCGGACGACGATATCCCGGAGGGCAAACTTCAAACTGTTCTTTATATGCAGGGATATTAGCACTGACATCTCCATCCCACATGATCGGAAATTCCCCATATCCCCAAGGGAATCCTGAAACAAGATATGACTTCGAGGGATTAAAAGCTCTGCGGTAATAATCAGTCATACCGGAAGTAGTGCCTTTCAAATCGACCGCCCACTGAAAGAATGCACCCGCCTGCGAAGGGAAGTCTACAAAACGAGCACCTTTTACGTTCACATTCTCATAATCCGGATTCGTATTCCCTGCTAACCTCTCGCTTGTCAGGTTTAAAGCAGAGAACTTAGCTGCTCCCCTACGGGCATTCGTCGATAAAAGACGCATATCTTCTCTCACATGTGTAGTAATATCCGTACCTCCATTCCACGCTCCCCATACAGTTCCCGGAATAGCATCCCCCGGCGCATATATATAAGCACCGGCTTCGCCCTGACGAATATAAATTTTCATTGTTGTCCGCCATCCCGGATAATATGACAAATTGATATATCCAAATTTAGGATCGGATTCTTTAGTTGGTACAAAATCGGCATTTTCCTTAACGCCAATACGGAAATATATACGACCGGTGAGACCTGAGATACTAGTACCATCTTCTCCCCTATACGGATTGAGAGTTACCGGATAATGTTCCGCATCACCTGGTGATTCTGTTCCAATATTCGGATCAAAGCTGGGAGTCGCGCTCACAACAAGCCAGTTTTGATAGGCAACAGGTACACTAACAGACCATGTTTGATCCAATCGATGCTGTCCTGTTATAATACGTTCTCCTTTCTGGTTATGTTTAAAAAATGCTGCATTGAACAAACCATGTTGATTTGCCGTAGGATTGTGAACAAATCGCAAACCTTCTTGTGTGACGGTAACCTTTATCTTCCTCTGCAATGCATTCTTACCATTAGTATCCTCTGCTGCAGATAATGTCAATGTATATGTACCACTCATATTCTCGGTCCTGTCATGCGTACCAAAACCGGTGGTATTTGTTCCGTCAACCAGTAAATCCATATATCCGCTGCCCGAAGCCGAATCATAAAAGAAACGATAAGGATCAGGATTATTATCATCTACTGCCAAACAGTTAAAGACTGTATTAGTTGCTCTTTCATTCGCTTCACCTTCTTTCTTTACTGTGCCCAACACCTTCACTACCGGCATATTGGACCAGAAAGAAATCCGGACTCCGTTCATATCCGTCATCTTAGCCTGTATATGCGATACATTCAGAACACGGACGCCTGATATTTCCCAATCATCTCCATCGTCAATCCACGGAGAAGGCTGTATATTTACTTCTAAAGGTTCTCTTATGATACCTGTCAAATCAAGTTTCGCATTTGCCGGTAATGTATAATCCGGGTCGGACAGAATCTTCAATTTGCAGGAAGGACTATACTTGTCAATCAGGTTAACAGTAAAATTTATCGCATTCGTCTCGTCGGACTTCGATGAAAAGAAGCTAGATGGCAGAATTACTTTTTTAACTTTAATAGCCCAGACTAAATCGTTATTTTTATCCTCAGTGGTCAATAAAGTGGGATCTATTTTAAAACAGTCGGCATTATCAGCTAATGTGAGTTTACGTTCCACATTTCTGGTTATGGCCGTTCCACCATAAGGAAGAACCGGATCGGCATACGCCCAGGAACTGGGTAAACAATCACTAGGCAAGCCATATACCAAAGGCACTCTATCCGGTATATTAGAAAAAGTAATTCCTTCAAATTCACTCGAACTGGCATCACCAAAATCGACTTTCGATTTCAAAACCACATCCACACGTGCCGCCAAGCGTCTGAGTCCTACTGTCAACTTGGTAGATGCAACACCATTTACCTCCAAGTTTCCATCAGCCAGCACTTTTATACTATTATTTTCCGCAATCATAGGTATAACCCGTTCCGAATCGAAGAACTCCGCCGGATAGGATATTGACTTTAGTGCATCATAATCAGTTATATTGTCAAGAACCGCCTTCACAATTGTATTATGAGGTTCATTGGCCAAAAAGACAAAATCATATTCACCCTTATTAATCGGATGCCGTAGCGTATTTCCGCCCAGCACATCTCCATAATAAAAAGTATTACTTTCGCAGATGCGACTTGTCTTATTGAAAGCCAGAATACGCAGAGTTTCAACCTTATCATCGAGCCCGTCACCCGGATAGGCTCCTGTATAGGCACGTGTATTGATACCGGTAATTGTTATATATCCCTCTTTAGGTGTATCTTTATAAAACTCATCAATACAGGAGGAAAACAATAAAAATATAACCAAAAACGACAAATGTAAATAGTTTCTCAATCTAACAACAAACATATATTCCCTTGATTTGATATTTCCTAGCACTATAATCTCATACTACAAATATCGGCATATCAAAGAAAAGGAGAAAGGGGAATTAATACTCATATAGAATATACAGAGAGAGAAACGACTCTATTATCGAAAACAACAACAAATCCAGGCACATTATAACAAATAACGGTCTTAATCATCAATATTTTTTCATTATACAGATAATCTTCTTTAAAAATATCCGTTTATCGAAAAAACAAAATCAGCTATTCCAAAAATCGCCAAGCCAAAATTCTGCTATTTTTTGTACCCTGACACATTCGAATTATCTTATATTCCGATACATGGACGGCTTTTAATTTAGCATATAGTTTATCCAGATTCTTCTCCTTAGAAACCAGACTTGTAAACCAACCGCAATTCTTCCGGTATTTCCGGCTCTCAGAAATCATATTCAGCAAAAAATGTAATTCTCCACCCTCACACCAAAGTTCATTCGCATTTCCACCGAAATTCAATTTGTTTTTCTTTACTTTCTCCCCTTTCAGACTACTCAATTTACGTAATGTCCCCTCTTCTGCTTCTTCTTTCGAACTGTGAAACGGAGGATTGCAAATTGTTACATCAAAATATTCATCGGGAGCGATGATTCCGTCAAAAATCCTCCGATTGTCTTTCTGAAGCCGCAAATCAATCTTATGTGCCAATACAGGATTGCAAGTCACTATCTTACGCGCATTTTCTATAGATACCGGATCAATATCGGAACCCACAAACATCCATCCATACTCAACGTGCCCAATAATCGGATAAATACAATTTGCACCTACACCGATATCCAAGCATCTGCACTGTCGTTTTGGCTTATCTCCATTCTCTTCATTTGCCGTATTACTGACTCTCTCCAGATCAATTAAATCGGCAATATAATGAACATAGTCTGCCCTCCCGGGGATAGGCGGACACAAATAATTCCTTGGAATATCCCAGTAGCGGATACCATAATAACTTATCAGCAATGCTTTATTCAGCGCTTTCACAGCATGTGGATTAAAAAAATCGATTGTTTGTATTCCCAAAGGATTGAGAAGTACAAATTTTCTGAGCGGTGGATAATTCTCTGTCAACAATGAAAAATCATATTGTCCATTGTGTTTATTTCTCGTATGTAGTTCGCTTCTTTCTGCCATGGCGGCAAAGATACAGAGAATCTTTCTGTCTGCAAATGACTTTCATACAAATCATGAAGATACCTGATTACAACTGTAACAGGCATCTTCATAATTAATTATATAAGTACCATATACCTAATCCTTCTTCACCCAAACAGCCAGGTTACGGAATTCGACAGAGAACTCTCCGTTTCCTTCTTCATCTAAAGTTATTTCTTCGGATATACTTCCGGTTATTTCGTGCCAGACTTCGCCTTTATGTTTCCCACCCAAGCTCATTATTTTACTTCCCGCCTCATCATTAGACATAAGGAAGACCAGCCCGGAGCCATTATGTTCCTCATCTCCTGTACGGATAAAGCCAATTGTTGAAGGATGGTCGAAGTATTCTATCTGATCACCGTAAGCGTACTTTCGTCTCGCATCCAACAATATATCAATAATCCGGGTATGAGGAGACTTCTCCCCCTTTATACCATAATAATCTCCATAAAACAGACATGGATAGCCTTCCTTCATCAGCAAAATCAAGCCATAAGCCAACGGTTTAAACCAATCTTCTACATTGGATTCAAGAGAACTTCCGCGTTGCGTATCATGATTGTCAACAATGGTTACTGCCAGATCGGGATGATGTTCAACCAGAGTATCTTTTAAAATATCCCGCAAATCATAGTCTTTACCTTCCTGTGATGCCTGGAACATATTATAATGTAACGGGACATCAAATAGGTTTACTTTGTGCCCAACAGCTTCTATATAAGCATCCAATGCTTCCAGGTCACCATTCCAATATTCACCTACGGCATAAAAATCATTGCCTCTTTCACTCCTCACCGCATCGAGGAATTGTGCGACGAATTGATCTTTCATATGTTTAATGGCATCCAGACGCATTCCGTCGAGATTCAATTCATTGGAAACCCACTTTCCCCAACGGTTCAATTCAGATACAACTTCCGGATGGTCCAAGTCAATATCGTTACATAACAGAAAATCATAATTACCGTTTTCACTATCCACGCCCTCACTCCAAGCTTTTCCTTCTCCCTGTATCTGAAAAACACCGCTGCGCTTTTGCGCATCATCAAAACCCGTCCCGGAAAAATGATACCAATGCCATTTAAAATCCGAATGTTTGTCCTTACGTCCGTGAAAGCTATACCCGGTCCACCCTTGTATCTCAAACGGCTCACCCAAAGCCTTGGTTCTCTCCTTGGGATCGACCTCCACTACCATAAACTTTTCAGTAAAATCACCACCCGCTTTATGATTCAATACAACGTCCAGATAAACAGCAATATGATATTTGTGCAATTCGTCAATCATTTTCTTCAGTTCATCTTTCGTACCATATTTAGTTCTTATGGTTCCCTTTTGGTCAAATTCGCCCAAGTCATACAGATCATAAGTCGCATATCCTTCGTCTTGCTGCTCATCGGCCTTATAAGCAGGGGGAATCCAAACAGCAGTCACACCTATATCATGAAGATGCAACGCATCTTCCTTTATCTGTTTCCATAACTTCCCGTCATTCGGGAGATGCCATTCAAAATATTGCATCATAACACCATTTTCCATACGCTTCATTTTTTTTTATAATTAACTTTATACAAAACAAAGATGATGTTAACAAAGTTCCTACGTTTCTATAAATTATAAGCTAACAAATACAAAAAAGCGCAAAGGATAAAAAGCTGATTTACAACACCGTAAAATTACTTTAATTATTCTTTTATTATTCATATTTATCAGAGCGTGAACAGGAATTTTTGATTTCACATTTGTTTTCAGTCATACCATAACGGAATAATCCGGTTCATTTATTCCACAACATGATTATTTTTTTTTATATAGTATTAATATAAAATTAGAAAATATGAGAGAGTTGAAAAATCATCCGTCCCCGGACCAGTTGGATTCGTATGACAAGTATCCGTGCTATTATGAGAACGATTTGGAATTAGTCTATACACCCCAGCAATCCATATTTACGCTATGGGCACCAAGTGCCGATAATATCCGTTTAAACCTGTATTCATCCGGCGAAGCGGGAGATCCGGAAGAACAACTGGAAATGGACATAGCCGACAATGGGACCTGGTGTATCCATATAGACCGTGATCTGAAAGGTTCTTTCTACACCTTCCAAATAGAAAAAGATGGAAAATGGCTGGACGAAACACCCGGTATCTGGGCAAAAGCAGTCGGCATCAATGGCAATCGCGCTGCTGTAATCGACTGGAACGAGACAAATCCCGAAGGTTGGGAATCAGACCAGTCACCCGAACTGAAAATGTATTCCGATATCATTCTTTATGAACTTCATCACCGCGATTTTAGTATTGATCCAAACTCAGGAATTGAACATAAGGGGAAGTTTCTGGCTCTGACAGAGACCGGAACTAAAACTCCCGAAGGAGAATCTTCCGGACTGGATCATTTAAAAGAATTGGGAGTAACGCATATACACATCCTCCCTTCATTCGATTTCGCCACAATCGATGAAAGGAAATTGGAGAAAAACAAATACAATTGGGGATATGACCCGAAGAATTATAATGTACCAGATGGAAGTTACTCCACCGATCCTGTCACCCCCACCACCCGTATCCGCGAATTTAAAGAGATGGTAAAAAGCCTCCATCAAAATGGTTTTCGTATTGTACTCGATGTGGTTTATAACCATACAGCCTCAACCGAGCATTCTAATTTTGACCTGACGGTTCCGGGATATTTTTACCGCCAGAATCCCGACGGTTCCTATTCAAATGCTTCCGGGTGTGGAAATGAGACAGCCTCAGAACGCGAAATGGTTCGCCATTATATCATTGAGTCGGTCAAATTCTGGGCGAAAGAATATCACATTGACGGTTTTAGATTCGATCTGATGGGGATACATGACATCGACACCATGAACCAGTTAAGAGAGGAATTATTAAAAATTGACCCCACCATTTTTGTATACGGAGAAGGTTGGGTAGCAGCAGATTCTCCATTACCTTTCGAGCAACGGGCTGTAAAGGAGAATGTACGAAAAATGAAAGGTATTTCCGTATTTAATGATGAATTTCGTGACGGTCTGAAAGGAAGTACCTTTGACGAACAGGAACCAGGGTATGCCTCCGGAAATATCAACGGGCATTTTGAACCTGTCAAATATGGAATCGTTGGCGGAACACAACACCCACAGGTAGATTATAGCGGGTTACTTTACTGTGACGGTCCATATGCCGCTGCTCCCTCTCAAATGATTAACTTTGTTTCCTGTCATGACGGATATACGCTGGTAGATAAGCTGAAATTATCTGTTCAAGGCGAACATTCTGAAGAAGAACTAGTTCCTATTGACAAATTAATACACACCGTGCTTTTAACCTCGCAAGGTATTCCTTTTATTCGTGGCGGTGAAGAAATCATGCAGGACAAACAGGGAGAGCCAAACAGCTACAAGTCTTCTGACGCCGTCAACCAAATAGACTGGGCGTTAAAAGCTAAAAACCGTGATATATTCAATTATATCAGAACATTAATCGCACTCCGCAAAAAACATCCCGCCTTCCGTATTCCTACAGCAGAGGGCTTAGAGAAATGGCTTCATTTTCTTGATACAGGCGATTCCGGTGTCATCGCTTATACTCTAGGCGAGTATGCTAACGGTGATGAATGGAAAGAAATTCTGGTTGCATACAACGGTAACCGGAATCAGGCAGATATCAATATCCCGGAACAAGATTGGATTATAGTCTGCCATAACGGACAAATTGATCTAGACAGTCAGGAGCATTTATCGGGAGGGGATATTTCTGTCACAGCATCTTCAGCTCTTATCTTGTATCGTCAATAAAAAGGAGATCAACTTGATATTATTAAATAAAAGTACAATTATAAATCAGTTAGACTATGTTAGAAAATGAATTATGGGGAAATACTATTGAAAACTGGGGTATTTCCATTCTTATTATTTTAGGAGCAATTATTATTGTCAAATTATTATCGCTATTAGGCAAGAAAGTTATCAAACCTTTTGTTACGGGAACCGACAATCACCTGGACGACGTCATTTTTTACTCTTTGGAAGCGCCTGTTAAGTTTGCTATAATTCTGTTGGGAATCTGGATCGCTATCCATCGGTTGGTTTATCCGGACAGTTTTGTGAAAGTAGTTGACAATGCTTACAGCATTTTGATTGTTCTGGATATTACTTGGTTTTTCGGCCGTTTGTTCAGTAGTTTACTTCAGGTTTACTGGGGAAAGCAGTCCAACGGACAAGCTAACAAAATGATGCCAATCATCAAAAGAACCATCTTGGTTATAGTCTGGCTCATCGGCATCGTCATGGCTTTGAGTAATGTGGGAGTTAACATCAGCGCTCTGTTGGGAACTTTGGGTATTGGTGGTATCGCATTTGCTTTGGCAGCACAAGATACAGTAAAAAACGTTTTCGGTGCGTTTACCATTCTGACGGATAAACCTTTCAGCATCGGAGACACAATTCGCGTGGATAGTTATGAAGGAACGGTAGTAGACGTAGGAGTCCGAAGCACAAAAATAATGAATTACGACAAACGTATTATAACTTTCCCCAATTATAAGATTACCGATACTTCTATCGTTAATATTTCATCCGAACCTATGCGCCGAGTAGTCTTGAATCTTGGACTGACGTATGATACGACTTCCGAAAAGATGAAAGAAGCTTTAGAACTATTGAAATCCATCCCCAAAAGAGTAGAAAATGTATCTTCTAACCCTTCTGATATAGTCGCTGTTTTTACAGAATACTCAGATTCCGCATTGGTTATCATGTATATCTATTTTATAGAGAAACAAGGAGATATTTTAGGCGTAACCTCAAATATGAATATGGAAATACTGGCTGCTTTTAATAAAGCAGGATTGAACCTTGCTTTTCCGACACGGACTGTCTATATTCAGAAAGACGAATCATTGAAACAAGAAAGTTAATAAACCCATCGTTCTCTTAGAAATATGTACATGCAGCCCAACATCAATGTGCTATTTTTAAGATTAAACAAAAATACAGTTGAGATAAAAATGATAAAACAAAGAATAAAGCGCATAAATTAGTGCAATAATATACGGAATAACAGATTATTATTGCATAAATTCACATGAGATATGCATCTTTTTCTATCACTAAACCACTCGTTGGTATTAAAGGAACGCCTCCTTGGTTTAAAACCAACGCATTCTTCCTCACCGAGGAACCTGTTTTTCCTCGGTGAGGAAGAGATAAAAAGACTATCCGGAGCTTGTTTTCACGCTGGTTAATCACAAATAGCGAAAAGGCAAGATTAAACAAAAAGTTATCCTTACAGCCAATACATCATCTAAAAGAAAACATAAGAAGCAATATCATATCAATCTATTCAGCATACAACTTAAATAAAAGAAAGAGAGATTTTCATTCAAGCAAATGCAGACGTTTTTCTACTTCTTATTTATCCGTAATGTAATTTATAGCATTCCTTGACTGATTAAATATTCCTTTTTTAAGAAAGTTCTTTTTTCAGCAATAAGTAAGCCTGAGCAATAGTTAACGAACGACTGACAATACACAAACGATCATAGTAATTAGTAAGTCTGCAAGATCTTTTCGAAGCAGCTTTGTTGCCTGTTGTATACGATAAGCAATTGTTTTTACTGAAACCCCGGAACTCTCAGCTATTTCCTTATAGCTCTTTTTAGTAAAACGATGCATAACAAAAGCCTCCCTATAGGAAGCAGGCAATGCATCTATAGCTTCTTTCACTCTTTTTGAAAGCTCTTGGAACTGGTAAGTCTCTGCGTCATGTATCAGCTTTTCCATCTCCTCATAATACATAGTATCAGCATGATTCTTCAGCTGTTTTTGCTTGATGCAGTTAAGTGATCTATGGTAAACCGATTTGAGTAAATATCTGCCTAAGGAAGTTTCAACCTGAAGTGTTTCACGATGTTCCCACAGCCATAAAATAGCGTCACCCGCTATTTCTTTCGACTCTTCATAGTCTACAAACCTATTTCCATACGCACAAAGAATCGGGTAGTATTTTTTAAATATACTATCAAAAGCGATCATCTCCCCTCTCCTTAGTGCCATCAATAAGTACGCATCTTCATTGCTGTATTCCATGGCTGCAATGATAATGCTTATATTTTAAATAAGCGTAAAATAACACAGTTATTAACCATAAAGTTTATTAATGTTAATTATTTAAATAACCTTAGTAGTTTTATTTTCCCGCTTGTCTCTTTAATAAATTTATCATGGAAATGCATCATTCAACTATAGAAGACTTGCTGATCAGCTATTATGATGGTAAAGCAACAGCAGACGAAATTCAGGAAATAGAAGCCTGGATCAAATTGTCAGATGAAAATAAAAAGAAGGCCATGGACATTTACACACTTCTTCTTATGACTGACACGCAACAGATTACTGAAAAAATGGATATGAATGAGGAGCTATCAAAAGTGAAGGGACGGATGCAAGAGAATAAGTATCATATTTCCTGGTGGGGTTGGATACAACGTGCAGCTGTTGCCTTACTCATACCGATGGCTATTACTATTTTGGTTTTGCTTAACCAACCCCAATCTACCGCCCCCGTCCATGCCCAGATATTCGAAGTCCGGACACAACCCGGAATGATAATTTCTTTCAGATTACCAGACAGCACTTTAGTGTACTTAAACTCCGGTTCAGTCTTAAAGTATCCTTCCATTTTCACCGGTAACATTCGTGAAGTGAGTCTGAATGGCGAAGCGTATTTTGAAGTTGCGAAAGACCCTGAACATAAATTCATTGTTTCGACTCCCCAAAAATCTAAAGTGGAAGTTTTGGGTACACACTTTAACCTGGAAGCATTTGATGAGATGGATGAGGTGATTACCACTTTGGTAGAGGGAAAGGTCGAATTTGTTTATGAGAAAGACGGACAGGGAAGTAAAATACTAATGTGTCCCGGACAAAAAGTGATTTATAATAATAAGGACGGACAGATTCTGTCATACAACACCAATGGCGAATCGGAGCTTGCCTGGATGGACCAAAAGGTTATTTTTGATAAAACTCCATTTAAGGCAGCATTGCATATACTGAAGAAACGCTATAATGTAGATTTTATTGTAAACACTTCGAAATTTGACAAATATACATTTACCGGAGCGTTTACAGAACAATATATAGAAGAGATTCTGGAGAATTTTAAAATATCCTCACACATACGCTGGCGTAATGTGAAACTGACAAATAATCAAAGTGAAGAAAGGAGGCAGATTGAAATATATTAAAGCCTTTCATGTTTAACCAATAAAATTATAATACGTATGAGAAACTTCCAACCGCCTTAAAAAAAAGCATACAGGCAGATGTTCCCGCATCCAGCCTGTATGAGAAAGCCTTTAACCTGTTTGAATACAAACAGAGAAAATTATTTCTTAACTTTAATTCATGCAAATATATGAAGAAAAACAATTATGTCCAACAATTGTGGGCGGATAATCCCGTTTTTATTGTTTGGAAAAAAATTCCTTTGTCTATGAAACTGCTCTTTGTTTTCTGTTTTTGTTTTGTTGGGCTTCTATGTGCTAACGACAGCTACGCCCAACGTACTATGATCTCTGTGAAAGCACAAAACTTGACTGTGAAAGAAGTTCTGTCACAAATTGAGGCACAATCTGATTTTAGCTTTTTCTACAATGACCATCATATTGATGTAGACCGCCGGGTATCGGTAGTTACCGAACAGAGCAATATATTTACCTTATTGAATGAAGTGTTTAAAAACACCAATGTCAAATATGCCGTACGTAATAAGAAAATAATATTATCTACGCAAATAGCGGACGCGCCTGCCGTTAAGCAAACCGTGCAGATAAAGGGAAAAGTGACGGATATGTTTGGTGATCCGGTCATTGGCGCTACCGTAATGGAAGATGGCACCCAGAATGGTACGATTACAGACCTGGATGGGAATTTCATATTGAATACAGCATCTGCCAATGTGACGATTACGGTTTCCTACGTAGGCTATATGTCTCAGACCGTGAAGGCGCAATCCGGCAAAAGTCTGTCGGTCATTCTGAAAGAGGATACCAAGACACTGGACGAAATCGTTGTCGTAGGTTTCGGTACGCAGAAGAAAGTCAACCTGACCGGTTCGGTATCTACGGTAAATGCCGAGGATTTACTATCACGTCCGGTTTCTAATGTAAGCCAGGCATTACAGGGATTAGTCCCGGGAATGAATTTTTCTTATGCTTCGGACGGCAACGGCGGTGAAATCGGTGCAGACATGAAAGTGAATATCCGTGGAGCCGGTACGATCGGCGACGGTTCCAATGCATCTCCGCTGATTCTGATCGACGGCATGGAAGGAAATATGAATATGCTGAACCCCAATGATATTGAAAGTATTTCGGTATTGAAGGATGCGGCAGCCTCTTCCATCTATGGTTCCCGTGCGCCATTCGGCGTAGTGTTGATAACGACTAAAAAAGGAAAAGCGGGGAAAGTCAACATTAATTATAATAATAGTTTCCGCTGGTCGGAAGCCATTAATCTGCCGGATGTAGCAGACGCCTACACTTATGCCATGTATTTCAACAAAATGCAGTTGAATGATGGTAAAACAGCGGTGCAGTTTGACGATACCCGTCTTCAGGCTATCAAAGATTACGCATCGGGAGTGATTACCACTACTACCCAACCGAACAGAAACACTCCCACTATCTGGGACTGGATCGGTAATACGAATACAGACTGGTATGATGTCATGTTTGGCGGTATGGCATTTTCACAGGAACACTCTCTTAGCGCCAGTGGAGGAACAGAAAAAATTCAATATTATTTTTCAGGTAATTACATGGGACAGGAAGGTATGATGGCCATCCGGCGTGATAAATTACAACGTTATTCGGTAAGCAGTAAGATTAACGCACAGCTTTATCCGTGGCTGAGCATGAATTATAGCATGAAATACATGAGGAAAGACTATACCAAGCCTTCTTCGATGGATGACAATACTCTTTATCATAATATAGCCAAACGTTGGCCGATGGAGCCAACAGTGGATCCTAATGGTTACCCATTCGCTTTGGTCCGTCCGACTCTTTATGGAGGTGATAATAATTCCCAAACAGATTGGTTATACCAACAGTTCCAGATAGTATTGGAACCCATCAAAAACTGGGTTATTTTTGGGGAAATTAATTATAAGGTGATAGACGCCTTTTCTCATACTGATAATTTAAAATTAACTCAAATGAATGTAGCAGGTGAACCCTATTTAGGTGATAATGGGAAAACATCAAGTGTTACAGAAGGTGCAGAACGTACCAATTATTTCAATGCAAACGTCTACAGTGAATATAGCAGAACATTTGCCGATACACATCATCTAAAAGTAATGGCAGGCTTTCAGGCAGAATTAAATAAATGGCGTCAATTGCAAGCAACAAAACTGGACTTGATTTCAGAATCCGTGCCCAGTATTAATGCCGCTACGGGTGAATCGACTATCGATAAGTCCAAACTGACACATTGGGCAACAGCCGGTTTCTTCGGCCGACTCAATTATGATTATAAAGAACGGTATCTACTGGAAGTCAATCTCCGGTATGACGGTACTTCACGTTTTGCAAAAGACAAACGCTGGAATTTGTTCCCTTCCTTCTCTGCCGGATGGAACGTAGCCCGTGAGGCATTCATGGAACCTGCCAGCCATATCATTAATACGTTAAAGATCCGCGGTTCCTGGGGAGAACTGGGCAATCAGAATACAGAAAACCTATATCCGTATATCCAGTTAATGAAGTTTGTCGCCCAAGATCCCAACTCCAACTGGCTGATTAACAACAGCCGTCCCAACACAGCGAATGCACCGGATTTGATTTCAGCGCTATTAGGATGGGAAACCATGCGGTCATGGAACATCGGTTTTGACCTAGGTATGCTGAACAACCGTCTGACTGTAAGTTTCGACTGGTTCAACCGGAAGACTATCAATATGGTAGGACCAGCTCCCGAACTTCCTGTAACTTTAGGGGCAAATGTACCCAAAATGAACAATGCGGATATGCAGTCTACCGGTTTTGAATTGGATTTGGGATGGCGGGACCGCATTAAAGATTTTGACTACGGCGTGCACCTGTTGCTTTCGGACGACCGTCAGAAAATCCTCAAATACCCTAACACGACTGGTAAAATAAACACGTGGTATGTCGGTAAATATAATGGAGATATATGGGGATTCGAAACCATTGGCATAGCTAAAAGCCAGGAAGAAATGGATGCTCATCTTGCTTCACTGCCCAATGGCGGACAGGATGCATTAGGAGTCAAATGGGGCGCAGGTGACATCATGTACCGGGACCTGAATGGTGACGGCAAGATTTCTGACGGAGCTACGCTTAATGACCCGGGTGACAAAAAAGTCATCGGTAACTCTTCTCCGCGATTCCGGTTTGGTCTGGACCTGAATGCATCCTGGAAAGGCATTGATGTACGCTTATTCTTTCAAGGAGTGGCGAAACGTGATGCCTGGCTGAACGACAATATGTTCTGGGGAGCTACGGGAGGTATCTGGCAATCGGCCTGCTTTACTTCTCATCTTGACTTCTTCCGCGAAGAAGGGGATGATTTCTGGAGTGCCAACAAAGATGCTTATTTCCCTCGTATCTTAGTTGATAACTTCGCCAAAAATCAAAAGACGCAAACCCGCTATCTTCAGAATGCCGCCTATGTACGGTTGAAGAATTTACAGATCGGGTATACCATCCCCGCCCAGATCACACGTAAAATAGGTGTCTCCAACCTGAGAGTCTTCTTCTCGGGAGAAAACTTATTCACCCTTACGGGATTGCCCGGAGGATTCGACCCGGAGACAATTAATACCGGTTATGGAGCAAAAGACGGATCGAACAGTTCAGGAAAGACTTATCCGCTGTCCCGTACTTTTTCCACAGGATTTAGTGTTAACTTTTAATTGATGACGTATGAAAAAGATAATTAAATATTTATTTTTGCTGACAGGGGGAAGCTTTATACTCGCTTCTTGCAATGATTTTCTGGACAGGGAACCTTTGGACAGTGTGACTCCGGACAACTTTTTCTTTACTGAAAATGACTTGGCCGCCTATGCCGTAAAGCATTACAACTTCACAACGCATGAAGGATTTAATGCCGGAATCTGGAGAAATGACAATGCGACTGATAATCAGGCTGCCACCGACTATGATAAGAAATGGATTCCCGGTCAATGGAAAGTTCCGGAAGCATACGATAATCCTGCAAGTAATGATCCATGGTATTTCTCTGCCATTCGTGAAGCTAATTACTTCCTCGAAACAGTAGTACCCCGCTTCGAAAAGGGAGAGATAGAAGGTTCGGAAACAAACATAAAACATTATATAGGTGAAATGTATTTCCTGCGCGCCAAGAATTACTTGTCAAAACTGGAGACCTTCGGCGACTTCCCGATTATAAAGAATACGTTGCCGGATGAAAGTGTATCTCTGATTCAGGCAAGTAAACGGGAACCCCGCCATAAAGTGGCACGTTTTATCCTGGAAGACCTGGATCTGGCAATCGGCTTGCTGACCAATACTATATCCGGTGGAAAGAACCGAATTACCAAAAATGCAGCTCTGTTATTGAAATCCAGAGCAGCCCTGTACGAGGCTTCCTGGCTGACTTATCACAAAGGCACCGCTCTAGTACCGGGTGGTCCGGGATGGCCGGGAAAGGCAGAAGACATTGCGGACTTTAATATCGATACGGAAATCGCATTTTTTCTGAAGGAGGCCAAAGCAGCAGCCAAAGAAGTGATAGGCAATGCAGCCTTGGTACAGAATACAGCAAAAGACTGCATGGATGAAACAGTTAAAACAGACGAAGACAAATATAAAATGAGCAACCCCTATTTTGCTCAGTTCTCAGCGAATAGCCTGGAAGGATATTCAGAAATATTATTGTGGCGTGCGTATAACCTGCTCGACTATAAGATTGTGCACTCAGCTCCTTTCTATATTCGCGTGGGTGGAAATACCGGATTTACCCGGCAATATGTGGAGAGTTTCCTCTGCCGTGACGGTAAGCCGATCTATGCAACCGACCAGTATAAAGGGGACGAGTCATTATCGGATGTACGCAAAAACAGAGATCTACGCCTACAACTATTCCTGATGACATCGGGTGAGACTCTCAGCCCGAATGTAATGAATGGTACTCCCGATTTGCTTCCGGAGGTTCCGCAACTTCTGGATATAACGGAAAAGAGATGCGTAACAGGCTATCAGGTACGTAAAGGATTGTCAGGAAACTGGTACCGGGATGGCAACACAGCGATTGAAGGGTGTCCGGTATACCGCGTAGCCGAGGCTTATCTCAATTACATCGAGGCTGACTGTATGGAGCATAATGGAACTTCCATTGGTTCGGAGGCAGCAGGATATTGGGGAGATCTCCGCGAAAGAGCCGGATTGCCAAGAGACTATACAGTGACCGTGAACAATACCGATCTGTCCAAAGAACTGGACTGGGCCGTATATTCGGCAGGTAAAACAGTCTCTCCTCTACTATACAACATCCGCCGTGAACGGCGTTGTGAGCTACTTGCAGAAGGTTTGCGCATGTTAGACTTAAAACGCTGGAGAGCGCTGGACCAGGTTAAGCAATTTGTAATCGAAGGAGTTAACTTATGGGAATCCGATTTAAAGGATAAATACATGCAGGACGGAAAAAATCTTCTGATACAGGAAGGAACGGAAGGACAGACCTCTAATGTATCAAGCTATGCTAATAGCGGTAAATATCTATGTCCTTACCGCGCTGTGAAGACAAACAATCTGATGTATGATGCAGGATACACATGGTGTGAAGCGCATTATCTGAATCCTATCGCTATCACGCACTTCAGAATTACGGCCTCAAATCCTAACGATCTGAATACTTCTATTATTTACCAGAATCCAGGATGGCCGATTCAAGCCAATGAAGGGCCGATAGGTATTAAATAAAATAGATAAAGCCATCTTGGATATGGTAAAAAAGTGTAGGACGAACCGGGCTAATGTTTAATAAAAAATAAAGCTCGGCGTCCTATGCTTCAAACTATCGGGAAATTTGTACCTTGCCCGAACGAAATTCTAATGCGAAACAAAACAGTCTGACATTAATATATAAAGATAGATCAATCAAGCAAATCTAAGAATTATGAAAAGTACTTCAACATGGTGGAAAATCTTACTCAGTGGTCTGTTATTGGCTGGGACACTGGTAGCTAACGCCGACACTTACCAGCCATCTTACTCCATAGCCGGCTTTTATCAGCTTTCCAACACAGGCCGCACAGTGTATAACATGAATCCTGCCTGGCGATTTTATAAAGGCAATATCAAAGGAGCGGAACAGCCGGGGTTCAATGACAAAGACTGGAACATCGTATCATTGCCCGACGGCATAGAATATCTCCCCACTGAAGCGAGCGGATGCATCAACTATCAGGGTGAAATCTGGTATCGCAAACACTTCACTCCCGAAGAGAGTTGGAAAGGGAAACAACAATTCCTCCACTTCGAAGCCATTATGGGAAAGTCAAAAATATGGGTGAACGGAAAGTTGCTGAAAGAGCATTTCGGTGGTTTTCTGCCTGTCATCGTAGATGTCACTTCCAGTCTGAAGTATGGAGAAGACAATGTAATCACTGTATGGGCAGACAACAGTGACGATCCCTCCTACCCTCCCGGCAAACCGCAAGATGCACTGGATTTTGCATACTTCGGAGGAATTTACCGGGATTGCTGGATGATAGTTCACAACAAGGTATTCATCACCGATCCGAATTATGAGAACGAGACAGCCGGAGGCGGATTGTTTGTCTCTTTCGACAAAGTTTCCGAGCAATCCGCACAGTTGAAACTGGATGCACATATACGCAACACTTCCAGAAAGTCCTTCGGTGGTAAAATACTCTATGAACTCTATGACCGCGACGGCAAACGTGTTCTCTCTAAGGAGGCCGGTTTGTCGGTAAGCAAGGGGCTTGCAAAACAAATTTCCTGCAAAGTGACTGTAGAAACACCTCATTTATGGTCACCCGACAGCCCCTACCTTTACAAACTACACATTTATATAAAGGATAAAGCCGGTAACACCATTGACGGATATTACCGCCGCATCGGTATTCGCAGCATTGAATTTAAAGGAAAAGACGGATTCTGGCTGAATGGCAAACCTTATCCCTATCCTCTGATGGGAGCCAACCGTCATCAGGATTTTGCAGTGATAGGCAACGCCTTACCCAACAGCCTTCATTGGCGGGACGCGAAGAAGTTGCGTGATGCCGGAATGCGTGTTATCCGCAACGCCCACTATCCGCAAGATCCGGCGTTTATGGATGCTTGTGATGAATTAGGACTGTTTGTTATTGTCAACACACCGGGATGGCAATTCTGGAATGATCAACCGATCTTTGCTCAAAGAGTGTATAGTGATATCCGCAATATGGTTCGCCGTGACCGCAACCACCCCAGTGTATGGATGTGGGAGCCGATTCTGAACGAAACATGGTATCCGGCGGATTTTGCTAAAAATGTAGTAGACATTCTCAATGAAGAATATCCGTATCCATATTGTTATGCCGGATGTGATGTAATAGCACGCGGACACGAATACTTCCCGATACACTTTACCCATCCGATGAACGGAGGTGGCGGAGCCTTTAATACTGAAAATCTGGACCCGAAAATCAGTTATTTCACCCGCGAATGGGGAGATAATGTGGATGACTGGAACTCTCACAACTCACCAAGCCGGGTCAATCGTAGCTGGGGAGAAGTACCGATGCTGATTCAGGCACAGGGATATGCCAAAAACGATTACCAACTCACCAGTTATGATGGACTATACAGAACTACCAGACAACATATGGGCGGTTGCCTGTGGCACTCGTTCGATCATCAGAGAGGCTATCATCCAGATCCGTTCTACGGAGGTATCATGGATGCCTTCCGACAACCGAAGCTATCTTATTATATGTTCTGTTCCCAGCGTCCTGCCGAACCCAACAAGGAATTGATCGCAGATAACGGACCGATGATTTACATAGCTAATGCCATGACTCCTTTCTCTCCGAAAGATGTAACGATATATAGCAACTGCGACGAAGTTCGCCTCACCTATTGCAAGGGAGGCAAAGAGTATACTTATCATAAGCCGGCAAATGAAGCCGGAATGCCTTCACCCGTCATCACATTCAAAGATGTATTTGATGTCATGTATGATAAAAAGCTGTCACGCCAAAAGAAACAGGCAGATTCTTACCTTCTGGCAGAAGGATTAATGGACGGGAAAGTGGTTGCGACACACAAAGTAACGCCTACACGCCGCCCGTCAAAACTGTTGCTCTGGGCAGATGACGAGAAAGTGCAGATGAAAGCGGACGGATCGGACATCGTGACGGTCATTGCAGCCATCGCAGATGAAAACGGAAACATCAAGCGTTTGAATAATTATGAAATAAAGTTCGAAATCGAAGGACAGGGCCAACTGGTTGCCGACGAAGAAACATTCACCAATCCACGTCCGGTACTTTGGGGAACTGCTCCGGTGCTGGTAAGATCTACCACCACACCGGGAGAAATCAAAATCCGCGCATCGGTGGTATGGCAAGGCAAACATACGCCGGTTCCGGCAGAACTGATTATTCCTACTTTTCCTTCGGAACATACGCTGGTAGCAGACAAAGAAGAACTGACACAAGCACAATCCGCAAGCAAAGATGCCGGAAATAAGGTGAATGCCGCCTCATCCAATTGCGAAAAGCGTGTACTTGAATTGCAACAGGAACTGAACCGCCTGAAACTGAAAGAAGTAGAAAAGCAACAGAGTGACTTTGAATAATGCGCACGGTTCTATCTATAAACAGAAAAACACAAACTTATTAAAATACAGTTATGATAAATAGAATAGTATATACTTCATTTTTATTAGGAGCGAGTTTCGCCAGTACAGATGCACAGGTAAATACTCCTCCCAATATTGTATTGATTTTATGTGACGACATGGGATTCTCCGATCTGGGTTGCTACGGAAGTGAAATCCAGACTCCCAACATAGATCGTCTGGCAGAAAACGGGGTACGCTTCAGCCTGTTCAAAAATACAGGAAGAAGCTGCCCCAGCCGTGCTGCTTTGCTGACAGGGCATTATCAGCACGAAGCCGGCATGGGATGGATGACGGCAGTAGATGAACACCGCCCCGGATACAGAGGACAAATTACGAAAAACATCCCCACCATTGCCGAGGTGATGAAAGCGAATGGCTACAGCACATATATGAGCGGTAAATGGCATGTCACAGTGGACGGAGCTTTTGATGCTCCCAACGGCAGCTATCCGGCCCAACGGGGATTTGACAAATATTACGGTTGCCTGAGCGGAGGAGGCAGTTATTATAAACCGACACCGGTATACAGCAATCTGACCCGAATCACTGAATTCCCCGATGACTATTACTATACCACTGCCATCACCGATTCCGCCGTCAGTTTTGTCAAGCAACACCCTACAGACAAACCGATGTTTATGTACGTAGCTCACTATGCCCCTCACTTACCCCTCCAGGCTCCTGCCGATCGTGTAGAAAAATGCAGAGACCGATATAAAGTGGGATATGACGTGTTGCGCAAACAACGTTTCGACAGGTTAAAGGAGTTGAAGTTCATTTCGGACGAGATGGATTATCCTGTCTACCAAAAAGAATTTGGCGGGAAACGTCCCTCCTGGGGAACGCTTACCCCAAAGCAACAGGAACAGTGGATTACCGATATGGCAACCTATGCCGCCATGATCGAAATTGTGGATAGCGGAATCGGTGAACTGGTGGAAACCATCAAGGAGAAAGGGATACTGGACAATACCGTATTTATCTTCTTAAGCGATAACGGTGCAACCAAGGAAGGCGGATATCTGGGGCAGCTTATGGCTGATTTGAGCAATACTCCTTATAGAAGCTATAAGTCACAATGTTTTCAGGGAGGCACAAGTACCCCTTTTATCTTATCTTATGGCGATGCCGGAAAAAACAAGATGAAAGGTCAGATTTGCAGACAACCTGCCCACATTATAGACATACTGCCTACCTGCATGGATATTGCCACAGCCACTTATCCGTCAGAATTCAAAGAGAATTTGCCCGGCAAGAGCTTACTCCCTTCAATTCATGGAAAAAAGATAAAGCCCAGAGAATTATACTTTGAGCATCAAAGTTCCTGCGCCATTATTTCCGACCATTGGAAACTGGTACGGGGCAGCCGGAATGAACCATGGGAGCTAATCGACTTATCGATAGATCCGTTCGAAACCAAAGATTTGTCCGCCCAATATCCAAAGATTGTGAAGAAACTAGAAGTTAAATGGAATAAATGGGCAGAACAGTGTAATGTCTTCCCACTCGAAAACAAACCTTGGACCGAAAGAATTAATTATTATCTGAAACAAAATCCGGATCAAAGCGGAAAAGAATAAAATCAGGGAACAATAACCTTTTTAATACCAGGTTATAGAAAAAGACTGTTCCTTTTGAAGCGAACAGTCTTTTTTCTGTTTACATAACATATTGTTTGTATATAGCTGTTTTTTTGTTATTTTTGCACCATCATCTTCTAAAAAGCTGTGATACACATAGATTAATAATATATATTTTATCTAATAAAAAACACGCCACGATAATGAAAAAGAAACACTCGCTCCTATTTTGTGCCTTATTTACGATTTTTACAGGCCATGCAGAAAGTACGGATTACACCAAAGGACTTTCTATCTGGTTTGATTCTCCCAATACACTGCAAGGAAAAGAAGTCTGGCACAGTGCCCAACAGGATGCCAGTTGGGAATCACAGTCATTGCCCATCGGCAATGGAAGCATCGGTGCTAATATTTTGGGTTCAGTAGAAGCAGAACGCATTACTTTTAATGAGAAAACACTCTGGCGTGGCGGCCCTAATACAGCCAAAGGAGCAGATTACTATTGGAATGTGAACAAACAGTCCGCCCATATCCTGGACGAAATACGTAAAGCGTTCGTAGAAGGAGACCAGAAAAAAGCGGAAAAACTGACACGCGAGAATTTCAACAGTGAAGTCCCTTATGAATTTTCCAGAGAAAAGCCTTTCCGATTTGGTAACTTCACTACAATGGGAGAATTCTATGTAGAAACGGGATTAAGCACAATAGGCATGAGCGACTACAAACGTATCTTATCACTGGATTCGGCAATGGCGGTGGTTCAGTTCAAAAAAGATGACGTAGCATATCAGCGTAACTATTTTATTTCTTATCCTGCCAATGTGATGGTGATGCGTTTCAGTGCCGACCAACCGGGCAAACAGAATCTCACTTTCAGATATGCACCCAACCCGGTATCTACCGGACAGTTCTCTACCGACGGTAATAATGCCCTTGTTTATACAGCCTCCCTTGACAATAACGGAATGAAATATGCAGTACGTATTCAGGCCACAGTAAAAGGAGGAAGCCTAAACAACGCAGACGGGCGGATTACAGTGAAGGAAGCAGACGAAGTTATATTTTATGTCACTGCGGATACCGATTATAAAATGAATTTCGCACCGGACTTCACCGATCCTAAAACATATGTCGGCGTTAACCCGCTTGAAACAACACAGCAATGGATGAAGGATGCCGTAGCCAAAGGATATGCCAACTTACTGAACGAACACTACAAAGACTACGCTTCTTTGTTCAACCGGGTGAAACTTGAGTTGAATCCTACAGTGAAAACAGCCAATCTGCCCACTGCCCAACGACTGAAAAACTATCGGAAAGGACAACCTGACTACTACTTGGAGAAACTCTATTACCAGTTCGGACGCTATCTGTTGATAGCCAGTTCCCGACCGGGAAATATGCCTGCCAATCTGCAAGGCATCTGGCATAACAACATAGACGGTCCTTGGCGTGTGGATTATCATAATAACATTAATATCCAAATGAACTACTGGCCAGCCTGCTCTACAAACCTGGATGAATGTATGCTTCCGTTAATCGATTTCATCCGTACCTTAGTGAAACCGGGAGAAAAGACCGCTCAGTCTTATTTTGGCGCAAGAGGATGGACAGCATCTATTTCCGCCAACATCTTCGGCTTTACCACCCCATTAGAAAGTCAGGACATGTCCTGGAACTTTAATCCGATGGCAGGCCCCTGGCTGGCAACTCACGTCTGGGAATATTATGACTATACCAAAGACCTGAAATTCCTGAAAGAAACAGGATATGAACTGATTAAGAGCAGTGCCAACTTTACTGTTGACTATCTCTGGCATAAACCGGACGGAACGTATACGGCTGCCCCCTCTACTTCACCGGAACACGGGCCTGTCGATCAGGGAGCTACATTTGTGCATGCAGTTGTCCGTGAAATCCTGCTGGATGCCATCCAAGCGAGCAAAGAGTTGGGAATAGACAAAAAAGAACGCAAACAATGGGAACATGTGCTTGCCAATCTCGTTCCTTATAAAATAGGTCGTTATGGTCAGTTACTGGAATGGTCAACCGATATCGACGATCCGAAAGACGAACATCGCCATGTAAATCATCTCTTCGGTCTGCATCCCGGACACACTGTTTCTCCTATCACTACTCCCGAACTGGCAGAAGCTGCCAAAGTTGTATTGGTGCATCGTGGCGACGGTGCTACCGGCTGGAGTATGGGATGGAAGTTGAACCAATGGGCACGCCTGCAGGATGGAAATCACGCCTATACCCTCTTTGGTAATCTGTTGAAAAACGGAACAGTAGATAACCTTTGGGATACACACCCACCTTTTCAAATAGATGGAAACTTCGGTGGCACAGCAGGTATCACAGAAATGCTGTTGCAGAGCCACATGGGATTCATCCAACTGCTGCCTGCATTGCCGGATGCCTGGAAAGACGGTTCGATTCAAGGTGTATGCGCCAAAGGAAATTTCGAGATAGATATGATATGGAAAGACGGGCTCTTGCAAGAAGCCACCCTTCTATCCAAGGCGGGAGAAAATTGTACCGTAAAATATGCCGGTAAAACAATCTCTTTCAAGACTGCAAAAGGACGTAGCTATCAACTTAAATATGACAAAGAGAATGGATTAACCCAAATCAGACAATAGCACTGAATCTATTTCATTCAGATGAACACATTTACCCCCAATATCGACCATGAAAATTTATACTTGCCTTTGTTTGCTTTTCTTAGCCGGATATCTGGTTGCCCAGAATAATACTTCGGCTTTGTTGCCCATGCCCAATCAGATCACACCGGTAAAAGGGAAACCTTTTACCGTCCGTTCCGGAAAGACGGCTATCTATTTGAATCAGCCGGAATTGCAGTTTACAGCAAAGACGCTGCAAACGATATTACAAGACAGGATGCAGGCAAAGGTTCCACTTGCATCCGAATCCGGCCGTGCGGACATCCGTTTGCTGGTTGATCCTGCAATGGAAGGAAAAGAGCATTATCGTATCAAAATAACCTCCAAAGGGATCACTATCAGCGGAGCTACCGCAGGAGCGGTCTATTATGGAGTCATGACGATGGATCAGCTTCTATTAGGTGACGCGTGCGCCACTGCACACAAGGAGATTTCTCCAATCCGCATTGATGATGCACCCCGCTTCCCTCATCGGGCATTGATGCTCGACCCTGCCCGTCATTTCCTTCCGGTAAATGATGTGAAGTTCTTCATTGACCAGATGGCACGTTACAAATACAACATACTCCAGTTGCACTTGACAGACGACCAGGGATGGAGAGTCGAAATAAAAAAACATCCTAAATTAGTCGGCAAAGATTATTATACGCAAGAGCAGCTTGCCGAAATCATTCAATATGCCGCCCAACGGAATATCGAAGTCATTCCCGAACTGGATATCCCCGGACATACAGTAGCTATACTAGCCGCCTATCCCGAATTGGGATGTACACACACCGATACGCTACCTAAGATAGTAGGCAAAACTACAGATCTAATGCTTTGCGCGAACAATGAGAAAGTGTATTCCGTATATCAGGATATCATCAAAGAAATATCTTCCTTGTTCCCATCCGATTACATACATTTAGGAGGCGACGAAGCTGTGATAGAAAAGAACTGGACCCAATGTAGCCGTTGTCAGGCCATGATGAAAAAGCTAGGTTATCAGAAAGCTTCACAGCTCATGATTCCTTTTTTCAGCCGTATGCTTTCTTTCGTCCAAGAGAACAATAAGACTCCTATACTTTGGTGCGAACTGGACAATATTTATCCGCCTGCCAACGACTATCTCTTTCCTTATCCCAAGAACGTAACTTTAGTAAGCTGGCGTGGAGGATTGACACCTACCTGTCTTGAACTTACCCGAAAACACGGTAATCCGCTTATCATGGCACCAGGTGAGTACGCTTATCTGGATTATCCGCAACTGAAAGGAGATTTTCCCGAGTTCAACAATTGGGGTATGCCCGTTACTACTTTGGAAAAGTCGTATCAATTCGACCCGGGATATGGCGTGCCTGCCGAAGATCAGGCTCATATCACCGGAGTTATGGGAACTTTATGGGGAGAAGCGATACGAGACATTAACCGGGCAACTTATATGGCATATCCCCGCGCTTTCGCATTGGCAGAAGCCGGATGGACACAAATGAAATTCCGTAATTGGGAATCATTCAAACAACGTCTCTACCCCAACCTAACTAATCTGATGAAGAAAGGGGTTTCGGTACGCGTTCCCTTTGAAATAGCTGACAAGAAATAGATTCAAATTAGTTTTTGACAAGTATCCTTTTTGCCATTTCTATTCGTTCTTTAAAATATGCGCAAACGGTTTCCCAGGGATAATAGGGAAAACGAGAAGTTGCAATGGGGAGTTTCGCTTCTTTTTCATTCAAAAGAATCTTAACCCATACCCCACGGGCTTTATCATGGTAGAAAATCCATTGTACATTAGCAGCCATTGGAGATATCTCATAATCTTTCCAATATCGGGAAACTGAATCAGGATTGGAAATTTGAACATCCGTATTCTCTATGCCCATCAATGCCACAAAAGGGATCACCGTTTCCGCATGAGCAAAATGAAAGTTCGCAGCATTATCAGACTTGCCTTTTATTACTTCATCAGTAGTATAAATGAAATCTGATAACAAAGGCCATGAAATGGCAACAGGCAACATCCTTCCGACAGGTGCGGAGCTTTTACTCATATATTGTCTCAAATTCTGAGTTTGCCAATAGCTACGCCATTCTTCCATTGTGAAAAGGTCGTCTAAATTCGTCAATAGCCCTGTATCAGGAAGTATGGAAGCTATGGAAAACAAAGCCATAACAACCTCTTCCGCTTCTTCATCGGTCTCTCGTTCCGGTTCAATAAAAAATTTCTTCATGATAGAAGCAGAAGATATTTTATTCCGTACAAATGCTTTATATATAGAAAGCCAATCACCATTATTCTTATAATTTACATAAGATTTGTTTAAATCAAAAAAGCGGAGAATATCATCGTATTGCCTCCCCTCATTTCGTTGTATACGTAAAGAAGGATTATCCTGCATCAAACGAGTAAGAAATGCATCCATACTATTTATACACCGAGGAACATAGGTTGCTATAGCCTCAACTTTAGCCGAATTACTGAATAATTGAGGATAATGTCTCATCATACGTCCGGCAATTCCCTTTTGTTCCAACTCTCCCAACACTGACAGTTTTCCCCACTGTCCCTCAAAACTATCAGATAAATGCTGTAATGTAGAGAGTAATATTTTCCCATCAGTTGTTAGTCTGTTTTCCTGTTGCCCCAGTATAAGTGCTTCTTTAGCCTTATCCAGTGCCTTCCCTGAAGTTGGGAACCGGGCTCCATGTCTTCCCAAATGGTTGATATAAAATGGCACCATATCACTAGTAGAAAGATGGAATGAATCTTCCTGAACAGGATATAGCATTGCTGTTCCTGCATATTGTTTTATTACATCCTGTCCCCAAACACTGGAAATAGAGTAAAACATAAAAATCCCAATTAACAATAACCCTTTCATATTATAAATCCATTATATTTATAGGCTATAACGATGAAAACAATGATTATGTTTACCCAAACTCACACATAAAACCCTAAGATTTCAGTTTCAACTGGTCATTTATGAACAGTCTCTATATGAATAGAAAAATAAAGTTGTACTATACACACTTTCTATTCTTAAAGAGACAAGCATACCTTTCCATACAAACAAGTGAATATATATAATTTAGGGATAAAGCGTTTTTTGCAACCATTTAAACAGTAGTATAAAACGGAAAGCATACTACTATTATTAAGTTAATATACAAATAGATACAGATCATTATATTCTCAACATGTTCTCATGCCTTTGAGAAAAAATACTCACCATAATGAGAAAAAATACTCACCATAATGAGAAAAAATACTCACCATAATGAGAAAAAATACTCATGCCTTTGAGAATATTTTCTCATTGCAATGAGAAAAACTTCTCATTGCGGTGAGAATAAAAGTCCCTTGTAGGAATCTGATAATGATTCACTACTTCACGTTTTATAGATGCTTTAATTCATGACGGAATAAAGAAAAGGATAAACTTTCGATGCTATTACTTGAAGATTTCAAATAAGTTCTTGTGGAACTTGGTTAACTCTGTCTTTTAATAAATCCAATACTGTTTGTATTCACCAATATCATATTTATGTCTGTGCAAATATAAAACTATTTTTTAAAGAATGATATAATAACCCCATTTTTTCTTTATTTTCCTCCTAATAAAATGTTTTTTCCAACGAATACTCATCAAAATAATACAATTTGAGTCTCTATATTAGTACTCAAAATATAATAAAAGTCATTCTTATTCATAAGCAACTCATAGACTACTATTTAGCTATTCTCCATATAATTATATCAAGTTCCACAAGAACTATAATCTAATTTGTATTTTTTATAGAAACAAAACAGCACAGTTCGGCATTGCAGAAAAAAAAGATATAATATGTTAGCCTTTTAGTATAAATAAAATAACAATAATGCCTATGGAGAAATAAATATTAAACTATTTAATGTACACACAACATTACAGAAAATACATGATTAAAATTAATCATGTATACAACGAAGCGAAATCCTATATCAAGGAAAACACAATGAAAGATTGCCTATACAGACAATAGTTTGAAATAACCTTAATAGTTTAACTAATATCAATTTCATGGAAAACACATCCTAGGACTCCACTCGGAGATCTCGCCAAGCGAGAGTTCTCTGTTTACTCCAAGTATACATTTAGCAACTTAAATCTCTCCCCTTGCCGAGGAGTATTAACATTTAAATACTATTTATGAAAAAGAAAATCACACAAACGTTACTGCCAATAGTTATGGGATTATCCCTAATAATGCAGTTTGCCTGTTCGGATGACGATAAATCAGGCGGAAATTATAATGGACCTCTAAAACTAACCACTTTTTATCCGGATTCAGGATATCTTTCCTCCAAAATTATAATAGAAGGTGAAAATCTAGGAACAGATGCTTCTAAATTGTCAGTCTACTTTAATAAAAAGAAAGGATACATTTCACAAGCATCCGGAAATATTCTGATGGTTTATGCACCTAAATTACCGGGAGACACCTGTATCATCTCTGTAGTAAAAGGAAATGATTCTCTTACTTTCGACAACAAATTCCGCTACATCTCCCGTTTTACAGTAGAAAATGTATGTGGTAAAACAGGTAGTGGATATAATATTGGCGGAGATCTTGCCAGTACAACCTTTGAAGCTTGGCGATTAAAAGTAGGATGCTGCGATCCGGAAGGGAATTATTATTCATGTTATTCTTCATTTGGAAATAATGGAGGTCTTGCGTTAATCAGTGAGAAAAAAAACCAATCAAAGAAAATCATATCAGAAATGGTTAATGATGTAATGTATCACAATGTAACCGAGAAACTGTACGCCGTAGGTACACAAAAAAACGTCATTTATGAGATTGATCCTTCCAACGACTGGAAAGTTAAGCGACGTTACTTGAAACCACAAGACCCTCCTGCCAAACAAATTGACTACAACTCTACAGCTTGTATAGCTTATTGTACTACAGATGGCTACTTTTACGGCCGTACGGCAACCAAACAATTATTCCGATTTAAACTGGAAGATATGGTATGTGAATACATCAAAAACGATGTATATAACTCGACAACTCCAGAAACAGAAAACAGCTATATTGTCAGCATGATGTTCGACCCGACTGAACCAACTCATCTATATACTTCTTACGGAGCATCTTCTGTTATAACCATGCAGGATGTATCGAAACCTGAATCTGAAGAAATAATATATGCCGGACATCTTAATGTAAGAGCTGATAATACGAGTACTACTCAAGTAATTAATGGATATCGGACAGACTGTTTGTTTAACTGGAACAACCAAATGACCATTATAGTAGACGAATCTGGACAAAAAAACATGTACATTGCAGATGCCGGAACCCAGACCATACGCAAAATTGATATGAATACAGGTATGGTAACAACCGTTGTAGGCAGACAAAATGTTAAAGGTAACCAAAGTGGCACTCCACTGGAAGCCACCTTCAACTGGCCCAAGGGAGTAGGATTGACTGCCGAAGGAGATTTGTATATTTCAGACTGCGGGTCCGGATGTGTCCGCAAGTTGAGTCTGCGTTAACCCCAATAATCATATGTAAAGAAGACACTAATGAAAAAATACATATTACTATCATTACTGTTCTTCTGCAACGCATCAATAATGATGGGGCAGGAGAAACAATTAACAATTTCGGGACATGTATTCGACGAAAGCAATGAGTCGCTGCCCGGAGTCAGCGTATACCTAAAGGACCGCGCAGGAGTAGGTACCAGCACCGATATTAACGGAGCCTTCAAGTTATCTGCCCAAAAAGGAGATATGATTATATTCTCTTTTATCGGTTACAAAAAGATGGAACATATCGTTTTGAAAGATGAAAAGAATCTGCGGATTATGCTGAAAAGCGATTCACAACAAATGGATGAAGTTGTCATCACCGGTATGGGAACAAAAGAAAAGAAGGTCAACCTGACCGGAGCTGTCACCAATGTGGATATATCACAGATACAGACACCAGCCACTTCCCTAACTAATATGCTCGGTGGTCGTGTACCCGGTATTATCTCCGTACAGTCCAGCGGTGAACCGGGCTCTAACATGTCTGAATTCTGGATTCGTGGTATTGGTACGTTTGGAGCAAGCTCGAGTGCACTTGTACTTATCGACGGGCTCGAAGGTGACTTGAACAGCATCGACCCCGCCGATATCGAAAGTTTCTCCGTATTGAAGGACGCTTCCGCAACTGCCGTATACGGTGTACGCGGTGCGAATGGAGTCGTACTGGTGACTACCAAGCATGGGACATCCGACAAGATGGAAGTAAACGTTCGTGCTAATGTCAAAATCTCCTATCTCACTAAGCTTCCCGAATATTTACGTGCATACGACTACGCTGTGTTAGCCAATGAAGCAAGTGCCATGCGTGGAGCACAGCCTATTTATGATGACATTGAACTGAAAGCCATTCAGTATCATCTGGATCCCGACTTTTATCCGGATGTAAACTGGCAGGATGAAATTCTGAAAAGAACCTCGCTTCAGCAAACATATTACGCTAGTGCCAGAGGAGGTGGTAGTATCGCCCGTTATTTTGTCAGTATGAATATGTCAAATGAATCGGCAATCTACAAGCAAGACGAAAACAGCAAGTACATCAAGGATGTGCACTACAACACTTACGGAATGCGTCTGAACGTAGACTTCAACCTGACCAAGACAACCGAACTTTATTTCGGTTCGGATATCTACCTATCCTCACAAGCACTACCCGGGCAAGGAGCATCAACCGACCAATTATGGGATGCCCAAGCCAAACTGACTCCGCTCACTATTCCTGTCCGTTATTCTACAGGAGAACTGCCCACCTACAAATCGGGCGCAAAAGATGTGTACTCACCCTATGCCATGTTGAATTATACAGGTTTGAAAAACATCAATACTTACTCTGGTACCTATACAATACGCTTACAGCAAGATTTCAGTTTTCTACTGAGAAATCTGGCTCTTAACATTCAGGGGGCCTACAGCAACAGCTCTTATTTTGAAGAGACACGTTCTGTCAAGCCCGACATGTATTGGGCGGAACGCAGGGATGAGAACGGAAATCTGGAACTTATACACACTATAAAGAAAGAAGGAACAAAATATACTAAAAACAGAGACAGCCAGTACCGGAAATACTTTCTTCAGGCAAATCTAACCTGGAAAGCTATACTGAACGATGAACACCGTATTTCCGCTCTTATACATTATGAAATGAGTGATAGCAAAAACACAAAAGATTTAAATAAGGACGGTATGGCTGCTATTCCTTTAAGATATCAGGGTTTGTCTGGAAAAGTCAGTTATGGGTTCAGAGATACATATCTGCTCGATTTCAACATAGGATATACCGGTTCAGAAAACTTTGAGAAAGGTAAACGCTTTGGGTTCTTTCCGGCCATATCCGGTGGTTGGGTGCCTACCCAATATGAATTCATACAAGAAAAGCTTCCTTGGCTGAATTTTCTCAAAATCAGAGCTTCGTATGGTATCGTAGGTAACGACCGTATTTCAGACAAACGTTTCCCCTATCTGACGATTATCAATGAGTCTGCCGAAAAAGGCTGGGGATACAATGAAGCCGGAATCACTGAAAATCAAATGGGAGCCGACAATCTGAAATGGGAAAAAGCGAAAAAGATAGATGTAGGTATCGAAGGCGAATTATTCAACAGCAAACTGAGTTTCGTAATCGATTTCTTCAAAGACATCCGTGATGGCATCTTCCAGCAACGCCAACAAGTTCCAGAGTATATCGGCCTTGTCAGCATGCCATTTGGCAATGTAGGCAGCATGAAAAGTTATGGTTCGGACGGAAACGTGACCTATATACAGAATATTGGCAAAGATATGTCGGTAACATTCCGAGGAAATTTTACCCTTAGTAATAACAGGGTAAATTATTTTGAAGAGGCAGATACCAAATATGAATATAATTCTGCCACCGGACGTCCTTATGGATACCAAAAAGGACTGATCGCATTAGGATTGTTCAAAGATGACGAGGATATCGCTAATAGTCCTAAACAGACTTTCGGTAGCTATCTGCCCGGAGATATTAAATACAAGGATGTCAATGGAGACGGTGTTGTAAACGGGGATGACAAAGTACCTTTGTCATTCAGCAGTACTCCACGCTTCATGTATGGATTCGGAGTTGAATTCAGATATAAGAGACTGTCGGCTGCCGTACTATTCAAGGGAACCGGAAATACCGATGTTTATCATGTGGGGGTACCAGCTTCAAACGGCGCTCTATATGACGAAGGCTACATTCCATTCTATGGCAAACAGACTGGTAATGTACTGAGCATAGTCAAAAACCCTGCCAATCGTTGGATTTCCCGTGAATATGCTGAGAAGATGGGGCTAGATCCATCTTTGTCAGAAAATCCTAATGCCCGATTCCCTCGCATGTCATACGGAAATTTGGAAAACAATTCCCAGACATCCAGTTTTTGGAAAAACAATGCAAAATACCTGCGGCTATCAGAAGTAAACATCAATTATAGTGTAAATGTACCCAAGACTATAAAGAATTTGGGAATCAATTCTATCGACCTTTCACTCGTAGGCAACAATCTTTGCGTATGGGATAAGATTGATATCTGCGATCCGGAACAAGCATTATACAACGGACGGCGTTATCCAATTCCTGCCAGCGTGACTTTGCAGGCATACATCAAATTCTAACTATCAAAAAATGAATTATATGAGAAAACTAATATTGCATTCAATTCTATTGTTGTCCGTCTTTTCTATCTCTTCCTGTAATTATCTGGATGTAGACAAGTGGTTTGACGATACAATGAAATATGACTCCATCTTCTCCCGTAAAGAATACTTGGAAAGATATATGTGGAACGTAGCATCCATGTTTCCCGATGAAGGAGACTTTCTCAATAGTCCGGCGACAGCAGGACCGTTAGCTACCGATGAGGCTTTTGAAACTTTTAATGCAGAAACCTATACTGGTATGGCATACGTCACGGGAGCCATTAACGAAGAAAACATCACCAATAAAGATGCTAAAAAGAAAAAATCTATTTATCAATGGGACACGATGTACAAAATCATCCGTAAGGCAAACATTATCCTCTCACGTATGGATGAAGTGACCGATATGAGCAATCTGGAAAAACCGGACATCTGGGCATACACCTATTTTATGAGAGCCTACGCATACTACCATCTCATCATGGATTTCGGTCCTGTCATCCTTGTAGGAGATCAGGTATATCCCTCCAACGAGCAGCCGGAAGCCTATGCAAACGTACGTGCGACGTATGACGAATCAGTAGACTATGCTTGCGAACAATTTGAGTTGGCGGCACAATATCTGCCAGAGACTCAACCGAACAGCAGCTTCGGCCGTCCCACCAAGGGAGCGGCTTACGCACTGATTGCACGGTTAAGATTGATACAGGCTAGCCCATTATACAATGGCCGCGGACAAACATACTTCGGGAACTGGAAACGGAGCAGTGACGGAGTGTTCTACATTTCCCAGCAATACGACGATCGTAAATGGGCGGTAGCCGCAGCAGCTTGCGAAAGAGTCATGGACATGGGGCGTTATGAACTGCATACTGTCCCTGCAGATAAAGACTCTTTTGTACCTCCAACCAACGAGAATCAGGCGTTTCCCAACGGAGTAGGCGGTATTGACCCGCTTAAATCTTACAGCTATATGTTCAATGGCGAAACAGATGGCAGAAAAAACAAGGAGTTCATATGGGGAAGAACGACCGGTAATCTATGCATTAGAGAATCTTTTCCACATTCGATGGACGGATACAATGGGATGGGCGTAACACAAAAGATGGTCAACATGTTCTATATGAATGACGGAACAGACAACTATCCCGAAGATGCAAAGCCATACAAAGAAGACGGAACATATGATAATACAAATTTCAGCACCGAGGATGAGACCTTCTCCGAATATGTATTGAAGTCAGGAGTCTTCAACATGTACCGTAATCGGGAAATGAGATTCTATGCCAACATCGGTTTCTCCGGCCGTTTCTGGAAAGCCCGCTCATACAGCGGAAGCGATGCTAAAAAGGAGCAGATGATTAAATATGACAACTCTTCTGTAACGGATGGGAAGCACTCCTCCAGTGGTAATGTGAACAACTACCCCGCCACCGGTTATGTCATTACCAAATACGTGCATGACGACGATGCATTCTCTTCGCCCGGAGGAATATTAATGGAAAAATTTTTCCCTATCATCCGTTATGCTGAAATCCTGCTGGCTTATAGTGAAGCACTCAATAATCTTCAGGGCAGTTATTCCATCGAACTGAAGGGATCGAACGGAGAGACTAAAGTCTACGAGGAAAGCCGTGACATATACAAAATCAAGCAGGCGTTCAACCCAATCAGATACCGTGTAGGACTCCCCGGAGTGAAAGATGATGAGTTGGCCAGCGTGGATGGCTTTAACAAAATCCTTCAAAGAGAAAGAGCTATTGAATTCTTGTATGAGAATCAAAGATACTATGACGTGCGCCGATGGGGCATCTACGAAGAGTCCGAAAAAGAAGCGATACAGGGGATGGACCTCAGCAAAGATGAGATGAGTGGATACTTCTATCCGGTAGTAGTAGACCATCCCTGGATAAGACACAGAGTAGTAGATCGTAAAATGGTATTCCTACCTATTGGCAAATATGAAATAAGAAAAGTGGATGGTCTGGATCAGAATCCCGGCTGGGGAGATTAAACAAATCACCCTATGAGACAATTCGTTAGCATTGAATATAAATTAAAAGAATAAGAATGAAAACATATAAAATAAGCATCCTGTCGCTGTTACTCGCATTACTATTTCTTGCCGGATGCAGTGACAGAAAGAAGTTCTTTGAAGATGAACGATACGAGAAAATGGTATACATTGTCAGCGACAATAACAATATACACAATTTGGTTTACGACCTGGATGGCAAAGACGGTAATATACGCAATCTGTCGATTGCGTGTAGCGGAACCAATCCGACAGAGGAACCGGTTACAATATCGCTCACAGAAGACACAGTTCTTCTGGATGAATATAACTATACGAACTTTATCGAAGATTATAGCCGATATGCCCTCAAGATGGACCCGAAAGACTATGCGATAGAAAGCAGCACAGTTACTTATCCGACAGGAGAACCATACACGTTGGTACCTATCAAAATAGACATTTCAGTCATTGAAAGTCTGGACCCGGATAAAATCTACTTTATTCCCATAGCAATAGCCGACGCAACTCCTTATCCTATAGTAAAAAAGAAAGGAAATGCATTATTACAGATACAAAAGAAAAACAAATATACCAGTTCCGCAGAACCTGCAAGCTATAATGCATCAGGGTATGAAGGCAGCGGATACTTTGTCATCACCAAAACAATGGTACCTCTGACCAAAAATCGGGTAAGAATCAATATCGGTACTAAGAGATTACCGGCAGAACCGGAGAATCAGCCGGACTTCATCAAGAAAAATACGATTGTTATCGAAGTAGCTGATGATAACTCCCTGACTGTAGAACCTTATGATCCTGAAGAAATGGAAGTGGAAACAGTGGATGTCAAAGTAGCCCATCCGGGTGATAACGCCTATGCACTCTACAACAACCGGCTCGACCCGACAACTACGACCTTCTGTGTATGCTATAAGTATAGACTCAAAACAGGTAGCTGGACCGAAGTGCGGGAAGCAATACGCTTACCGGTGATTGTTATAGAGTAAACAAGCCAAATAAAGACCTATTAATATAAATCTGAAATAACCATCCGAATCAGAAGAAGTTATTACTAAAGTCTGTAAGCTCTCCTCCCCCCTCTCCTTTTTTAAGGAGAAGGGAGAGCTGAAGACCCGAAGAGCAGATAAACGCACAAACCATTATCATATAAATTTATCCTGCCGACATCTTTCTGACAATAAGGCAGAGAAATAAAAACGACTATGAAATAAACACAAAAAGTCCCTGTAAAGCATTAATTTACAGGGACTTTTTATTTTCTTAAAGCGGAGAGACAGGGATTCGAACCCCGGGTACCTCGCAGTACAACGGTTTTCAAGACCGCCGCAATCGACCACTCTGCCACCTCTCCAAAACTCCTTTATCAGAAGTGCTTTCCGTTGAAAGCGGTGCAAAGGTACGAATCATTTTTAAATCTGCAAACAATCTGACATTTTTTTCGCGAAATAATCGTATTTTTGCAGCCTATAATAAGTATAAAGACATGATATATCCTCAAAATTTTGAGCAAAAGATAGGATTCGACCAAATAAGGCAGTTACTGAAAGACAAGTGTCTCAGCACTTTAGGCGAAGAACGGGTTTCAGACATGAGCTTTTCCGAGCTATTTGAAGAAGTGGAAGAGAAACTGAACCAGGTAACTGAATTTGTGCGCATCATTCAGGAAGAAGACGGATTTCCCGATCAATTCTTCTTCGATGTCCGCCCATCACTAAAACGGGTACGGATAGAAGGCATGTATTTGGACGAACAAGAACTATTTGACCTACGCCGTTCATTAGAGACTATTCGTGATATCGTACGTTTTCTACACCGGAATGAAGAAGAGGAGGAAAACGATGTACCCTACCCCAGCCTGAAGCGGTTGGCAGGAGACATTGCCGTATTCCCCCAACTGATTGGCAAGATAGACGGTATCCTTAATAAATATGGAAAAATAAAAGACAATGCGTCCAGCGAACTGGCCCGTATCCGTCGGGAACTATCCAATACGATGGGAAGTATCTCCCGTTCATTAAACAGTATCCTACGTAATGCACAGTCTGAAGGCTATGTAGACAAAGACGTAGCTCCAACCATGCGTGACGGCCGTCTCGTTATTCCTGTCGCACCGGGATTAAAACGAAAGATCAAAGGTATCGTGCACGATGAATCGGCAAGTGGAAAGACCGTATTCATCGAACCGGCAGAGGTCGTAGAAGCCAACAACCGTATTCGTGAACTCGAAGGGGATGAACGACGGGAAATCATTCGTATCCTTACAGAGTTTTCAACTATACTGCGCCCGTCTATCCCGGATATTCTTCAGTCGTATGAATTTCTGGCAGAGATCGACTTTATCCGTGCGAAAAGTTATTTTGCCATACAGACCAACAGTCTGAAACCGACAGTAGAAAAGGAACAGCTATTGGACTGGACAACGGCAGTGCATCCCTTACTGCAACTGTCTCTAGCCAAACATGGGAAAAAGGTTGTTCCACTGGATATAGAACTAAACCAAAAGCAGCGTATCCTTATCATTTCCGGTCCGAATGCCGGAGGTAAGTCTGTCTGTCTGAAAACAGTCGGTTTGCTGCAATATATGTTGCAATGCGGTATGCTGATTCCTTTGCACGAACGCAGTCATGCAGGTATGTTCAGCAGTATCTTCATCGATATCGGTGACGAACAGTCCATCGAAGATGACCTGAGTACTTATTCTTCGCACCTGACCAACATGAAAATCATGATGAAAAGCTGCAATGAACGCAGCCTCATCCTGATCGACGAGTTCGGGGGAGGTACGGAACCACAGATCGGAGGAGCCATCGCCGAAGCTGTGCTGAAACGTTTCAATCAGAAAGGAACGTTCGGAGTAATAACGACTCACTATCAGAATCTGAAGCATTTTGCCGAAGATCATGAAGGAGTAGTCAACGGCGCCATGCTTTACGACCGCCATTTGATGCAGGCACTCTTTCAACTACAAATCGGAAATCCGGGCAGTTCATTTGCCGTAGAGATTGCCCGGAAAATCGGATTGCCGGAAGATGTGATTGCAGATGCTTCGGAAATTGTAGGAAGCGAATACATCAATGCCGATAAATATCTTCAGGACATTGTACGCGACAAGCGCTACTGGGAAGGGAAACGACAAACGATCCGCCAACGGGAAAAACACATGGAAGACACCATCGCCCGTTATCAAACGGAAATGGAAGAGTTGCAAAAATCACGGAAGGAGATTATCAGACAAGCTAAAGAAGAAGCTGAACGAATGTTGCAGGAATCGAACGCCCGCATCGAAAATACCATCCGTACGATTAAAGAAGCTCAGGCCGAAAAAGAAAAGACTCACCTAGTACGCCAGGAGCTGAACGATTTCCGTACTTCCCTGGAAACAATGACTTCCAAAGAACAGGAAGAAAAGATTGCCCGCAAAATGGAGAAGCTGAAAGAGAAGCAGGAACGGAAGAAAAACAAGAAAAACGAACCGAAAAACGCCGCATCACAGACAGCCGCTACCCCTAAAGTAATACCTATCACTGTTGGCGAGAACGTAAAGATCAAGGGACAGACAAGCGTCGGACAGGTCATGGAAATCAATGGTAAAAATGCAACCGTCGCTTTCGGAAGCATTAAAACCACGGTGAAACTGGATCGTCTGGAGCGAAGCAACGCAGCCCCCAAGACGGAAGGAATAGCCAAAAGTACGTTTGTCAGCAGTCAGACACATGACCAGATGTACGAGAAGAAGCTTAATTTCAAGCAAGATATTGATGTACGGGGGATGCGTGGTGACGAGGCTCTGCAGGCTATCACTTATTTCGTAGACGATGCCATCCTTGTCGGCATGGACCGTGTACGTATTCTTCACGGAACAGGAACCGGAATACTCCGTACACTCATCCGCCAATACCTGTCCACCGTACCGGGCGTCAGTCATTATGCAGACGAGCATGTCCAGTTCGGAGGTGCCGGAATTACGGTAGTCGATTTTGACTAATCTGAAAACAAAACGATCGAAGAACTTGTTCTCATTTAGAAAACCACTACCTTTGTGTTACAGTGGTTTTCTAAAACGAGAATAAAGCATGAAGAATAATCTGTTAAGCGAAAAGCTTATTTACACAGGGGACAGCCTTACCCCCACCCATTTACATCTCTGCACATACAATGCAACCGAGATGCAGGAAAGTTCCGGTGACACCTTCCAAAGCGTCAAAGAAACATTGGATAACGAACGAATCAACTGGCTGCAGGTACACGGGCTGAAAGATACGGAAACCATCCGTGAGATTTGCAGTCATTTTGAAATAGACTTCCTCGTTTTACAAGACATATTAAATGCCGACCACCCGACGAAAATAGAAGAGCATGACAAATATATTGTCCTGATCCTGAAAATATTCTATCCCAATGAGCATAAAGAGGATGATGACCTCGACGGATTGCTCCAACAACAAGTCTGCATCATTCTGGGAAATAACTATGTACTTACCTTTCTTGAAAAAGAAACAGATTTCTTTGATGAAATCAACGCCGCATTGAGAAACGATATACTGAAAATCCGTAGCCGTCTGACGGATTATCTGCTCAGTGTATTGCTGAACAGCATCATGGCGAACTACATTTCAACGATATCTTCCATCGACGATGCACTTGAAGACCTGGAAGAAGAACTGCTGATGATTACCAATGAGAATGACATCGGCATTCAGATTCAGGGGCTGCGCCGCCAATATATGCTGATGAAAAAGGCCATCCTCCCGCTTAAAGAGCAATATGTAAAATTGTTGCGGGCAGAAAATCTCCTTATACATAAAGTAAACCGTGCCTTCTACAATGATGTGAACGACCATTTACAATTTGTATTACAAACGATTGAAATCTGCCGTGAAACACTGTCTTCATTAGTCGACCTGTATATCTCGAACAATGATTTACGAATGAACGATATCATGAAGCGGCTGACCATCGTATCCACCATTTTCATCCCGCTAACGTTTCTTGTCGGTGTGTGGGGAATGAATTACAAATGGATGCCCGAACTGGACTGGCGGTACGGATATTTATTTGCCTGGATTATAATGGCGGTTATCGGTATTATTGTATATTTGTACTTCAGAAAAAAGAAATGGTATTAACTAAAGCGCACCCATCCATGAAATCAATAAAAGAATTATACAGAATCGGCACAGGTCCTTCCAGCAGTCATACAATGGGCCCTCGTAAAGCTGCAGAAATGTTTGTTGAACGTCATCCGGATACCGCTTCTTTCAAAGTAACCCTTTATGGAAGTTTGGCAGCTACAGGCAAAGGCCACATGACGGATGTGGCTATCATAGATACTTTACAACCTGTCGCTCCGGTAGAAATCGTATGGCAACCCAAAGTTTTCCTTCCCTTCCATCCGAACGGAATGACATTTGCCGCTCTGGATGCAAACAACAAGATATTGGAAAACTGGACGGTTTACAGTATCGGTGGCGGAGCTTTGGCAGAGAATAATGACAACCCGACAATCGAAAGCCCGGAAGTATACGGCATGAACAACATGACCGAAATCCTGCAATGGTGTGAACGTACCGGAAAAAGTTATTGGGAGTATGTCAAGGAATGTGAGAACGAGGATATATGGGACTATCTGGCAGAAGTATGGGACACAATGAAAGACGCTATCCACCGAGGTCTGGAAGCGGAAGGTGTATTGCCCGGACCGCTGAACTTACGTAGAAAAGCTTCCACCTATTATATACGTGCTACCGGATACAAACAATCTCTGCAATCCAGAGGACTCGTTTTCTCTTACGCACTGGCAGTCAGCGAAGAAAACGCTTCCGGTGGAAAGATCGTGACTGCCCCTACCTGTGGTTCCTGCGGAGTGATGCCGGCAGTACTTTATCATTTACAAAAAAGCCGTGACTTCAGTGACATGCGGATTCTTCGCGCCTTGGCTACAGCTGGGCTAATTGGAAACATTGTCAAGTTCAATGCGTCCATCTCCGGTGCGGAAGTAGGATGTCAGGGAGAAGTCGGCGTTGCCTGCGCGATGGCATCAGCAGCAGCCAATCAATTATTCGGAGGAAGTCCGGCACAGATTGAATATGCTGCGGAAATGGGGCTGGAACACCACCTGGGGATGACTTGCGACCCCGTATGCGGTCTCGTTCAAATCCCTTGTATCGAGCGGAATGCTTATGCTGCCGCCCGTGCACTGGATGCCAATCTTTATTCAGCCTTTACAGACGGTATGCACCGTGTTTCTTTCGACAAAGTGGTACAGGTAATGAAACAAACCGGACATGACCTGCCCTCACTGTATAAGGAAACCAGCGAAGGAGGACTGGCCAAAGATTATCAACAAATGTAATATAATGACTACAGAGGAGTGTCTGTCCACATTCCTCTGTACATAACTAATTCTACTCCATAACCGGCCAATTCGTATCATCGCCATTGGTGATATCCCTTTCATGCAACAAGCCTCCTTCCTGCGAAAAGTACAGTGCAAATCTCAGATTTCCCTGTTTCACCTGAATCACGGACTCAGTAGGATGCTGCGGATACGTCAATACAAACACATCGGTCACTACCCATGAACTGTAGTTGGAATTACGGAAACCGGTATAAACGGCAGGTACTAACTGATCGATACTATCCAGTTCGTTTTCGGTCATCACCCAGTTGGCATTCGCGTCGAACCAGACATCCAGTTCGTCACCAGTCACCCAGCAGTCAGCTACATAATAATCTCCTTTCATCTCCCACTCCACATTCTGGGCATTCGGATATAGTTGCTTCAATGCCTCTGTGATATTGGCAGGCGGATTATACGTTTCATCATCATTATCATCACATGCGCTGAAAGAAAAGGCAGCCAGCATTAAAACGACTGCCCATGCGCCAAACTTAAACTTCAACATAATTAATTCTTAGGATTTAGGTTATATCATATTTTCATTTAATCATCAATCATCCGCTTTCAGGAATTTTCCTTTCTTGTCGAACTTGAAAGAAACGCCGGTACTTAATTCCACTTCATATCCTTTCCGGTCACGCTCCACTTTTGTCACAGGCTCTGTGAAGTTATGCTCTTTCAGATAACTGACAGCAAACGAAGGAACAACACTTGCCGGAACTGCATGCCCTTTACTAGCACTTACTTCCTCCCAGTTACCTTTGCTATCAAAATCTATTTCCGTACCGTCCGTCAATAACACTTCATACTTGGCAGACTCCAACAGATCTTTATCAATCTTGATATGAGCCACCTGAGGTTTGGTAAAATGACGGTTGATAAAGTTGCGTGCCGGAAGCGGTAGCTGATTCATATCCTTTGTAATCACATCGCCGGCAAATGAGAACTGTATAGCTACAATAGCCATCACAAGCAAAGATAAAATTTTCTTCATAATCGTTATTCTTTTTAGTTAATACTATATCTGATAAGTTTTATACTGCAAATAACGATACAGATTTAGGAAAGATTTGGGAATAACCAGAGATCACATTCTTTTTTATGTTCTTTAACTTTCAGTCTTGAATTTACCCCATAAAAAAGATCCGGATGCCCACTCAGGAACATCCGGATCGCTCTCTCTTCACCTTAACTTTTAACCTTAACTATTTACCTATTTATCTTTCCGAATATCCTGCGAGATTGTAGCAAACGGGAACGGTACTATCACCTACACGGTAAATTCCGAACTTAAAGTAATACCCGTCTTCGTCGTTACGTCCAATCAGAATCTTCTCATTATCGACAATGTGTTTGCTCACTTTCTTACCTTGCTCCTGATAATCCATCCGTACATCCAGCATCCCCGGTTTCACAATCGTTTCCGCTTCCTTGCCATAGACCGTCCAGTCGATATGGACACGGAAAGTAATCCAGCAGTCTTTCGGGAAATCGGCAAAAGGTAATTTGTAGGCAATGGTGGATGCCTTGTATTCAGAAGTCAGCGGTTTCATAACGGGCGTCTTTCCCGGGTTTGCATTGCAACGGTCATCTTTGTCTGTCAGCCATTTACGGTCGGAGTTTGCTTTGATATAAAACAGTCCTCCGGAAAATCCGAATGCCAATGGCGGGTATCCTCCCTGTTCAACCAACCATCCGTTGGGTTTTCCTGCCTTATATACAGGTTTTCCATTTTTATCTTTCACCGGATTGCCTTGTTTATCCAGTCTGGCCACTTTTTCGTGTCCGACATTCTTTTTGAAGAAGGTCGTTTTTTCCAGTTCTACAAATTCGTCAACAGTCAGTTTCTTCACCTCGCCCTGAGGAGTCTGGACCAGCGTCCGGTCGGGCATTCCGTGCCATTGGGCAAAGATGGTGGAGACATTGCTGTCTAGAGAAGAAGGAATATAAACCGAAAACTCATAGTCGCGGGAACTTCCTTGCGGACAAGCTCCCTTCCCGTGATGATAAACTGTCTTTGTGATCTGTGCTTTCTGATAAACGTCGGCAGGTAATCCCCTGAAATCGTCGGAAGTTGCATAGCAATATGAAAACTCGGCACGTCCTTTCGTTTCTCCTTTCGCATAACCTTCCAGTGTATTGTCTTCGGTTTTGAGTTCAAAGCGATAGGAGGGCTTGCCATCAAACAGGTTGGTGAAATCACGCTGAATGGCATGAGGCTTATTTGTCCCGACAGCTACCCAGCAACCGTCAATAATCTGGTTGATACGTGCAGAGTCAGCCTGTACGTTTACCCGTTCGGTGAGTGGCACCAGTGTTTGCGTATTTTTGGTCTGAGCAGTCAGCATCGCGCATCCTGCCATCATCATATAAATAGCCAAAATGTATTTTTTCATTCTATTCGGTATTAAGTTTATCGACGGTGCAAAAATACGAAAGGCAACCAAAAAGGTTGCCTTTCGTTTGTCTCAAATGCTTTCACATTTGTGCAATTCTTCTGTCAGAAACGTCTTATATCCCATTCACAAGTCTATTCAGGTGTTTCTTCCGTATAATCGTCTTCCAACATATCTACTTTCTTTATGCTCATTTTTCCATCGGCCGTTACAGTGATGGAAAGCGGAACATACAAATCGGTCTGCGGATAACACACACTGGCGGCGTAAACGATTCCCTCCGGTGTGGTCTTGTCATATACGATTCCTTCGAGTATGGATTTTGAAAGGAATTTCGCATCGACTACCGATGAAAAGTCATTCTTGGTAAATGTCTTGTTGAGTACGTTTTCACTTCCCCGGGTGATGCGCAACACTATTTTATTGTCTACATACGTATCCCCCATATCATTGGAGACGTGAGGCAGACTTTCGTCAGGAGTACGCGAAACCAGCGAATGATAGTCTCTTCCCTTAAACTTAATATCAGTTTCAGCTTTTGAACTTTGCATACGCTGCAATCCATGAGCATCTACACTGTCTTGCCTTGCCAATACCGATTCTTTATTTGAACTTCCGTTCTTACCGCCACAGGCGACTACTGCCAGAGCCAATGGTAACAAAAGCAGATAAATTAGCTTTTTCATTCCGAACTATTCTGTTTTATAAATATAGAGCAAAGGAACAAAAAGACGGGGAGATTTACAAGTGTAACCGACATTTTTCCTACATTTGCAATCAAGAGTGCTAATATTAACACAACATTTAAAGATTTAATGCCTTGCAAACCTGATATCATGTATCAACGAATCATAGTCATTCTTTTTTTCCTTTATGCATCTTGCATCCTAAGCAACAACGCTTACGGACAAAAAGTAAATTATCAGCAATTCGACAATATTTATCTCGGTGCTGAGGCATCGGTTGTCAGCTGTTTCCTTCAAGACAGTGAAGGATTGATATGGATAGGTTCCAACAAGGGATTATTCAGCTATGACGGTTACTCCACACAGCAGCATTTTACTTACGGTGAAAACAATAATACCCGTATCTACTGCGGTGTCATTATAGACAACACCTATTTATATATGGGGACAGACAACGGAATCCTGGTTTATAATTACCGGACTGACCGCTACGAGCAACCGGAAACTGACTTTCCGACAGATGTACGCACCATGGCTCTGCAAGGAGATACCCTATGGCTAGGCGCCTTAAACGGTTTATACACTTATCAGCTGCAAAGCCGGAAACTGACATCTTTTGATACCAGACGCAACGGACTTCCCAATAATACCATATACTCCATTATCCGCACCAAGGATAATCAAATTTATGTGGGAACCTACAACGGACTATGCCGCTATATCCCGTCCAACGGGAAATTCGAAGGCATTCCTCTTCCCATCCATAGCAGTCAAAGTAACCTGTTCGTCAATTCTTTGCTGGAAGATACCACCCGCCAGTGTGTCTGGATTGGTACGGAAGGCTATCTCTTCCAATACTTTCCGTCAACCGGACAGATAAAACAGACAGAAGCCTTCCATAATAATTCGATCAAATCATTAGCCCTGGATGGAAACGGAGACTTACTGGCAGGTACAGACAACGGACTTTACGTCTATCATAACGATACCACCCCGCTACAACACATCATTCACGACTCCCGCAATATCCAGTCGTTGACCAATAATATCATCTGGAATATCTTTGCCGACCAGGAACATAACATCTGGCTGGGTACCGACTATGGCATCTCCCTCTCACGCTATAATAGTGCGCTGCAGTTTATTCCAATCTCACAGATTACAGGTACGGGAGACGGAAACCAATTCTACTCCCTGTTTCGTGACTCAAAAGGGTTCTATTGGTTTGGAGGAGCCAACGGATTAATTCGTTTCACTGATCCTGCCGGAGAAAGACACGATGCCATTTGGTACAGAATGGGCGACAAGACTTATCCATTATCTCACAACCGCATCCGGCATATTTACGAAGACAAAGAACAGCAGTTATGGATTGCTACCGACGGAAGCATCAACCGCTACGATTATGCAACCCGCCAATTCATACACTACAACATTGTAGACAATACAGGAACGTATAATACCAACTGGACCTATTATATATTTGAAGATACCGCCGGACAACTATGGATTTCAACATGCCTTGGAGGAATCTTTGTAGTAGACAAGCGCAAATTGATGCAATCTACCTCCGGACAATATATAGCCGAACAGAATTACTCCGTCCACAACGGACTGTCCGGTATGTTTATCAACCAGATTATTCCCGATAATGAAGGCAATGTATGGGTATTGCTCTACAATAATAAAGGAATAGATAAAATTAATCCCCGCACACGGGAAGTAACGAAATTATTTGCAGACGAATTAACCGGAGAGAAAAGCCCCAACTACCTGTTATGTGATGAGGACGGCTTGCTTTGGGTAGGATTTCATGGCGGTGTCATGCGCATCAACCCCAAAGACGAGAGCCAGCAGAGTATCTCCTTCGGAAGTTTCAGCAACAACGAGATTTTATCCATGACTTGCGTCAAGAACTCCATCTGGGTATCCACTACCAACGGCCTCTGGATTATCGACCGGAAAACAATGGATGCCCGACAGCAGAATATGACAAACAAACGCTTTACAAGCCTGCTGTTCGACCCGAAAGAAGATTGTGTCTATCTGGGAGGAGCCGACGGCTTCGGTATCTCACACTCCAACCTAGAAGCCACATACCAACCGGAACGTCCGATTCTGTTGACTGCCTTATACATTAACAATCAACTGGTATCGCCACGCACCAGAGATGACGTGCCCAATATCCGATATACCAACTCAATTAAATTAAAATATGATCAGAATAACCTGTCATTCGAGTTATCCGACCTTCCTTATTCGCTGGACGAGAAAAACAAGTTTGTCTATCGTCTGGAAGGCATGGACAAAGAATGGAACTTTCTGAAATCCAATATCAACCGTATTACATACAGTAATCTGAGTTATGGAAATTATCAGCTTATCATCAGCAAGCTGGAGAGAGACGGACAACCATCCAACCGTCCTCATATTCTGAATATCCGGATTCTTCCACCGTGGTACTATACGATATGGGCAAAAGCCATCTATATCTTACTGCTGCTCAGTCTTATCGCATGGACAATCAACTTTTTCCGGGTTAAAAACCGCCTGAAAGCAGAACGCAGGGAAAAAGAAAAAATACTGGAACAGTCCCGTCAGAAAATGGCATTCTTCACCAACTTATCCAATGAGCTGAAGACACCTCTCAGCCGGATCATAGCTCCTATCAGCCAGTTACTTCCGTCTACGGAAGAAGTACACGAAAAACAGACACTGGAAGAAGTGCAGCGCAACGCCATGAAAATCAACTCGCTGATTCATCAGGTACTCAACTTCAACCGGATTGAAGACAATAAAGATTCATTGCTTATCCTGTCACGCATCGAACTTGTATCATTCAGCCGCAGTTTGTTTTCAGTCTATGAGGAGGACAAACGGTTCACGTTCCATTTCGAAGCAAACAAAGCGAAGATTTACGCCGATATGGATGCCATCAAACTTGGAGTAATACTAGATAATCTATTATCAAATGCTGTCAAGTTCACCTCAGAGGGCGGAAATATCCGCTTATCCCTTTTCTATCGGCAGGAAACCGGTTTGCTGGAGATTTGCGTTTCCGATACGGGAGCAGGCATTCCGCAACAGGATATTCCTTATATCTTCCAACGTTTCTTCCAGTCACCCCATAGCGGCAGCAAAGAAGGCACAGGTATCGGACTTTATCTGGTAAAGACCTACACGGAATTACACGGCGGTTCTATCGATGGAGTCACCTCCGAAAAAGGAAAGGGAACTTCCATCGGGCTGAGCATTCCGGTCATTGCTGTAGAGGAAGACGAAATACCAGTCATAGCATCCAAAAAACAGTTGGAATCTCTCCCCATACTTAAACCGATCGAAGCAGAATCGCAGGATGAGAAATTTCTGTCGAACATTATCCGTCTGATTGAAGATCACCTCTCCGATGCAGACCTGAATGTCAACGCACTTTGCGAACTGTCGGGAATCAGTAACAAACAGATTTACCGGAAAATCAAGCAACTCACCGGAATGTCTCCCGTGGAATATATCAAGTCCATCCGCATGAAGAAAGCTGCCATGTTATTGCAACAAAAGAAATTCACCGTTGCCGAAGTGATGTATATGGTAGGATTTTCCAATCATTCTTATTTCTCCAAATGCTTTCAGGCAGAGTTTGGAAAAACACCGCGCCAATACTTGAATGACGGGCTGTAGAGGCATTTTAGGGCTTTTCGTCCTATTTTTATCCTTATATGTCCAATCTGTGCTTTTATGAAAATGCCAGGCAGTCTATCTTTGCCGCTATCAACAAACCACTAAATTTGATAGCATGAAAAGACAGTTTATTCTTACTTGTATTTGTCCGTTATTTGCCTTCGTCAGCACACAAGGTAAAACGACTTCCACACCTTTCGCACATGCTTACCGTGCCCTCGGCTATTTGAGAGCAGATCGTAAGGCAGCTATAGATAAAGATGTATACCACTTCTCCCGACCGAATGATACTATTAACCGATATTTCAATAAAATAAATCTTTTACCAATTACACAATAATTATGAACTGTAATATCTTAAATCTACGCCATCTGACTGTACTACTTATATTATGTACAGCTTTTCTTGGAGGCGCAATTCCTGCCTTTGCCCAACAGGGAGACAAGAAAATGACCGGACAAGTGATCGATGAGAACAAAGAGCCGATGATCGGAGTCAGCATTCTTATCGTAGGAACATCCACAGGTACAGTGACCGACTTTGACGGAAACTATACTCTGAATGTACCGAAAGACAGTAAGGAACTACAATTTTCTTACGTAGGATATGAAACTAAAGTGATAACTATCCCCGTAAACAGTAACGTACTGAATGTACAAATGAAAAGCGACTCACAAGTACTGAGTGATGTAGTAATCATCGGATACGGAACACAACGCAAAAGCGATCTGACCGGCTCGGTTGCCTCTGTGGGTACTAAAGACTTTAATAAAGGCATGGTTTCATCGCCTGAAGAGCTTGTGAATGGCAAGATCGCCGGTGTGCAAATAGTAAATGGCGGAGGTTCGCCTACATCTGTCTCAACCATACGCATTCGTGGTGGCGCATCACTTAACGCATCCAATGACCCATTAATTGTACTGGACGGGGTTCCTATGGAAGTGGGTGGTTCCATATCCGGCGGCGGAAACTTTCTAAGCCTTATAAATCCGAACGACATAGAGAGTATGACCGTGCTGAAAGATGCTTCATCCACTGCTATTTATGGATCACGAGCATCCAACGGCGTCATCATCATAACAACCAAAAAGGGAAGCGGGAGTGATATTAAGGTCTCTTTCCAAACGACCAATTCCATTGCAACCAAGACCAAGACTTCGGATATGCTGAACACAGACGAATTTATAAATATTGTCAATCAGTATGGTACGGAACACCAAAAGTCATTGCTTGGTGACTATCGTACAAACTGGAACGATGAAATTTATCAAACAGCTTTCGGAACAGATAATAACCTTAGTGTTTCAGGACTTGCACTTCCTTGGTTGCCATTTCGTGTTTCAACCGGTATGTATTATCAGGATGGTATCTTGAAAACGGATAATACAAAACGCTTTACCGGAAACGTAAACCTTACTCCTTCGTTTTTCCATAACGAGCTGAGATTTAATATAGGTTTAAAAGGCACTTATTCTAAGAATCGCTTTGCTGATACCGATGCAATCTGGGCAGGCAGTACGCTCAACCCCACCATTCCGGTATATTCCGGAAACGACACCTTTGGTGGTTACAACGAGGCTATCGATGCCAATGGCGTACCGGTGACGGGAGCATTAGCCAATGCTGTCGGCCGACTGAATCAATACGATTCCACATCGGATGTCTATCGATTTATAGGAAGTGCCAGCGTGGATTGGAATGTAAAATGGGTAAAGGGCTTGCGTTTGCATACTACGGGCGGATATGACTGGTCAAAAGGCAAAGGACATATTTATGTACCTAAAGAGGCCGTTTCTTATTATACAACCGGCGGACGTGACTACACATACGGCCCGCAAAAGAATTACAATAAACTGCTCACGATTTATGCCAATTATCATAATGACTTCGATGCTATTCATTCCGGCATTGATGTAACAGCAGGATATGATTATCAATTCTGGAAATATACCACTCCGTTTTATGCCATTCTGAGTGCCGATGGAGTACAGCAGTCGACTTCTGCCGCAACCGATCAGCGGCATTCACTCATGTCATACTATGGGCGTTTGAATTACACATTCATGGATCGCTATTTGCTTACGGCCACCATGCGCCGCGACGGCTCGTCTCGATTTGCATCCGACAATCGTTGGGGTACTTTCCCCTCAGTAGCCTTAGCTTGGAGGGTTTCACAAGAGCACTTCTTTGAGCCTTTGCGCACAGTGATGAATGACGTGAAGTTGCGCGTATCCTATGGTATAACCGGACAGCAAGATGGTATCACCAATTATGGCTACATTCCGGTCTACACTCCGGGACTTGACGGAGCACAATACCTGTTTGGCGGAAATCCGATATATACCTATCGTCCTGAAGCATATAATCCTGAATTGAAATGGGAAACTACTAAATCATGGAACTATGGTATAGATCTGGCATTTTTAGAAAACAGATTTACCTTTTCTGCTGATTTCTATACCAGAAAGACCGAAAATCTTCTGGCCACTGTTCCGATGCCAGCCGGTACGAACTTTGATAAGCTAATGCTTCAAAATGTGGGCAATGTAGACTCAAAAGGACTTGAACTCTCTGTTACCGGACACATCATCAATACAAAAAATTGGTCATGGACGGCAAGTGCCAATGCTGCATGGCAAAAAGTAAGGATAAAGAATCTTACGCTTACTCCCGGTGCTCCAAGCCCTGACACAGAAGTAGGTCCCTGGATTGATGCTTACCAGATGCAGGTGTTCTCTACTGATTACGCTCCCTACTCATTCTATTTATACAAGCAATTGTATGATGCGGAGACGGGGCAACCCATTGAAGGCTTGTATGCCGACCTTGACGGAGATGGCGAGATAACGAACAAAGACCGCTACCATCATCATTCACCGGCACCAGACTGGATTTTGGGCTTTTCAACCTCGCTGCGCTATAAGAAGTGGACACTTTCAACCTCGCTTAGAGCCAATATAGGAGGATATATCTTTAATGGTATGGCCATGAATACAGGTGCATGGGAAACCATGAGCTATAACGATTATCAACTTAATAACTTAAATCGGAGTTTCCTGGATACCCGCTTTACCAAGAGGCAGTTTCTCAGTGACCATTATCTTGAAAACGCTTCGTTCTTGAAGATGGACAACCTGCAACTCTCTTATGACTTCGGTCGCATATATAAGACCATCGGCCTTCATGCCTCTGCCATGGTGCAGAATGTCTTTACCGTGACTAAATATAAAGGTGTAGACCCTGAAACAGCCAATGGTGTCGACACATCTGTTTATCCGCGTCCCCGCACGTATTCTATCACTATTGGCCTTAATTTTTAACTGAATAAACCATGAAGAAAATTAATATACTAACAATAATCGTATGGTGCATGACCCTTGTAGCAAGCTCGTGTACAGATGTTCTTGATCAGATGCCGACAACAGAAGATACCTCAAAAGATGTTTATGCTGAAGCGGCAAATTATAAGAGAGTTCTTGCCAAAATATATGCCTCGTATGTTCTTGCAGGACAAGGACAAGGTGGAGACAACGGAGACCTCACCAGCATTAACAAGCAAGACTTTTCCCGTGGCTATTTCAATCTGCAAGAAGCCGCTACCGATGAAGTAGCTAATACCTGGCTTTCAGGAAACAACCTGTCTGACCTTACCTATATCAGTTGGGATGCGAAAGATTCTTGGGTTTCTGACTCCTATTACTGGCTTTTCTTCAACATAGCCTTGTGTAATGAGTTTCTTCGCCATTGTTCGGATGAAGAGATTGCCCGGTTTTCAGAAGCCGAACAAACTGAGATCCGTACTTTCCGTTCGGAAGCTCGTTTTATGAGATCATTCAGTTATTGGATGGTACTCGATTTGTATCGTCAAGGTCCTAAAGTGGATGAAAATACGCCAGTTATCGGTTATATCCCGGAAGCCTACGATGGGATTGGGATGTTTGATTTTATCGAAAGCGAACTGAAAGAACTGGTTGCCGAAGGAGTTTCATCAGCATTGCCCGCTACCAACGAATACGGCCGTGCCAGTAAACCCGTGGCATGGGCACTCCTTGCCCGTCTTTATTTAAACAGCGCAGTATATCGTGGCAATGTGGATACTAAGTATTATACAGAATGTATTACTGCTTGCAAACAAGTAATTTCCAATCCTGCATTCTATCTGGAACCGGAATATGCCAAATTATTTAATGCCGATAATCACAAGCGAACACATGAAATTTTGTTTGCTATGGTGTGTGACGCCACAACATCAGTTACGTGGGGCGGAGGAACATATATAATTTGTGGATCATGTGGCAATTCGAGCACACAAGACCCCGCCAAGTATGGATTGTCCAACGGCTGGGGTATGTTTCGTGCGCGTGGTGAGATGACAGCAAAGTTTGGAGATATTGCTACAACCAAAGACAGCCGCGCTATGTTTTATACAGAAGGACAAGCACAGTTCTTTACCGGTGCAATCGATAACCAAGCCGAAGGCTATTTCTTTGAAAAGTTCTCCAATCTCACTGATGAGGGCGTAGCAGCATCCAATTCTGCTGCCACAGGATGCTCTACCGACTATCCCCTACTCCGGCTTGCCGACATCTATCTGATGGCAGCCGAAGCACAACTAAGAGGAGGAACAGGGCTGTCGCGAGCCGAAGCATTGGAACTTGTAAATCAGGTTCGTTTGCGTGCATATAACCAGGATGAAAGCGGAAAAATCTCAGATAGTGATTTTACGCTCGATTTCATTCTTGATGAAAGAGCCAGGGAGTTATACCTCGAATCAGTGCGTAGAACTGATCTTATAAGATTCAATAAGTTTGTATCAGCAGATTATATCTGGCAATGGAAAGGGGGCGTTCTTGACGGCCGTGCCGTGAACAAAAAATATAATATTTATCCCATTCCTGATACAGATCTTACAGCCAATCCTAATCTACATAATCCACTCTATTAAAAAGATACGATATGAAAGTTTTTAGTACAATAGTTAAATTGATATTATTGTCAGCTGTTATGACAGTAGCTACCACCTCCTGTGATAGCGATATTGATCCGGTTTACGTCTTGTCCGGAAACTCTATGGAATTGATGGGGGGCCCGAATGAAGTTATTCTTACGCCAGACAATCCGCAGGCTTTGGCATTGACAGTTTATTGGAGTGGCGACGGACGTTTGGCGCTTAGTGATACACTTTTGCAAGCTCCGGTGAATGTTGCGGAAATAACGATTCAGTTCTCAAAGGATGAACACTTTACTGCTCCGTTAAATATTGCGGTGGATAAGAATATCCATTCCCGTCAATTTCTTTGCGAGGAGCTTAATTCTCTGCTTGATCGTTTAGGTTATGAGGCCAATGAGAAGGCTCCGTTATGGATTCGGATGCGTTCGGCATTGGCAGCCAACATCGCTCCCGAATACTCTAATGTCATGGAGGTTCTGGTCCAGTCTTATCGCATTGAGCTTGTCTTGGCTCAAGTGCTTGACAAGGACTGGAAGAACACATCTATGATGCTTGCCTCTCCTGCTGAAGATGGCATTTATAAAGGTTTTATGGGCGTCAACGGATGGGAAAACTGGTGGCTTCGCGAAGCCAATAATGTAATGTGGGGTAATCTTGGTGAAGAAGGAAAGACATTTTATGCTTCATCGGAAGACAGTCACTGGAACTTTTGGTTCCCGAATCCGTCAGGATGCTATTACACTACCGTAAACACGGTTGAAGGATGGTGGAGTGCGCTGCATGTTGCCAGTCTGTCAGTTAGTGGAGATGTAACGGGCGAAATGGCTTACAACAAGCAGAGCAATCAATGGACACTGCCGGTAAATCTGGCAACACAATCTACCCTGACCATTTCCGTATCAGGAAAGGGTAGCCTGTACAACCGGGAAACAACCGATATAGGACCTGCTATTGAGCAAACTGTCGCATTTGGCGGCAATTCGCAAAACCTCTTGTTCGGTGAGAGTGCAGATAATATTTCTGTAACTATGCCCGCCGGAGAAAATCTCCTGGTTCTTGATTTATCCAATCCTCTTCAATTTACCATCGGCATCGGAGAAGACGTTCCGCAGCCGGAAGTCTCTCAGTATCTGTACTTCTCCGGCATAACCAATTGGGAAGGTTTTGACGATTACCTCACTTTATATGATGAAGCCGGACTTTGCTATGGTGGTGCACATTGGATAGATTCTGAATGGGGATATCGTGCATATACTGAACAAGCATGGGAGCCCGCCTATAATGCAGCCGATGGCTCTACCGACTTGTCCGGCACATTGATCCTTGCAGAGTCTAAAGACAACATTCCCGCACCGGCACAAGGGCTGTATGTTATGGATTTCAACATGAAGTCATTGACCTATGAACTGACTCAAGTGCAGACTGTGACATTTACCGGACTTAACGATAATTGGTCTGAATCCCCCATGACACAGTCTGCAGAAAATCCAGAGATATTTACAGCCGAGTTCATTAAAGAAAAGAAAAGTCCTTGGGGAGTAAAAGTGCTGATAAATAACAACTGGAACCTTTTCTTCGGCGGTGGTTCCGGCATTCTGCACCTGAAGCATTCTGAATCCTTAGCAGGATTTGACGGAGACGATGAACTCGAAATAGGCAAAACCTATGTCCTTACCGTTGATTTGGGACACCAAACTTATTCTTACTCACTTAAATAAATCAGTTTCAATGAAAATAGCAAGCATATTATCAATAGTAGCACTCATTGCTTCAATGGCTACAAACGGGTGTAGTGAAGATGGCCCGGTTACAAATCCTCGTCAAGAAGAACCGCAAAAGGTTGTAAAAGAAGAAGGCTTTGCACGTGGTGCAGACGTAAGTTGGCTGACTCAAATGGAAGCGGAAGGACTCAAGTTCTACACGCCGGACGAGAATCGCCAAGAGATGGAGTGTATGGAACTCTTGCGTGATTATTGCGGAGTCAACTCTATCCGTCTTCGTGTATGGGTTAACCCGAAAGACGGCTGGAACAACATGAATGACGTAATAGTGAAAGCAAAACGTGCCGAGCGTCTGGGATTACGTACGATGATCGACTTCCATTTTTCTGATACCTGGGCCGACCCCGGACATCAGGAAATGCCGGAGGCGTGGAAAGAGCTTTCATTTGATGATCTCAAAATTGCTCTCGGCGAACATGTGAAATCAGTTCTTACCGCGTTAAAAGCGGTTGGGGTTACACCGGAATGGGTACAGGTAGGTAATGAAACAACTCCCGGCATGATGCTTCCTGTGGGGTCTGTTGATAATCCCGAACAACTGACTGCACTCAACAATGTGGGATATGATGCCGTGAAAGCTATATGTCCCGACGCCAAAGTCATTGTCCACCTGGACGCGGGAAACGACCAATGGGTATACAACCGCATGTTCGACATTCTTCAAGCCAATGGAGGTAAATACGACATGATAGGCATGTCGCTCTATCCATATTGGGCAGAGCAGGAAGGCAAAACCGGTGGTTGGCTGAAAGTAGCCGATGACTGTATTGCCAATATCAAGCATGTCAAGCAGAAATACAACAAACCTGTCATGATTTGCGAGATAGGTATGCCTTATGATCAGGCAGAGGCCTGCAAACAACTCATTACAAAAATGATGCAAGCCGATGTGGAAGGTATCTTCTATTGGGAGCCACAAGCCCCGAATGGCTATAATGACGGTTATAACCTAGGCTGTTTCGATAATAATGCGCCTACAATTGCACTAGATGCTTTTAAAATCCAATAAAAAAGTGAGAATGAACATGAAACACCAGAAACAGTTGTTTACTGTACTTTTGATGAGCGCAGCCTGTATGCTACAGGCACAGCGCAGCGAGACGCTGCTTGAGAAGAACTGGAAATTCAGTAAAGGAGATTTTCCGGAAGCTGTGCAGACTGACTACAATGATACTAAATGGGAATCGGTCGTTATCCCGCATGACTGGGCCATCTTCGGACCTTTCGACATGAACAACGACCTGCAAAACGTAGCAGTCACACAGAACTTTGAGAAGAAGGCATCACTGAAAACCGGACGTACCGGAGGACTGCCTTATGTCGGAACCGGATGGTATCGCACCAGCTTCGACGTTCCCGCCGACAAAGAAGTCACTCTCCTGTTCGACGGAGCAATGAGTGAAGCGCGTGTATACGTCAACGGACAGGAGGCTTGCTTCTGGCCCTTCGGCTACAACTCTTTCCATTGCAACGTCACCCCTTTCCTGAATAAAGACGGAAAGAACAATACACTGGCGGTACGCCTCGAAAACCGCCCCCAGTCTTCACGCTGGTATCCGGGAGCAGGTCTGTACCGCAACGTCCACTTGATCGTGACGGAGAAAGTACACGTTCCGGTATGGGGCACGCAGATTACTACCCCGCATGTCAGTGATGAATTTGCCGCCGTACGCCTGCAAACCAAGATAGAGAATGCCGGCGAAAAGACAGAAATCCGTATAGAGACAGAAATCCTGTCACCGGATGGAAAGGTAGTGACCCGCAAAGAAAACAAAGGCCGCATCAATCACGGGCAGCCGTTTGAACAGAACTTTATCGTCAACGCGCCTCAACTCTGGTCGCCGGAAAGCCCCGCTCTTTACAAGGCTGTATCGAAAGTGTACGCAGACAACCAACTGGTAGATACATACTCTACCCACTTCGGTATCCGCAGCATTGAATACATTGCCGACAAAGGTTTCTACCTGAACGGAAAACACCGCAAATTCCAAGGTGTATGCAACCACCATGACTTAGGTCCGCTGGGTGCGGCCATCAACGTAGCGGCACTTCGCCACCAGCTCACACTCTTAAAGGATATGGGATGCGACGCCATTCGTACTTCCCATAATATGCCGGCTCCCGAACTCGTGGAATTGTGCGACGAAATGGGATTCATGATGATGATCGAACCGTTCGACGAATGGGACATCGCCAAGTGTGAAAACGGATATCACCGTTACTTCAACGAATGGGCAGAACGCGATATGGTGAATATGCTGCACAACTATCGTAACAATCCCTGTGTAGTGATGTGGAGTATCGGTAATGAAGTCCCCACGCAATGCAGCCCTGTAGGATATAAAGTAGCCAAGTTCCTGCAAGATATCTGCCACCGTGAAGACCCTACCCGCCCCGTTACCTGCGGCATGGACCAAGTGACTTGTGTTCTAGCCAACGGATTTGCTGCCATGATCGATATCCCCGGTCTGAACTACCGCGCCAATCGCTATCAGGAGGCGTATGACAAACTTCCGCAAAATCTTATTCTGGGTAGTGAAACTGCGTCCACCGTCAGCTCACGCGGTGTCTACAAGTTTCCCGTAAAAGATAAGAAAAGTGCCCAGTACGATGATCATCAATGTTCTTCTTATGACGTAGAGGCATGTTCATGGTCCAACATCCCCGATGAGGACTTCGCTTTGGCGGACGATCATCACTGGACCATCGGACAGTTTGTATGGACCGGCTTCGATTATCTGGGTGAACCTTCCCCTTATGATACTGATGCCTGGCCCAATCATAGTTCCATGTTCGGTATTATCGACCTTGCCAGTCTCCCCAAAGACCGCTATTACTTGTATCGCAGCATATGGAATAAGGAAGCGGAAACACTGCATATCCTGCCGCATTGGACATGGCCGGGACGCGAAGGTGAAGTAACTCCGGTATTTGTTTACACCAACTACCCTGCTGCCGAACTGTTTATCAACGGAAAAAGCTACGGTAAACAAAGCAAGAACAACAGTTCACTGAAAAGCCGCTACCGTCTGATGTGGATGGATGCCATATATGAACCGGGTGAAGTGAAAGTAGTAGCCTACGATAAAGACGGAAAAGCAGTAGCAGAAAAGAGTGTACGCACCGCAGGCAAGCCTCATCACATCGAACTGGTCAGCAACCGGAACGAACTGACGGCAGACGGCAAAGACCTCGCTTATGTGACAGTGAAAGTGGTGGACAAAGACGGCAACCTCTGCCCTGCCGACAGTCGTCTGATCAACTTCTCCGTCAAAGGTGCCGGAAAATACCGTGCCGGAGCCAACGGTGACCCCACGAGTCTCGACCTGTTCCATCTTCCGAAGATGCACGCTTTCAACGGAATGCTTACAGCTATCGTACAAACAAATGAAACAGCCGGAGAAATTATTCTGACTGCCAAAGCCGGCGGAGTGAAAGCAGGAAGTATCCGTCTTCTGACGAAATAATCGGTCTACATAAAGAAATATATTTGAAAAATTGCTGTCACCTGTCACCAAACGAGTGATAATAGTCTGATAATTAAATCATAAGACCGTGACAGCAACGTGTGACAGCAGTGTGATGGCAAGTATTGTCGTCACACTGCTGTCACACGTTGCTATTTCATTTTAGCTACCCTCTGCACTTCTACTGATAGTAAGCCAAGTTCGTTTCCCTATTTGAAACTATAGTTCCCATTGCTTGAAACTTTGGTTTCATACGCTCGAAACTTTTAGTTTCAAGCCTTTGGAACTATGGTTTCTTACTAATGAAACTGCAGTTTCTCACCGATGGAACTCTAGTTTCAAGCAGTGGAAACTTATCAAGCGGTTTCTTACTGATGCTGTATATAATGGATGGAACCAGTTTATACCCCTATGCCATAACTTCAGGGTGGAAGATACAGATATGTAAATAATATTATCAAAAAAGGAAGAAAATTGGGATCTGCACAAAAAAATGAAGAGAAAAGTCTCTAAAAATTAATACTCCTCTCTCCATTTATAGAAAATAAGGACATTTACTGAATATCCCTAAGTAGAACTGTATTATACTGCTGGCCATTATGAAGACTGTATCCTCTTTGATTATCCTTATTTTTTTGAGTCTATATTTGCCACCAATAAGTGACAACAGTCATTTTCTTAGTGGCATATATATTATCATTTGTTTAGCAAGACAAATCCCTTACTTTCTAACACATCATATACCACTTGTTTGTATGGCTCTAAATAAACGTTTCCTGGTATATGCTGCCGAATAAATATTCGTGGAAATACATTTTTGATTAACCATTTTAATAAATAGTGATTTGACCAAAATCCATAATATATATCTTCCACAAATGCTCCAGACAGTACTTTGGGATAGTAACTTGTCTGGCCTAAATCTACATAATCTTTATGTCTAATTTCCGCTTCCTCTACCATTCTTCCTAATGCAGTTATGTATAATACCCTAGTATCATCTGTTTTATATTTAATCCCCATGTAAAGAGGAATAAGGCTTTTTGCATCTTCAAGAATTAAGGTCATCAATCTTACTTCCCCTAACTTGTCTTTAGCTATCAATAAAAAAGATTTGGAAGAGAACAGCATATTTAGGTTTTCAAAGAAGGTTACATTTAAAAATTCAAATTTGTTTTCTGCTTTGTTTAACACATTGTTATATAACTCCGTAAACAATAATGTTTGATTTGCAAAATCGGTCGATATCTCCCACATGAAATTCTCATTAAATGCTTTTTGCGAATCCTGAAATCTTTTCCTGTATTTGCTTTTTAACATCTCTGGGTATTTATGGCTACTTAATACTGGAATAACATTTGTTGGAAACGATGAAAAAAAGTAAAAATCATGACCTAATATTTTTTTTATTGAATCAATATTACGCCCTCTGATATCTTTAATGAAGACAAACTTCGATTTTGTCTGTCTACACTTATTTTTCAATTGCTTCCTTACTAAATCAAAGACAATCTGCCTTTTTTCTGCAGACAAAGTTGTTTTATACTCTATAAAATGTTCACAGCTAGAAGCATATGTTCCTGTAACAAAGGCTCTAATCTTGAAAAAATCAATATAGACTTTTCTTATCTTTTTTACCACAGCCTTTACCATTGGAGATGTGGTAAGATTTAAGATGTCTATTTCATAACTAAAGCATGGAACTATTGCAACGACAGTCCCATGTTCAAATATTTGTAAATAATAAATTGTAATTTGCTGAAAATCGGATTTTTCAATAGATATGAAAAACCGTTGACTTTTAATTATACTTTTGCCGAATATATCTTCCCAATCAGATAAAGTAATATCATTAACAGATGTACTCCATTTTATAGAGTAGTTATTTGACAAATCTTGAAATGTCATACTTTTCAAACAGTTTAATGATTAATTCAACCAACATATCCATATCTTTCTGTGTATGACTTGCCATTACACTTATTCTAAACCTCGTCAAATTCGCTGGTACAGCCGGTGGAAAAATTGGATTTATAATGAATCCACTATCAAAAGCATCCTTTGCCAATTGAGTTAGTATAGCTTGGTCTCCTACGACCAAAGGAATAATGGGAGTCTCAGTATTCATTATATTAAACCCTTCGCTTTTCAATTTATTTTGTAGATATTCAGCATTTTGTTTTAAGTGCTCTACAATTTCTGTACTTTGCATCACTTTTATTACCTCAATAGCTGCTGCACATACACTTGGCGGCAATGAAGTTGAGAACATATTACTTCTTGCATATATCCGTAGATAATCAATAACATCTTGTGAAGCCGTTATATACCCCCCCACCGTTCCGATTGCCTTACTTAATGTTCCGGTTAAAATTATATTTTTTCTATCAGTAATCCCATAGTGTGACAATGTACCAGCACCTTTGTCCCCTATTACCCCTGTTGCATGCGCTTCATCGACAAGCAAGATAGCATCATATTTCCTTGTTATCTCCAGAATTTGTGGAAGTTTTGCTATATCGCCATCCATACTAAATACCCCATCTGTAACAACCAGTATACCATTGGGATATTGAGGACTATTATCTTTTAACAGTCTTTCCAAATCATTGATATCACCATGTTTGTATCTTATCATTTTTGCACCGGACATAACAGTGCCATCAAGCAAGCTGGCGTGATCAAGTTTATCATGTATGATAAGATTATTTGGACGTATTAGTCCTGAAATAACTCCTAAGTTAGCTGTATATCCAGAAGAAAAAAGGATAGTATCATCCATTCCTGATATTTTAGCAATAAGTTTTTCCAATTCTTCTTGATATATGGATGTTCCAGTTAATAAAGGAACACCACCTGATCCTATGCCAAACTCTTTAGTTACTTCGATGGCCTTCTGAATTGCTTCAGGAAAGATAGTTGCACCCAAGTAACTGTTTGATCCGAACATAATAGCTTGCACTTTTTGTTGAGTATGGCGATTATAAACTGTTACACGTCTATCACAAGCAGTCAATTGTGGATGTTTTCTATAAACATTCAACTCGCTTTGCTCATGCAATGCCATTTCTTCCTTGAAATCATGGACTTTACCCATGATAGATCCATCTTTGCTGGTTCTATTTCCCGTTAAATTTACAATGTAGCTCATATCTCAGTGTATTGTTTCGTGCGTTATACAGTATATACGGTACAAATATATAACTTTTTTCTATAAATGTTGTTATCAAGGTTGTTTATATTAAAAAGTATATATTTTCTTAGTTGTTTTCTATTAATTATCAGTATATTTGCAAACAGAACATACTGATAATTAAAAAATATGCGAGACGGAAAACCAACAAAAAATAGGCTACTAATCGAAGCTTTCAAATTATTCGCCCATAAGCCATATGATAGAGTAACATTTGCCGATTTAGAGGAAGTAACAGGATTAAGTCGTGGTGCAATATTATATCATATTAAAACAAAAGAAAATTTATTTTTAAATGTTGTTAATAAGTTTATCTTTGATCGCAACAGCGTTTCCAATCTCTCAGAGAAATTTCACTCAAACTTAAGCCTTTTTATCACTCAATTTATTGAAACTTGCCAAAAAGAAAAGGATGAGATGCTAGAGATTGGAATATCAAATGTCAATAATGCAATGTTAAACATTGAAATATCCGCTTTCTATATATTGCCCAAAATGAGAGAAATCGCCAATGAATGGCTGTGCAAGGAAAAGAACACTTGGGAAATCGTTTTAAAAAATGCTATTTCTAAAAAAGAAATCAAAGATGATATCAACATAGAGCTATTTGTTGATTTATTTCAGAATATATATTTGGGAACATCTTTTGCAGGAGTCGTTCATGAAGACGGATACAAAATTGATCAGTTGAAGAGGGAATTTATGCAGATTTATCAATTAATAAAAAAATAACGCAACTATATACTTTATTGTACCAACGGTTGTGTATAACTCTTTAATGTGCCAATCGTTATTACATCTATTATTCTCATTACAAATAATATAATCACATAGTATTTATTGGCTTTACACCAATACAATGTCTCTTGATTTAGCTGAGAAAACACAAAGTACGCCACAATGACTGCCAGTTTGGCAGATATTGTGGCGTTAAAGATTATTTGTATTAATTGGTACTGTTTTTGAAAGTTATTATCAGTGTCATCGGCATTCCGTTTTGCTTAAAATTCATTTTTTTGGATATAACGGCAGTTTACACCTATCTTTCTGAAATCAAGATGGCGGAGTTCCTTCCGTTGAAAAGGGAAATTCACATGTTTAACTAAGGAAAATATTATTATGGGTATTAAAACAGGCCCAAAAAGAATTGCTATTTCCACAGGAAAACCTGACCGTCGTCAAAGAGACAACAAGCAAACTCCAGGAAATACACCATCTTTGAAACCCCATATTCATAAGAAGGGGGATTAAACTCCAAATAAAAACGGATGCCTTTGGCTGACATCCGTGGAGTAAAATGTTAAAGTTCATCCTTATCGTGTAGCAACACGATTTTGAGGTCTATCAAAGCCTTTGTCATTTTGGCACTATGACGATGGCTTTTTTCATAATGGTGCAAATATAACTCATCAAGATGAAATAGGTTTTGTTACTATGAAAAAAATAAGATTTATTATTATTACAATTATACTATCCTACAACATTTGGTTTCAACCAATTTTCGAGTAAACTTAATCATTTTCTTCATTTGTTGTTTCTTTTTGTTTCTCTTCTGATTGACTATCTGCCATTTTAGCAATTTCTATTTGCAACGTATTCTCCAACGTTTCATTCAGGGTTTCTATAAGTGTTTTCATTTCGATACAATTTTGATTTGATAAAATATGTATTTACTCTCATAAAGCAAATAAAAACCTACGTTTTAATGCTACTAACAACTTAATAATCAGTTGCTATTAAATTTTATTGTGAAAATTCTTAAGATTCTTCTCCAGAACTGAAATTATCCTCCCATTGCATGTACAATTTCTCTATTAATCAATAATTGTACACATGAAAACATTCAAATCGTCCCACCGAATACTACAAAGTTTGAATACTGAAGAGAAATGTAGAGAGTATCTTGAAGAGTTGAGGTGGCATGGTGAGCCTATTTGCCCACATTGTGGTTCTATTTCTAAGCATCATTATAAACTAACTCAAAACGGAGAGTTTAAAGGTTTGTATAAGTGCAAGGATTGCCGTAAAAGATTTACAATTACAATAGGAACTATGTTTGAAGGTTCTCATGTACCTTTAGACCAATGGTTCTATGCTATTTCTATTTTCCTTTCATTCAAGAAAGGTCTTAGCAGTGCCCAATTAGCAAGATCTATCAACGTAACTCAGAAAACAGCATGGTTTATGTTACAACGTATTCGTAAAAACATGAAGGATGATGATGCAACCTTTGATGATATGACACAAATGGACGAAACCTATATGGGTGGCAAAACCAGTGCAAAGCACCAAGGACGTAGAAAATGTAAAGTTTCTAAAACTGGCAAAAAGAATATAGGACGCTCCGTAGCAACTAATGGAAGAAAGTATCATTAGTCCCAATTATGTAATAATAGTGGGAAATGCTGGTTACATAGAAAAAGTAGAAATCTAAAATAGAAGGAGAAAATGCCCAAAGGTGCAACTCGTTTTCTTCATATAATCTCATCCCAGTAGTTGTGGGATAATTCATTAAAATATGAAAATAAAAACTTTTTATGTGATGGTAATTTGCACCAGTTTATCGTTAATTGGATGTGACAAGGAGGAAATAGATGCACCAATAACACCTCCCATTGAAAAACCAGATGAACCTATTGCTTCACCATCTACCAATGACATTATTAAAATTAAAACAGGAGATATAGATATGATAATAGGACACAAATGATTGGCAAGGCGTTACTTATGGTAATGGAAGATATGTAGCCGTAGGATATGGTGGATATATTGCATACTCCATCGATGGAGTGAACTGGACATCTAAGCAAGTAACTATGCATGGAATGATATTACTTATGGTAATGGGAAATATGTAGCAGTCAGTGGTGGTGTGATTGGTTATTCTTCTGATGGCGTAAACTGGACAGCCAAACAAGTAACAGGCATGTGGTTATATGGAGTGGCTTATGGTAACGGAAAGTATATAGCAGTAGGTGGTAATGAAAGCATTAGTTATATTTGTTATTCCACAGATGATGTAAACTGGACGACCAAACAAGTCTCCTGTCGTTACTTATATGGTGCTACTTATGGCAATGGTAAATATATAGTAATGGGTGATGGAGGATATATTGCATACTCCACTGATGGAATTAATTGGACATCTAAAATCGTAGGATTAATTACTTGGGCAGGTGGTGCTTATGGCAATGGCAAATACGTAGTGATTGGTAATAATGGCTATATTGCATATTCTACAGATGACATAAATTGGATAATGAAAGGGTGACCAGGTAATAGTGAATTGCGGCAGAGTATTGTTTATGGTAATGGCAAATATATTGCTGTAGGCTATGGCGGTTATATTACTAATTCTACAGATGCTGTAAACTGGACAATAAATAAAATAGAAAGCGTACGCTTGAATGGAGCCTGCATTTATCAATAGAATGTTTGCGCTATGCCATAGGTAATTGAACTTCATATCAAAATATTAGTAGGGCATGCTGGGAAACTGGCATGCCCTATTTTTGTCATATTAATCGCTATTGGGGGGAATAAGAAAATAAAAGGAATTGTTAATCAAAAAGGGCATTGTAATAAAAGGGAGCTATCACTTTATTAAATTATCAATCGTTTGAATTGTTTTTAGTAACTTTGTTCTTTGTATTTAATAACTCATTAACAATCTAATATTTATGTATTATGGAATTAAAAACACTTCAATACTTTTCTCACAACTTAACAGATCCAATTCATGAAGTATTTCAAGTTTTGGATAACCCTAATCATTCAGAATATAATAAGCTACTCCATGATATGAAATCTATAAATGCAGAAGAACTCTCTTTATTTGTTATTGAAAAACAAATTGATTTCTACATTAAAGATAGTTTTAATATTGATATAGAGAGAAGGGCTTGGTTTCTAATCAATCGTTTGCATAGGGATATTGCGAGTAAAAGACTAGATGAATTATCAGGAAATGGAGTGAGACTTAAACCCTATAACTCGCTCAATCTGAAAGAGATTTTAATCAATGATGAAAATCTTGTTGACATTTCTTTTTTTGATTTGAAGCCTATTGGAATTGTTCATAATAACTTTGGTTATCGTTTATGTCCATCAACTAATTTAGATAATTCTACTTATTGGCTATTCCTTGAAATCATTAAGCTTGTACTTAAAAACAAAAAGAAATTCTATATCAGATTAGATCCGTTCATTGAGATACCTATCAAAGATTATACTCCCATGGCATATAAAATGACAATTCATGGAAAGCCACTAAATTGGGACCGAATTAGAAATCTGCAAAATGATGATTTTGGACAGTTTATAAATGAAAAAGAGGATAGTGATTATAGTATAACCGACTATGTTTGGAATGTGAAGAAAAACGAAATACACTTTACATGTGAAGAGTTACCTGCAATTGGAAATTGCACAATTAGAGGAAGCCGATATTTCCATGCGATTTTTAATAAGGATACGGGCTCTATTATACATTGTGATGGAGCTATTAGAATTTATAGTGAAAGTGAGCTTGCTGATAGAATGAGATTTCATGTTAGAAGTTCAGATGTGAGAAAGGTAGGAAAGAGAGTGAAGATATTTCAAACAAATGATTCTTTAACTCAGGAGGAGTTTTCTCATTTAGTAATGAGTTTTTTCGTCTGGAATCAAGATGTCGTTTCGTACTTTAATACATGATAATACAAAAGTTATATTGTAAATGCATGATATTTATATCTCATTATATTGATGTAAAGCCAACAAATACTATGTGATTATATTATTTGTAATGAGAATAATAGATGTAATAACGATTGGTACAATAAAGTATATAGTTGCGTTTTGATTGGTGATACGATGAAGACGACTATATCAACTCCTTGTTCTGATATAGTCTTTTCCATCGAAGGGAACTTGGCATTCACTTCAGAGGACATATTTAATCAACAAGCACGTAATTTCTAATTTTTTTTTTAAAGTATTGATCAGAAGATTATTGAGTAGCAATAAAGTCGTAACTATTCAGCCAAAAGAATGTGTAAATTCACTCCTTTTTATTCTTACTATTGCAACGATATTGCACTAATTATTGCGAAAAATGAGCAAAACATAAATTGATGTTTTCGCCACAATGCCCCTATAAGTTATAGATGTATGCAAGCTATTGATAATCAATGGCTTTTCCGATTGGATAATTATTACAATGCCATGCATTAGTTAATATTATATAAAACAAACCAAAATCATACAGTACATACTGTAAGTTTCATATATTTGCAAACAAACAGTCTATTCTGTCAATTAAATACATTTTTAGTAAAACGCATCTGAATGAGAACAGACTGATGGTAAACACATTGAAGCAATGTTTGTAGAATGTCTAAAATTATTTTTTGTATTCTAGGAACACAAAAATATAAGTAGTGTATTCAAAAAACATCTTGTGCATAATGAGATGATTGTAAGATTGTTGAAGAATTAAAGAGTAAAAATTGTAAGTCCAATTGAATCAATATTTCAATGAATATAATAGAATATTAGTTATCGGTATCAATATTACAGACCTAACTTTATAAAAAAGAATCAGCTGCATAAATGTTTATGGAATAGGTCTGATAAAGAGATTTTTGAATTTAAGTTTATTTGATTAAAAAAATTAATGTTATGAAAAAATTAAGTTCTTCAAAGCTGGTATTAGCTATGCTTTTTGCTGTAATTAGCATTTCTGCTAATGCCCAACTTAAAATGTCCTCTAATGGATATTTAACTTTTGGTCCTACAAGTACATATAATGATGGAACCAAAGATTATAACATTACACTGAGAGGAAATATTTGGTTGGCTGGACCCAATGTAGGACATTTCTTACAGATAGACACCAATCCTGCTGCAACTCGAATAGCAAGTCACTATGACCAAATTATATTTTATAATACAGGTACGAATACATATAATAGTATTCAAGTGAAGAATGTATACAACTACTCCGACTTAGCAGCAAAAAAGAATATCCAACCATTAGGACGTAGTATAAATAGTGTATCTAAACTGCTACAACTCAAACCTGTTAAGTATGATTTTCAAGACAGTTCAGATCGCAGTACTTTTAAAGTCGGTGGCGATGGGAAAGAAATTGGATTAATTGCTCAAGAAGTGGAATTAGTTTTTCCAAATCTCGTTTTAACCGATCCGGATGGAAAAAAATTAATTAACTACACAGCACTAATTCCAGTTTTAATTGATGCTGTCAAAACATTAACCGAAGAAATTAATACGCTGAAGAGTATGCAGAAATGATCTGCTGTACATTTTTTTATTGACAATGCGAAATCTTTATCTAAGTGCCCTAAACACTAAAGGCTCCATTTTATTTCATTAACAATTTTGTTCAAGGGACGGAATGGTGCCTTTAGTTATTTTACATCCATTACAATATGAAAGAAAGAGTTGTGGAATTGGATTATCTGAAATGCATCCTTATTTTATTAATGGTTTTATTTCATCTAGCTTATTTTAGTGAGAAATATCCATTGCTGAAACAATTCGTTTATGCATTTCATATGCCGGTCTTCTTGATATTGTCAGGTTATCTAACAAATATCAATAAAGGAACTAAAAAAAAAATCCGGGAAATTTTATGGCTCTTCATTCCATATTCATTAATGGAAGCGAGCTATGTGGTTACAGCATCAGTCTTACCTATTCGAGAACATTTTGATGGACTCAGCATAGAACTTTTAATTAGAAAGGTACTAATGGAACCCATGGGGCCATATTGGTACTTGCATACCCTATTGGTTTGTGAAGTAATGTACTATGTGGTGTTTCTATTTAAGAAGATAAAGCCCATATCAAGATTTTTTATTCTAGCAGTTTGCTTGTTCTTGTTATCTCAGGAAGATTTCAAATTGTTGATATTTATAAATGCAATATACTTTTTAGTTGGGGTGTGGATGAGACAAAGCAATTTTTCTTTTCTGATTATATTTCAAGCATCATTCTGGGCAATTTTACCGTTATGTATTATTTGTTATAATACGGATAACTTTAGTAGATCAGAGATGAGTGGGATAGCCATAATTTATTTGGCAACATGTATAATCTTGGAAACACACAAATATATTTCCGGGATTCTAAAGAAAGTCACTTATTTTATAGGAAAGAATACGCTTGTGATTCTCCTTTTCTCTCCCATATTTACTATTCTGTCCAAGTTATTAATCCCTCTATTCACTTTTGATAGAACGGGGATATGTTTCGCATCTGTTTCAGTGGCTTTTGTCACGATAGGATGTATTGCTATTTCATATATCATGGATTATTTTCATCTATCAAGATTTTTCGTAGGCAGAGATCGAATTCTTAACAGAATAAGTAATTGATTGATAATTATTGTGTCATAATAATGAATGAAATAAAATGAAAAAAAATGCAGTTTTATTATATGGTTTGTTTTCAGCCTTTATGTTGATATTCCTAACAGGATGTTCTGACAAAATAGAAAACATTAGTGATATGAATGGGAATGAGGTTTCTACTCGCTCACTGTCCTTTACTGATTATTATTGGTATAATGGGCAAAAAATCGGAATAAATAAATTGAATAACAAAAAGTATATTCTTTTTGATGAGAATAACGAAAATACTTTAAAAAGTTATTCTGCAACAACTCTGAAGTTCGTAAAAGAGCCACAATTGCTTCAACTTTCAAATAAGATAATGAAAAAAAAGCTGCAATCTTCACCCAAAAATCTTAAATGGGCTACAATTGAAACAACGGCTTCATCACCGACCTTAACCAAACTAAACGGAATAATTTATGAAGCCCCATATTTTCAAACAGAAAATGGAACTGAAGTAGGATTGAGTCACTTGTATTATGTGAAATTAAAGTCAGACAAAGACGTCTCTAAACTTATGGAACTAGCATCTATCAATAAAGTTGATATAATAGGTAATAATGAATATATGCCTTTATGGTATACATTATCATGCTCAAAAGAATCGACTGGCAATGCTTTGGAATTAGCTAATAAGTTTTATGAAACGAATTTGTTTGAAGCCAGTGAACCAGACTTAATGAGTGATGACACACCTAATTGTGTCAATGACTCTAATTTCTCAAATTATCAATGGAATTTAAGAAATACAGGTCAGAATGGAGGAACTATAGGAGTTGATGTGAATTTTTGTAATGCCAGAAGTATAACTACTGGAAGTCAAAATGTAATTGTAGCTATTGTCGACCAAGGCATTCAACTTGATCATCCCGACTTAAATGTACATTCCATCAGTTATGATACAGAAAGTGGAACATCACCTAGTAGAGTATTGGGCACCCATGGCACCAATTGTGCAGGATTCATTAGTGCAAAAACAAATAATAGTATTGGTATCGCATCCCTCGCTCCAGATTGCCCGTCAATGTCAATTAGTAATTCATTGGCATCTTCTCCGGATAGTAGACAAAAGAGAGCTGACGGGATTAATTTTGCATGGAGAAACGGTGCTTCTGTAATCTCAAATTCATGGAGTTCAAGTGTTGCATATTCAATAATTAACGACGCAATCTCAAATGCCTTAACAAGTGGACGATCTGGAAAAGGATGCGTTGTTGTGTTTGCTACAGGAAATGACTACTCATCAACAGTGGGTTATCCCGCTAATTGCAATCCAGATATACTTGCTGTAGGTTCTAATAACCGAAATGGTTCAAGATCTTCTTTTAGCAATTATGGCACAGCATTAGATATTGTAGCTCCGGGAGAAAATGTATGCACAACAACAACTGGAAGTAATTATTCCACTTCAATAAGTGGTACCTCCTTTTCCTGTCCTACAGCTGCTGCTGTTGCGGCTTTAGTAATATCGGTTAATCCCAACTTAACTCAAAAACAGGTTGTTGATATTCTAGAGAAAAGCGCACGAAAAGTTGGAAACTATGCATATTCGACAACGTCTAACAGATTAAATGGAACTTGGAATAATGAAATGGGATATGGTTTGCTAGATGCCTATGCAGCAGTATCTTTAGCAGGCGGCGAGAATGTCTATTTTAATGACCAAACGGTATCATACACTCAAACAGTTTCTGGAATGAACATCTTTTCTCAAAATGTTACTGTAACGAATAATGCCACCTTAACATTCAATTTTATTCAAACTGTTATCATTAATCCGCCATTTACAGTAAATGCCGGATCGCAGTTCTTCTTATATTACTAAAGTTCTAGGATGCCCAGTTTGATGTTCTCATTTTAGAGAAGAATTTAACAGTACGATAACAATTGCATTAAGAATGTCAAACTGAACACCCTAACATTTTGCCACTATTTATAACTTAGATAAGGAGCATCTTTCTTCTCTGCCTAACTGATTGTACTTTGCACGGGCAAGTATTGTAAATTTTCCTCTAGGAAATTTTGCATAAAAGTGACCAAGAGAAGTATTATTCATTTGATTCGATAGATATAAATACCATCAGTATAAGTATAAAGTATTAAAATATCATCATATTGTTCAATATCAATAATTCCACCTACACCCAATAAATCGGCTTGATAAAGTATAGACCATGTATCACCACCATCAGTAGAATGATGAATTGTAAATTTATGTTCTTCTTTAGGAATACGGGTGACTCCAGTAGAATATAGTATTTGTGGATTTCTCTTATCATAAATTGTTTTGTAAAAATATACATCATCCTTCAAAACAGGATTCCAAATCCGACCTTTATCTATAGTTTTCTTTAAAAAATATTCCCCTGAATATATCATTATATTTGGATTAGTTGGGTCAAAAGCTATATGATGTATACAATTATTTCTTTCATTCTCAAGTATTATCCAATCTTTCCCATCATTACAAGAAGCATTAATAAAAGATTCAAATATCATAGTTTCCCCTGTATTGTAAATATTTGTAGTGTCTTGAGGATGAAATCCAACAAACCAATTCTGATAGCCGCCATAAAAAGTACTGATAGTCTTCCAACTTTTTCCAAAATTTACCGATTTCACTACTCCAATAGGTTCGACCAAAGCCAATAGTGAATTCGCATTTTGGGAGTTTTGAGATATTGAGTAAGGTATGACCTTTAACTCATTCTCTTCAATTAAAAACTCCGGTGGCGTTATCGCCTTACAAGTTTTTCCACCATCTGTTGAAAGCACAAATGCCTTCTCGTCAGTGCAAGCTGTAATTGCAATTATAGAATCCCCCTTCATAACAAACTGGATTACTGGAAGACCGGAGAACGCAAACTTTTCCCAGTCCATGTTATTCAACGACTTCGCTGGCTTTCGATATATCCCCGACCACGTTGCTATGTAAATATATCCATCAACTACTTGAACAGACGGTCTATAAGGACGCCCATAAGTATTCCAAACTTTTTCTTGGGCCTCTATTACATTTGCTTTATCTTTTAATCCAATATATTCAAAAATCTTCTCGTCGTCAGTAATTTCTCGTAGGTTATTATCATCCTTACAAGAAATAAACATAACTGATAAAAACAAAATTAAAAATAATGATTTCATTTATAATTGCTTTATAATTAGTCTAAGTGGTGATTACAAATTAATTTAAATTATGCGTATATTGGTTTGTCTGCAGGACGAGTCAATATTCATTATATACTAAAATCCTTTAGAACAAACCTTTATATTATCTAAAATATTATTGGATTGATTCTTTTCGAGAGAATCCCTATAAACAAATTGTTTGACCATATTAAAAATTTAAATATAGAACCAATAAATGAAAACCAGCTATCTATCTGGTAGCATTTATATAGACACTAGTATAGTTAAACATTTGCACACTATAATCAAATAATTGAGTAGCAAGCACAATAGCAATGCGTTAAATAAAAACATTCATTTCACAGTATATGTGCATATCATTGCATTCTTCACAATCATTCATACCAAATAACTATTGCAAATATATAATAAATAAGCAGTACATGCTATAAAACACAGCCTACTTCTTCAAGATTAACTAGTATTAGTATTTTCAACGTAAATTTAGTGCCACTCGTTGCCACCCAATGCGCAATTCTCATTAGGAAACTACGTATATCAGATTGAACGTGTAGCTATAGTCATGTGTGTATAATCATAAGATAGAAAAGAAGAAAAGGCTGGCGGCATAATCAGCGCTAATACATGAAAAACGGAAAAGTTTATTAACTTCCTGCTAAAAGGCAGGCCCCTACATCATGATTTCAGGATGTAAGATACAGATATGTAAATAATATTATCAAAAAAGGAAGAATAATTGAGATCTGTATATAAAAAATGAAGAGAAAAATCTCTAAAAATTAATATTATCCTATTCATTTATAGAAAATAAGGACATTTACAGAATACCCCTAAATAAACTACAACGAGTGGCAACAGCGTGACGGCAAATTCTGCCATCACACTGCTGTCACTCGTTGCCGTCACCATATTTATACCTAAAAATCAGCCTGTTACATCTAAAACAGTGACAGGTGACAGATAATATTTGTTTTTATTTATATAGGATGAAGAAAATATAGATGCTACTGATATTATTTACAGATAAACGTAACCAACAATCCTTTGTGATCGGTTGGCCATACATCAAGCGGCAATAAGAACTTATCTTTGGATGTCTCCTGCACGCGCTGTGCGCGGACAATAGAACCTTTCGGTCCGAAGATGACCGCCTTCCTTGCATCCAGTCCTTCGCCTTTATAGAAAATAAAGTCGATCCGGTCCCGCTCGTCTGCTTTGGGAGCCCATGTGATTTTCTCCGGAGTTTTTGCCGGATTGTCCGAAGGATAAGTAAAGCCGGGATGTGTCAAGGGATTGGGATATATCTTGCGGTAACTATCTACAAATCCGGCTTCTTCGAGCAAAGTCGTTACCGTCCAGGGCACAACGAAGCCATTGTGATCGTACATATCTTTATTCTTCTCTATCCAGTCACGGTGAGACGGTTCGTTAAAGTCACCGCCGATAATCACTTTATACCCTGCTGCCAGGTCTTTCTCAGCCTGAGTGATAAACAAACGGATAGCATCGTCACGCTGGGAAGCAACGTTTACTTTCAGTATCTCTTCTACCGATGCCGGCAACGGTATTTCCTTCCAGGTAGAACCGTCATAGCCGCGGGCATTGTAGTATGCACAATCCAGATAATCCAGATGTGACGTGTAAACCGCTACCTTATGCCCGTTTACCGAACTGGTCAGGCGATAGATACTTCCGTGATCGTCTTTCTCGGGAAAAACAGTCAGGGAATCGGTGATAGGATGTTTGCTCAGCAGCCCCGTGTCATAACTATAAAAAGAATAATACGAAAGCCCCTTCTCTTTCAGCGAAGCACAGACGCGGGCTGTGAAATTCGTCTTATTGTAATTCCTGACTTCACTGAAAGTTACAAAGTCCGGTTTCAGGCGAACAATCTCATTGACAATAGCGTCATATCCTCCCGGTACCATCGTACCTTCCTGCCATACATTCCATTGCAGTACTGTAAATTCATTACTCTTCTGACTTCGTGCAAAGACGGAAACAAATAGTAAAAGTGTCGTAAATAGTAAGTTGGTTAATCGCATTTCATTTATTATTTAGCGTGATGTATCTTTAAATAGCTTTCCAGAAAGACTGAAAATCACGGTATTTACCGTAGCAGACCAGTTCGTCTCCTTCTTCCACCTTCTCATCTCCGGGCAACTCATTCTTGACATGACGCTCCATCAAAGAAATGCCCAGGCAATTAGTGACTTTGTTCGCACGCTTCAGTGCGATCAGTTTCAGATGAAACTCTTCATCCATATTCAGCTCATTCACAAAGTATCCTACAAACTTCTTCGGAACAGTAAACTTCACGACATAATAATCCTGATCAATACGGAACGCTTCCATCGTCGCCCCAAAGTCGAGCAACTGCACCAGGCTACGGGCAGCATCCTCTTCCGGTGTCAGAATCTTCTCCAGACTAAACGCTTCAAGCACTGCCTTGTGCACCGCATCAATGGCACGGGCAAAAATACGAGGCACCTTTTTCTGCTTCAACAACGCGACAACACGTACCGATGCTCCAAAATTCTCGCCAATCGCCACAACAACAATATCTACGCTATTCAAAGGCAGCACCGACAACGACTGTTCGTCCGTAGCGTCTATGACAAAAGCAGTGGCAACCTTATCTTTGATTGAGTCGACACGGCTTTCGCTGATGTCCGCTCCAATGATCTCATGCCCCAATGCCGATAATTCCTCGGCAAGTACATGCCCGTAATTTCCTAGACCAATAATAATATACTTCATGATGTTAGTTTATGATGATGTTATCACTCGGATAACGGTATTTTGTATTCTTTTTCTGCTTGACGATGCCCAGCATCAACGTAATCAGACCGACACGTCCGATAAACATCAGCAACGATACCAGCAATTTACTGGCATCGCACAATTGAGGCGTCAGATTCAGGCTCGATCCTACCGTACTAAGGGCGGAAACACATTCAAAGGTCAGTGCCAGCAAAGAGGCTTTCGGTTCGAGTATGCTCAATATGAAGATGAAGAGAAACAATACGCCCAGCGACATGACGACCGTCGCATTGGAACGCCGGATAGAGTCATGAGACAATTCCCTGCCGAAGACCTCCACCCGTTCACTTCCCCGCAATACGGCTACAAGGTTCAACACTACCACTGCAAAAGCATTCACTTTGACACCGCCTGCCGTAGACTGCGAACCGCCGCCGACCCACATCAGGAAGAGATAAACCAACAGCGTCTGCACGCTCAATGATGCCAGATCGACACTGCTAAACCCAGCCGTTCGCGGACAGGTCGCATTAAAGAATGCTTGCGTCCATTTATCGGCCACAGACATACCGGCAAAAGAGGCATTCCACTCAAAAGCAGCAATGGCCAGTGTACCGATCAGCAAAAGCAGGAAAGTCATGATCAATACGATTTTCGTATTCAGATTGTAGAGGTGCTGCATCTTATGTCTTTCCAGTTTGCGGGTACGCACAAACGTCCAGAAATGGCGCAAATGGTATAATACGATATCTTTGAAATTAACCAGAATCGGAAAGCCGATACCGCCCAAGATAATCAGTAAAGAGACGGAGATGAACAGCCAGTTGTGGTTGGTCATCACCATCGAATTTCCTAAATTGCCTGAAAGTGTGGAGAAACCCGCATTACAGAAAGCCGAAATGGAATGGAAGGCGGCAAAAGCCAGTTCCTCTTCCAGATTCATCCCAAGCGTATCGTGAATGCTGAACCAGATGGACACCATGCCAATGCCTTCGATGACCAATGTAAATCCAAGGATATATAGTAGCGTGGACAGTAACGACCCCAACGAATTGGAACTGACCATATCACGGACAACGAGCTGATTGTAAATGGAAGTATTTCCCATAAAGAACATGGCAAAGAAACTGGTTAATGTCATCACTCCCAGTCCGCCGATCTGAATGAGCAGGATAATGACTACAAGTCCGCTGGTGGTGAAAGTGGTGGATACGTCTACCGGCACCAAGCCCGTCACACAGACGGCACTGGTGGCTGTAAACAGAGAATCGACCCAAGTGATGCCATTGACCGTACATCGTGGAAGCATCAGCAATCCCGTCCCGATCAGAATAATAGCCATAAAGCTGACAGCCAGTATCAAAGACGGATTCGTACGGCGTCCTAAAAGACGCACCAAGCCATTGGACAGGTTCAGCAGAGAAAAAACCAACAATAATATTAAATGATAAAACTTCCCGTGAAGGAATTCCCAGACTTGCAGAATTGCTCCCTCTTCTTCCGGACGATGGAAGATGACGGGAACCAAAGTTAGGTAAAGCAATACGCTCAATATCCATGCCAGCCTTCGATATTGCTTTTTCGTATTCCGGTATTCCAGCGAAATATGCAGGGTGACATCAATTAAAAAGATAATCCATACGGCTTTATACAAGATCTGTATCTGCTGTACCTCGACCGGGGACAATGGAAAACCATGTTCGTAAACCACTCCGACAATCAACAACAGAGATGCCAGATAAGTGAGTGCTTCTACCAACCCCAGCAGGATACGTACATAGGGCTTGAGAAGCTTATTCTGATATAACAGAAATTTATGATAAATCTTCATATCACATTTTTTTATTGTCGTATTTGCTATGCCGTGCAAACTTAACTAAAATAACAATCGAATTCGATTCTTTGTTGACAAAATTACACGAATATTAAAAATTTTGCCTACTTTTGGCAGCAGAAAACTAATAAACCACAATAACATGAGTGACAAAAGAAAACGGTATATCCTACCGGAAGAAGAAATTCCACATTACTGGTACAACATTCAGGCTGATATGGTGAACAAGCCAATGCCGCCGTTGCACCCGGGAACAAAACAGCCGCTGAAAGCGGAAGATCTGTATCCAATCTTTGCCAAAGAACTGTGTCATCAGGAGCTTAACCAGACTGACGCATGGATCGAAATACCGGAAGATGTACGCGAAATGTATAAATATTATCGCAGTACGCCGCTTGTACGCGCTTACGGACTGGAAAAAGCGCTCGGAACTCCGGCACATATCTATTTCAAGAACGAAAGTGTCAGCCCGATCGGTTCTCATAAACTGAACTCTGCGCTGGCTCAGGCATATTATTGCAAAGAAGAAGGCGTCACGAACGTTACTACCGAAACCGGTGCGGGCCAATGGGGAGCCGCCCTTTCTTATGCTGCCAAAGTTTTTGGTCTCGAAGCCGCAGTTTATCAGGTAAAGATCAGCTACGAACAAAAACCTTACCGCCGCAGCATTATGCAGACTTTCGGCGCGCAGGTCACTCCTTCTCCGTCTATGTCTACCCGTGCGGGAAAAGATATCCTGACGGCTCACCCCACCTATCAGGGTTCTCTGGGTACAGCCATCTCGGAAGCTATCGAACTTGCACAAATGACTCCCAACTGTAAATACACTCTTGGTTCGGTACTCAGCCACGTTACTCTCCACCAAACCATTATCGGTCTGGAAGCTGAAAAGCAAATGGAAATGGCGGGCGAATATCCGGACGTAGTAATCGGTTGTTTCGGAGGCGGTTCCAACTTCGGAGGTATCTCTTTCCCATTCATGCGTCACAACATCCTGGAAGGAAAGAAAACGCGTTTCGTTGCTGCCGAACCTGCTTCGTGCCCGAAGCTGACCCGCGGTAAATTCCAATATGACTTCGGTGATGAAGCCGGATATACTCCGCTGCTCCCGATGTTTACATTAGGACACAACTTCGCTCCTGCACATATCCATGCAGGCGGTCTTCGCTATCACGGTGCAGGCGTCATCGTCTCCCAATTACTGAAAGACAATCTGATGGAAGCGGTAGATATCCAGCAACTGGAATCTTTCGAAGCCGGCTGTCTGTTCGCACAGGCGGAAGGTATTATTCCGGCACCGGAATCCAGTCACGCGATTGCTGCCGCTATACGCGAAGCAAAGGCGTGCAAGGAAACAGGAGAAGAGAAAGTGATTCTGTTCAACCTGTCCGGACACGGTCTGATCGATATGGCATCTTATGACAAATATCTGGCAGGCGATTTAGTGAACTACGCACTGACTGACGAAGATATTCAGAAGAATCTGGATGAAATAGGAGACTTATCCAAGTAAGCCCCGGTTTCTGAACCGAATTCTGTAAGCATAAAAGCCCGGTATGATGCCGGGCTTATTTATTATCTCTACGAAACTATCCAAAAGAATACAGTCTTTTGTACTTTATTCATGGGGTATTTAAAGGAAATTACTATCTTTGGCGTCATTATTAATCTCGTGAACTAATAATGAGCAAGCTTAAGAAGATAGTAATCTACTTGTTTTTCCTATGCTTAGGAATGCATTCCGCCTTTTCTGAAACTCCGGAACAAATCACATTTTCCTATATTTCCATCAATGAGGGACTATCACAAAGTACGGTGTTCTCCATCGATCAGGATAAAAGGGGCAATATGTGGTTTGCCACTTATGACGGAGTTAACAAATACGACGGATATGCATTTACGGTTTATCAGCATAATGAGGATGACCCGAACAGTATCGCCAACGACATCTCCCGTATTGTAAAAACAGACAGTCAGGGACGGGTATGGATTGGTACACGTGATGGTTTGTCCCGTTATGATGAGGAAAAAGACATATTCCAGAACTTCTTCTATGAAAAGAATGGGAAACATTTGCAAGTTAACGGTATCGAAGAGATCTCACCGGAACAGTTACTTATCAGTACTCCGGAAGGGCTGATCATGTTCGATATCAAAGAATCCAAATTTATAGATGATTCTTTCAGCACAGCGATGCATAAGACAATCGCCTCCACTCTTTACAGACAGGGTGACCAAATTTATATCGGAACTTCGACCGACGGACTCTATACTTACTCTATTACTCAGAAAACTTTTGAAAAAGTGATCCCCATTTTAGGGACTAAACAGATTCAGGCTATTCTTCAGCAATCCCCTACCCGCATCTGGGTGGCAACCGAAGGAGCCGGACTGTTCCTGATTAATCCGAAAACGAAGGAAATAAAGAATTATCTGCATTCTCCTTCCAATCCGAAGAGTATCAGTTCCAATTACATCCGCTCACTGGCAATGGATTCACAAAACCGTTTATGGATCGGAACTTTCAACGACTTGAATATTTATCATGAAGGTACTGATTCTTTTGCCTCGTACAGCAGTAACCCCGTAGAAAACGGCAGTCTGTCACAACGTTCGGTGCGCAGTATCTTTATGGATTCTCAGGGCGGTATGTGGCTGGGAACTTATTTCGGTGGTCTGAACTATTATCACCCTATCCGGAACCGCTTCAAGAATATCCGCAATATTCCTTATAAAAACTCGTTAAGCGACAATGTAGTAAGCTGTATTGTCGAAGATAAAGACAAAAACCTGTGGATAGGAACGAATGACGGAGGATTGAATCTTTATAATCCGATTACACAGCGATTTACATCTTATACACTGCAAGAGGATGAAAGTGCAAGAGGCATCGGTTCCAACAATATCAAGGCGGTATATGTAGACGAAAAGAAATCTTTGGTATATATAGGTACTCATGCCGGCGGACTGAGTATCCTTCACCGCAACAGCGGTCAGGTAGAAAACTTTAACCAACGCAACAGCCAGCTGGTGAATGAGAATGTCTATGCCATCCTTCCCGACGGAGAAGGGAATCTCTGGTTGGGAACACTCAGTGCACTGGTTCGTTTTAATCCGGAACAACGGAGTTTTACTACGATTGAAAAAGAGAAAGATGGCACTCCGGTCGTCTCCAAACAAATCACGACACTATTCCGCGACTCCCATAAACGCTTATGGATCGGTGGAGAAGAGGGACTATCAGTCTTTAAGCAAGAAGGTCTGGATATACAAAAAGCATCCATACTTCCGGTTTCCAACGTCACGAAGCTCTTTACGAACTGTATTTACGAGGCTTCCAACGGAATCATCTGGGTAGGTACACGCGAAGGATTTTATTGTTTCAATGAAAAAGACAAGCAGATCAAACGGTATAACACGACCAACGGTCTGCCGAATAACGTAGTATACGGTATTTTGGAAGATTCCTTCGGAAGACTCTGGTTAAGTACCAACCGGGGGATTTCCTGCTTTAATCCGGAAACGGAAAAATTCCGTAACTTTACAGAATCGGACGGGTTGCAAAGCAATCAGTTCAATACCGCTTCTTATTGCCGTACATCTGTGGGACAAATGTATTTTGGCGGTATCAACGGAATCACGACTTTCCGTCCGGAATTATTGCTCGACAATCCTTATACGCCTCCGGTGGTTATCACCAAACTGCAACTGTTCAATAAGGTAGTCCGCCCGGATGATGAGACCGGTATTCTGACCAAGAACATCAGTGAAACGAAAAGTATCACACTGAAATCCTGGCAAACTGCTTTTTCCATTGAGTTCGTGGTATCCAATTATATCTCAGGACAACATAATACTTTCGCCTATAAGCTGGAAGGTTATGATAAGGAATGGTATTATCTGACGGACAGCCGCACCGTCTCCTACTCTAACCTGCCACAGGGAACCTACCAGTTCCTTGTCAAAGCAGCCAACAGCGATGGCAAATGGAATCCTATCCCTACAGCATTGGAGATTATCGTTCTGCCAATCTGGTATAAGACCTGGTGGGCACTACTCATCTTCTTCGCAACCTTCGCAGGTTTCATCACTTTTGTTTTCCGCTTCTTCTGGATGCGCAAAAGTATGGAAGCCCAGCTTGAAATAGAACGCAGAGACAAAGAACATCAGGAAGAAATCAATCAGATGAAGATGCGTTTCTTCATCAACATCTCGCATGAACTTCGTACACCTTTGACGCTGATTCTGACTCCCCTGCAAGAGATCATTAACAAAATCAGCGACCGATGGACACGTAACCAACTGGAATATATCCAACGGAATGCAAACCGCCTGCTGCATCTGGTCAACCAATTGATGGACTACCGCCGTGCTGAACTCGGAGTGTTCGAACTAAAAGCGAAAAAAGGAAACGCTCATCAACTGATACAGGACAACTTCCTCTTCTACGATAAACTGGCACGTCACAAAAAGATTACTTATACTCTACACTCTGAACTGGAAGACAAAGAAGTTCTTTTTGATGCCAACTATCTGGAACTGATAGTAAACAACCTCCTTTCCAATGCCTTTAAATATACGGAAAGCGGGCAAAGCATTACCGTGACTCTGAAAGAGGAGAACGGCTGGCTATTGTTACAAGTCAGCGATACAGGCATAGGTATCCCTATCAACAAACAGGGAAAGATATTTGAACGTTTCTATCAGATAGAAAGTGAACACGTAGGAAGTGGTATCGGACTTTCGTTAGTACAACGTCTGATAGAACTTCATCATGGGCGCATCGAACTGGACAGCGAAGAAAACAAAGGCAGTACATTCTCTGTCTATCTGCCACAGGATCTGTCGGTTTACAAACCTTCCGAGTTAGCTTCCAATAACGAACAGAATGAAGAAGAGCAAGTGTATTCTACCAATTCGAAAGCAATGTATTTCATCGACACGGAGAAAGTGGAAAACGAATCTGTGGAATCCGGTGATAAGAAGCGCGGAACAATTCTGATCGTAGAAGATAATAATGAAATCCGCCGTTACCTGAGTAACGGACTGGCGGATTTGTTCAACACACTGGAAGCCGGGAACGGTGAAGAAGCACTGGAAAAACTGAAAGACAACGAAGTGGATGTGATTGTCACCGACGTCATGATGCCGGTTATGGATGGTATCAAGCTATGCAAGAACGTGAAACAAAATATCCGGACTTGCCATATTCCGGTTATTATTCTTTCCGCAAAGACCGATATCAAAGATCAGATGGAAGGTCTGCAAATGGGTGCGGATGACTATATCCCCAAACCATTCTCTCTTGCCATCCTGACAACCAAGATACAGAACATGATGCGTACACGCAGACGGATGCTCGATAAGTACGCCAAATCATTGGAAGTAGAACCTGAGAAAATCACATTCAATGCAATGGATGAAGCCTTGCTGAAACGTGCCATGGCGATTGTGGAAAAGAATATGGATAACATCGAATTCTCTACCGACGAATTCGCCAGAGAAATGAACATGAGCCGTTCTAATCTGCATCTGAAACTAAAAGCAATTACCGGAGAATCAACCATTGACTTTATCCGTAAGATTCGTTTCAATGAAGCAGCCAAGCTACTGAAAGACGGACGATATACGGTAGCGGAAGTCAGTACTATGGTAGGATTCAATACACCGTCATATTTTGCCACCAGTTTCAAGAAGTACTTCGGATGCTTACCTACGGAGTATATCAAGAAATCAAAAGGATAGTAGTTAGACATACAGTATAGAGTCTTTTATAGCAATCGTGTTTTTTGTCTTTTTCCGAAAGAAAAATGCACCTGCCTTGTACCATATACCACATTTGGTATCGCACTATTATACCTCAAAACACGTTTTTTTCTTCTTTTATTGAATGATGACGGACTTTAAAATCATCCATCCAAACAACCTAAATTGTACAGAACCTATTCCATATCATATTACAATCCATAACATTATGACACATAAAAAACTAAAATACAGGAGATAAACAGCTCTTTTAAACAAAAACAACATATGTCTCAACAAATTTGATATCAAAAAAATCATTTTTGAACAAAGTATGAACAACCTAAATTAAAGAATCTAATTAATGAGGCTACATTTGCAACAGTAAAATAACACTTTTAATAATTATAAAACCTAATAAAGTATGAAGAACATCTTCTTTATTTGCTTTTGTGCGCTATTCGCATTTAGTGGATGCGCAGACGATGATGATGATCTATTAACCGGAGGGAATGTAGATATAGATCTGCTTCCTGATGCCAAACCAAACGATGTTGTTGATCCTCAAGTATTCGAGGCTATTAACCTCAACTACCCCGGACTGGAAAAAGTTAAAGAATTCTACGAGGCAGGCGAACATTATTATGCAGCCAATGCTTTATTGGAATACTATAGAACGAGAACCAATGTTACTAATCCGAACTTATCTTTAATTAATGTGACGATCTCAGAAGCAGAGCAGGCAAAAGCTGATTATGCACTGGTAGATTATCGCTTTCATGTTAACAACTTCTATGAAGATAAGGAAACCTTGAAACCCTATTCAGTAAAACAAGACGGAGGTATAAACTGGGAGTATTCACCGAAAGATGCATCTGATGAATATCAGAAACAACTTCATCGCCATCAGTGGTTCATCCCCCAAGCCAAAGCTTACCGTGTAAGTGGAGATGAGAAATACATTCAATCATGGATTGAGGTATATAAGAATTGGATAGAAAACAATCCGAAGCCTACAACAGGACCTAATACTACCTCATGGTGGCAGTTACAGGTATCTACCCGTATCGGTGACCAGGTACAATTGCTTGAATACTTCAAGAACTCTGTTAATTTTACTCCGGAATGGCTTTCTACATTCTTGGTAGAATTTGCAGAACAAGCAGATTTTCTCGTAGATTATCCGTATGAATCAGGAGGTAACATACTTATATCACAAGCGAATGCATTGGCTACTGCCGGAACGTTAATGCCGGAATTTAAGAATGCGGAGAAATGGATGAATACAGGATATCAGATACTTAGCGAAGAAGTACAAAATCAAATTATGAGTGACGGATGGCACAAGGAAATGTCGCTCCACTATCATATCGGTATCGTTGCGGATTTCTACGAGGCTATGAAATTAGCAGAGGCAAACCAACTCTCCAGTAAATTGCCGTCAGATTTTACAGAACCACTGCGTAAAGCAGCAGAAGTAGTGATGTACTTCACATATCCTAATTACTTTATCAAGGGTTCTGATAATGTGGTCCCAATGTTCAACGACTCATGGAGCCGGACACGTAATGTCCTTAAAAATACGAACTTTAAGCAATATGTGGAAATGTTCCCGGATAGTGAAGAATTGAAATATATGCAAACTGCCGGGAATGGTGGAACAGCACAGGGACGTACCCCCAATAATGATATGAAGCTATTCGACCAGGCAGGATATTATGTATTACGAAATGGTTGGACACCGGCTTCTACAGTCATGATTTTAAGCAATAACAAGAGTAATGATGCTTCTAATTCACTTAGTGCCTATAGTCATAACCAGCCAGATAATGGTACTTTCGAACTATACCATAACGGACGAAATTTTTTCCCTGATTCAGGTGTGTGTACTTATTATACCAGCGGTGGAGACAATGACTTACGTTACTGGTTCCGTGGTATCGATAAACACAATACTTTATCAATCGGAAAACAGAATATCAAAAAAGCAGCAGGCAAACTGTTGAAATCAGAGGAAGGAGCGACTGAATTAGTTGTATTTGAGAATCAAGGATATGATAACTTAAAGCACCGTCGTGCAGTCTTTTACGTAAACAAAAAATTCTTTGTATTAGTAGATGAAGGTATTGGAAATGCAGAAGGTACTATTAATCTAAGTTTCAATCTTTGCGAAGGCACTGCCAGCGAAGTTGTTATGGATACAGATAAAAATGGAGTCCATACAGCATTCAGCAATAATAATAACATTATAGTCCGCACTTTTGCCAATAAAGCAGTAACCTGTTCTCCATTCACGGGACGTATAGCCTATCTCGTAGACGGGGCTTACAACACACGTCAATCTTACACCATCGATATGAATAAGAGTGCTGATGAAACCGCACGTTATATTACAGTTATCCTTCCAGTCAATGGAAGTACTGATACATCCAGTATCTCAGCCAAATTCATAGATAGCGGATATTTCGAAAACAGCGCTTCTGTAGAAGTAAGTGTGAATGGAGAGACACATACATTATCTTATACCTTATAAACTAATAACTCTTAAAATATGAGATCTAAATTACTAAACATTACTTCAAGATTACTAGGAGTCCTCATAGTAATTGCAGTGACAATAGTCAATAGTTCCTGTTCGGATACAGAAACTACTGACTCTACGAAGTTTACCATTTATTATACAGGAATGACTGATATCGGTCCATCTATGACAGGAGTTATCAGTAGCCCGACTTACAAAGGCAGTGCTCCATACGATTTTGCCATTACCAGAATCACTCTTGATGGAGAACCGTTTTCCGATAGCATCTTCGCCATTGATTCGGAAACAGGAAAAATCACTTTAAATAGTACAAGCAATACTCCTGTCGGCCTATACAAACTATCTGTCGCATGTTATTCCAACAATAACAGATATGAATATACCGACATTGTGGAAATCAACATGATGAAACCTGTGCCTGATGGAATCAAAACAGATCCGGAGAAACTGCAGGTAGAATATGCAGATATTATCGACACAGAAAACAGCAATGAACTGCCCACCTCTCAAATTAGAACTGAAGGAAATCATATTTCTATTTCAAACTACACCATTGCTTCTGCAATGTGGAATGGAGTTGCAGTAGAAAGTCCCGAAGACTACTTTGCCGTATCAGATAAAGGTGAAATTTCCATCATCAAAGGAAATCAAAACATTCAGCCTGGTAAGTACATCCTATCATTCAAACTGACAACTGCCGCAACTGGAGAGGATCCTGAAAAAGGAATTTTCGAGAATGCGCTGGAAATCAATGTAACTTCCCGCCCACTTTCATTAATATACACTCCTGATGAAGGAAAAATAGAGGAAGAAGGAGAGCGTAGTCCTGAGACCACTTTCCAAAGTAATATTCCCGCATTAAAAGGTTCTGCGGAAGGGCTTGTATACAGTATCAGTTCAGTTAGTCCGAATACGGATAAAATCACAATTGATCCGACAACGGGCGTATTGTCTGTAGCGGCTCATCATGAATTCAAGGATGGAGAAAAATATCAAATCAGTGTGAAGGCTATCAATGAATTTTCCCCAGAAGGCGTAGTATTCGAGAATGTATTCACACTAAATACAGTTGAATTTATAGAACCGATAGCTAACTTCGGATACGCTGATGTAAACAATGTACAAGCTGTAGAAATCGACATTAACAAAAATGAGAATTTCAAAGGTGATGAAGTGAAATATGAATTTGTAAATCTGCCAACTGACCTTCAAGGTGAATTAGCTCTTGATCTGAATGGAAACATCGCCATTAAGAAGGGAAACAAAATTCCTGTCGGGCAATATACAGTTCAGGTTATGGCTACCAATACCAAAGGTTCAGAGACTGCTACATTTACATTAACAATCACAGCAAATCCGAACTATTTTACTTATTTCCGCTACGGAAATAACCTCGGATTAACTCCTATTGAAAACTATGCCGATCAATTCAGAATTGAGGCAGGCGGTAAACTTAACTCTGTAAAACCGGTTCCAACAGCAACAGATGCCAAAGATGGTTTGTCTTCACTAAAGTGGGAAGTAGAATTGAAACATAATCCCAATAATACAAAAGCGACTATTAATGAATCTACCGGACAGATTACAATAACCGGATTAAAACAAGGACAATGTGGCATGGTAATGGTTACCGCAACAGCCGGAGAAGGAAAAACGGCAGTTTCTGTAAAACAACCTGTATTTTTCCATTTCTCAATGATTTCAGACAGTAATGTACAATTAGAGTATACTCCGTTTGTCTTCCAGGTAAATCCGGCAAGAGGTGGTGAGTCAATAGCTCCAAGTTTAGGAGCAGGTATAGATAAATCTACATTCAGATTAGACTATCGCCGTGACTTCTTCTACTATAATATAGCAGGTCCGGATTCACATATAAGCGGGGCATTGGCACAAAAAGTAGATAACTTCTTATCGGAAATGTGGAATTCTTATGATGCGACAGCCGGTACATCCAGAAAACCGATGTCTTACTTTGAAAACACTACTAATTTAAGCAAAGCGTTAGGTTACATTGACCAGACAGACTTCAAAGTACACATTAACCCAAATCTGTGGCGCAACAAAGACGGCTACGCTAACGGGGCCATGATTGGTCAGATAACCTATGACGTCACCGGAAAAGATCCACAAGCTGCAACAAGCGGGGCACGGGTTTCTCCGATATTTATTTGGTTTGATACTAAGTTCTAATAAATACATGCAAAAATACACGTTATGTACTATACAAATATAATAAAATCAATTAGCGCAAGAGGGTTGTTCACCCTCTTGGCACTGATCATATCGATCAGCTTACATGCCCAGAACGCTACTGTAAAAGGTGTTATTGTAGATGAAACAGATACTCCTCTCATTGGAGCAACTGTTCAGGTTAAGGGAACCGCAACGGGAAGTATAACCGACTTTGATGGAAATTACACAATCAAAGCTAATAAAGGTGCGGTTATTACATTCTCATATATTGGATATAAGACACAGGAAATTAAATTCACAGGTCAATCGCCGCTTAACGTAAAGATGATTCCTGACAATCAGACACTAGATGAAGTGGTTGTAGTAGGTTATGGTACTATGAAACGCAGTGACCTGACAGGTTCCGTAGCTTCTATCGCCGCCAAAGATGTAGAAGGCTTCAAGACAAGTTCTGTAGCAGGCGCATTAGGAGGTCAGATTGCCGGTGTGCAAATCACTTCAACTGACGGTACTCCAGGCGCTGGCTTCAGCATCAATATTCGTGGTGTCGGCACATTGACAGGAGATTCTTCTCCACTTTATATTGTCGATGGTTTTGAAGTAGACGATATCGACTATTTGTCAAACTCTGATATCGAATCTATTGAAGTTTTAAAAGATGCTTCTTCTTCCGCTATCTATGGTGCGCGTGCCGCTAATGGCGTGGTATTAATCACAACCAAATCCGGTAAAACTGGAAGACCGACAATTACCTACAATGGTTCAGCCAGTTATCGTAAAATATCTAAAAAGCTAGACGTTCTTTCCCCATACGAATTTGTTAAGTTACAAGGAGAAGTTAATTCAAAATATTCAGACTCCTACTTCAAGCCGGGAAATGACGATAATGATATTCCCTACCGTTATCAGTCACTTGATGACTATATGGGTGTTAAAGGTGTTAACTGGCAGGATGAAACATTCAATCCTACCTGGTCACAAGACCATAGTTTGTCAATCATGGGAGGTACAGATGATTCTAAATACAACGCATCATTCTCACGCTATATTGAAAACGGTATTTTCAAGAACAGTGGTTTCGATAAAACTACAGGAAAGTTTCGCCTTGACCAAAAGTTAAGTAAAAGTTTGTCTTTCAATATCACCGTCAATTATGCACTGACTAACCGTAAAGGTGTAGGTACATCCGCAGACTCCGGTCGTTTCAATATGTTAGCGCAGATTTTAAGTGCCCGTCCTACTGGAGGATTAAAGCTGACTGATGATGAACTTCTTGATTCAGCTATTGACCCTGAAATGCTCGAATCTGGCGAAAGCTTGGCACAAGTGAATCCAGTGAAACAAACTGAATCAGTAACAAATACCAAACGTGCCGAAATGTGGTCTGGTAATGGTTCGATAAGCTGGCAGATTATTAAAGGATTGACATTTAAAACTGCCGGAACCTATAACACCACTAATAACCGTACAAATATTTTCTACAAAGATGGTTCCAAGGAGGCTTATCGTAACGGTCAGAAGCCTTATGGACGTACACAAATGGGACGCGACGTACGTTGGACGAACTTCAATAATCTGACTTGGAAACAGAAGGTTAAGAAACACAACTACGATGTTATGTTAGGGCATGAAGTTTCTTTCAGAAGCACTGAATATTTACTAGGCGAAGCAATGGATTTCCCATTCGATAACTTAGGAAATGATTACCTTGGTCTGGGTGCAACACCTAGTAAAGTAGAAAGCAGCTATAGCGAAAAAATGTTGCTATCATTCTTTGCACGTGGAAATTATAACTACGATAACCGTTATTTACTGACGGCAACAGTTCGTGCTGATGGCTCTACTGTTTTCTCTAACAAAAATAAATGGGGATTCTTCCCTTCATTTTCTGCCGCATGGCGTGTTTCCGAGGAAGCATTCATGAAAGATGTTGATTGGGTATCTAACTTCAAAGTTCGCTTGGGTTGGGGTATTGTAGGCAATGACCGTATCTCCAACTACCTTTCTATGGATCTTTACGAAGCTAGTAAATATGGCGTAGGCAACAATACGGTAACTGTATTGACTCCTAAACAACTGAAAAACGCTAATTTGAAGTGGGAAGGTTCAAGCACTATCAACTTGGGTGTTGACTTAGGTTTTCTTGATAACAGATTAAATGTTACTGCCGACTTCTTTGTCAAAAACACTAAAGACTTATTATTAGCACAGTCACTTGCCCATGTTACCGGATTTGATTCACAGATGCAAAACATCGGTAAGATTCAGAACAAGGGTATTGAACTAAGCTTAAATTCGACTAATATTCAGACACGTGATTTCAGTTGGCAAACCAACTTCAATATTTCATTTATCAAAAACACATTAAAAGGATTAGCTTCAGGCGTTGAATCGATGTACGCCCGCTCCGGATTCGACAGCAACTTTACTGCTTATGATTATATTGCTACTGTAGGCCAATCACTCGGCTTGATTTATGGATATGAATTCGATGGAGTTTATCAAAGTTCTGACTTCTATACTACGCCAGACAATCAACTGATATTGAAAGAAGGTGTTACAAACAATGCACGATATGGCACTGTGAAACCAGGAGTAGTTAAATATAAAGACCAAGATGGCGACGGCATAATCACGACCAATGACCGCACGGTAATTGGTAACGCTATGCCCAAATGGTTTGGTGGTATTACAAATACATTTGACTATAAAGGTATCGACTTCAGCTTCATGCTTCAGTTCAACTATGGCAATGACATATATAATGCAACTCGTCTATATTCTACACAATCCAGAAACGGACGTAGAAATATGCTGGCTGAAGTAGCTGACCGTTGGAGCCCGACAAATACTTCCAACCTGGTTCCTTCACAGGATGGATATATTGTAAATGATGTATATTCCCGCTTTATAGAAGACGGATCATTCTTACGTCTGAAGAATGTAACTTTAGGATACACTTTGCCGCACAAATGGACTCGTAAATTTCATGTATCCAGACTCCGTTTGTATGCAACCGGTCAGAATCTGTTCTGCGTAAGCGGATATAGCGGCTATGACCCGGAAGTAAACAGCGCAAGCAATACCCCGATGACTCCGGGACTGGACTGGGGTGCTTATCCAAAAAGTAGAGTATTTACATTTGGTATCGATCTTCAATTCTAATTCATAAAACATATCACATGAAAAAAATAATATACTATATAGCAATGTCGGTAATGTGTTTGCTTCCTTTTTCTTGTTCACTTGAGGAAGAAACCAGAACTGAAGTAGAAAAGAAAAACTACATGAACAATGCGGAGGAAGCAAAAGACGTATTGCTTGGAGTTTATCGTACAAACACTTTAGATGCCATGTATGGATATTACTTATCCATACTCTTTAACCTGGGAACGGATATTTCACAAGTGGAAGGTAGCGGTAATGAAAATTTCCGTATCATTCCGACAAACTCATTCCCAACCACTCAGTCTGAAGTACAGCAAACATGGGCAGCACTTTATACCGGTATTTACAGAGCAAATGATTTTCTGGAACGTATCTCAAATAAAATAGGATCATATACTACAACTGACAAAAAACTCGCCACCTTATACATTGCGGAAGCGAGAGCTTTAAGAGGTATGTTCTACTTTGAATTAGTACGCCGATTTGGAAATGTTGTCTTAATGACAAGTACTCAGATGTCAAATCAGAATCCGGCTACATATGTACAATCAGCTCCAGAAAAGGTATACGAATACATAGAAGACGACTTGTTGTACGCTTGTGACATTTTACCATACGCGACAGATGACCAATATCGCGAAAGCAACGACTATCGTTTCTCAAAAGGAGCAGCATTAGGCTTATTGACCAAAGTTTATGCTACCTGGGCTGGCTATCCGGTAAAGGATGAATCCAAATGGGAAGCTGCTGCAAAAACCGCACGCATTTTGGTAGAATCCGGCAAACATGGACTGTTGAAAGATTACGAACAACTATGGAAGAATACCTGTAATGGCACTTGGGACCCGACTGAAAGTTTGATTGAAATATCATTTTACTCACCGACAGTATCAGGCAACAGTGATCCGGTAGGACGTATCGGTAAGTGGAACGGAGTTAAAACAACCGCTATTGCAGGTGTACGCGGAAGTTGTGCAGCTAACGTAAAAGTAGTTCATACATTTGTGCTTGACTGGAGAGAAGATGTATCGGATATCCGTCGTGATTTATCTATAGCCAACTACCAATATACTGACACAAAAAAATCTCTTTGGGTAGCCGGCGCCAGTGATACAGATGAAAGTGCAGCAGAGAAAGATGCTGATCCTACTAAAGCTCAGAAAAATAAGCAAAACTATACTCCTGCAAAATGGGATATTCAGAAGTATGTAACAACAAATAGTTTCATCAACAATGATAAATCTAATGTGAACTGGTATTTCTTACGCTATGCAGACGTATTATTGCTTTATGCAGAAGTATTAAACGAATGGAAACATGGTCCCGATGCTGAGGCATATAATGCAATCAATGCCGTACGTCGCCGCGGTTATGGCAATCCAAGTAACACAAGCGCATGCGATCTGCCACAAGGACTCGATGAAACAAGTTTTCGTGAAGCAGTCCGCAAAGAACGCAGTTATGAATTATCATTTGAAGGACACCGTCGTCAAGACCTAATCCGTTGGGGTATTTATTATAAAACAGTGCAAGCGACCGCTAAAGAATTAGGTTATTGGTGGGAAGGTACAGGATCACCAAATTATTCAGTAGCCACTTATACAGAAGAAGGCAAACATGAGCTGTTCCCTATTCCACAACGAGACATGGACTTGTGCATCCAATTTAATCAAAATCCCAAATGGTAACTGAATAAAACTCTCTCCAATATGCTTGTGACACGGCATATTGGAGAATATTAAAATCATTTTCGACAAATTCAAAACTAGAAAAGCAGGTATTGAATGCCTTTTAAACAATCCTATCACATAATTTAAACCCATTCATCTACTTTTGCATCAGTTACAAAACTTCTAAAAACAATCACTTAAAATGAATAACATGAAAAAGAAACTTGTTCTCTTTGCTTCGGTTGCCATTGCACTTGCATCGTGCCAGACAACTCCAAAGGAAGACTACAGTTGGATTAAGAAAGGGCTGGATGTAGCTTCTGCCCAGTTACAACTTACAGCAGAAGAAATTGACGGAACCGGTAAGCTTCCACGTTCAATCCGCACCGGATATGACATGGATTTCCTCTGCCGCCAATTAGAAAGAGATCCTTCCACTTTTCAGGATTCACTTCGTCCGCAACCTACTGCCGAACAAATGGGCAAACGTCGTTTATGTGTAGTATACGACTGGACAAGCGGTTTCTTCCCCGGATCACTGTGGTACGCATACGAACTGACCGGAAATGATACACTGAAAGCGGATGCCATTCAATATACAAACCTGCTGAATCCGGTACGCTATTATAAAGGTACACATGATTTGGGATTTATGATCAACTGCAGCTACGGAAACGCTGAGCGTCTGGCTCCTAACGATACCATCAAAGCTGTCATGAAAGAAACTGCCGATAACCTGAGCGGACGTTTCAACGATTCAATCGGAGCCATCCGTTCATGGGACTTTGGCAGCTGGAACTTCCCGGTAATCATCGATAACATGATGAATCTGGACCTTCTGTTCACTGTAAGCAAATGGACAGGCGACAACAAATACAAGGATGTCGCTATCAAGCATGCTATCACTACGATGAAAAATCATTTCCGTCCTGACTATACTTGCTGGCATGTAGTAAGCTATAACAACGACGGCACAGTAGAACGCAAACAGACTCACCAGGGTAAAAACGACGATTCTTCATGGTCGCGCGGACAGGCTTGGGCTGTATACGGATACACTTCCTGCTACCGCGAAACAAATGACACTACCTTCCTGAACTTTGCCGTAAACATAGCCGACATGATCATGGAGCGCGTGAAAACAGACGATGCAATTCCTTACTGGGACTACGATGCTCCTGTCACCGAAGAGACTCCACGCGATGCTTCGGCTGCTGCTGTAACAGCCGCAGGATTCATTGAACTTAGCACAATGGTACCCGACGGAAAGAAATATCTGGATTATGCAGAAAAAATTCTGAAAAGCCTTTCAAGCGACGCATACCTTGCCAAAGTCGGCGAAAACCAGGGATTCATCTTAATGCACTCTGTCGGATCATTGCCTAACGGTTCTGAAATCGATACTCCGCTGAATTATGCTGACTACTACTATTTGGAAGCATTGAAGAGATTCATGGACTTGAAGAAGTTGAGATTGGAGAATGGAGAGGTGAAAGTTATTGAGTAACATAGCTGAGAAAATTCAAATCTAAATTGTAATTTGCAGAATAATAAATGATATCATGAATAAAACTCTGAAATATATCGTCCTGCTGACATTTGCTTGTTTCGTAGGCAAAGGCTATGCCCAAGAGTTGAAAAGCGAGGTATTCTCGCTTCTCAACCTGGACTACCCCGGATTGGAGAAAGTAAAAGCCTTACATCAGGAAGGCAAAGATGAGGATGCCGCAAAAGCACTGCTCGACTACTACCGTGCACGTACGAATGTGAAGACTCCGGATATTAATCTGAAAAAGATCACTATCGGCAAAGAAGAACAGCAATGGGCGGACGACGGATTGAAACATACATTCTTTGTTCACAAAGGTTACCAGCCTTCTTACAACTACGGAGAAGATATCAACTGGCAATACTGGCCGGTGAAAGACAATGAACTCCGCTGGCAGTTGCACCGTCATAAATGGTTTACTCCGATGGGTAAGGCATACCGTGTATCGGGTGACGAGAAATATGCCAAAGAATGGGCATACCAATACATCGACTGGATCAAAAAGAATCCGTTGGTGAAGATGGACAAGAAAGAATATGAACTGGTAAGTGACGGTAAGATTAAAGGCGAAGTGGAAAATGTACGTTTCGCATGGCGTCCGCTGGAAGTAAGTAATCGTCTGCAGGATCAGACTACACAGTTCCAGTTGTTCCTCCCCTCTCCTTCTTTCACTCCGGATTTCCTGACTGAATTTCTGGTGAACTATCATAAACATGCCGTACATATTCTGGCTAATTACTCTGATCAGGGTAATCACTTGTTGTTCGAAGCTCAGCGTATGATTTATGCAGGTGCATTCTTCCCGGAATTTAAAGAAGCTCCGGCCTGGAGAAAAAGCGGTATCGACATTCTGAACCGTGAAATAAACGTACAGGTTTACAACGATGGCGGTCAGTTTGAACTTGACCCGCATTACCACCTTGCTGCTATCAATATCTTCTGCAAGGCACTGGGTATTGCGGATGTTAACGGATTCCGTAATGAATTTCCACAGGAATATCTGGATACCATCGAAAAGATGATCATGTTCTATGCTAATATTTCTTTCCCGGATTACACAAATCCATGTTTCAGTGATGCTAAAATCACAGAAAAAAAAGAAATGCTGAAGAACTATCGTGAATGGAGCAAACTGTTCCCCAAAAACGAAACTATCAAGTATTTGGCAACAGACGGCAAAGAGGGTGCATTACCTGATTATATGTCGAAAGGTTTCCTGAAGTCAGGTTTCTTTGTATTCCGCAATTCCTGGGGAATGGATGCTACACAAATGGTAGTAAAAGCCGGTCCGAAAGGTTTCTGGCATTGTCAGCCGGATAACGGTACTTTCGAAATGTGGTTTAACGGCAAGAACCTGTTCCCCGACTCCGGTTCGTATGTATATGCAGGTGAAGGCGAAGTGATGGAACAACGCAACTGGCACCGTCAGACTTCCGTACACAACACCGTGACTCTGGACAATAAAAATCTGGAAACAACCGAATCTGTTACTAAACTGTGGCAGCCGGAAGGCAATATCCAGACATTGGTTACAGAAAACCCAAGCTACAAGAACTTCAAGCACCGCCGTTCGGTCTTCTTCGTAGACAATACCTACTTTGTCATTGTAGATGAAGTATCAGGCAGCGCCAAAGGTTCTGTCAACCTGCACTATCAGATGCCGAAAGGTGAGATAGCCAACAGCCGCGAAGACATGACATTCCTGACTCAATTCGAGGATGGAAGCAACATGAAACTTCAATGCTTCGGCCCTGAAGGCATGAGCATGAAAAAAGAGCCGGGATGGTGTTCTACTGCATATCGCAAGCGCTACAAACGTATGAATGTTTCATTCAACGTAAAGAAAGACAATGAGAATGCGGTACGTTACATCACAGTTATTTACCCAGTCAAGAAGAGCGCAGATGCCCCTAAATTTGACGCTAAGTTCAAGAACAAAACGTTCGATGAAAACGGACTGGAAATAGAAGTGAAAGTAAACGGCAAGAAACAGTCATTAAAATATAAATTATAATCCAGTGACCAGCGAGGCACTGAGACCAGATTTCCATGCGGATATATGCCCGCTACGGAAAAGGCCTCGGCTCCTCACTGGTCATTTTTTATCATCAGATGTTATTTCTATCATGAAAAGCAATCCCTCTACCTTACTGCTTCCATTGGCTGCACTAAGCCTCGCTTCCTGTGCCAACCAGAAAAAAGAAGAAACCAAACGTCCGAACATCATCTTCATGATGACCGACGACCATACCACCCAAGCTATGTCCTGCTATGGTGGCAACCTCATCCAGACTCCCAATATGGATCGTATAGCCAATGAGGGTATCCGTTTTGACAATTGTTATGCAGTCAATGCCCTTTCCGGTCCTTCACGTGCCTGCATCCTCACCGGAAAATTCAGCCATGAGAACGGCTTTACCGATAATGCAAGCACCTTCAACGGTGATCAGCAGACATTCCCGAAACTACTTCAACAAGCCGGTTATCAGACTGCCATGATCGGTAAATGGCATCTTATCAGCGAACCGCAGGGATTTGACCACTGGAGCATACTCAGCGGCCAGCATGAGCAGGGCGACTACTACGACCCTGACTTCTGGGAAGACGGAAAGCACATCGTAGAAAAAGGATATGCAACGGATATTATCACCGACAAGGCAATCGATTTCCTCGAAAACCGCGACAAGAACAAACCTTTCTGCATGATGTATCATCAGAAAGCTCCCCACCGTAACTGGATGCCCGCCCCCCGCCATCTGGGTATATTCAACAATACTATTTTCCCCGAACCCGCAAACCTGTTCGATGACTACGAAGGACGCGGGAAAGCGGCACGGGAACAAGATATGTCGATCGAGCATACGCTGACGAATGACTGGGACTTAAAACTGCTCACTCGCGAAGAAATGCTGAAAGATACGACAAACCGCCTGTATAGCGTTTATAAGCGCATGCCTGTAGAAGTACAGGACAAATGGGATTCCGCCTATGCACAGCGCATTGCCGAATACCGCAAAGGCGACCTGAAAGGCAAGGCATTAATCAGCTGGAAATACCAGCAATATATGCGCGATTATCTGGCTACCGTTCTGGCTGTAGACGAGAATATCGGTCGTCTGCTGAATTATCTCGAAAAGATCGGCGAACTGGACAATACCATTATTGTCTATACTTCCGACCAAGGATTCTTTCTGGGTGAACACGGCTGGTTTGACAAACGATTCATGTACGAAGAATGTCAGCGTATGCCGCTTATCATCCGTTATCCGAAGGCCATTAAAGCTGGAAGCACCAGCAACGCCATTAGCATGAACGTAGACTTCGCCCCCACTTTCCTTGACTTTGCCGGTGTAGAAGTGCCATCTGATATTCAGGGAGCATCACTGAAACCAGTATTGGAAAACGAAGGCAAGACTCCTGCCGACTGGCGTAAAGCAGCCTACTATCATTATTATGAATATCCGGCAGAACACTCCGTAAAACGTCATTACGGCATTCGCACGCAGGACTTCAAACTGATTCATTTCTACAACGACATTGACGAATGGGAAATGTATGACATGAAAGCCGATCCGAGAGAAATGAACAATATCTTCGGAAAAGCGGAATATGCTAAGAAACAAAAAGAGTTGATGCAACTACTTGAAGAAACTCAGAAACAATATAAAGACAATGATCCCGATGAAAAAGAGACAGTGCTTTTCAAAGGAGACAGAAGACTGATGGAAAATCGATAAATAACCCAAAACAATCATATCATGGACAGAAGAAATTTTATAAAGAATACTGGCTGGTCTTTTTTAGGACTGGCAGCATCCGGCAGCCTGCTCGGCTCTTGTGCGGCAGGAAGTAAAGAAGCCAAAAAGAAAATGCCATCGGCAAGTGACCTCAAAATGTACTGGGGAGACCTGCACAACCATTGTAACATCACATACGGACACGGCGATATGCGCGATGCTTTTGAAGCAGCGAAAGGACAGTTGGATTTTGTAAGTGTAACACCCCACGCCATGTGGCCGGATATCCCCGGAGCAGACGATCCACGCCTGAAATGGGTAATCGACTACCATACCGGTGCTTTCAAACGTTTGCGCGGAGGCGGATATGAGAAGTACGTAGCCATGACAAACGAATATAATAAAGAAGGAGAATTCCTCACTTTCGTTGGATATGAAGCACACAGCATGGAACATGGCGACCATGTTGCCTTGAACTACGATCTCGATGCACCGCTTGTAGAATGCACTTCCATCGAAGACTGGAAACAAAAGGCCAAAGGACACAAAGTATTCATCACTCCGCACCATATGGGCTATCAGGGTGGTTATCGCGGCTATAACTGGAAATGCTTTACCGAAGGAGACCAAACCCCGTTCGTAGAAATGTATTCTCGTCACGGTCTGGCTGAAAGCGATCAGGGTGACTATCCATACTTGCACGATATGGGTCCCCGCCAATGGGAAGGAACCATTCAATATGGTCTGGAACTGGGAAATAAATTCGGTATTATGGCTTCTACCGACCAACATTCGGGTTATCCGGGCAGTTATGGCGACGGCCGTATCGGTGTACTGGCTCCGTCATTGACCCGCGACGCTATATGGGAAGCACTTCGCACCCGCCACGTATGCGCCGCAACCGGCGATAAGATTTTGATTGACTTCCGCCTCAACGACGCTTTCATGGGTGACGTAGTACGTGGCAACAGCCGCCGCATTTATCTGAACGTTACCGGAGAAAGTTGCATCGACTATGTGGATATCGTCAAGAACGGTCAGATTCTGGCCCGCATGAATGGTCCGTTGACTCCGGTTGCCCCCGAAGGTGATACTGTCCGCTGCAAAGTGAAAGTAGATTTTGGATGGAACCGTGAAGAACAGTATGTACACTGGCAAGGTAAATTGTCTGTAGACAAAGGACGCATTCTGAGCGTCACTCCATGTTTCCGCGGTGCAGCCTTCACTTCTCCGCAAGAAGGAGAAACAGAATTCCACACTCACGTAAACCGCATTGTATCCGCAGGCGAAAAAGAAACCGAACTGGATATGTACAGCAGCAAGAATCCGAATACGACTACCGCTGCTATGCAGGCTGTCATCCTCGAAGTAGAGATGCCGAAAGACGGAAAAGTGATTGCTGATTTCAACGGCAAGAAGTTTGAACACACATTGGGCGAATTACTCGAAGGCTCACGTTCACACTTCATGATCGGCTGGCTGAGCGAAGCGATTCTCTTCAATCGTGCTATGCCCGAAAGCTGTTTCACTGTGGAACACTATATGGAAGATAAAGAGCCTCAGCGTGATACAGATTACTACTACGTGCGTGTTCGCCAGCGTGACGGGCAATGGGCATGGAGTTCACCTATCTGGGCAGAAAGAGTATAAACTGGTATATGAAAGAAAACAGTTGCTTTGCTTGTGCCAAGCCGTTGGCACAGTTGTGTCAAGCTGTTGGCACTGCTATGCCAAGCCTTTGGCACAAGCGTGCCAATACGGTGGCACAAGCATGGCACAGTATAAACGAATTTAAAACATACCTAGTTATATGGAAAAAGAATACGCTATAGGAATTGATCTTGGCGGGACTTCTGTGAAATACGCTCTTATTGATAATAATGGCGTATTTCACTTTCAAGGGAAGCTACCGTCGAATGCCGACGTATCAGCCGAAGCTGTCATCGGGCAATTAGTCAAGGCAGTCAATGAAGTGAAAACCTTTGCCGAAGCAAAGGAATATACGATAGCCGGTATCGGGATAGGGACACCGGGAATTGTCGATTGTACGAATCGTATCGTATTGGGAGGTGCGGAGAATATTCAAGGCTGGGAAAATCTGAAACTGGCAGACCGGATGGAAAAAGAGACCGGACTTCCTACCCAACTGGGAAATGACGCTAATCTGATGGGACTCGGCGAAACGATGTACGGAGCCGGAAACGGAGCCACTCATGTGGTCTTTCTGACTGTAGGAACCGGTATCGGTGGCGCAGTCATAATTGACGGCAAACTGTTTAACGGATACGCCAATAGAGGTACTGAATTGGGACATGTCCCCTTGATAGCTAATGGTGAACCTTGCGCCTGCGGTTCAATAGGATGCCTTGAACATTATGCTTCCACTGCCGCACTGGTCCGTCGTTTCAGCAAACGGATAGCCGAAGCCGGCATCTCTTATCCGAATGAAGAAATAAACGGAGAATTGATCGTCCGTCTCTATAAACAAGGAGATAAGATTGCGGCTGAGTCGCTGAACGAACATTGTGATTTCCTCGGTCACGGCATTGCCGGATTTATTAATATCTTCAGCCCTCAAAGAGTCGTTATCGGCGGAGGACTGTCCGAAGCCGGAGACTTTTATATTCAGAAAGTAAGTGAGAAAGCCCTTCGCTATGCCATCCCCGACTGTGCCGTGAACACGGAAATCATGGCGGCCTCTTTAGGCAACAAAGCCGGAAGTATCGGTGCCGCCTCCCTCTTTTTAAATAGAAAACCGAATTAAATGAAGAGCAGAAAACCTTCTCAACTTATTTAAGATTATGAAGAAAAATCTAGGAATGCTGGCGCTGATTATGGCGTTCTGGTTCACTATCTCGTTTATTACCAATATTCTGGGACCGCTTATTCCGGACATTATCCACAATTTCAATCTGAGCGATCTTGCGATGGCGGGGTTTATCCCGACTTCCTTCTTTCTGGCTTACGCCATTATGTCCATCCCTGCCGGACTACTGATCGACCGTTTCGGTGAAAAGCCTGTCTTGTTCTGTGGATTCCTGATGCCGTTTATCGGAACCATCCTGTTCGCCTGTATGCATACTTATCCGATGTTGCTAGCTTCATCTTTCATCATCGGTCTGGGAATGGCAATGCTGCAAACCGTGCTGAATCCGCTCCAACGTACTGTAGGAGGAGAAGAAAACTATGCTTTCATCGCTGAACTGGCACAATTTATGTTCGGTATCGCCTCCTTCCTAAGCCCGTTGGCATATACTTATCTGATTCGGGAACTTGATCCTGCCACTTATACAGCAGGAAAAAGCCTTATCCTTGACTTGCTGGCGGATATGACGCCACAAGATATGCCTTGGGTATCTCTCTACTGGGTATTTACCTTATTGTTGCTGGTGATGCTGATTGCCGTCGGCGTTTCGCATTTCCCGAAGATTGAACTGAAAGAAGATGAGAAAAGCGGATCGAAAGATTCCTACCTCGCCCTGTTCAAGCAGAAATATGTATGGTTGTTCTTTCTGGGAATCTTCTGCTATGTCAGTACGGAACAAGGAACCTCTATCTTCATGAGTACCTTCCTCGAACAATATCACGGTGTAAACCCGCAGACGGAAGGTGCGCAGGCAGTCAGCTACTTCTGGGGACTGATGACGGCAGGCTGTCTGGTCGGAATGATTCTTCTGAAACTGATTGACAGCAAACGCCTGCTACAGGTTTCGGGGGTATTGACGATAGTGCTGTTACTAGCCGCTTTATTCGGAAGCAAGGATGTTTCGCTAATCGCCTTTCCTGCTATCGGATTCAGTATTTCCATGATGTACTCTATCGTCTTCTCATTGGCGCTGAACTCGGCTTCACAGCATCACGGCTCATTTGCCGGAATTTTATGTTCGGCTATCGTGGGTGGAGCAGGCGGGCCGATGATTGTGAGTACATTGGCAGATGCTACGTCCTTGCGTACAGGTATGCTGTCTATCCTGCTCTTTGTGGGATATATCACCTTCATCGGTTTCTGGGCACGTCCGCTGATCAACAACAAGACAATCAGTCTAAAAGAACTCTTAAAAAAATAAGATGATGAAACAACGATATTATATTTTCCTGTTATTTGTAGCTATGCTTTCCTATAGTGGATATGCGCAGAAAAGCATCCTGCGTCTGAGTCAGCAGACGCTGATGCATGAAGTCCGCGAAACACCTTCTCCACTAGACGGTCAGCACATAGCAGTCAATCCGCCGCGTTTCATGTGGCCGGATAAGTTCCCCCACCTCGGACCTGTGCTTGACGGAGTGGAAGAAGAAAATCACAAACCGGAAGTGACATACCGCATCCGTATCGCACGTGATCCTGAGTTTAAATCGGAAGTAATGACCGCCGAAAGAAACTGGGCTTTCTTCAATCCTTTCAAACTCTTTGAAAAAGGGAAATGGTATTGGCAGCACGCCTACCTTGATAAGGACGGCAAAGAAGAATGGTCGCCCGTCTATCATTTCTATGTGGACGAGCAGACACGTACGTTCAATCCTCCCTCCTTGCAAGAAGTGCTGGCGAAGTTCTCTCAAAGCCATCCCCGTATCCTGCTCGCTGCCAAAGACTGGGATCAGATCATCGAGCGGAACAAGAATAATCCGGAAGCGCAGCTCTATATTCAGAAAGCAAGGAAATGCCTCAATCATCCATTGAAACATCTGGAAGAGGAAATCGATACCACCCAAGTAGTCAAATTGACGAACATCGTACAATATCGCTCGGCATTGATTCGGGAAAGCCGCAAGATAGTAGACCGCGAAGAAGCGAACATAGAAGCTATGGTACGCGCTTATCTGCTGACGAAAGACGAAGTGTACTACAAAGAAGGTATCAAACGTCTTTCCGAAATTCTTTCGTGGAAAGACAGTAAGTACTTCGCAGGAGATTTCAACCGCTCCACGATTCTGTCCATGAGTACTTCCGCTTATGATGCATGGTACAATCTGTTAACGCCTGCCGAGAAACAGTTGCTTCTCGAAACGATCAGCGAAAACGCCCATAAGTTTTATCATGAATATGTGAATCATCTGGAAAACCGTATTGCCGACAATCATGTATGGCAGATGACTTTCCGTATTCTGAATATGGCAGCTTTTGCTACATACGGTGAATTGCCGATGGCTTCCACTTGGGTAGATTATTGCTATAACGAATGGGTATCCCGTCTGCCGGGACTCAACACCGACGGAGGATGGCACAACGGTGACTCTTATTTCCATGTCAACCTTCGTACATTGATCGAAGTTCCCGCTTTCTATTCACGTATCAGCGGTTTCGATTTCTTTGCCGATCCCTGGTATAACAACAATGCGCTCTATGTAATCTATCATCAGCCTCCGTTCTCCAAATCTGCGGGACACGGTAACTCCCATGAAACGAAAATGAAACCGAACGGGACACGGGTCGGCTATGCGGATGCTTTAGCACGTGAATGCAATAATCCGTGGGCAGCCGCCTACGCACGTACCATTCTAGAGAAAGAACCGGATATCATGAAAAAGTCTTTTCTTGGAAAAGCAGGTGATCTGACCTGGTATCGCTGCATTACTGACAAGGCACTCCCGAAAGAAGAACACTCATTGGCAGAGTTGCCGATGACGAAAGTATTTAATGAAACGGGAATTGCTACGATGCATACTTCGTTGGGGGATATAGAAAAGAACGCAATGTTGTCATTCCGTTCCAGTCCATACGGTTCAACTTCGCACGCATTGGCCAATCAGAATGCATTTAATACCTTCTATGGCGGCAAGGCGATCTTCTATAGCAGCGGACATCGTACCGGTTTTACCGATGACCATTGTATGTATTCCTATCGAAACACCCGTGCACACAACAGTATTCTGGTCAATGGAATGACTCAGACTATCGGGACGGAAGGTTACGGATGGATTCCCCGTTGGTATGAAGGAGAAAAGATTTCGTATATGGTGGGAGACGCTTCCAATGCTTACGGAAAGATCACAGCTCCTATCTGGTTGAAACGTGGTGAACTTTCCGGCACGCAGTACACTCCCGAAAAGGGATGGGATGAGAACAAACTGAAGATGTTCCGTCGGCACATCATTCAATTAGGCAATACGGGAGTGTATGTGATTTATGATGAACTGGAAGGAAAAGAAGCGGTCACATGGAGCTATCTGCTGCATACGGTAGAACTTCCGATGGAAATGCAGGAACTTCCTGATGAAGTGAAAGTTACGGGAAAGAATAAGGATGGAGGCATCTCTGTTGCTCATCTTTTCAGTTCGGCAAAGACGGAACAGGCCATCGTAGATACCTTCTTCTGCGCTCCAACCAACTGGAAGAATGTAACCAATGCCCTGGGAAAAGCTGTGAAGTATCCCAATCACTGGCATTTTTCGTCTACTACCATTCCATGTAAAACTGCCCGTTTCCTCACCGTTATGGATACACATGGAAATAACCGTGCGGATATGAAAGTGGTTCGCCAAGGCAATACCGTACAAGTAGGCGACTGGATTATTACCTGCAATCTGACGGAGAAAGGGAAAGCGGCAATCAGCGTCACCCATCAAGCGGAAAAGGTTTCTTTGAAATACGATGCCGGCAAGAAGGAAGGTGCGACTATCATCACAGATCAAGTACAAGGGAAACAGGTCAATAAGGTTCTGACTGACTATTTACCGGATTTTGAGATATAATTTCTCAATTCTGGCACACAATATGGAGCTATTCAATGGTTATTATAAACTTACGAATAGCTCCTTTCTTTTATTGTCTTTTATTGAAGGTGACAATGCTTATTATGCCACATTTCAAGCATTAATAATGTCCATGACAGGTATTAATATCTGACTTTTCAGGTATTAACAGTTGACATCTCAGATATTAACATCTGACAACTCAACCATTAATACCTGAGATGTGGGATATAAAAAGACAGTAGATCACTGTACCTTTATCATAATGAGCATTGAGTTTACTACTAAAAAATTGTATCTTTGCCTATGTTGGTACTCTACGCAAACATTGAAACCTGCATAAATGTTATATCAACAGATAAAATTTAAATAGAATAAAAGATGAAATACATTGGAGCACATGTAAGCGCATCCGGCGGCGTAGAATTCGCCCCTGTCAATGCACATGAGATTGGAGCAAATGCCTTTGCCCTGTTTACTAAAAATCAACGTCAATGGGTGAGTAAACCATTGACAGAAGAAAACATCCATCTTTTCAAAGAAAATTGCACTAAGTACAATTTCCAAACAGACTATATTTTACCGCATGACAGTTACCTTATTAATTTGGGACACCCCGAAGAAGAAGGATTGGAGAAAAGTCGAGCTGCCTTTTTAGATGAGATGCAACGCTGCGAACAATTAGGACTGAAACTTCTCAATTTCCATCCCGGCAGCCATCTGAATAAAATCTCCATAGAGGATTGTCTCGCACTCATTGCAGAAAGTATCAACCTGACTTTGGAGAAGACTAAAGGAGTAACGGCCGTTATTGAAAATACTGCGGGGCAAGGCAGTAATTTAGGAAGTGAATTCTGGCAATTAAGATATATCATCGACCGGGTGAATGATAAAAGCCGTGTAGGTATTTGCCTGGATACTTGCCATACATATACAGCGGGATATGACATAGTGAATGATTACGATAAAGTCTTTGACGAATTTGAAAAAGAAGTAGGTTTCGAGTATCTGCGTGGTATGCACCTGAATGATTCTAAAAAAGAATTAGGCAGTCATGTTGACCGTCACGATAACATAGGCCAGGGACTGATCGGGAGTGCATTCTTTGAAAGATTAATGAAAGATTCAAGATTCGATAATATGCCACTTATTCTTGAAACACCCGATGAAAGCAAGTGGGCAGAAGAAATTGCATGGTTGAGAAGCGTTGAATAAACGCTTCACTTCTTTTTTAATAAATATTCGCCATACTGACTAACGGCTCATAGAGTTTCTCGATATCCTGCGAGTCCATTTCTATCTGCACCTGATCCCCCGGCATCAGTTTCTGCCCTTTGGGAGGCCAGTTTTTCCGGTCACGATGAACATTAATAATAATACAACGTTCCGGCAGGCGAAGTTCATCCACGATTTTACCATCCAGGTAAGAACCGCTCATGACCTCTACCGATAAAGTGTAGCGGGCCTCTTCTTTAAACGCAGGAGAATTAATCATATCATCATATAAAATCACATTGAAAGGTTTTATCTGAAGCATTTCCGTGAAATAGTAAGTCAGTCCTCCCACTACAATAGAAGGATAAAAGACTTCCAGATGTCCCGTAATCTCAGTAATCAGCACAATAGCGGTGAGAGGTGTACGTATGACCGCAACCAGAAAAGCAGACATACAGATCAACATGATATAACTGATATTTTCATAAGCAATCACTCCTTGCTGAACCAGAATCAATGCAACTATTTGCCCTAAAAGCCCTCCTGTCACTAATGTAGGAATGAAACTTCCTCCCGGCAGTCCTGACGAAAAAGAAAAGGTACTGAATACAAAATGCAACAACATCATACCGACAATCCAAAGAATATGGGTATCGGGATGCATGGCCTGTGCCAACAGAAACTGTTCCCCACCTCCTGTCAGATTGACTTCTGCCATAGAGATGAGATAAGCAATAAAGAGCAGATATAGCATTTTTACGTATTCCGGATGCTTGATGGCCGGATAGATACGTTTGACCTGAAGCGTAGTGACAGAAAAGAACTTTCCGAAAACAGAAACCACAGCCGCCAAAAGAAGAAACAACTTTACCTGTGACCAGAAAGTCATTCCCGGTACAATCGCATCAATCTGAAAATACGGATTGATAGGAAAAAGCCAACTGGCGACTCCTCCGGCAACGACTCCTGCCAGCAAGGTAGTAATCGCCGTCTTTGGCGCATCAAACCGTTCAATAGATTCTATAACCAGCAATGAGGAAGCCAACGGAGCAGCAAAAGCAGCCGCCAACCCGGCACCGGCACCCGCCGCCAACAATTGTTTCCGCTCGCCGGCAAGCACTCTCCCCCATTTAGAAACCAGACATCCTACATACGAACCGATCTGCACCGAAGGTCCTTCACGTCCCAAAGACAAACCGGTGCTTAGCGCAAGTATTCCTCCCACAAACTTGGCAATCACCTCAATGAAAGGATGTTTATACGCAACTCTTCCATTGATAACTCCACGTGTTTGTGGAATACCTCCTCCTGTGATCAACGGCATCTTTTTCACCAGCCAGGAGACAAATATAAGAATCCCCCACATTAACAGAAAAAGAGGAAGGTACCAATACCATTTAGGATGAGAATCAAAGAAGTCATGGCGAAGATTGAAGAAGAACTGAAGCAGGTAATGATAAGGCACAGCAATAAGCCCCGTCAGTAACCCGACGAAGATACTGACAAAGTAAAGCCGCGCATCAATCAATTTGAGTTTGAAGATACGCCAACGTCCTCTGTCCTTTAATTTTTTAATCAGTCGAAACTCCATTCAGCAAGGTTTTCATTGTTTTCGCATGGATACAACAATTAATACCCCGCAGAGGTTTCAGACTGATAAATATTTAATCAGCTTTATCCTTCCAGCAGATTCAGACGCAGAATACCATGTATCATGAGTCAGCATCAACTACACGTCCGGCAAAGCTCTCTTTGCCGGACTGTGCATAGGCTGCCAAAACTTATCAGTAACAAGACACAATGAATAATCAACGATACTGAAAAGAATAGATATATCTGCCTATGCCCAATTTGTGTTGACTTTAGTAAAATAAAACACTATAATAAATAATACCTAATCCATTATCTACTTTTGAGTTTGATGAGGGGTATGCTGTCTTTGTCTCTGGCGGTCTTGTCCGGGTTTGTGACCTTGTCCCGGTTTCTGTCCTTTTCTACGGTCAAACTCTTTTCTGAATTTATTCATATTGCTCTTTTCCTGCTGATAAATCTTCATGATCTGCTTTTGAGACAGAATCTTGCTGAACTCATTATAATACTTCTCACGGATGTCCAGCATCTTACGACTCTGCGCAAACTGATCTTTCAACATTTTAGCGATCTCCGCATCTGTCATAACCGGTTTTGGAGTTTCTTTGGCAGTATTGGCTTCCGTACCTTGAGCTGCATCTTTTCTCGCTCTGGGTTTGAAGTTCATCATACGACACTCACGAAGTTCTTTCAGATACTTCTCGTATATCGGAGTAAACTTGGCTGCCGTTGCATCATCCAGCATGAGCGCTCTCACCATCTGATTGGTCTGCATCTGCATCATCTGCTCCGGTGTAGGATGCTGTTTTCTTTCTTTGTTTTCTTTATTCTGTGCAGAAAGGGTCATCTGGCTTCCCAAAAATAAAGCCATCAACACTACATAAATAAACTTAGTCTTCATAATCTTCACGTTTTAATAATTAATTGAGTTATTCAGTTTAAAAATATATCGTTTTCAGAGAAGCTGACGAGCTCTTCCAACTCCTCATCTGACAATTCCTTAATCCATTTATCTACCGGATCTGTAGTTACATTATTTTTATCGACAGCCAATATATTTGAAGCAGATGGTGTGTCGGTATTCATATAGCGGAGAGACGGCGTAAACAAAATCCCGGCCAATACTGCTGCTACAGCAATCACAGTAGGAATAATCCTTTTCAGCCGACGCTTCTTGCGTTGTTCGCCAACCGTACGTTCCAATATCTTACGCTGTGTCTCCTCAAAAAAGTTATCGGGAGTGCGATAAGGTGTCCGCTTACCAATATTGTCAAAATCAAAATCCTTATCCATGATGTTACCTGTTTAATATATATTCCTTTATCTTATCTTTCGCATAGTGATAATTCACTTTCAGTGTCTCAACCTTACTATCCAGAACACGGGCGATATCTTCATATTCCAGTTCATCGTAATAGCGCAAGTTGAAAACGATCCGCTGCTTTTCCGGCAAAGTCAATATAGCTTCCTGAAACTTTACAGCCAGTTCATCTTCGTAGTCGACATAGTCAGAAGCTTTCAGTTTACTCATCAGTTCTTCCTGAACATCTTCCGCTGATATTACTTCTTCTTTACGGCTATTCAATAACCGAAGACACTCATTCGTTGCAATTCTGTAGATCCATGTACTCAGCGAACTTTCATTCCGGAACTGATCCAAATGGCGGAATACACGAATGAAGACTTCTTGCAGCACATCTTCCGCATCTTCGTGAGACACTACCATTCTCCGGATATAATTATATATCGGTTCCTGAAAACTGTCCACCAGCAACCTGAATCCCCGCTCGCGATCTGAGGAACAAGCTTTTCGGATTTTATCTTCGTTTATCATCTATTATTTCTGAGCTTTGGTTATTAGAACGCCGAAAAGGAACGAAGTTAAATGCACAAGAGCCGATTTTACATTTATTAATAGAAAAGAGGAAATATGACATTGGCATACAAGGAATAAAAAAACGCCTCCATAATCTTTTTCAAGACCATGGAGGCGCTGTTAACTCTTTATATACAAGCCGAAGTTGACTGAAAATCACCAGAACTTATTATGTTCCGCACTATATTCAAAACCTGCAGCTTTCAACTGACTGACAATATCTTCTCTGCTTACATCCATATCTTCGCAAAGCTCATCTAGCGAAGAATAACAGTCACGCAACTTCATATTGATGACACTGAACAGCACCATCGGATCTTTAGGCAATTCCATATTCTACAATCTTTTAAACCGGGCGCAAAGTTACAGCAATCCCGGCGAATGGCAAAACAAATCAAGGGCCGATTTCTTCTATTTTCAAAGAGATTCTCTCAATCAGCTTACCAAGTTCCTCTTCCAGAGGTATCACATTAAAATCCCTCCAGAAGTCTTCATCATATTTGAAATTCAGATCAGAGAAGATAGTACGCGTCGGTAATCTTTCTGCCCGCGGGAATGCAGTCACTTGTTCCGTATCCACTTTGCAAGTGATCATTTCAAACCAGATCTGCATCTGCGGACTAGCAGACAGCAACCGTCGCCGTTTCACCTTGAAAGAAAGGTCTCCACGGATATGATGAATATAATAGATACCTTGCCATGGTTTGTAGGAAATAGTATAAACCACCTTTTGCGGTATTATCTGAATGCCATGCGTGCGCCTTTCTACAAACATTTCCGACGCTTTCTTTACACGCTGGGGATCTACCTCAAAACGAGCTTGTAACAAGGCATTCGTCTCGGCATCAATATACAAATCTCCGCAATAGAGAGGCTCGATAATCTCCTTCTTTTGTGCAAAGTGTATGACATTCACACACCGGTCGTCTATGAATGTCACTCCCTGCGAAGTATACAGATAACCGTTATCACCTGCGTCAGGTATCAGGAATGAAGGCATACCCTTCATTATATCCATCTGAAAACATGCCTGAATGCCGGACTTCACCTTTACAAGCAGACTGTCTTTGGCTTCGACATTACTCAGCCGACTCATCTTCAACAGCTTCGCCTGATCGGAAACGGGAGAATGCGAAGCGATCTTATAAACTTTGAAAACTGCTTCAGTAAGATTCTGAACCTTATTTTTCAATAAAACTCCTTCACGGTAAAATGTGGTCAGGTAGGCAGGAGAATGAGAATAGTTCTGCTCTCTTTGCCTTCCCATTTCTTTCAGCAGCTTATAAGGATCGACCCATTGAACCACTACTTCCTGTAAAGGAACAACCTTTGGTTCCAAGCTCAGAATATGATGGCGACCTGCCAAAACTGAAACTTCCAGAGTTTGTGAAACATATCCTATATGAGAAAAAACAACCGAATCGTTTTGCAAAGAATCCGGTAAGGAAAGTCTGAACTCTCCTTCCTGATTAGTAATAATCCCCACAGATGTCCTCCGGACTCCAACGGATGCAGAAGCAACAGGCATTCCGGTTTCCTTATCCAGTAAAGTTCCGGTAAGCATCAGATTTACAGGGTGAACGGATGAAGGTTTCGCCTGTTGCTGTTTGGTCGGTGAAGAAGAAGTTATCAGAATATGAGTCCCTATTACTTTAAATTCCAGGCTGGTATCTCCTGTTATCTCATAAATAGCCTGACGAATGGTTCGCTCTCCTTTCCGTATCTTCACCGTTACATCATTATCTACTACTTTACTGTCATAGATAAACAGATAACCTGACTGCTGAGAAATATTGCCTAACAGTGAATAGACCGTTCCTTTCATCTTCGGCAGACTGATCATACGCTCCAGCACATCTTCTCCGTCAGCTCTCAACGTATCCGGTACGATAAAGAACAAACACAGAATCACCATATAGCGATAAACCATCCTCATCTCACTTTTTTTTATTTATTCTGTCAGTATGAATGTATCCCCCTGCCGTGTACACTTCAAATTAAGCGCATAGGCTATCAATGTAGCCACAGTCTCTGGAGATTCATTGGAAAATTCAACTGTCAGCTTTCTTTTTTCCAGCGCAGGAGAAGCTACACGTATCTGTGAACTCCCTGCATTCATATTCATTACTTTCAGAATATGCCCCAAAGATTCATCTTTAAAACAGACATGCTCCAGATAGCGGTTCAACTCTCCTGCATTTTCAGTCGAACTGAGCAAAAGTTGCTGTGATTGCAATATCACTGTCTCACCGGCTTTAACATAACATTCTTTATTCCCCTTTTTAAGGGTTACTCTGACGGTTCCCCGTTGCACCGAGAGACGGAACGGAGTATCTTCGACGCTCTTTACACTAAAAGCAGTACCCAATACTTCAATCTTTACTTCCTTTGTATCAATCCAAAAAGGTTGCTTCTGCTTCTTTGCCACATCAAAAAAGGCATCTCCCTGCAAACTGACTTCCCGTTTATCAGAAACAAAATGTTCCGGATATCGGATAGAAGTCTCCTTTGCCAAGAACACGACAGAACCATCTTCCAGAGTCGTGACCAATGTAGGAACATCCTGATTCTCCTGTGTTATAAAGTCCGGTAATTCCTCTTTTTGACCGAATCCCCAATACAAGGTGCTAAAAACCAAGCCGACCACCATCGCCGCTACAGTGCCATAGCGTACCCACACCGGGATTTTAGGCATCCGATGATCTTCTACAAGCAGATGATCTTTATCCAATCGGTCGTACAACCGATTCCAAGCCTGCTCCGTCTTTATTTTATGAATATCCGTTTTCATCATTTCATTTGAATATAATTTTCTATTTCTTTTCGCAAAGTTCGTAAAGTCTTCGTCATTTCCGCTTCCACCGTTTTGACGGAGAGAGAAAGCTGGACTGCAATTTCCGCATATTTCTTTCCCTCCGTCCGGTGCATTTTAAATATTTGCATTCTGCGTTCCGGCAATTTCTCAAGGGTATTATTTATCAGCTTCTGAAGTTCTTCATATTCCATCTGCTGATGAGGATCTGTCGCCTGTTCCGAAGAGGACGCAGTCAGCACAGACTCTCTATACCGCTCCTTGACCTCTTCATGCTCACAATATTGAATTGACTGATTACGTGTCGCCCTGTAGAGATAACTTTTTACAGACTGGAAAATCTGTAACTGTTCCCTATCCTTCCAAAGCACGTAAAACAGTTCTTCAACAATTTCCTCAGCTACCTCCATCCGTCCGGTAATGCTTGCCGCATACCAACACAGGGGAGAATAATAACAGCGAAATAGTTCCTCAAACGCTTTTATGTCACCTGCCTTTATTTTTGTCAGTATGAGCAGTTCATTCAGCATACTTCTATCATTTTACGATTGTTCCCAAATATAAGAAAACAATTCTGATTTTAATTAGATTGCTTTTTCAATTTATCGACAGCATGTTCCAGAGACTCTGTAGGTTCAATGATATTATAATTTCCCCAGAAGTCTTCACTCCAGTAATTTCCGACTTTATCATAGAAAATCTGATTGGAGGTAAATACTTTATTCCGCGGAATCACCTCGGACGGGTTCTCCCTCCGGTCTGTCACCACCATTTCTGAGGTTACTGCATAACTCGTAGAGAAAAGCCTCCGTTTCCAGTCGCATTTGAAACGAATATCATTGCGGATATAATTCAGATAGGTCCTTCCATCTATCGTTTTATAGGTAATCAGAAAAGATAACTCTTGCGGTTTGAATCTCAGTCCAAATGGTTTCTGATGAAGAATAGCAGCAATTGCTTTCGATTTATTCTGCATATCCAGATTCATCTCGATACGTGTAAACGACAGCTTATCACAATCTACATACAATTTCCCATGAAACAGCGCATATGGTAAAAGAACTCTCGGACGGAAATTAATAACATATTGTATCCGGTTATCGATCAATGCCGATTCAGCCATCCAGAACTCATAGTTGTTCAATTCTTCTGGTTCCAGCAGCGCCTCTTTATTCTTTACGATATCCAAAACTACAGATATATTAGGACCACCCATAACCTTTACTGCCAATGTATCACTAACTTTCTGACTTAGCAGACGGCGTCCTTTCAGAACCTGTAGTTTATCATAATCCGTAGTGCGATTGGTGTATGCTGTTTTCGACACATCAAGTACAGCTTCCGATACACTGATATAACGGCGCCCTTTCTGCACAGTCTCCCGATAGAAGCTGGTAAGCATATTCCGGTTGGCACTATAATTTACCGGAATCTTCTCAATCGCCTTTTCTATAATTGTACGCGGATTATTGGCATAAACGACCACTTCATTCAACTGGTTAGTATGAGGTATCATCCAGACCGTCAATTTAGAAGAATTATTCTTATCTAAAGATACATGACTATTGATATAGCCTATGTGAGAGATTTCCAACTCTCGCGGCACTTCTTCTTTCCTGACTTTCAGAGCAAACTCTCCCTCTGCATTTGTCACCGTACCGATATTACTTCCTTGCACAGATACATTCACGTTTTCAAGTGTTCTCTTATTTTGCTTATCCTTCACCATTCCGACAATCGTGAAATAATCTCCTGCATCCTGCGCCCATATATCAGCACTCCCTATCCATAGAAAAGCTAATAACCATCCAACCAAAAGTATAACTGACTTTTTCATCTTAATAAAGTTTTAAAGTAAATAATTCCTGCTTCTATAAATAAGATCGTTCAATCTGCAAATACCCTATTGTCTGAAATAAAAAAAATCAGTATCTTGCCCGACAGACAAAAATTATATTCTCAACAAATGATTAATTATGATACGCAAATTAGATAAAGCAGAATTTCAGCAGGCGACAACTTTAGCATTAGAAGTATACTTGCAATGTGGTCAGGATGATTTCGAAGACGAAGGTCTTGAGAGTTTCAAAAGTTTTATATTCAACGATAAATTAATGAATGAACTCTGCATTTATGGAGCTTTCGAAGAGAATAAACTAATAGGTATTATGGGAACCAAGAATGAGGGCAAACACATTTCTTTGTTTTTCATCAAAAAGGAATTCCATAGAAAAGGGATAGGCAAGCAACTATTTGACTATTCCCAATATGATTGTCCGGCAAATGAAATAACGGTAAACTCATCTACATACGCTATCAGGTTTTACGAATCTCTGGGATTTGAAAAAACAAACGACAGGCAACAAACAAACGGAATCAGTTATACTCCGATGAAACTCATATCGAACAAATAAAGAAGAAGATATTACCATTAGATTCCAGTTCCCCGGAGCCCAAATCTAATTGTTAATTATACTTTCGAATATGTATTTCTTATAAAAATAGTTTCTACATTTGCGACTGTTATGGTGAAATACATTTTCTGTATATTATTTGGTATATTTCTGATATGGGGATGCAATTTAGTGCCCGATAAAGAATTACAGGAGTTCCGGACAGAAGCCGGTACTACCACTATACAATCCCATAATAAGTCACAGAGTTACCGATCCAAAGCTGTAGTCAAACAATCCGGTAAAGAAAACAACTCCTTCCAAGAAGGGAAATATGATGGAAAATATGATTGCAACATTGCCGATGGTATTTTAGGAAACTCACTTTTATCCCGTACCACTTCTCTTTCCAAAATTCTAAGATTCAACGTTTCTTCCGTTACAATTCGGATACTAAGTTCCTTAAAATATCAATTTCCGAAAGAAAAATGGACTGGTCTCCCCTACTACACAAATCTCACCAAATTCTCCTATCGATATTACGTCTATACACTAGGACGAATACTTATTTAAATATCTCTTTTCCTTCTATGGGATGAGATGAGTGTATCTTCATGCCCATTTTATCTCTTTATATTCAAGGCAAGAAAGCAAGAAGAGTCTTTTCCATTGCCGGGAATATGCATACGATTTCACTTTTACATATTAATAACTTGATATATAATGGAATTTATATTAGACTTTATTCTCCACATTGATCAATACACGATTAGTATAGTGCAGGATTACCATACTTGGGCATATGCTCTCCTATTCATCATTATATTTTGCGAAACCGGGCTTGTAGTCACTCCCTTTCTTCCTGGTGATTCTTTACTTTTCGTTGCAGGAGCCATTTCCGCATTACCCGGTATGCCGATCGATATTCATATTCTTGTTTTAATCTTATTTGCAGCAGCCGTATTAGGTGACTCCTGCAACTACATGATCGGACATTTTTTCGGACGCAAACTTTTTCATAATCCCAACTCCAGGATATTCAAACAAAGTTATCTTGATAAAACGCATGAATTTTATAAAAAATATGGTGGGAAAACGATTATTCTCGCCCGCTTTGTGCCTATCGTCCGCACTTTTGCTCCATTTGTAGCCGGAATGGGAAAAATGCATTACTATTATTTTATGATCTACAATCTGATAGGTGGAGCCATATGGGTAGTTTTATTTTGCTATGCAGGCTACTTTTTTGGCGATCTGCCGTTCGTACAGGAAAATCTTAAACTCTTGATTATCGCTATTATATTTATTTCAATATTGCCTGCAATAATAGAAATATTACGAGCGAAGTTAGGATCGAAGCAATAAAAAACTTTATTCATTTGTTTATTAATAACAACGGCCATCAAATTAAACATCTCAAAAACAATTTAATGTACTCATATTTATGAAAAATTCTTTTTTTAGTAAATTCACGCCCAAAGAACCAAAGTTCTTTCCTCTACTGAAGCAGTTATCAGATGTTTTATCTGCCTCATCCGTTCTACTTGTTGAAAGTCTGGAACATGATCTGCCCACAGAAAGAGCAGATTACTACAAACAAATTAAAGACATGGAACGTGAAGGTGACAGATTGACTCATTTAATCTTTGACGAGTTAAGTACGACATTCATCACTCCCTTCGACCGTGAAGATATTCACGATCTGGCTTCCTGCATGGATGATGTTATCGACGGAATCAACAGTAGCGCCAAGCGCATTGTTATCTATAATCCCCGCCCTATTTCCGAAAGTGGAAAAGAATTGAGCCGTCTGATTCACGAGGAGGCTATCAATATAGGTAAAGCCATGGATGAACTGGAGACTTTCCGCAAAAATCCAAAGCCATTGCGCAACTATTGTACCCAATTACACGATATAGAAAATCAGGCAGATGACGTATACGAGCTTTTTATCACCAAACTCTTTGAAGAAGAAAAAGACTGTATCGAACTGATTAAAATTAAAGAGATCATGCATGAGCTGGAAAAGACAACCGATGCAGCAGAACATGTAGGGAAAATATTAAAAAACCTGATCGTAAAGTATTCATAAAAGCCAAGACACATGGAATTATTAGTGACTATCATTATACTAGCTCTGATATTCGATTATATCAACGGCTTTCATGACGCAGCAAACTCGATCGCTACCATCGTATCGACTAAAGTACTGACTCCTTTTCAGGCGGTATTGTGGGCAGCATTCTTTAACTTCGTTGCGTTCTTCATAGCCAAATACATTATAGGTGGCTTTGGCATAGCAAACACTGTGTCAAAGACAGTCGTTGAACAATACATCACGCTACCTATTATCCTGGCGGGCATTATTGCTGCTATTTCATGGAATCTGATTACCTGGTGGAAGGGTATTCCGTCTTCTTCCTCCCATACGCTTATAGGTGGTTTTGCAGGAGCTGCTATCATGGCAAACGGCTTTGAAGCTATTCAGCTCAATATCATTCTTAAGATTGCCGCTTTTATCTTCCTGGCTCCATTTATCGGTATGGTTATCGCTTTCGGATTTACTCTACTTGTGCTTTACATCTGCCGACGTGCAAATCCGCATACCGCTGAAATGTGGTTCAAGAGATTACAGTTGGTTTCTTCCGCCATGTTCAGTGTAGGACATGGTCTGAATGACTCGCAGAAGGTAATGGGTATCATTGCCGCTGCAATGATAGCTGCCCACTCTATGGGTCTGGGAATGGGAATAAACAGTATTTCTGATCTACCGGACTGGGTAGCGTTCTCCTGTTTTACTGCTATCTCACTGGGAACGATGTCCGGAGGATGGAAAATCGTAAAAACGATGGGAACCAGAATCACTAAAGTCACACCATTGGAAGGTATGGTTGCCGAAACCGCAGGTGCTTTTACACTTTATATCACCGAAATGCTGAAAATTCCTGTAAGTACGACTCATACGATCACCGGAGCAATTATCGGGGTCGGAGCAACCAAACGTTTATCTGCTGTTCGCTGGGGAGTAACTAAAAGCCTCATGACTGCATGGGTACTTACTATTCCTGTCAGTGGACTCCTAGCTGCATGTATTTATTGTGTAGTTTCTCTGTTCCTGAAATAAATTCAGCTTCAAATAAAAAAGGTGTATCAGAACTTTTTCTGACACACCTTTTTATATATACTAATTCAGCTAATCTTACTTCACTTCCTCAAAATCAACATGATATATCTATCAGCGACTTGCGTACACGTGTTGCAAATATAACGCAAACCCGAAAATAAGCATCCATAAGCAACACACGCTCTTGCTCACAAAAGTACGATTTTTATTCATAAATAAAGAGATGTAAACGCATAAAAATCAAAAGAAAGCGATGTTTTTAACAGATTCTTCGGTTTTATCCTTACCTTTGTATATGATATTGGGATGTTATACCCGAACAACAATAAGGAAACTATGCAAATACATAACAATACATTGATAGCGGAATGCTCGGCTTACGATTTCAAGGAAATGCTGGAACGTAAGAAAGTAAAGTCATGGCTTAAATCCGTGTCGGCATTTGCCAATACGGACGGTGGCAGTTTGTTTTATGGAGTGAATGATGACGGCGTAATTGTAGGGTTGGAGAATCCACAAGCCGATG
>CANSEY010000005.1 GCA_947646015.1 uncultured Bacteroides sp. | reverse complement strand
ACAACACACATGTGTTCCACTTCGTGTGAATAAGTCATAATTAGCTCTTTTTTTAGTGATATAATTAAAAATACGTAGTCACGATTCTCTAAATCGCCCACAAAGGTAGTCGATTTATTTGTTTCTGCAAATCGCCATATCTTACTTTTTTGTGAAAAGTGACAAATCCGTTTACGTTTTTTCTTCGTTTGCTAAGTCGGGATTGCATTTGTGAAAGATTGCTATGCGTCGAACTATCTATTCGTTGCTTTGTTGTTATCTGAAATATAAATTTTATGGAACTCAATCAGGTTGATATACATTATTTGATAGCGGCAATCTGCGTTATTTCATCTGCATTGGTATTTTATACTATCGGTGTATGGGGAGAAAGGCTGCAAAAGAAACTGAAGTTATGGCATATTATTTTCTTTCTTTTAGGATTGGTGTCCGATGCAGTCGGGACCAGCCTGATGGAGCATATTGCCGAATTAACGCATTTGCATGATGAAATCCACACGGTAACGGGGACGATTGCCATTCTTCTGATGTTTGTACATGCTTCATGGGCGATATGGACTTATGTGAAGGGATCTGCCGAGGCGAAAAGGCATTTTAATCGTTTTAGTATCGTCGTTTGGTGCATTTGGTTAATACCTTATTTAATAGGTATGGCCATAGGAATGCATTTACATGCATAAATAGTTATATGTTTTTGCATTAGATAGACTTAAAAGAGTTCCTTCTTTCAGCTAACTCCTGCAAAGAAAAAAATATTTTAGTCTCACGGTCTCACTGTTTTTGTGTAATCTGCATATAATTAGTATATTACAGAATGAGAGATACTTTTCAAATAGGTATCTCTCATTATTTTCTCCCTAGAATCGCTTCATTTCAGTCTATCCCTCACTCTTTTTGGGGTATCTCTCATTCCATTTCTTTGCCTTTTACGTAAGTAGTTGCCAAATGGATCTCGCATCTTGGTTGCTGTTTACTTGTTGTTTATATATTATGTTACTTATCTCTATGGCATTTGATGCCTTTATTCGTGTGTTATTTTACCGACATCTTCATCGTTCCACCCGGGTGAACCGATCGTTGCACCCTTGTAAACAGGTATGCGCACCTAGGTGGACATGCTTGTTCACTTGGGTGGAACGATGAAGAACTCCCTTTGAAAATGCGACAATAATAGTTGTAAAGCAGGTTATTATAGGGTTGTTTGCATACTATTGAACGGTAAAAGAAATGTGCTTAAAGGGTTTTTGGGGAAAGGGAAAGTATATCGGTATGCAATTATCTGGCGGATATCGGAAAGCAGAATGAGATATCCTGTTTTCATGGGTTTGAATTAAATTAATTCCGCCAACAGGTATGTTTTAGTGAGAATGTAGCGGTATTACTAGATAGATATAGAATAAAATTAGTAGCTTTGCTGAATAATTTATTGAACAAAGCTATGATAGAAGTTATGGAGTCCGCTTTACAGAAAGCTGCGGGCGAAGGAATGGATGAATTTATCCAGGTTTTTACTGATAAATATAAGGAAATAATCGGTGGTGAATTGACTGCTGACACAATGCCGTTGTTGACAGGTGAACAGCATTCATTGCTGGCTTATCAGATTTTTCGTGATGAAATAATGTTCGGCGGATTCTGTCAGTTGATTCAGAACGGTTATGGCGGATATATCTTTGATAATCCTTTTGCAAAAGTGATGCGCCTGTGGGGGGCGGAAGAGTTCTCTAAATTGGTATATAAAGCCAAGAAGATATATGATGCCAACCGGAAGGATCTGGAAAAAGAACGGACGGATGATGAATTCATGGCGATGTATGAGCAATATGAGGCTTTTGATGATTTGGAAGAGGCATATTTAGATATGGAGGAACAAGTGACAACACTGGTTGCCAGCTATGTAGATAATCACCTGGAACTTTTTGCAAAAATAATAAAGTAAACGATGCAGTATTTTTTAAGTATCTGCATTTATTAATTGTGAATTAGAATTTATATCTTTGCAAACTCTAAAAAATATGTTTATGAAACAAATGAAATTTTTATTAGTAGCTTTAATGACGGTTTTAATGGGGATGTCTGTTACTTCTTGTATGAATGGGGATGATAATACGATATATACCGGACCTGCGTTCGCAAAATGTACAAACTATTTTCCTGCTACATTTGAATTGGCTAATGGGCAGAAATTAGTTGTGAATGAATTGTCAATGCCTAACTTGAATATAGGAGAAATCTATTTCTTTTACTATCAGTTTGACACAGCGCAACAGCCAGGGAATTCTCAGACTCTTGATGTAACACTTTATGCAGGAAGTACTCCGACTTCTATTAGTGCAAAATCTACTGAAGGACCAGAGAAAGCGGCAGATTATAACGAAGCTACTGCACCTTTATATACTTTTAATAGCGATACATCAACTCAGCCGGGAATACTTTTTGATCAATATCTTGTAATTCCTATTATGTATTGGGTAAAAGTAGAGAGTACAGACGAAAAGCAGAAAGAAGAACTTAATAAGCATTCTTTCATACTTACTTATGATTTTACAAATGTTAAATCGGGAGATACTACTCTTGAATTAACACTTAACCATGTGATAAAAGATGGTTCAGAAGAAACTGTAGATCGTAATAAATATACTTCTACTTATAAAGCCTATAATTTGACTACTGCTATTTCTGCTTTCAAAACTGCAAGTGGAGGAACTGAACCAACTAAAATAAAAGTAAATGCAAAGACCAACTCCTCAAAGAATTCTTTGGATGGTGCCGCAAATTCAACGTGGAGTGAAACACTTAAAACAAATTGAACTACAAAGAATTATTTAATATAGCAATGAAATTGATTTCCTCTCCGGCCAAGGCCTGGGAGGAAATTTCTATGGAAGAGGATAGGCGAAAAGTTTTTATGGCTTTTGTCTATCCTATGATTGGTTTATGCGGTTTGTCCGTCTTTATCGGCTCTTTGCTGACGAATGGATGGGGAGGACCGCAAAGTTTTCAAATAGCGATGACCAATTGTTGTGCCGTAGCTGTGGCATTGTTTGGTGGTTACTTTCTGGCGGCCTATGCAATTAACGAAATGGGAGTAAGAATGTTTGGGATGCCTGCCAATGCTCCGTTGACACAACAGTTTGCCGGATACGCACTTGTTGTTCCCTTCTTGCTTCAGATTGTGACCGGACTTTTACCTGATTTTAGAATTATTGCCTGGCTATTTCAGTTCTACATTGTCTATGTAGTATGGGAAGGAGCTCCCATATTGATGCAAGTGGAGGAAAAAGTACGATTGAAATACACCCTTTTCTCATCAGTTTTGTTAATACTATGTCCGACGGTGATTCAAATTGTATTTAGTAAGTTGATAGCCATACTTAATTAATGTGTAAAGATGAAACAACCTTCTGTAAATATCAAGAATAAACGTGCTACATTTGACTATGAGTTGATGGATACCTACACGGCAGGTATCGTATTGACAGGCACGGAAATTAAATCCATTCGTTTAGGAAAAGCAAGTCTGGTGGATACGTTTTGTTATTTTGCGAAAGGCGAATTATGGGTAAAGAATATGCATATCGCCGAGTACTTCTATGGTTCGTACAATAATCATACAGCTCGTAGAGACAGAAAGTTGTTGCTTAATAAGAAAGAATTGGAGAAAATTCAACGGGGAATGAAAGACCCCGGTTTTACTACCGTTCCTGTGCGTTTGTTTATCAACGAAAAAGGTTTGGCGAAACTGGTCGTTGCTTTGGCGAAAGGTAAAAAACAGTACGATAAACGGGAATCAATTAAAGAAAAAGATGACCGCAGAGACATGGCCCGAATGTTTAAGCGATAAGATGGCTTTATAGCGTAATAGTAAGATAAGATCGTGATAGGTCTAAGATAGGCAGAGTGACAATTAGGTGTTAATGTAATAAGGTAAGAATGAAAAAGACAATTTCTCAGATTGTATCCGAGCGTATTCTGATTCTGGATGGCGCAATGGGCACAATGATCCAACAATATAATCTCAAAGAAGAAGATTTTCGTGGTGAACGTTTTGCGCATATTCCCGGTCAGTTGAAGGGGAATAATGATTTGTTGTGTCTGACTCGCCCCGATGTCATTCAAGATATCCATCGTAAATACCTGGAAGCAGGTGCGGATATTATCGAGACCAATACATTCAGTTCTACAACTGTCTCAATGGCGGATTATCATGTAGAAGAATATGTGCGCGAAATCAATCTTGCCGCTACCAGACTGGCACGTGAACTGGCGGACGAATATACGGCAAAGAGTCCGGATAAACCGCGTTTTGTTGCAGGCTCCGTTGGACCTACTAATAAAACCTGTTCTATGAGCCCGGATGTGAACAATCCGGCGTTTCGTGCCTTGTCTTATGACGAACTGGCTGCCTCTTACCAGCAGCAAATGGAAGCCATGCTGGAAGGTGGGGTGGATGCCATTCTTATCGAAACCATATTTGATACGCTGAATGCGAAAGCTGCCATCTTTGCAGCCGGACAGGCTATGAAGGTGACAGGAATAGAAGTCCCTGTTATGTTGTCTGTGACGGTATCCGATATCGGCGGACGTACATTGTCCGGACAGACTTTGGAAGCTTTCCTTGCTTCTGTGCAGCATGCCAATATATTTTCAGTCGGATTGAATTGCTCCTTTGGTGCCCGTCAGTTGAAGCCTTTTCTTGAACAGTTGGCTTCGCGTGCACCTTATTATATCAGTGCTTATCCTAATGCGGGCCTTCCGAATAGTCTGGGGAAATATGATCAGACTCCCGCAGATATGGCTCATGAAGTGAAGGAGTATATTCAGGAAGGATTGGTTAATATTATCGGTGGTTGTTGTGGTACGACAGATGCCTACATTGCAGAATATCAGACACTGATAGCAGGTGCCAAACCTCATGTTCCGGCACCCAAACCGGATTGTATGTGGCTTTCCGGACTCGAACTGCTGGAAGTGAAACCGGAAATCAACTTTGTGAATATAGGTGAGCGTTGCAACGTAGCAGGCTCACGCAAGTTTCTTCGTCTGGTTAATGAAAAGAAATATGATGAAGCCCTTTCCATAGCTCGTCAGCAAGTAGAAGACGGAGCTTTGGTTATTGACGTTAATATGGATGATGGTCTGCTGGATGCCCGGACTGAGATGACTACTTTTCTGAATCTCATCATGTCCGAACCGGAAATAGCCCGTGTACCTGTTATGATCGACTCTTCCAAATGGGAAGTGATCGAAGCCGGATTGAAATGCCTGCAAGGCAAATCAATCGTAAACTCGATCTCTCTGAAGGAAGGGGAGGAAGTATTTCTGGAGCATGCCCGGATCATCAAGCAATATGGAGCGGCAACTGTCGTGATGGCTTTTGATGAAAAAGGACAGGCGGATACTGCTGCCCGCAAGATAGAAGTGTGCGAACGTGCATATCGTCTGCTGGTTGATAAAGTTGGATTCAATCCTCATGATATTATTTTCGACCCGAATGTGCTTGCGGTGGCTACAGGAATCGAAGAGCATAACAATTACGCCGTAGACTTTATAGAAGCTACCGGATGGATCAGGAAGAATCTTCCCGGTGCACACGTCAGCGGCGGAGTGAGTAATCTTTCTTTCTCTTTCCGTGGCAATAATTATATTCGTGAAGCAATGCATGCGGTATTCCTTTATCATGCCATCCAGCAAGGGATGGATATGGGAATCGTCAATCCGGGAACTTCCGTACTCTACAGTGATATTCCTGCAGATACGCTGGAAAAGATAGAGGACGTTGTATTGAATCGTCGTCCCGATGCTGCCGAGCGTCTGATAGAACTGGCGGAAGCATTGAAAGAAACGATGGGCGGTACTTCCGGTCAGGCAGCTGTGAAGCAGGATGCATGGAGAGAAGAATCCGTACAAGAGCGTTTGAAATATGCTTTGATGAAAGGAATCGGTGATTATCTGGAACAGGATTTAGCGGAAGCTTTACCTTTATATGATAAAGCTGTAGATGTAATTGAAGGTCCGTTGATGGATGGAATGAATTATGTCGGCGAGCTTTTTGGCGCAGGAAAAATGTTCCTGCCTCAGGTCGTGAAGACTGCCCGTACTATGAAGAAAGCCGTAGCTATACTGCAACCGATCATTGAATCAGAAAAAGTGGAAGGATCATCTTCTGCCGGAAAAGTTCTGCTTGCCACCGTAAAAGGGGATGTGCACGACATCGGAAAAAATATAGTTGCCGTCGTAATGGCGTGCAACGGTTATGATATAGTTGACTTGGGAGTGATGGTTCCGGCAGAAACCATTGTTCAGCGTGCCATAGAAGAAAAAGTCGATATGATCGGTTTGAGTGGCTTGATCACACCTTCTCTGGAAGAAATGACTCATGTGGCTGCCGAACTGGAGAAAGCCGGACTGGATATTCCTCTGTTGATTGGCGGAGCCACTACTTCAAAGATGCATACGGCACTGAAAATCGCACCTGTATATCATGCGCCGGTTGTACATCTGAAAGATGCTTCTCAGAATGCCAGTGTTGCTTCCCGGCTGTTGAATTCGCAGATGAAAGCCGAACTGATTAATGAGTTAGATGCGGAATATCAGGCACTTCGTGAGAAGAGTGGACTATTACGCCGTGAAACAGTATCGTTGGAAGAAGCCCAGAAAAATAAGTTAAACCTATTTTAAAGACTTGTCACAATGAAAAAGATTTTTTCTTTCTTGTGTATGCTCATGGCAATGACTGCTATGATCTCGTGTTCTTCCTCAAAAGAGGAAAAAGGAACAACCGGCACCGGAAATGCCGCTTTGGATAATATCTTTGAGCGTAAGAGCGTGCGTACTTACTTGAATAAAGGGGTAGAGAAAGAGAAAATTGATTTAATGCTTCGTGCAGGGATGTCTGCTCCATCGGGAAAGGATGTTCGTCCCTGGGAGTTTGTGGTTGTTTCCGACCGTGCGAAACTGGATTCGATGGCGGCGGCTCTTCCTTATGCCAAAATGTTGACACAAGCCCGTAATGCGATTATTGTCTGTGGTGATTCTGCCCGTTCTTTTTATTGGTATTTAGACTGTTCTGCTGCAGCACAGAATATTTTGCTGGCTGCTGAAAGTATGGGGCTGGGTGCTGTATGGACAGCTGCTTATCCGTATGAAGATCGTATGGAAGTCGTTCGCAAATATACCCACCTGCCCGAGAATATTCTTCCTCTTTGTGTCATTCCTTTCGGCTATCCTGCAACAAAAGAGCAGCCGAAACAGAAATATGACGAGAAAAAGATACATTATAATCAGTATTAGTAAACAAAAGTTTTGTCTTTTCAATAAATTCCTTACATTTGTGGCTTAATTGATTAAAATCTGATACGCAAATGTTTGGAATAGATGACCCTTTTATAGTCTTGCCATATATCCTCTCAGTGATATGTGTGATTTTTGCTGCCTGGTTTGGGCTGAAATATTGGAATAAGGACGACGATAAAGACGAAACGCGATGAATACATTTACTCTTGGCTTGATTGTGATAGCTTATCTGCTGTCATTGGCCTACCTCGGTTTTTTAGGATATAAGAAGACTACGAATACCAGTGATTATCTGGTTGGCGGACGTCAGATGAATCCGATAGTGATGGCGCTTTCTTATGGTGCTACGTTTATCTCTGCGTCTGCTATAGTTGGTTTTGGCGGAGTAGCGGCTGCTTTCGGTATGGGTATTCAGTGGCTGTGTTTCCTCAATATGTTTGTCGGGGTAGTTATCGCCTTCATATTCTTCGGTTTGCGTACCCGGCGCATGGGAGCAAAACTGAATGTCAGCACTTTTCCGCAGTTATTAGGCCGTCATTTTCGTTCCCGTAATATACAGGTGTTCATTGCAGCCGTCATATTTATAGGTATGCCGTTGTACGCTGCTGTGGTAATGAAAGGGGGCGCTGTATTTATTGAACAGATTTTTCAGATTGATTTTAATATATCTCTGCTGATATTTACGTTAGTCATTGCTGCGTATGTGATTGCGGGAGGAATGAAGGGGGTGATGTATACGGATGCTTTACAGGCAGTTATCATGTTTGGCTGTATGTTGTTCCTGTTGTTCTCTTTGTATCAGGTGCTTGGCATGGGTTTTACGGAAGCAAACAAGGAATTGACAAATATAGCCCCTCTGGTTCCGGAAAAGTTCAAGGCATTGGGGCATCAGGGATGGACCGCAATGCCTGTGACAGGTTCTCCACAGTGGTACTCATTGGTTACCTCTCTTATTTTGGGAGTAGGAATCGGTTGCCTTGCACAGCCTCAGTTGGTGGTACGTTTTATGACGGTAGAAAGTAGCAAACAGTTGAATCGTGGCGTATTTATCGGTTGTTTTTTCCTGATTATAACGGTAGGAGCTATCTATCATGCCGGTGCATTAAGCAATCTTTTCTTCTTGAAGACAGAAGGAGCCGTTGCTACGGAAGTGATACAGGATATTGATAAAATCATTCCTTATTTCATCAATAAAGCTATGCCGGACTGGTTTGCCGCTTTGTTTATGCTCTGTATCCTTTCTGCAAGTATGTCTACGCTTAGTTCTCAGTTCCACACAATGGGAGCATCGGTTGGTTCTGACATTTATGGTACTTATAAACCCCGTTCTCGTGGCAAATTGACAAATGTGATTCGTTTGGGAGTACTTTTCTCTATTTTGGTCAGCTATATTATTTGCTATATGCTGCCTCACGATATTATCGCCCGCGGAACTTCTATTTTCATGGGTATCTGTGCTGCTGCATTTCTTCCTGCCTACTTTTGTGCATTGTACTGGAAGAAAGCGACGAAACAGGGAGTTATGGCAAGTCTCTGGGTAGGAACTTTAGGCAGTGCTTTTGCACTAATATTCCTTCATCAGAAAGAAGCTGCCGCAATGGGAATATGTAAATTCCTGTTTGGCAAGGATGTATTGATTGAGACATATCCGTTTCCGGTAATTGACCCTATTCTCTTTGCATTACCATTGTCTATACTGGCTATTGTGGTGGTTAGCCTTTTGACGGGCAGAAACAAGTAGTAAATAAGTAATAGGTAATAAGTAATAGGTAATAAGCCGTGCGGATACACTATTGATAAGCTACGGTTATTACCTATTACCTGATACTTATTACTTATTTTATCTTTTTTTTGTACGATTCGAACCGGGACTGAATATCACGTACGAAGTTGAACGTTTCTATGCCACGGAAATATCCATTTTTACAAACAGGATCGGTGAAGTATTCCTCATTGCTTTTGAGCAGGATGAAGTTTTCGACGTTGTCTTTCCATACGAGGTTATTCTTTCCGTATTTTTTTGCTAATGCCATGGCGTCGTAGATATGTCCTAGGCCGGCATTGTAAGAAGCCAGTATGAAGTTGAGCCGTTCCTGTTTGTCAGGGATCATATTGAAACTTCGGTCTGTGGCGGCAATGTATTTAACGGCTGCTTTTATACTTTCTTCCGGGTTTTGTTCTTTACCTGCGGGTACGCCCATTGCGCGTGCAGTGGCAGGCATCAATTGCATCAATCCTTTGGCTCCTGCCCAAGATACGGCTGTTGTGTCAAAGTTTGATTCTGTATAGGCGAGGGATGCCAGCATTCGCCAGTCCCATCCGATCTCTTGGGCGTATTTCTTGAATAAATCGTCGTAATGTGATATTTTTCCTTCTTTAAGTGAAAGGATGGGGGAGTGTGGCATCATTTTACTATTCTCGAAGTAACGCTTCATACTTGCCGTATAGGCAGGAGAGGTCATATTTTCTTTATGCCAGTTTGTGGCGGCGGCTGCCAGTTCGGGACTGTCTTTTCGTACAGCCCATGAAGAACGCTGGTCAAAACTGATAGAAAGATCGATATTCAGATTGGGATAGTAAGTTTTATTCAGTTTGGCTAAATCATTATCGGCTACGGTATAGGGAATCTTACCTTGTGCTACCTGGGTGATTAAGTCTTCCGCGGTAACGCTATCTCCCGTTATCTTATGAATATGGATACCACCTCCCAGTTCGTTGTTCAGATTCACGAGGCGATCGTAATATTTGCCTGGTTTGACATATATATCTTTGCCGATAAGTTCCGTTACATCTTTCAATGGTTTATGCTTTCCATTTCCTTGCTGGACGATAACCTGATGGGTGATTATGTCTTCTCCGCAATACAAAAGGCTGTCTTTCCATTCTTTGGTAATCGGCAGGTTGTAGGCGATCATATCTCCTTCGCCTGACTGTAATTTCTGAATCAATTCACGGACATTTCTGGCTACCTCGATTCTGAGTTTCAGTCCCAGACTTTTAGCGAACTGTTCACTGAGTTCGTATTGGAATCCCATTTCCTGTCCGCGATAAATGAAATATGAAGTAGAGCTATAGAGTGTCAGCACAACCAGTTCTCCACTGTCTTTAATCTGTGGAAGATCGTGTGCTGTTTCATTCTTTTCGGTATGATGTTTGTTCCGGCATCCGAATACACAGCACAAAAGTATAAGAAACAAGGGGAGGATCAGTGTCTTGGCACTCATTCTGAACTCTTTATCTTTCATTCTTCATTTTTCAAATGTTTCTTGATATACATTGTTAATATATCGATAGCTACTGCATTGCTGCCGCCTTCTGGAACGATAAGGTCCGCATAGCGTTTGCAGGGTTCTATGAATTGCAGGTGCATCGGTTTCAGAACACGGGTATAGCGTTCCATGACAGCTTCCGCTGTCCGTCCTCTTTCGATGACATCCCTTTGGATGACACGTATCAGGCGTTCATCGGGATCGGCATCTACAAATATCTTTAGATCCATCATATTGCGTAGCTTCTTGTCGCACAAGGCAAGGATACCTTCAATAATGACGACTTCACGAGGCTCGATGTGGATGGTTTCCGGTTGGCGGGTACAAGTCAGATAAGAATAGGTCGGCTGCTCGATGCTTTTTCCTTCTTTCAGCATCATCACATGTTTGGAAAGCAAGCTCCATTCAAAAGCATCCGGATGGTCAAAGTTGATATTCTGACGTTCTTCAACCGGCACGTGACTACTGTCTTTGTAGTATGAATCCTGAGGTAATAGTACTACTTCTCCAACGGGGAGGCTTTCTATTATTTTTCGTACGACGGTGGTTTTTCCGGAGCCCGTTCCACCTGCTATTCCTATTATTAACATCTCTTTATAGTGTTATTTGAACCAAATAGAGTAATTTTGCATTAGTAATGTAATGCATTGACAAGACAAATATAGAAACAATTCATTAAAATAACAACGTAATGGTGAAACACATTGTATTATTTAAGTTAAAAGACGAAGTTCCCGAAGCGGAGAAACTCGTAGTGATGAATAAATTTAAGGAAGCTATCGAAGCGCTCCCCGCTAAGATTTCAGTGATCCGTAAGATTGAAGTCGGACTGAATATGAATCCGGGAGAGGCTTGGCATATAGCTCTCTATAGCGAATTTGACACGCTGGAGGATGTGAAGTTCTATGCAACACACCCTGATCATGTGGCAGCCGGAAAGATTATAGCTGAAGCAAAGGACAGTCGTGCATGCGTGGATTATGAATTATAACCCCCAATAATGAAAATGAGAAAATTAATTTCTTTTCTGCTTTTAAGCTTTGTAGCCTATACATTGCAGGCGCAGATTAAAGATCCGGTAAAGTTTAAAACAGAACTGAACTCTCTTTCTGATACAGAAGCGGAGATCGTGTTTACAGCTGCCATTGACAAAGGGTGGCATGTTTATTCTACCGATCTTGGAGACGGAGGACCTATTTCTGCCACATTTAATGTGGAGAAGAAGTCCGGTGTAGAACTGGTTGGTAAATTGAAGCCTGTCGGCAAGGAAATAGCTACTTTCGACAAACTGTTCGAAATGAAAGTGCGCTATTTCGAGAATACTGCCAAATTCGTGCAGAAAGTGAAGCTGACTGGTGGAGCTTATGCGATAGAAGGTTATCTGGAATATGGAGCCTGCGACGATGAGAGTTGTCTGCCTCCGACAGAAGTTCCTTTTAAGTTTTCGGGTGAAGCAAAGGCCGGAACTACGGCTACTCCTGTAGCCAAAGTTGATAAGCCGGAGACAAAAGAGGCGGAAGAGGTAACTGCTCCTGCTGCGTCCAAAGACTCTGCTGCGATGATGGAACTGGTTCCTGCTTCTGCTACGGATGCAAATGCCGATATTCAACCAGCAGTAGCTTCCGGTGACCTTTGGCGTCCGGTAATCAGTGAATTGCAGGCACTGGGCGAGGAACATACTCAGGGAGATATGTCCTGGATTTATATTTTCGTGACAGGTTTCCTGGGTGGATTGCTGGCTTTGTTCACTCCTTGTGTGTGGCCTATTATCCCGATGACAGTCAGTTTCTTTCTGAAACGTAGCAAAGATAAGAAGAAAGGTATTCGTGATGCGTGGACTTATGGTGCTTCCATTGTCGTTATTTATGTGGCATTAGGATTGGCTATTACACTGATATTTGGTGCCAGTGCGCTCAATGCTTTATCGACGAATGCTGTCTTTAATATCCTTTTCTTCCTGATGCTGGTAATCTTTGCCGCTTCATTTTTTGGAGCGTTTGAGATTAGATTACCGTCAAAGTGGGGCAATGCGGTAGATAGTAAAGCGGAATCGACTACCGGTCTGCTGAGTATCTTCCTGATGGCATTTACACTTTCACTGGTATCTTTCTCTTGTACAGGTCCGATTATCGGATTCCTGCTGGTACAGGTTTCTACTACAGGAAGCGTGGTGGCCCCGGCTATCGGTATGTTGGGTTTTGCCATTGCATTGGCATTGCCGTTCACACTCTTTGCTCTGTTCCCGTCATGGCTGAAGTCTATGCCGAAGTCGGGCGGATGGATGAATGTGATCAAAGTGACGTTAGGATTTCTGGAACTGGCATTTGCGCTTAAATTCCTGTCGGTTGCCGATCTGGCTTATGGCTGGAGATTACTCGACCGTGAAACCTTCCTCGCTCTGTGGATTGTCATCTTTGCATTGCTGGGTTTCTATTTGCTTGGTAAAATCAAGTTTCCGCATGACGATGATGACAATAAGGTGGGAGTGACTCGTTTCTTTATGGCACTTATTTCTCTGGCGTTTGCCGTATATATGGTTCCCGGTTTGTGGGGAGCTCCGTTAAAAGCCGTAAGTGCTTTTGCGCCTCCTATGCATACGCAAGACTTTAATCTGTATAAGAATGAAGTACATGCGAAATTCGATGACTACGATCTGGGTATGGAGTATGCACGTCTGAATGGCAAACCAGTGATGCTTGACTTTACAGGCTATGGATGCGTGAACTGTCGTAAGATGGAAGCCGCTGTATGGACGGACCCGAAAGTGAGTGATCTGATTAATAATGATTATGTGCTGATTACTCTGTATGTGGATAATAAAACTCCGTTGACCGAACCTGTGAAAATCGTAGAGAACGGTAAGGAACGTACTTTGCGTACAGTCGGTGATAAGTGGAGCTATCTGCAACGTGTGAAGTTTGGTGCTAATGCACAGCCTTTCTATGTATTGCTGGATAATCAGGGAAGTCCTTTGAATAAGTCTTATGCTTACGATGAAGACATTCCCAAATATATTGAATTCCTGCAAACTGGACTGGAGAATTATCGGAAGGAAAAATAATCCGAAGATATAACTATCAATGAGAAGCGGTCTCACTCTGTAGAGTGGGACCGCTTCATTTAAATAGAATAGAATAAAACTAGAAATAATGTTTTTTACATGGGTACTTCCATTACCAGAAGTTTGGTCCCTTTAGTAGCACGGATAGAGAAGCTTTTGGTATCCCATATTCCGATGCCGTCACGTTTGGCCAGATGTTCATCGGCCACGCTGATCTCTCCTTCTATCACAAACAGATAAGCTCCGTTACCTTCCTGATGCATACAATATTCGATGGTTCTTTCCGTATCGAAGTCTCCCATAGAGAACCAGGCATCCTGTTTGATGGAGGCCGGTGTCTTGCCGTTCGGTGAAATGATCAGAGATAACTCGTTCGGTTTCAGCAGCGGACGTATATCGAAATTGTTATATTCGGGTTTCGTATTCTCGATTCGGGGGAATACCCATATTTGCAGGAATTCCAATTGTTTTTCCTTGCTGTCGTTATACTCACTATGATAGATACCACTGCCCGTACTCATCACTTGGATATCACCGGGAGTAATCGTTTTCGTATTTTGTACACTGTCGCCATGTCTCAGATACCCTTTCAACGGAATGGAAATTACTTCCATATTTTTATGTGGATGAGTATCAAATCCCATCGACGGGTCTACACTGTCATCATTCAGCACTCGCAAGGCTCCGAAATGGATTCTTTCCGGATTGTAATAGTTAGCAAAACTGAATGTGTGGTGGGTTTTGAGCCAGCCATGATTAAAATAGCCTCTTGATGAAGCTCTGTCGATTACTTTTTTCATAATCTTCCTTTCTTTTTTAATAGAACTTTGGTGTGCGTCTTATTTGCACTTTACTATTACTAATAACAATGGAAAGGTAGATAAAGTTCTTAACGGGAGATTTAATAAGAAGGGAGCTTTATTTTTTTATTTCAGAAAAAATACATACGTTTGTAACATCATAACAATACCTTTGTGCCCAAAAGTAAAGAAAATATGTACGCAACAGACACGCTTATGGACGAACGGGAGTTAGTTCTCCGTCTGATAGACGGCGATGAGGATGCCTTTTGCGAACTCTATGCCGCCTATAAGAATCGCTTGCTGTATTTTGCGATGAAGTTCGTCAAATCTCGTGAGTTTGCCGAAGATATTTTTCAGGACGCGTTTACGGTTGTATGGCAAAGCAGGCGTTTTATCAATCCGGATGCGTCTTTCTCATCCTATTTATATACGATTGTACGCAATCGTATCCTTAATCAGATACGGGATATGGCGAATGAAGATAAGTTGAAAGAGCATATCCTTTCTCATGCGGTTGATTCGGCCAATGAAACGAATAATAAAATATTGTTCGATGATTTGAAGGATGTCCTTAGCCGTGCATTGGAACAATTGACTCCCCGTCAGCGTGAAGTCTTTAATATGAGCCGAGATTTACAGATGTCCCATAAAGAAATTGCGGAAGCGCTGGGAGTCTCTGTCAATACCGTACAGGAGCATATTTCTGTTTCGTTGAAAGTGATTCGTGCCTACTTGACTAAATATTCGGGTACTTCTGCTGACATATTGCTGATTCTACTTTGTCTGAATTTATAATAAATGTTAATCATACCCTAGCTGTTTCCTGCCTTTGTGTATTACTAATACGAAGGGGAAAAATCAGCACCCTTATTTGAATATATGATGAAAGATACGAAGACAGAAAAAAACAAATTACGTCGCTATCTGGATGATATGTACATCCGGGAGGAAGCATCGCAGTTACTGGAAAGTATGAGAGATGCTGACCATAAAGATATATTGGATGAGTTGTCTGCCGAAGTCTGGGAGGAATCCGTCAGCCAGCAGCCTGTTACTGACTTGGAGCGTGAGAAGTATAAAAAGGAGGCTCGCCAGTTGCTGAAACATATTGAACATAAGAAACGTACCTGGTTCCGTCGGGTAATGACGATTGCAGCCAGTGTGGCGGCTGTAATAGCCATCGTGACAGGAAGTATCAGTTATTTCCGGTATATGAGTGAGCAGCAGATAACTTTCGCTGAAATCTCAACCTCTTTTGGAGAGAAGAAACGGGTGGAATTACCGGACGGAACTATATTAGTGTTGAACTCTTGTTCACAAGTACGTTATCCTGATTCTTTTCAAGGGGATATCCGGAAAGTGGAACTGGAAGGAGAAGGATATTTCAGGGTTGCCCATAATGAAGATATGCCGTTTATTGTACAGACGAAGCGACTGGATGTTCGTGTTTTGGGAACCCGGTTTGATGTAAAATCTTACTCTACGGATGAAATCGTATCGGTAAGTGTAGAGAGTGGCAAAGTACAGGTTGATCTGCCGGAAGCAATGATGCGATTGACTGCAAAAGAACAAGTTCTGATAAATACCGTTTCCGGTGAATATAGTAAGAAGAAGGAAGAACGTGGGGTAGCAGTCTGGATCAAGGGAAGCCTGCGTTTTAACAGTACTCCGATCCGGGATGTGGCAAAAGAACTGGAACGTGTTTATAATTGTCAGATAACCTTTGCTTCCGGACAGGAATTTGATAATCTGATTACCGGTGAACATGACAATAAGAGTCTGGAGTCCGTACTTAAATCCATCGAATTTATCAGTGATATCAATTATAAGAAAGAAGGCAGGAATATACTTCTTTATAAAAAATGAGAATTAAAAAATAGATCAATGTTTAACCCGTTAATAAGGACAGAATGAAAGCATCACCCTCATAGAAACTCCCTAAAAAGATAGAAGCACTCCTAAGGAATGCTTCTATCCGCAACCCGGACGGATATTCATTCGCTTCGACCCAAATGAATAACGTATCGCACGTTGCTTGTTTTTAATAACTTTAGTCAATTACTAAAACGCACAAATTTATGAATAATCTTCTTATTTGTAAAGGAAAAAGTAGAAATAGCTGCTCGTTTTTAGCTTTTTTACTATTCACCTTCCTTTTTGTTGCTCCGACTGCTGCTCAGACATTGAAAGAGAACAACATTACGCTCCGTGTACAAAACGAGCCGGTAGAAAATGTTTTCAATAAAATCAGTGAACAGACCAACTTTAAATTTATCTACGATCAGGAAACGGTAAATAACGCTCCGCATGTTTCTTTTGATGTAAAAAACGCTACGCTTAAACAAATTCTGGGAGTGATAACTACTCAGTCAAAACTTTATTTCAATAGGACCGATAATACAATTGCTGTCAGTAAACAGCCGCTTAAAGAAGAAAGCGCTCAACGTACACGTACCGTTCAGGGAGTGGTTGTAGATGATAAGGGAGAGCCAGTTATTGGTGCCAGTGTCCAGATCAAAGGAGAGGGCAGTGGTACGATTACCGATATGGACGGACGATATTCGTTGATGAATGTACCGGAATCGGCTACATTGACAATTTCCTATATTGGCTATAAGACCGTCAGCCTTTCTGCAAAAGATAAGAATACGGCTAAGATTACGTTGACCGAAGACAGCAAGATGATCGATGAAGTAGTAGTGGTAGGATATGGTGTACAGCGGAAACGGGATGTGTCTACTTCCATCTCTTCCGTGAAAGCCGAGCAGATTGCGGAGGTTTCTGCTTCCGACTTTCGTCAGGCATTAGCTGGAAAGATGCCGGGAGTGCAAGTGACTCAGCCGAGCGGTGACCCGGAAGGAAGTGTCAGTATCCGTGTTCGTGGTATCAGTACAGTCAATGCGGGGAGTGATCCTCTCTATATCATTGACGGTGTACCTGTGGAGCGTGGCTTTGCCAATCTGAATAATAATGATGTCGAGTCGGTAGAGGTACTTAAAGATGCTTCGTCTGCTGCGATTTATGGTAGCCGCGGATCAAATGGTGTAATTATTATCACTACCAAACAAGGGCAGTCGGAAAAAATGAAAGTACAATATGATGGATATTATGGTATCCAGAGTATTTCGAAAAAACTTCCGATGTTGAATGCTTATCAGTTTGCGGAGTTTGCCAAAGACGGGCATGATAATTCTTATCTGGATGCTAATCCCGGTGGTTCACCTAATGACCCTAATGGTATGCGTCCGAATTCATGGGAACGGATTCCTACAGAACTTTTTCCTTATCTGAACGGCGATCAGGGATTAACGGACACAGACTGGCAGGATGCAATTTTCCGTAGTGCGGCTACAACCAGCCATAATGTTTCTATCTCCGGCAGAGGAAAGACCGTTGGTTATTTTATTTCTGCCAATTATTATGATAAAGAAGGTATTATCATCAATTCTGATTTCAAGAAATATAGCATGCGTATGAATCTGGACGGAAAATATAAAAGACTGAAATTCGGTCTTAATTTCTCTCCTTCTTATTCGACTTCCAATCGGGTGGATGCTTCCGGATCGAATGGTATTGTTCAGTCGGCCTTGATGATGCCTCCTGTGTGGCCGGTATATAATTCCGACGGTAGTTATAACTATCAGGGAAATGGCTATTGGAGAATTGGCAATGACTATCAGCACAATGCGGTATTAAACCCTGTGGCAATGGCCAATCTACAATCGGACGTAGTAGACCGTATGGCAATTGTAGGGAAAGTCTTTGCCGAACTGGAACTTTTCAAGGGACTTACTTATAATATTTCTTTCGGTGGTGATTATTATGGTTCTCATAATGATCAGTATCGTTCGTCAGAACTACCCTTACTGGGCCAGAAATATTATGATATCAAGTCGAACCCTACTGCATACAGCTCCTCCGGTTTTTATTTTAATTGGCTGATTGAGAATAAGATTAATTATAATACAGTGATTAATGAAGATCATTCGATTAATGCGGTTCTGGTGCAATCTGCACAAAAAGAAACTTATAAAGGAGATAATGTGACGGCTACCGATTTTCCGAATGATTATATACAGACGATCTCCGGTGGAACAGTTATAAAGGGGGCGTCTGATAAGACCCAATGGTCGATTGCTTCCTATCTGGCTCGTGTGCAATATAGTTATAAAGGTAAATATATGGCTTCCGGAGCTATTCGTGCGGATGGTTCTTCCCGTTTCGGAAAAAATAACCGCTGGGGATATTTCCCGTCCGCATCATTGGCATGGAGAGTTAGCGGGGAGGATTTCTTCACGAAGGCGAAATTTCTCTCCTTTGTAGATGACTTGAAAATCAGAACCAGTTATGGTGTTACAGGTAACTTTCAGATAGGCAACTACGATCATCTATCATTGATGGCTCTTGATAATTATATACTGGGTACGGGTAACGGGCAACTGGTACAAGGTTATAAGCCCAATACAATTAAGAATGATGATTTAAGCTGGGAAAAGAATGCAATGGTCAATGTCGGTGTGGACCTGCAAATGTTCAAAGGATTATTGGGGATAACAGTTGATTACTATAATACCAATACCTCCAATATGTTGCTGAATGTTCCTGTTCCTCATCTGACCGGATACAGCACTGCCCTGATGAATATTGGAAAAGTAAATAACCGTGGTTGGGAAATAGCCTTGACATCTCAGAAAAATTTCACCAAAGACTTTGGGTATTCTTTTAATGCCAACTATGCTACGAATACCAATGAAGTAAAAGCTCTTGGTCCGGGAAATGCTCCCATTATCTCTACCGGAAGCGTAGATCATGCTTATTATATCACAAAAGTAGGCGAACCGATCGGATGTTACTATTTGCTGGTGCAGGACGGTATCTTTTCCAACGAAGAAGAATTGAAGAAATATCCTCATTTCAGCAATACTCAGCCGGGAGACTTCCGTTTTGTAGATGTGGATGGAGACGGTGTGATGGACTTGGACAAAGACCGTACGATAGTAGGTAACTATATGCCCGACTTCACCTATGGATTTGGTGGTAAAGTATGGTATAAAGGCATTGATCTTGACTTTAACTTCCAGGGAGTTTACGGTAATGAGATTCTGAATCTGAATCGTCGCTATATTGATAATTTGGAAGGAAACACCAATGGTACCACGATTGCCCTGAATCGCTGGAAAAGTGCGGATAACCCCGGAAATGGTCAGGTGAACCGTGCCAACCGCAAATCGAAAGGTTATAATGGCCGTACTTCAACCTGGCATCTGGAAGATGGTTCTTATTTGAGATTGCAGAATGTAACGTTAGGATATACTTTGCCTCAGAATCTGACACGTCGTTTCTTTGTGGAGAAGTTGAGAGTCTATGTCTCCGGACAGAACCTTTGGACATCTACCAACTACGGTGGATACAATCCGGAAGTAAATGCACGTCCGAGCAATTCACTTTCGCCGGGTGAAGATTACGGAACATATCCGCTGGCGAAAACCTTCTTGTTTGGATTAAATATAACACTTTAGTCATCCTTAAAAATATACGGTGTATGAAAATATATAGACAAATCCTATTCTTGGCAACTGCTTTTGTATCAGTGGCCTGTACAGATAGCTTTTTCGACTTGGAGCCAAGTAGCAGTGTGCCTACAGATAAAGTATACAAGACAGCAGACGATTTTAATGTAGCAGTGATCGGCTGTTATTCTAAATTGCAGGGACAGGTTTCCTACTTCACGGAATGCTGCGAATATCGGAGTGACAACCTGTCGTTGAGTGCTCCTACTGCCGGAACACAAGACCGTTATGATATAGATCAGTTTGCGGATAAAGCCTCTAATGGAATATTGGAATCCGCCTGGGCGAATTTTAATAACGGAGTATATCGCTGTAATTTGGTATTGGACAAAATAGACGCAGCTGACTTTGATGCTACGTTGAAGAAACAATATAAAGGGGAAGCGCTTTTCGTGCGTGCTCTTACTTATTTTAATATGTATCGCTTGTGGGGTGGAATTCCGATGACTGATAAAGTGGTGACGGTGGCTGAAGCTCTTAAAATCGGAAGAAGCTCAGAGCAGCAGGTCTTTGATTTTCTTACCGGCGATTTGAATCAGGTTATCAATGAGAATATGCTGCCTTCTTCTTATACGGGTACTGATACGGGACGTGCGACCTCCGGTGCTGCAATGGCATTGCTGGGAAAGATTTATCTGACTTTCCATAAGTGGACAGAGGCACGCAATGTACTTTCGCAACTGATAGGCAGATATTCTTTGATGCCTACACCGGATAAAGTATTTGATGTCGATAATAAAATGAACGATGAAATCATTTTCGCAGTGCGCTTTAATAAGGACGTTGAGGGTGAAGGACATGGTTATTGGTTTTCAATTATCAACCTGACAGATGATACTAACCAGACAAAGGCTTTGAAGGAGTGCTATAAAGACGGTGATAAACGCAAAGACCTGATCACTTATGTGAAAGTAGAAGATAAAGTTTGCGTAATGAATAAATTCAAGGATTTGAAAAGTGCGACATACAATACCGTCGGTAACGATCAGATTATTCTTCGTTATGCCGATGTACTGTTAATGTATGCCGAAGCACTGAACGAAATCAGCTATAGCAACTCTCAGACTTCTGATGCAATGGTTGCTTTGAATGCGGTACATACCCGTGCCGGATTATCTCCGGTTCAGATTACGGAACTGGCAGATCAGGATAGTTTCCGTAAAGCCATTATGCTGGAACGCCAACAGGAATTTCCTTATGAGGGACACCGTTGGTTTGACCTTGTTCGCATGGGAGGTGCCAAGGAAGCTATGAAAGCGGAGGGACATACAATTCAGGATTTCCAGTTTCTGTATCCTATTCCTAAAACGGAATTGGAAAGAATCAACAATACCGAGTTGTTGTGGCAGAATCCGGGGTATTAATATGGTTAAACTTAAAGAATTCAGACGATGAAAAAAATAATATATAGCTTGTTGTTTGTCATTACGGCAGTTTGTGCAGCTTGTGACGAAGAACTGCCAAAAGCAAGTTTTGATTTATATGAATTAAAGACGCTTACGGCAACGGCCGGAGATATGAATGTGGCACTTTCCTGGGAAGCATATCCGGACGCCCGTCCTGATGAATATCTTATTAGCTGGACTTCGGGCTCTTCGGGAGCGGAAGGAGGGCAAATGACTGTGGAGGCTGAGGCTTCCGGTGCAACTGTCAGTGATCTTGTCAATGATGTTGCTTATACATTCTCCGTACAACCTCGCTATACCGGAGGATTGGCGAGTAAGCGATCTACTTCTTGTACGCCAAAGAATGCAAGATATCCGGTGACTGGTCTGACTGCGTCAGCGGGAGACAAGAAAGTCCGGCTGAGATGGACGAAGCCTGCCAGCGAACGGTTTACGAATTATCAGATTACCGTAAGTCCCGGCAATCAGGTTATCAAATTGGATGACACAACATTGGAAGAATATATGGTTGAAGGGTTGACTAATGATCAGGAGTATAAGTTTGATGTTGTTTGCATTTATCCGATGGGGAATTCTGTTTCGGCGGAAGCGGTGGCTACTCCGGGAATTATTTATCCGGTAGCAGTCAATACGGAATTGGTTGTCTGGGAGTCTGCTGTCTTTGCTTATAACGATATGTATTTTACTGGTGGCAATGTTAAATCCGTCAGCTGGGATTTTGGTGATGGTACTGCTTCTGCTGAAACGACTCCATCGCATGCTTTTGCTGCTACTGGAACTTATACAGTTACTATTACAGTAACATATACGAATAATACGACGGAGTCAGGAAGTGTGGAAATTAATGTTGTCGAATATAAATGGGATAGTCTGAATCTAAATTTTAACGGATTAACAGGATATGTCAAGACGTCCAATCCTGTATTCTCCCCGGATGGAAAGACGATGTATATTCCGACTTCAACGCCTGCCGGGCATTTGTTTGCCTTAGATGTAGTCAGCGGCGAATTCAAATGGGTATTTGCCATTGATAAAATAACTTATGGCGGCGGTGCATTAGTGGGGTCTGACGGTACTATCTATCAGTGCGTGAGAGATGCTTCTATCAAGAATGTGTATGCCATAAATCCGAATGGTACTCAGAAATGGTCATTGCAATTAGACGGACCGATAGGTGCGTTCCCTGCTTTGTCTGCTGATGGTGTACTCTATTGTTTGACTAATAAAAGTACGTTATATGCACTCGATGTTGCGAATGGTGCGATTAAATGGCAACAATCTCTTGATGGAACAACAGGAAGTGCGGTGGCTATTGATAGAAACGGACATATCTATGCAGGTACCAGTGAAGCTATTTATGCTTTCAGCGCAAATAAGGAAGAACTTTGGAAACTCAGTGGTGTTAATGTGACAGAGCAGGGAACTTTTGCTTTGAATGGCAACACGCTTTACGCAACTTTGAAGTCAAAGGCTGGACTTGTTGCTGTTGATATCACGAACGGAACCAAAAAATGGACCTATCCGACAACAGGCGGTGATGCTTATTTCCCTATCGTAGATAAGAAAGGTGTTGTTTATTTTACAGAGAAAGGTTCGCAAACAGTTTACGCTGTAGACGCTGACGGTTCAAAAGTATGGGTGAAGAAGGTAAATAATAACCTGAACTACAGTGGTGCTGCGTTGAGTACAGATGGTGTTCTTTATATCGGAACGCAGTCAAATAATAAGATTTTCGGACTTAATACGGCAGATGGAAGTACTGTTTATGAGGAATCTGTGGGTCAACAGGTAATGGCATCCGTTTCGATTGGTCCGGACAAGCGTCTTTATTGTGGTACTATTGGAGCGAGCAATATAGGTTCTATAAAAGCGTTTGACATTAATAAAACGTTGGAAACAGACTCCTGGAGTATACGGGGTGGAGATATTCAAGGTACAAACCGACAAAAATAAACGGTGATGAGAAAATTGATATTTATCGCATTTATGGTGATGTCTGTTTGTGGATATGCACAGAAATATGAAGTAGGTACTACGACAGCAGTGTGGAAAGCACCTGCTGCTGCCGACTTCCTTCATGCAAAAGCGATTGGTGTGAAGTATGTCGAAGTAGCCTTTAATCAATGTTATAGGGGAGTTCCTGTCGATGAAGTGATTCCACGTATAAAGGAAATGAAAGCGAAGATAGACAGTGCGGATATTGAAGTCTGGTCTATTCATCTTCCTTTCTCCCGAACGCTGGATATCTCAGTTCTGGATGATCGGTTAAGGAAGGAAAATGTAGATTTTATGGCAGAGATGATAGAATTGTGTGCCATGTTCCAACCGACTTGCCTGGTTTTGCATCCAAGTTCGGAACCGATAGCCGATAGTATTCGGGCGCAACGGATTGCCAATGCTTCGGAGTCTATTGCTTATTTGAAGAAATATGCTGATAGGATTGGCGCTCAACTTTGTATAGAGAATCTGCCCAGAACCTGTTTGGGAAATACTCCGGAGGAACTTATGAGGATTGTCGGAGATATCCCGGACGTAAAAGTGTGCTTTGATACAAATCACTATACCAAAGGCACGACAGAGCACTTTGTGGCAATAGTAGGTAGCCGTATCGGCACTATACATGCTTCAGATTTTGATTTGGTGAACGAATGCCACTGGCTTCCTACACAGGGAAATATAAAATGGGGAAAGTTGATGCAAGATTTGGAGAAGACCGGATATAAAGGCGTTTTCATGTATGAAGCGACGAAGGATCACGAAAATAATAATGTGAGACCTGCTCTTGAACGGATTGCAGAGACCTTCGATAAAATAACTGATGACTATAAAACACTGAAATAATATGAATAATATAAGAAGAATACAATATTTCCTGTTTTGCCTGCTGGCAATAGGACTTGCAAGTTGTAGTGACGATGATAATAATGATAAGAAGACCGGGTACGAAGGAATTCTTACGGAACTGGCAGCAAAGGTAGATGCCACTACCCAACAGTTATGGGGAACTTCTCCATCAATTGTAAATACTGAACGTGCCGATGCTTTGAGCACTATTCAGGGATATGCCGATAAATGTTTGGATGACTATTTTATCAGTTTTCTGAATGGTTTTGATCAGGCAAGTATGAGTATGGAGAAGAGTGAACCGATCTTATACTATTACCGGAGTGCTTTTGACCGGGTGATGGACGGAATTAAAAACTCCAAAGTAGAGAATGGCACAGCAGAAATCTGGTTGCTTTATAACATGGGATATATAGTTAAGACTCCTTCCGGATGTTTTGCTATTGATATTTCTCATCGCTGGGCGAAGGAACTTGCACCCTATATCGACTTCCTTTGTGTGACGCATAAGCATTCTGATCATTATAATACAGATTTGATTCAGGCAATGTTTGATTTGGGTAAGCCGGTATTATCCAATTATTTGAAAGACACCACTTATCCCTACACGGCAAAGGGGGATAAAGATTATGAAATAGGTAAATTTAAAATCCGTACTTGTATTACCGATCATAATAATTCCGGATTATCAAATTTCGTAACTATTTTCCAGATAGACTGTGGGGACGATACTGGAAATTTCGTCTTTATGCATGTCGGTGATTCCAATTTTAAACCGGAACAATATACAAACATTGCGCCACATGTTAATGTCTTGATTCCCCGCTATGCTCCTAATGCGCTGACTGAGAATAATATTTTAGGTACCGGAGCGGGACAGGTACAGCCGGATTATGTTCTGTTATCCCATATTCTGGAAATGGCTCATGCAGGTGTTGATGCATCCAGATGGTCATTGGACATGGCACTAGAACGGGCGTCCAAGATTAACTGTGACCAGACCTATGTGCCTATGTGGGGAGAAAAGATGGTCTGGAAGAATGGTAAGCTGAACTAATAATTTTAATATTTGAATTTATGAAACGAATTTATAACTTTATATTGCTTGTATGCCTGGTGCAACTGGCTGTTGCCCAAAATCGGATTGCGGAAATCAGAGAAAACCTGTTAGGAAATTATTCCGATAGAGTGTTGGTCGTTTCTCATCGTGCCGATTGGCGAAATGCTCCCGAAAATTCATTGCAAGGAATACGGAATTGCATTGATATGGGAGTGGATATGGTAGAAATAGATTTGAAGAAGACCAAAGATGGTCACTTGGTCGTCATGCATGATAAGACAATTAACCGTACAATGACAGGAAAAGGAAACGCTGAGGATTATACACTGGCAGAACTGAAAGCAATGCGACTTAAAAATGGAGCAGGCTGTAAAACCAGACATCAGATTCCTACTCTCGAAGAAGTTATGTTACTTTGCAAAGGGAAGATAATGGTGAATATCGATAAAGGTTACGATTATTTTCAGGAAGCTTATGCTGTACTTGAAAAAACAGGAACAATTGACCATTGCGTAATTAAAGCAGGGCTCCCCTATGAACGAGTGAAAGCAGAAAATGGTGATGTACTTGATAAGGTTATTTTTATGCCTATTGTGAATCTGCACAAAGAAGGAGCGGAAAAGATAATCAATGATTATCAGTCACACATGAAACCGACTGCTTATGAACTGGTATTTAATGATGATAATGAAGAAATACTTCGCTTGATCAGGAAAGTACGTGATAGTGGTGCCAAGCTTTTCATTAATTCTTTGTGGCCTGAACTTTGTGGAGGTCACGATGACGATCGCGCGGTAGAACTACACCAACCGGATGAAAGCTGGGGATGGATTTTGAATCAGGGGGCTAAACTGATTCAAACAGACCGCCCGGCATTATTACTCGAATATTTGCGTAAAAAGAAACTGCACGACTAAAGATATTCCTTCATGCTGAAACATCTTATAAATTTTTACAAGGTCTCTTCACCGGGGCCTTGTAACGAAGACGTTATGTCTTCATCCGGCAAGCGTCGGTTGAAATATCTGCAATGGTCTACCTTTCTTTCGGCAACTTTCGGATACGGTATGTATTATGTCTGCCGGTTGAGCTTGAATGTAGTAAAGAAACCAATTGTAGACGAGGGAATCTTTTCTGAAACGGAACTCGGAATAATCGGTTCGGTGCTGTTCTTTACGTATGCGGTGGGTAAATTTACGAATGGATTTCTGGCAGATCGAAGTAATATAAATCGTTTTATGACTACCGGCCTGCTTGTTACCGCATTGATTAATCTTTGTCTCGGTTTCTCCCATTCATTTATTTTGTTTGCTGTTCTTTGGGGAGTCAGCGGCTGGTTTCAGTCTATGGGGGCTGCTTCGTGTGTAGTCGGACTTTCCCGTTGGTTCACGGATAAAGAACGTGGCTCTTATTATGGCTTTTGGTCCGCCAGTCATAATATTGGTGAAGCACTGACATTTATAATTGTAGCATCTATTGTTAGTGTTTGCGGCTGGCGTTATGGTTTCTTTGGGGCGGGTATGGTAGGATTGCTGGGGGCATTAATTGTATGGCGTTTTTTTCATGACAGTCCCGAAAGCAAGGGCTTTCCTCCGGTCAATGTTCCGAAAGAAAAGAAAACGATGAGTGCTTCCGAAACGGCAGATTTTAATAAAGCTCAACGGCAGGTTCTGACAATGCCTGCTATCTGGATCCTTGCTTTATCAAGTGCATTTATGTATATCAGCCGATATGCGGTAAACAGTTGGGGAGTTTTTTATCTGGAAGCACAGAAAGGATATTCCACTTTGGATGCCAGTTTCATTATTTCCATTAGTTCTGTTTGTGGTATTATCGGCACCATGTTTTCCGGTGTAATTTCTGATAAACTGTTTGGTGGCCGGCGTAATGTTCCGGCTTTGATTTTCGGACTGACGAATGTTTTAGCATTATGTTTGTTCTTATTAGTGCCAGGGGTACACTTTTGGCTCGATGCTGTGGCAATGATCCTCTTTGGACTGGGCATCGGAGTACTGATTTGTTTCTTAGGTGGGCTGATGGCTGTTGATATTGCTCCTCGCAATGCTTCGGGAGCTGCTTTGGGAGTTGTTGGAATTGCCAGTTATATCGGAGCTGGGCTGCAAGATGTCATGAGCGGAGTTTTGATTGAAGGACATAAAACGATCCGGAGTGGGGTAGAGGTTTACGACTTTACTTATATCAATTGGTTTTGGATCGGATCGGCTATATTGTCGGTATTTTTCGCTTTATGGGTGTGGAATGCGAAGCAAAAATAAATCATTGATTATCAGTGGAGTATAAAATAGGTACTTTTTCTTTTAAAGGAACGGGCTCTTGGTTTAAAACCAACGACCTGTTCCTTTAAAACCAACGGGGTGTTTCTTTTAAAGGAATGAGCCTTGATATTTCAGAATTATTTCAGTATCATAATTTTTCTTTGCGGGAGATTTATTATCTTTGTACTTTTAACCCGGTAATCGATGAGTAGAATATTTGCAATTACTAAAATACTGCTGTTTGTGCTATTGGCTGGAATGACTTCCACTGTATTTGCGCAAAGCGATGATTTCACTACATGGACTAAATTCAAAGTGAACTATAAGATCGATCCCCGATTTTCACTTTTAAGCAATCTGGAGTTTCGGACAAAGGATGACGTAAGTAGAATGGACCGTTTGGGATTGGCCATTGGAGGCGAGTATCGGGCTTATTCATTTTTGAAACTGGAAGCCGGATATGAAACTCATTTCCGGAATTTGGGAGATTCGGAATGGAAATTCAGACACCGTTATAACTTTGGAGCAACTGCAAGTTTTCAATATCAGTGGTTGAAAATTGCTTTGAGAGAAAGGTTTCAGCAAACTTTTGACCGTGGAGATTCAAAAGCTCGCCTTCGTTCCCGCTTAAAATTCGCTTATGCGCCCGAAAAAGGAATCGTTTCCCCCTACTTTTCAATTGAAATTTATCAAAGTTTGGATGATGCTCCTTTTTGGAGAGCAGATCGTATGCGTTATCGGCCTGGAGTAGAGATAGCTTTGGCTAAACGATGGGCGTTAGATGTTTTTTATTGTTATCAGTATGAGTCTCCAAAAGGTAAACATATTGCCGGGGTAGAAATAGGCTATTCTTTTTGAAAATGTTAGATTGCTAATATAATAATGTGTAAGCCTATTTGGTTTTGAAATATCCCTGATTCATAAAGTGCTACTAATTTGATACTTATGAATAAATATAAATATTATTTAAGAAAATGAAGTATTGGTTGATTTATGATTTATACTTTTGCTTTTGGCATTTCAGAATGAAATGTTGGAGTTGATGATTCTCCAGTCGCAACAGACGTGTTGTGTGGAATCTCATAACTGAAAGTGAATACTTCCTCTTATGTCCTTCTTTCTGCCCAATCAAAGATTTCTTATTATTTATATTTAAATAAAGAGGACATGAATATTTTGTTTAGAATGGAAAAAGGAATCGCTGTGTGCCTTTTTTCTTCTTTTTTTGTATTAGCATGTGTAAATCATATTCCGGGAGAGAAGGCTGCAGTCAGCAATGGAGATATTCCATTGAAATTTACTGCTGATATTCATGAAGTGACATATACACGTGTTGCTGGCAATGGCTTTGAAGAGAATGATGAAGTGGGAGTATTTGCCCTTGTAGGGTCCTCCACCATGAAGGAAGAACGTTATGCGGATAATTTGCGTTTCTTTCGTACTTCCGAAAAAGTTTTTGAGTCCAGTGAGCCGATTTATTATCCTGATGATGAGGTAACATTACGTTTGATCAGTTATTATCCTTATCAGGAAGAGGGAGTGAATATGGGAGAAAGTACGATGTCGGTGGCGGTAGAAACAGATCAAAATCTTTCTGCCGGCTATTTCTGCTCTGATTTTCTGGTTGCTTCTCAAAATCTGCAATCAGCTCCTAAAGGAGCCATCGCCCTGCACTATGATCACAAATTTTTCAAATTAAAAATCGCTTTGGTAGGAAAGGAAGGTGAAGAATTGCAGGGTATACTGGATGCTGACCCAAAACTTTCTGTTTGTGGTTTTTATACTAAGGCGATTTATGATTTCCAAAAAGAAACTTATTCCGCTTTTTCTAATGAGAAAAGCATTACTCCTGCCGGAAAATGGGAGATACAGGGAGATCGGTTGAGCGGAAAAGAAGTGATCCTTATTCCGCAAGAAACCACTTTGGGCTATCAATATATTGTATTGGATGTTGGAGGTAAGATATATACCAGCCCATTGCCCTCTTCATTGCAGTTGCAGAGTGGTAAACAGAGTGAGCTGGCGATTTCCTTCATCCCGACCGAAGATGTTTTGATAAGTAAAGTCGAAGGAGAAATCAATAGTTGGGAAGATGGAAATACAGGGCAGTCCGGGTCCGAAGTTTTCCACAATTATGTGGATGTGTCAAAATTGGTATTTGACGATTCGAAGGTGTATAAAGTGTTGAGTGCTGGGCAGCAGGTAGCAGAAATATGTAAAGAATATCTAGTGACGCCTGATTTTTCTTCACAGGCAATTGTCGTTTATCCGATGAAAGATAACCATGCGGTTGACTTATCCAAGGGAACGGTAGTACAATTGGTCGGACATGCAGATAAAGTGCACGGCGGAACTGTAGCGTGGGATTTGAAAGAACATTCATTGAAATATACTCCTGGAAATCAGGCTGCCCGAAGTAAGGTGTATATTTTGCCTGACGGACAAATTGCATTGTCTATGCCTGAAGAAATGTTGCCCGTATTGGCCATGAAAGATATAATGCGTGATGTGCGTGGGAGTAGTATTCACAATTACCCGATAGTGAAAATTGGTACGCAGTATTGGATGGGAAGTAATCTGAAAACATCATTATATATAGATGGAGAAGAAATTCCGAAACTGGAGATTATGAATGCCGGAGCGACAGGTTATCTATTGTCTCAAACAGATAAGAGTTATTATTTTTATAGTTTTGGAACAATTGTCAGTAATAAGCTGCTTCCTGTGGGGTGGAATATGCCTGATTGGAATGATTGGAATATGCTGAAAACTTATTTGAGCAATGATGCCTCTTTGTTGAAAACCGGGACATGGAAAGCAATAAGTACCGGTGCCGGTGCAATAGTAGGAACTGCTACCAATCTCACGGGTTTTGATGGATATCCGGTAGGAATGTATGCCGGCAAGTTTCAGTCTGCCTATGAAGGAAAATATCTTTCTTATTGGACTTTGAATGAAGCAGGGACAGATGCGGATGAGAAAATATTCTTGTTGAGAAGTGATAAAAACGAAATAGCAGAGGGAAACACCGGGTTAGACAAAGCTTACGCCATTCGTTGCATCCGAAAGTAAATCGTGGAAAATTGTTCTTCTTTTTTATATTTTGCTTATATTTGGGAAGTGAAACTTAAATAGAAGTCATAGATTATGAAGAAAATAATAAATCCCTGGAAAGGTCTGGAAGGGTACAATTGCTTTGGTTGCGCCCCTAATAATGAAGCCGGAATAAAGATGGAGTTTTATGAAGATGGCGACGAAGTGGTAAGTATCTGGAAACCCCGTCCTGAATATCAGGGATGGATCAATACCTTGCACGGTGGTATTCAGGCTGTTCTCATGGATGAAATTTGCGCTTGGGTGATACTTCGTAAATTACAGACAACGGGAGTAACTTCAAAAATGGAGACTCGTTACCGCAAGCCGGTCAGTACTACTGATTCCCATATTGTGTTGCGTGCTTCTATTAAGGAAGTCAAGCGAAATATTGTAATTATTGAAGCTAAGTTATATAATAAGGATGGCGAAGTATGTACCGAAGCGGTTTGTACGTACTTTACGTTCTCGCACGAAAAGTCGAAAGATGAAATGCACTTTGATAAGTGTGATGTAGAGCCAGAAGAGATATTGCCTTTAATTTGAAATAAAAACTGAACTTTTTGTGATAAATGTTTGGAAGTATCAAACAAATGCTTTACTTTTGTCGCATTAAATAAAAGAAATATGAAATATACAGTTGCACATCATCATCATCATTTTCCTAACGAATAACTCGGTGGGCGTGATTGATAGTGTGTATAACTCTATAAAGATAACGAAGGCTTACCGAATACGGTAAGCCTTTTTTTATTTCTGAATTGTTCGAATTGTAAATCATAAAATAATAAATAAAATCATGTTAAGAATCGCAGTACAAGCCAAAGGACGTCTCTTCGAAGAGACAATGGCACTTTTAGGAGAGTCGGATATTAAAATCAGTACAACGAAGCGTACTTTGTTGGTGCAGTCTTCCAATTTTCCTATCGAAGTTTTATTTCTTCGTGACGATGATATCCCGCAAACAGTAGCTACCGGTGTAGCTGATTTGGGAATTGTCGGTGAGAATGAATTTATGGAAAAAGAGGAAGATGCTGAAATCATCAAACGATTGGGATTCAGCAAATGTCGTTTGTCTTTGGCAATGCCGAAAGACATTGAATATCCGGGATTGTCATGGTTCAATGGGAAGAAAATAGCTACTTCTTATCCGGTCATTTTGAGAAACTTCCTAAAGAAGAACGGAGTAAATGCAGAGATACATGTCATTACCGGTTCGGTAGAAGTATCTCCGGGCATTGGACTGGCAGATGCTATCTTTGATATCGTAAGTTCAGGATCTACTTTGGTAAGCAACCGCTTGAAGGAAGTGGAGGTAGTGATGAAATCCGAAGCGCTGTTGATTGGCAACAAAAACATGAGCGATGAGAAGAAAGAAGTACTGGAAGAACTTTTGTTCCGAATGAATGCAGTAAAGACTGCCGAAGACAAGAAATACGTGCTGATGAATGCTCCGAAGGATAAACTGGAAGAAATAATTGCCGTGTTACCTGGTATGAAGAGCCCTACTATTATGCCATTGGCACAAGAAGGCTGGTGCTCTGTTCATACTGTACTAGATGAAAAGCGTTTTTGGGAAATCATTGGCAAATTGAAGGGACTGGGTGCTGAAGGTATTTTGGTGTTGCCGATTGAAAAAATGATAGTCTAATAAGTTTGAATGATGAAACTAATCAAATATCCCTCCAAAGAACAATGGGCAGAACTTCTGAAGCGTCCGGCTTTGAATACGGAGAGCTTGTTCGATACAGTTCGTACTATTATAAATAAGGTAAGAGCGGAAGGTGATAAAGCTGTTTTGGAATATGAGGCGGCTTTTGATAAGGTGACTTTGTCTGCTCTCACTGTGACTTCCGAAGAAATACAGAAAGCCGAAGGACTGATCAGCGACGAGTTGAAATCTGCCATTACGCTGGCTAAACGGAATATTGAAACTTTCCACTCTTCCCAACGCTTCGTTGGCAAGAAGGTAGAAACAATGGAAGGAGTAACTTGCTGGCAAAAGGCGGTAGGTATCGAAAAGGTGGGGCTTTATATTCCCGGTGGAACGGCTCCGCTTTTCTCTACGGTATTGATGTTGGCTGTTCCCGCAAAAATTGCGGGATGCAGGGAAATTGTGCTTTGTACCCCTCCCGATAAAAACGGAAATATTCATCCGGCTATTCTCTTTGCCGCTCAACTGGCAGGTGTCAGTAAGATATTCAAAGCGGGAGGAGTGCAAGCTATCGCTGCTATGGCATATGGAACCGAGAGTGTTCCTAAAGTCTACAAAATCTTTGGCCCTGGAAATCAATATGTGACGGCTGCCAAGCAGTTGGTAAGTCTTCGGGATGTAGCCATCGACATGCCGGCAGGTCCTTCCGAAGTGGAAGTGCTGGCTGATGCATCTGCTAATCCGGTGTTTGTTGCGGCAGATTTACTGTCGCAGGCAGAACACGGAGTGGACAGTCAGGCGATGTTGATAACAACCTCTGAAAAGCTTCAGGCAGAAGTAATGGAAGAAGTAGACCGCCAACTGGCAAAGCTTCCTCGACGGGAAATTGCTGCGAAATCTCTGGAAAACAGTAAACTGATTTTGGTGAAGGACATGGATGAAGCGTTAGAGTTGACGAATGCATACGCACCCGAACATCTGATTGTAGAGACTGAAAATTATCTGGAAGTTGCTGAACGTGTAATAAATGCCGGTTCCGTCTTCCTTGGCTCATTGACGCCGGAAAGTGCAGGGGATTATGCTTCCGGAACCAACCATACGCTGCCGACTAATGGTTATGCGAAAGCATACAGCGGCGTGAGCCTGGACAGCTTTATCCGGAAAATCACGTTTCAGGAAATTCTTCCTCAAGGCATGAAAGTTATCGGGCCGGCTATTGAAGAAATGGCAGCCAACGAACTTCTGGATGCTCATAAGAATGCAGTTACAGTACGATTAAATACATTGAAATGAAAACATTACAAGAACTTACCCGGCCGAATATATGGAAACTAAAGCCTTATTCTTCGGCTCGTGATGAATATAAAGGCGCTGTGGCTTCCGTTTTTCTGGATGCGAATGAGAATCCTTATAACCTGCCTCACAACCGCTATCCGGACCCCATGCAGTGGGAACTGAAAACACTGTTGTCTAAAATTAAAAAGGTTTCTCCCCAGCATATCTTTTTAGGAAACGGCAGTGATGAGGCGATTGATCTGGTGTTTCGTGCATTCTGCGAACCGGAAAAAGATAACGTAGTTGCTATTGATCCGACTTACGGTATGTATCAGGTTTGTGCCGATGTGAATAATGTGGAGTACCGGAAAGTTTTGTTGGACGAAAACTTCCAGTTCTCAGCAGAAAAGCTTCTTGCAGCTGCAGATGAGCGTACGAAACTCATTTTCCTGTGTTCACCTAATAACCCGACGGGAAACGACCTGCTGCGTTCTGAAATAGAAAAAATACTCCGCGAATTTGAAGGATTGGTCATATTGGATGAAGCGTATAATGATTTCTCCGAAGCACCTTCTTTCCTCGAAGAGCTGGATAAATATCCGAATCTGGTTGTTTTTCAGACTTTCTCCAAAGCTTGGGGATGTGCTGCTATCCGTTTGGGTATGGCTTTTGCATCCGAAGCAATTATCGGAATCCTGAGTAAAATCAAGTATCCTTATAATGTGAATCAGCTGACACAGCAGCAGGCTATTGCTATGCTGCATAAATATTATGAAATAGAACGCTGGATAAAAACATTGAAGGAAGAACGCGACTATCTGGAAGAAGAATTTGCGAAATTATCTTGTACAGTCCGAATGTACCCGTCCGATTCCAACTTCTTCTTGGCGAAAGTAACGGATGCGGTGAAGATTTACAATTATTTGGTAGGTGAAGGGATCATAGTGCGCAACCGTCATTCCATTTCGCTTTGTTGCAACTGTCTGCGTGTGACGGTGGGTACCAGAGTGGAGAATAATACGTTACTTGCTGCCCTCAAAAAATATCAAGGATAGTATATGAAGAAGAAAATATTGTTTATAGATAGGGACGGGACATTGGTCATTGAACCTCCCATTGATTATCAGCTTGATTCACTGGAAAAGCTGGAATTTTATCCGAGAGTCTTCCGTAATTTGGGCTTTATCCGTAGCAAGCTTGATTTTGAATTTGTGATGGTTACCAATCAGGACGGGCTGGGTACATCTTCGTTTCCGGAAGACACTTTCTGGCCTGCTCACAACTTGATGCTGAAAACATTGGCCGGAGAAGGCATTACCTTTGATGATATTCTGATCGACCGTAGTTTTCCGGAAGATAATGCGCCGACTCGCAAACCGCGTACAGGAATGTTGACGAAGTATATTGATAATCCGGAATATGATCTTGCGGAAAGCTTTGTAATCGGTGATCGTCCTACTGATGTGGAGCTGGCAAAGAATCTTGGTTGCCGTGCTATTTATCTGCAAGAAGCAACGGATGATTTGAAAGAGAAAGGTCTGGAAGATGTTTGCGCACTTGCAACAACAGACTGGGATCAGGTGGCAGAGTTTCTTTTTGCCGGTGAGCGGAAAGCAGAAGTTCGCCGTACAACGAAGGAGACTGATATTTATGTGTCTCTCAATCTCGATGGAAATGGAAGCTGTGATATTTCTACCGGTCTTGGCTTCTTCGATCATATGCTTGAACAAATAGGTAAGCATTCCGGAATGGATCTGACCATTCGGGTAAAAGGCGACCTGGAAGTGGATGAACATCACACCATTGAGGATACTGCCATCGCTTTGGGAGAATGTATTTATCAGGCTTTGGGCAGTAAGCGTGGAATCGAACGTTATGGTTATGCTTTGCCTATGGATGATTGCCTTTGTCAGGTTTGCCTTGATTTCGGAGGTCGTCCTTGGTTAGTATGGGATGCAGAGTTCAATCGTGAGAAAATAGGAGAGATGCCGACGGAGATGTTCCTGCATTTCTTTAAATCATTGAGTGATGCTGCAAAAATGAATCTGAACATCAAGGCTGAAGGACAGAATGAGCATCACAAGATAGAAGGTATCTTTAAAGCGCTTGCACGTGCTCTGAAAATGGCATTGAAAAGAGATATCTATCATTTTGAGCTTCCTTCGAGCAAAGGAGTACTATAATTTGCCTCATCATATTATATAATCTCATAGGATTGCTATATGATAATCAATAACAAACGAATTTGGCTTGGTTTATTTATCGGGATAGTGATGTCTTTTTCGGTTTATGGTCAAAACATAAACGCTGAAAAGATAACTGTTCCCGATAGTAAACTGACTAATTTGTATCAGATAGACTCAGGTGCATATCGTTCGGAGCAACCATCGGATGCTGACTTTAAGGCTTTGGAGAAATACGGTATCCGTGAAGTGCTGAATCTTCGCAACAGGCATAGTGACGATGATGAGGCGGCAGGAACAAAGATTAAGCTTTATCGGCTAAAAATGAAAGCGCATTCAGTCAGTGAAGGTCAATTGATCAATGCATTGCGCATTATCAAGAACCGCAAAGGGCCAATCGTCTTTCATTGTCATCACGGTTCTGATAGGACAGGCGCAGTATGTGCTATGTATCGTATTGTATTTCAAGGAGTGTCAAAGCAAAAAGCTATTCAGGAAATGACCGAAGGAGGTTTCGGTTTTCATCGTATTTATAAAAATATCATTCGCACTATTGAGAAGGCTGATATAGAACGTATTAAAAGAGAAGTATTACAATAGTGCAATTGACCGTATGTTCTATATAACTCATGCGGAAGGATTAATGTTTTCTTCTGCATGAACTGGTATTTTCTCCTGATCTATTACTTTATTCTTCTAAATGATTTAATCTGTTAGACTTGAGTAACTAATAAACTACACTTGTGTAATCAAGAGGATACACAAGTGTAGCTGAATGGTTGTTTAAGTGTATTTGGCTAATTATTCGCATTTGTAGCTAATTGGCTGAAGAACTTACTGTTATAAAGAAAATGCAGTTTTTCTTCTCCAAAAGTCAAAAACAACCGCATGTTTTTTTGTAAACTTCTCTTGAATATGGGGTGTTTTGTGAACTAAATGATTGATATACAGTTCTGTGACATTTTTGTTTTACCCCGTATAATACTTAAGATAAATACAAAAATGTCACAGAAGAAAGATCAAAGAGATTATAAATCTTCTATTTCTTTGAGCCAGATAGTTGAACTTGCATCACTTGGCATTCGCCAGTCACCTCTGGGACTGATGGAAATACTACCTACCTTCGGACCATCGGGCAGACAGGAGCGCTTGAACTGCTGATTAAAGAAACGTCGGAAGAAAGTAGATAACCATTTCTTTATTGTTTCTTTGTCATATACATCCTTGAAAGCTATATTAGCCAGATAGTAAATCTTGGAAGGGCGGAAACCAAAACGCAGGAAGTAATAGAGGAAAAAGTCATGCAGTTCATAAGGCCCTACCAAGTCTTCGGTCTTCTGTTTGATTTCCCCGTTTTCGTCTGCTGGAATTAATTCGGGACTGATAGGAGTATCTACAATATCCAGTAAAGTCGCTTTAGCGTCCTCATCCATATCATTTTCCGCTACCCATTGCACTAGATACTTCACAAGTGTTTTGGGAATACTTCCATTGACACCGTACATAGACATGTGATCTCCATTGTACGTAGCCCATCCGAGTGCAAGTTCTGACAAGTCACCCGTACCCACTACCATTCCCCAAGTTTGGTTAGCGATATCCATTAATATCTGTGTGCGTTCGCGTGCCTGAGAGTTCTCATAGGTGACATCATGTACATTGATATCATGATCGATATCTTTGAAATGCTGGATACAGGCATCTTGAATACTGATTTCCCGGATAGAAATGCCCAATGATTTCATTAAATCAATGGCATTGTTATAAGTACGGTCAGTCGTTCCAAAGCCTGGCATTGTAACTCCCAGAATATCTTTGCGGGGTAAACCGAGTTTGTCGAAGGTCTTCACGCAGACTAATAATGCCAATGTTGAATCCAATCCTCCGGAAATACCGACTACAGCTGTTTTAGCTTTGGTATGAACCAGTCGTTGTGCCAAGCCGGCTATTTGGATAGAGAATACTTCTTCACAATGCTCATCCAGTTCTGCTCCTTGGGGGACAAAAGGATGTGAATTGAAGTCTCGGGTCAAAGTAAGCTCTTTGCTATTAATAAACTCCGTTGCGACGGAGATTGCTTTTTTATCTCCTGGATTTCCCTGGCTGGCAGCAAAAGTGGTGTTGATTCTACGTTCTGCCCGTATGCGTTCCACATCGATTTCGCTAATGATCAGTTGCTCCTCCATGCAGAAACGTTTGCTACGTGCCAGTAATGAGCCGTTTTCGTAAATCAATCCGTTTCCCGCAAATACTACATCCGTAGTAGACTCCCCGAAACCACAGGAAGAAAATACGTATCCTGCAATGCAACGTGCTGATTGTTGGCTGATAAGAGAACAGAGATAATGATGCTTTCCGATTCCTTCATTATCGGCAGACATATTGAAAATAATTTCTGCTCCTTGTAAAGCCAATGAGGAACTGGGAGGTATGGTAGCCCAAAGGTCTTCGCAAATTTCGATCCCAAAAGTCGTATCGGAAGTTTCAAACAGCAGGTTGGCACCTATGGGAACGATTTGTCCGCATAGGCGTACGGTATCTTCTGTCAGTTGAAGGGCAGAAGTAAACCAGCGCTGTTCGTAGAACTCCTTATAATTGGGGAGGTAAGTTTTGGCAGCAACACCTAGTACTTTTCCTTTTTGAATCACTACGGCGGCATTGATCACGGTTGAATTGACTACTACCGGCATGCCGACAATAGAGATGATGTCCAGTTGGCGGGTATTATTGAGTATCTGCATTAGCCCCATCTCTGCTTCTTCCAGCAAAATCTGCTGTCCGAATAAGTCACCGCAAGTATATCCGGTAATACTCATTTCCGGGAATACTATGATTTGCACACCCTTACCTTCAGCTATTGCGATTTGGCTTTCTATTCTCTCTACATTGAATTTACAGTCGGCCACTTTAACGCGTGGCACGGCTGCAGCTACTTTTACGAATCCGTAGTTCATCTTGTACCTTTTTATATATAGTGGGTACAAAAATAGGAAATAGTTTTGGATTTTTGCCCTTTTGACTCTGAATCCTCAAAATGAGGTGTCTTATGTCGTTTTAATGACTATTGCATAAGCAACTAATAAGAATGTCAAATGGAAAGTAAGATGGTCTTATTTTTGACGGTTTATATGGGATATATCTATTTGTTTATTAATATTTTGTTAATTATGCAATAAAAAGACATTTGAGGAAATTTGGTATAAAAAATGAGACTTTTTGTTTTTTCTATTTAACTATTATAATTATATTTGTAGCCAAATTAAAGAATTTTATAGGCAATTTACACCTAAACAAACGATAAGCACTTATTAATATCTATAATTTTAGAGAGATGGACATACACTTTATTAGTATTGCAGCGACACAAGACATTTATTTAGACATATGGCGTAATATTAAAAACCAGCCAAGCTAATTTCCCTATTCTATATATTGTATAGACTATTTAATAGTCTGTCCTGGAACGATGATAAAAGTATACTTTTCAAAGTCGCTCCAAGGGGAGAAGTATATTGCTGTTTCATGCGTGAAGCGTAATATGCTAAGTTTTCGTTTTGTAGATAAATCTGTAAAAAATAAATCAATTCATTAATTTAAATTCAAGTATCAAAGATGAGAAAATCAATTCTCTTGTTTGTACTCTTTGCTCTACTGAATATTCCTCTTATGCTTTTTGCACAGAGTGGATATAAGGTAAAAGGACATGTTGTTTCGGCAGAAGATAATGAGCCGATGGTTGGTGTGTCTATTTTAGAGAAGGGTACTACAAATGGTGTAATTACCGACATTGATGGTAATTACACTCTTGAGATTAAGGGTACGGCAAGTGCTACTTTGCTGTTCTCTTATATCGGTATGCAATCACAGGCACATGCGGTTAGTGCCAAAACCGGAACACTGAATGTTCGTCTGGTTTCAGATGCTGCTTTAATAGATGAGGTAGTGGTAGTAGCGTATGGAACTCGTAAAAAAGGGACGATTGCTGGTGCCGTATCCACTGTTAAAGCGGAAAAATTAGAAAATGTGCCTGCTGCAGGTTTTGATCAGTCACTGCAGGGACAGACACCGGGATTATCTGTAATCTCTAACTCGGGAGAACCTAGTAAGGCGGCTGTTTTCCAGATTCGCGGTACGAATTCAATTAATTCGGGTACGGCACCGTTGTTTATTTTGGATGGTGTGCCTATTTCCAGTGCTGACTTTAATACGATCAGTCCGGGAGATATAGAGTCCATCTCTGTGTTGAAAGACGCTTCTTCAACCTCTATTTATGGTGCCCGTGCAGCGAATGGTGTGGTTGTAATCACTTCCAAACGTGGGTTGGCAATGGATAAAGCAAAAGTAACATTGCGCGGACAGTGGGGGTTCTCACAATTGGCGTCGGATGATAACTGGATGATGATGAATACACCGGAGCGTATCCAATTTGAAAAAGAAATTGGCTTGGACACAGGTAAGGATTATAATTTGCTTTCTCGTACAGATATTAATTGGCTGGATAAAGTATTTAATGATCGCGCTCCATTGCAGAGTTATGAACTGTCTGTTAACCGTGCTACCGATCGTTTGAACTACTATGTCTCAGGAGGATTTTACGATCAGGACGGTATTGCCCAAAGTTCAACTTTCCGTCGTTATAACATGCGTGCCAATGCGGAGGTAAAAGCCAGCAACTGGTTGAAAATAGGTACCAATACGATGATGGCTTATGAGGAAATAGCGCAGGCTGAAGAAGGGGATATGGCACTTTATACTCCTATTTCCGGTTCACGCTTTATGTTGCCTTACTGGAATCCTTATAATGCTGATGGCTCTTTGGCTTCTGAAAATGACGGAACTTGGAAAGGGACAGGACAGAACCCTATTGAGTGGATGGCAAATAACCCTGTAGAACATAAAAAATATAAGTTGTTGTCAACTGTTTTTGCAGATATTACTCCTGTTAAGAACTTGACTGTCCGGGCTCAGTTTGGTGCTGATTATTCTCATTCTACGTCATTTATGCAATCTTTTCCTAGTTATATAATTAATAATAAATCAGGAAGTGCCGGACGTAGTTCGGCGGATATTTTGAGTCTGAGTGAAACTCTTACGGCAAATTACCGATGGGCATTGAATGACGAACATTCATTCAATTTCTTGTTGGGACAAGAAGGTATAGATTATCGTTCAACTGGGTTTCAGGTTGTTACGAGAGGGCAGACAATAGACCGGTTGACAAATGTAACTTCCGGTACGCGGGCCTCTTCATGGCAAGATGTCAATAGTAGCTATTCTTATTTATCGCTTTTCTTCCGTGGCGAGTACAACTATAAGGATTTGTATTATGCGGAAGTTGCCGGGCGTATGGATGCTTCTTCCCGTTTTGGTAAAGATCATCGTTGGGGAGCTTTCTGGTCATTGGGCTTTATGTGGAACATAAAGAACGAGGCTTTCCTGAAAGATGTGGAATGGTTGACTAATGCGCAGATAAAGTTGAGTACCGGTACTTCGGGTAACTCGAGTATCCCTGACTACGATCATCTTGCACTTGTTTCCGGGAATGCCAACTATAACGATGAAGCGGGTATCTTTCCTTTACAGAGTGGAAATGAAAAATTAGGCTGGGAGCAGACTTGGGCTAACAATGTTGGTTTTACTTTGGGGCTCTTTAATCGTGTTAATGTAAACGTTGATTTTTATCATAAGAAGACTACTAATATATTGATGTATGTACCCACATCTTATGCCATAACTGGTGAGGGGTATCGTTGGGAGAATATCGGTGCTATGATGAACCGGGGTGTTGAAGTGGCAGTAGATGGTAATGTCATCCATACAAAGGATTTCACTTGGAATCTTAGTGCTAATTTCTCTTATAATAAGAATAAGTTGTTGGAACTTTACAATGGGGTAGAAGAGTATGTAAATTCTACGACTGGCTTAAAGTATATGGTCGGACATCCTACAACTGAGTTCTTCCTGAATCGTTATGCAGGTGTGAACCCCGCTAATGGGGACGCTTTGTGGTACACAGCCGACGGAGAGTTAACAACTGAATTTCGTCAGGAAGATAAAGTTATGACTGGCAAGACTTTCGATTCTCCATGGGCAGGTGGTTTTGGAACTACCCTCGTGTGGAAAGGGCTTTCATTGTCGGCGCAGTTCAGCTGGATGGCGAAACGCTACGTGATGAATAATGACCGCTTCTTTGAAGAAAGTAACGGACTGTATAGCGCATATAACCAGTCTAAGCGACTGTTGTATGATCGTTGGAAAAAGCCCGGTGATATTACGGATATTCCCCGCTACGATGTGGTGGCACAACTTGACGACCGCTTTCTTGAAAATACTTCATTCCTTCGTTTGAAGAATCTGACATTGGCTTATTCACTTCCGCAATCGTTGTTGAAGAAAAGTAATTTCTTCACAGCAGCACGCGTTTACCTGCAAGGACAGAATTTGCTGACTTGGACTGGTTTTACCGGACTTGACCCGGAAGTTGCAAGCAATATTTATAGAGCACAATACCCGGCATCACGCCAATTTACTTTGGGTGTTGAAGTTTCATTCTAAATAGTATATTAAAGAAAGATGATTAAGAAATTTAAATTATATATCTTGTTGGCTGCCGTGGCATTTTCCTACACTTCCTGTTTGGATAAGATGCCTGAGGATGCAATCCCTTTCGATAAGTCTATCCAGACGGTAGATGATGTAAATCTGGCAGTTATAGGTATTTATGATACTTTTAAAAGTAGTGCCTTGTACTCCGGAAGTCTTACGTTATTACCCGATTTGCAGACTGACTTTGTGTATGGAGTAAACGGAAATACGAATACTTATGGAGATATTTGGCGTTGGAAAGACATTTTGGCAACCAATACAAATATTGAAGGTGTTTATGCTGCATTATATAATGTAATCAATCGTTGTAACTTTCTGCTCGACCGTGTGGATGGAGTAAGAAATAAAACTACTAATGATAACGATTTGGATAAAATAGACCAATGTTGTGGTGAAGCCTATTTTGCCCGTGCGCTTGCTTATTCGGAATTGGTAAAACTTTTCTGTAAGGCTTATGAAAGTGATGAAGACGCAGCCAATCAGTTGGGTGTTATCCTGACCGAGCATTATGCAGGAGACGAAGAAATGAAGCGTGCTTCACTGAAAGATTCTTATCAGTTTATCCTTAGTGATCTCGATCGTGCAGCTGAATTGCTGGCATTGGATGAGGATTACAATCCGGCTACTGATGGTGCTTTGTTCAATAACGCTACTTATTTCAATGAATACACTGTATATGCTTTGCGTGCACGCGTAGCTCTCTATATGAGAAAGTGGGATGAAGCTATTAAGTATTCTAGTAAAGTAATAGACAGTGATTACTTTGTCTTGTCTAGCTGTACTCAGAATATTTCTTCCGGAGTGAGTTATTACAAGTATATGTGGACGAATGACCTCTCTACTGAAATTATTTGGAAAGTTGGTTTTACCGTAAATTCTTATGGAGGTCGCTTGGGACAGATTTTCTTTAATTACGACTACAGTAATTATCGTCCTGATTATGTGCCGGCAACATGGGTTCTCAACTCATATGATAATAACGACTTACGTGTATCTACTTTTTTCCAATCATATACTACTGGCTATAGTCACCATCTTTCTTGGCCTTTGCTGATAAAGTATTTTGGTAACGAAGCATTCCTGGAAACTAAGATACTTCACGTCTGTATGCCGAAAGTACTTCGTTTGTCGGAACAGTATCTGATACGTGCTGAGGCTTATGTACAACAGGAGAAGCCTGATTATGGTCGTGCCGGAAAAGATATCACTACTCTTCGTACAGCACGTTATTCCAGTTATGGTGGTTCTACTTCTTTGACGGCTTCTAATGCAATGGATGTTATTGAGGCAGAACGCGTGAAAGAACTTTATATGGAAGGTTTCCGTCTTCATGATTTGAAACGCTGGCACAAAGGTTTCGAGCGTAAACCACAAGACCAGTCATTGGCAAATGGTAGTAGCTTGAAAGTAGAAGCTGACGATCCTTTGTTCGTGTGGCCTATACCGCAGCACGAATTGGACGCTCCGGGCTCACAAGTCCAACCGAATGAAAGTAACAAATAAGATTAAAAGCATACGATAATGAAGAAATTATTAATAGGATGTATGGCAGCCATTGCTGCTCTGATAGCTCTTTCCGGATGCGATCAGGACAAGGTGTTATACAACGGATCCAGTTATCTTATGTTTTCTGACACGCTTTATACTTATGCCGTGCAAGAAACGAATGAGATATTTAATGTTCCTGTCTCTGCTACTAAGTCTGTTGACTACGACCGCACGCTGGCTGTCGAAGTGATAGACAAAGAAAGCAATGCTGTGGAAGGTAAGCATTACAGAATTTTGTCGAATACCGTTACCATTAAAGCGGGCGAAATGAGCACTAACGTGGAGGTGGAAGGTATTTATAAGAATATTGGTATTAGCGACTCGCTGGGCTTTGCTTTGCGGCTCGTAATTCCTGAAACTGAGCAATGGAGTATGTATGGAACTGAGGCAAAAGTTGTGATGCAGAAGGTTTGTCCGTTTGATATCAAAAACTTTACAGGATATTGCAAGGTGACTTCTACCTATTTATCATCGGATTACTATCCGAAGAATGTAGACTTGCGTTTGGTAACTTCTGATGTGGTAGAGGGTAAAGAAAATACAGTTGTTATACATGACCTCTACTTTGATGGCTACGATATGGAAATCACCTTCAATCGGGATGATATCCTGCAACCGATCGTCGAAATGGAAGAGCAAATTTGTGGAACGACAGGTGAGGCTTTCAACACCATTCACGGTGACGACAAATTGCGGCTTAATCAACCTACCGCTTATACTTCTTTTTATAGTACTAATGAGAACTTTGTCTTCCAATATGTCACAATGAGTGTGAATAATAGAGATGGCTCATTATATGGTGTAGTAGGAACATTTGCCAATGTCATAGAATGGATAAGTGAAGCGGAAGCAGAAAAATTAAAAGAACAAGGATATTAAAAAATAAGAATATAAATGGATATGAAAAAGTTTAGTTTAAAACCACTAGGAGATTCTTGTATGAAGATGTCGTGCAAGAGTTGGTTCTTCATTGGCTTACTCATGACTTTCTGTCTGGCAGCGTGTTCGGACGATGATGACGATGCAGTGGCTCCGATATTTCCGGAAAAGCAGAACATTGTTTGCAATGCAGGTGAGACAAAAGAGTTTACTTTTACGGCTAATACGAATTGGAGTTTGGCATCTTCCGCCATTTGGTGTAAGTTTCAGTCCAATGATATGGAAGAATTTGTTGTGTCCGGAACAGCCGGTACACAAACTGTAACAATCTTAGCTACTGATGACAATCAGAAAGTGGATAACATTAGTGTGGCTAAATTGGAATTGACAATGGGTGGTCAGACTATTGTGATTGGAGAGGTAACTCGTTCGGCTAAGGGATATGAATTGGAAGTATATGATGAAGCAGGCGAGGTGGTCAAAGAACTTAAAGTGGGCTATCAGGACTTCTCTAAATTTAGCGTTAAAGCTAATTTCCGTTTTGCCGCTACAAACCTGCCGGGTTGGGTAGAACTGGAAGGCGGCTCTCTTGTAGGTGCAGTTAATCAAGAAGTGACTGGTGGCTTGAAGATAATAAAAGATGAGAATCGTGAAAAATATCCGGTTGAAGCAAGCGATAAAAACGTGATTACATTCTCTGACGAAGAAGGTAAAGCATTCTATTCTTTTAAAGTTTCTTATGATGGCATGACACCTGGGGTTATGGAATTGACGCTTCCGTCAACTTATCCTACCAATTGGGTTGTTTCAATGGATGGAAAGACATTTACACAAAAAAGTACGGGTGGTAGTACTGGTGATATTACTTTACACAAAAGAATGCCATTCACTATTAAAACTTTAAGTGATAAATATGTATTTGTATATATGGAGGAATGGGAAGATATGCTGGGAAATAAGAATATTTCAACAATAGACCCTGATATGATATGGATGCATTGTGAAGGTGAAAAAGGTAAAATAAATCTCACAGTTGATGAATATACTCCTAATGTTAGTTGGGGAGAGCCTGAATCTAGAACTGGTTATGTTCTTGCGTTCTCACAGGCTGAGTATGAAAGTATCAAAGATAATTTGGAAGAAACTATTGTTGAAAATGGAGAGATAGCTTATAAGTATGAACAGAGAAATCTTTTAATTGGCTTTACTCAGAAAGAAGTGAAAGAAGAACCCGGTAATCAGAGCTTCATTATAAAAAAAGCCGGATGGGAAGAAGTTTCACCTACTAAAACAACAAATACTTCTATTTTAGAACTCCTCCAAGGAAACTATTTTATTGATGATGTTTATTCAATATCTGCTAATGCAGGCGAATATTATGCGGTTAATCCGTTATTATCCGAAAGTGAATGGATAGGTGAAGCTTATGCAATTAATGCTGATGATGAGGATGTTACTGTAACTCTTGAGGCATCAATGGATGAGACTGGAAATATGATTTTGGGGGTCACTGTACCTGACGTTTTTAAGGAAGATTTAATCATTGTTTTTAAGGGAACAGATATGCTCTTTAAGAAGGCTTTGGTGATTACCCCTGCCAATTAATTAATTTAGATAGTATATTAAATGAATCTACATAAATTATACTCAATATTCTTCTTACCCCTCATCGTCAGCTTACTAACGATGGTGGTAACTGGTTGCTCTGATGACGGTGACGAGGTACTGCAAAGCCAATACGGCTATGTGCAGTTCAAGCTCTATAAGAGCACCTCTTTTGAGAAAGGAACAACCACCCGTGCAACAGACAAACTGGAAACGTTGTCTAGTGCACAGAAGATAAAGGTTGTGATGACGCACAACGGAACGACCGTTTCACAGACTGTACCCTTGAACGCATACAATGCGAACAATGCGGAATATGGTCTGCGTAGTGATAAATTGCAGTTATTGGCCGGTACTTATAAGATTATCGGTTACTACCTGTATGATAAACTTGATGAGGTTCTGTTGGCAGGACCTGGTGGAGATGACAGCGAATTTACCGTTGTCGGTCAAGGACTTCAGGAAAAAGCGTTGGCTGTAGATGCTGTAGCACGTGGAACTGTTACTTTTAAGCTAACGAAAGAAGGTCTTAGCACACGTGCGGTCGGTGAATATTTATTTAGCAATATTCGCTATGTCGATGTTACTGTAATGAACACCTTTACTCGTGTCACAACAGAGATGAAAGGGATGAAAGTTACTTATGAAGAAGGCTCTAAGGAAAACCAGAACCCTGATAATGCTAATGACAAGTATATGGACATAGGTGTGGCAACATGTGATTCTGCCGTATGGCTTCCTGCCGGTACTTTTCAAGTAGTGGCATATACCACCTATACACAAAGTGGTGGTACGCGACCGGTATTGGAAACACAGTCCGTAAGAGGAGAACCTTTTACAGTGAAAGACAATGAATTGACAGAAGATGCTAATGTGCCTATCCAATTGAAAGAGACTGCAGAATACATTAAGGACTACAAAGCGCTGAAAATTATTTGGGAAGCCTTGGACGGAAAGAACTGGAAGTACAATGGCGGTACTGTGAATAATACTGTCAGCAGTTCAAACTGGAACTTTAATAAAGAACTGGATATGTGGGGGGATCAGCCTGGAGTTGATCTCGATAACAATGGACGTGTTATAGGGCTTTCACTTGCTGGCTTTGGTGCTAAAGGCAGAGTGCCTGATGCTATCGGACAGTTAACTGAACTAAAAACTCTTTCTTTTGGTACGCATAGTGAAATATTGAGCGGCAGACTCTTTGGTGAAGATGAACTGACCCCAGATATGAGCGAGGAACAGAAGCAAAGAATACGTATGCATTACAAAAGAACATTTCTTGATCGCGATCCGCGTCTGAATATGTCGGAACTTTTGCAAGACGGTATTAACAGACATCCTGACCTGCAACCGATAAAGAAGAATAACCGCATTTCATTAAAGGATACTCAAATAGGTATCCTTACTAATCGAATAACATTTATTTCAAAGGCTATTCAGCGATTGACTAATTTACAGACAATCTATTTTGCCAATTCGCCGTTTACTTATGATAATATCGCTGCCGATTGGGAAGATGCCGATTCAGAATATGCTAAGCAGTATGCGGATGAAGAGTTAAGTTGGAGTAATCTGACAAAACTGACGGATCTGGAATTATATAATTGTCCAAATCTGACACAAATACCGGAATTTATATATGATTTGCCGGAGTTACAGTTATTAAATATAGCTTGTAATAAAGGTATCAGTGGGGATCAACTGACTGCTGACTGGCAAAGGCTGGCTGACGATGAAGATACAGGGCCAAAAATTCAAATCTTATATATGGGTTATAACAATCTGGAAAGATTCCCCGAATCTGCATCCTTACAGAAAATGGTAAAACTTGGCTTATTAGATTGTGTACACAATAATGTAAAACAATTGGAAGCTTTCGGTACAAATGTTAAACTGACAGACCTTAAGCTGGATTATAACCAGATTGAAGAAATCCCGGATAACTTTTGTGCATTTACCGATCAGGTAGAAGGCTTGGGCTTTTCTCATAATAAGTTGAAATATATACCGAATATTTTTAATGCTAAATCGGTATATGTTATGGGTTCTGTCGATTTCTCGTATAATGAAATAGGTTCGGAAGGAAGCAATATCGATTGTCCGATGGCCCAATTCAAGGGTATCAATGCCAGTACAGTGACTTTATCGTATAATAAAATAACGAAATTCCCTACAGAACTGTTTGCATCAGGTTCACCGATATCGACTATTGACTTGAGTAATAATCTGATGACATCGATTCCGGAAAATTCGCTGAAACCCAAAGAAGGAAACTATAAGAATACGTACATGCTGACCATTATAGATTTGCGCTTCAATAAATTAACAAGCTTGTCTGATGACTTCCGGGCGACAACCTTGCCTTATTTGAGTAATATGGATGTTAGTTACAACTGTTTCTCTACGTTCCCGACACAGCCGTTGAACAGTAGTCAATTGAAGGCTTTTGGTATTCGTCACCAACGTGATGCGGAAGGTAACCGTATCTTGCGCCAATGGCCGACAGGTATCACTACCTGTCCGAGCTTGATCCAGTTGCAAATCGGTTCAAATGACATCCGTAAAGTAGATGAAACTCTGACACCGCAGCTTTATATATTGGATATCGCAGACAATCCGAATATCTCTATTGATGTGACCAAAGTATGTCCTTATATTGAGGCAGGTATGTATGCGCTGTTCTATGATACTACGCAGGATATTCGTGGTTGTGATGCTTTAGGTATTGAACGATAATATAAAAGATTCTATTAATGAAATATTTTAGTAAAATAACATTAGGACTGATTCTTTGTGCGGGGTTCGTATCCTCGTGCAAGGATGATGATGAAGTGGGAATCGATGGCATTACGATAGATAAGGAAGAAATTACTATCGGTGCCGAAGGAGGAACTGAGAAGATTGCCGTTTCGTCCAATGATCAATGGGTGGCACGTGTGTCACAACCTTGGATTGCCGTTTCACCGGCAAATGGGCTGGGCTCGGCAGTATGTGATCTTGCTATAGACTCTACACTGACAAATGTTGCGCGTACGGCGCAGGTACGTTTCACTATGGACGGTCGGGAACCTCGATTGGTTACAGTTACACAGTTTGGTTTCGGTAAGCAAATCTTAGTGAGAGAACCGGAAGTGAAAATCCCTAGTTCGGATGTTTACAAAGATCGTCATTTCGAGTCTACTATTTCCACGAATGTGAATTTCAAAATCGGAAGTGTGGATTATTCTTTTGCAGAAGAAGCGACCATGACCGATGAAGAGAAAAAGGAAGTGGAAGGAGAACGTAGCAACTGGGTGACATTGCCGAAAGATAAAGACCTGGAAGTGAATTTAGACAGAGGAGCACGTCCCCGTACTTTGAAAGTTGATTTTCGATGGGGAATGAACGTGGCTCCATATACTCGTGTGGCAAAGATTCATCTGATTCCGGTAAATTCGGATGATCAACTGGTGGACGACAATGGTAATAAAATAGATGCAGTTGTGCTGACTGTTACACAGGAAGCTGCCATGAGAATCGAAGACAATCGTGCAGGTGACTCATTAGCTATTATTACCATTAATAACAAACTCCAGAGTATGATGAGCTTTGATACCAGTGAAAGTATGATGAACTGGGATTTCGTGACACTTTGGGAAGCTACGGATAAGGAAATAAAAGATGGAGAACTTCCGGAAGAAGCTGTGGGGCGTGTACGTTCTGTACATTTTGCTATGATCGATCTGCAAGACGGTGAAACATTGCCGAAGGAAATTCGTCATCTGAAATATCTGGAATCATTTGCTGTCATGAGTAATGCCAACAGACAGATACGTACGATCCATTTAGGTGAAGAAATCTGTGAATTGGAATATCTGAAAGATTTGAAGATGTTCTCTTTCGGTATGAATGATCTCCCTAAGAATTTTGTTAAACTGGGTAAAAAGATGGTAAGTCTTGACTTGTCAAGTAATAATTTCCAGAAGTTATCTGTGATTACAGATGTGGTAAACGAAGAAAATTTCCCACATTTAAGATCATTATCATTGACCGGATGTCGTGCTACAGAAACACTGAAAGACTTAACTCAGATTGATGGAAACAATCAATATAATGGTAAGGATGTTGGGTTGCATGTTAATATTTCACAAGGACAGCCGGAAAGAGCAGCATTCTTGAAATTGCTGACTTGGGATAAACTGAATGCACTGTTCCTGTCTTATAACTTCCTTGAGGGAGAATTACCTACTGACGCAGAAGTTAAAAGTGCATTGGCTGCTGCCAGAAAACCATTAACTTATCAACATGATGATTTCTTTACTAAAGAGGAATTGACTGCTACACCATCATTATTCCTTGATAAGATATCAAAGGATACTTGTCAATGGTTGCTGACGGGTGACAATCAGGTTACTTATCAGAAGCAGTCTCCGGTAACAGGACAGGATATTCCACGTGTACTACCATTTGCCCGTACAGTTCATATTAATTTGAACTTCTTGACTGGTGCAATACCGAACTGGCTTCTGTTCCATCCTTACTTTGTATATTGGTATCCGGAAACTATGGTATTCAATCAGCAAGAAGGAGGTATAAATTCAGAAGGAAAGGCAGTTGGATTTAGCAATGTGGATGTTGTGAATTACGATTATTCTTACTACTATGGGGATAAAGACCCGGAAGCAAGTCAGGTTGTTAAAGGTGTAGCCTATCCGCTATATTACAGAAAATTTGTATTATCGGGGACAACAGACTAAGATAACTGTGGAATAAATATCATTAACAAGAATAACTTTTTAAAAAGGAACAATGAAGAAAAAAATCTTATATACAGCACTGTTTGCCCTGCTGCTGGCTTCATGCTCGGAACAAGAATTTATTGAACAACCGTCTACCCCTGCAGGGGGGACGGAAGTTCAGTTTCCGACTGATGTCACTTCCGGTGAATTGCTGATTAAATTCGATCCTGCAATGACCGAAATTCTTGACCAAGCCCTCAAGGTTGCGACAAGAAGTGGAGGAGCCATGACCCGTTCCGGGATTCCATCTACTGATGAAGTATTGGCTATTTTGGGTGCATACCAGTTTGAACGTATATTTCCGGTCGATGCTAAAAATGAAGAACGCACCCGTAGTGCCGGACTACATTTGTGGTATCGAGTGAAGTTTAATGAAAATACGGACCTGAAGGAAGCGGCCAGCCGTCTTGGTAAATTAGGTGAAATATCAAAAGTACAAGGCAATAGCCGTATTAAACGTGCTTACAAAACCGAAGGATATCGGAGTTATATCAACGAGAGCGCTTTGCGGCAAAAGGCTGCTACACGTGCTGTATCAGCAAGAAGCTCGTTCTCCGATCCAGGATTGTCTTATCAATGGCATTATAATAATACTGGAGAGAATGAATTTGATAATCAAAATGATTTAGGTAATGGTTCGGAAGCAGGGTGTGATGTCGGTTGTACGGAAGCCTGGCAGAAATGTAAGGGCGATCCGTCTATTATAGTCGCTGTACTGGATGAAGGTGTAATGAATACACATCCTGATCTGGTTGGTAATATCTGGATTAATGAAGGAGAAGAACTTTATGCTGATGACGATGCCGATGGTAACGGATATAAGGATGATAAATATGGTTACAATTTCGTAAGTAATACAGGTGTTATCTCATGGATGGAAACAAGCGATACGGGACACGGAACACACGTTGCCGGTACTATTGCTGCTATGAATAATAATGGTATCGGTGTTTGTGGTATTGCCGGTGGTGATGGGACGAAAAATTCGGGTGTGAAGATTATGTCATGCCAAGTGTTTTCCGGAGACTACGGTGTCAGCTTGGATGCTGAGGCCAGAGCCATCAAATATGCTGCCGATAATGGCGCTGTTATTTTGCAGTGTAGCTGGGGATACAACTCTTCTTTAGCTAATATGATCGAAGGATATACTCCAGGGCCGGGAACGGAAAAAGAGTGGGAGAGTATTTATCCATTGGAAAAAGAAGCATTAGATTATTTTATCAATAACGCCGGTTCTCCCAATGGAGTGATTGATGGTGGTTTGGCTATTTTTGCATCCGGTAACGAATATGCAGGAATGCCGGCATTCCCCGCTGCTTATTCCAAATGTATAGCAGTGAGTGCGGTGGCTGCCGATTTTACCCCGGCTTCTTATACTAACTACGGTGTGGAAGCGACAGTTTCTGCTCCGGGTGGTGATACGGAGTACTATAATCCGGTAGGTAAAGAAGATCCTGAAGCTTGGGCAGAAGGTATATACTCCGGTTCTATTCTTTCTACTTGGATACAGAACGGTACTGCTACTTATGGTTTTATGGATGGTACATCTATGGCTTGTCCGCATGTATCGGGAGTAGCGGCATTAGGCTTGTCCTATGCTGTAAAACAACGCCGTCATTTTAAAGCAACTGAGTTCATTGAACTGCTGAAGAATTCTGCAAAACCATTGGACGGCTGGTATACTGGCGGAAAAGTGAAAACTTATTATCGCAATCATCTTTCTGCCGGTGCTTCTCCTACAAAAGTAGCACTGTCGAAGTATGTCGGCAAGATGGGTACAGGCTTAGTAAATGCCGGAAGTTTGCTTAACAGTATTGAAGGGAGTGGTTCGGATATGGTAGTGCCAAATGTCTATGTGGCAGAAAGTACAACATCGACTCTTAATTTGGCTTACTACTTTGTAAATGGTGAAACACTGACTTATACTTGCACATCGAGCGACCCGGCTACCGCTGCAGTGAGCGTAAGTAATACGCTTATGACCGTATCTGGTATAAAAACCGGTACAGCTCGTATTACAGTGAAAGTAAGCAACGGAAGCGAACAGTCCATTGCCGTTACCGTCCGTAAAAAGGCTAATGATAACGGTTGGATGTAATTTTAATATTCAATGAAACCAATTACTTGGATACGGTTATTTTTACTCTGTGTGGTCATCGGATCATTCCGGGCGGTTGAAGCCAAGGGGATTCGTTTCATTCCGCAGGAAAAAACAGATACGCTGATAAATCCGCCGCTAATGAAGCATGGGGAACAAATTCTGCGCTTCGACAGTACTGTGTTGAATGTTGGAACAATGACGGAGGATGATGCTCCAAAGACCTATCGTTTCACATGTACTAATATAAGTAATAAAACGATAAATCTGACTCGTGTAAGGACTACCTGCGGATGTGCAGTGGCGGATGTTCGTACCGGAGAAATACCTCCCGGTGAAGCGAGTGTTATTGCATTGACCTATAATCCGAAAAACCACCCGGGGACGATAGATACGAATGCTTTCGTTTATCTGTCTCTGTCGGACCGGATGCCTGTGGCACGCCTCACATTGACGGGTAATGTATTGCCCGGAGCAGATGAATGGGGACGCTATCCTTATGCGATGGGCAAACTGAGGCTAAAACAAAACCGGATGGAATTTCGGGAGGTGATGTCAGGAAAGCGTGCTTCGGAACGAATACTTTGCGGTAACAGCGGGGAGCAATCATTGCGTTTGACAGTTCTGAACCTTCCCTGTTTTGTTACTTTTCGCACAGAACCGGAAGTAATCAGTCCGGGCAGTGAAGCCGATATAATAATCACGATAGATGCTTCCCTGATTCCTGTGGAAAAGGGCGATTCGTTTATCTTTCCTGTTATAATAGAAGGAGTAAGCGGACAACAGGCTGACCGGACATTGAGTATTAAAGTAAACTGTATTAAGTAACGATAAAAATAAAAAGAAGACATGAAGAATATTCTTAAATTAATGGCTTTATTCGCCTTCCTGCTTTGTTTCATATCTTGTGATGAAGATGAGAAGGCAGAGATCCCTACATTGCCGGTCACTGCTGCTAACCTGAACGGAACATGGCAACTTTCTGAATGGAATGGACAGCCTATGGCAGAAGGTACATATTGCTACATAACCTTTAACCGTAAAGAATTGACTTTTGAAATGTACCAGAAGTTCGACAGTATGTACGCGCGCCATATCACTGGTCATTTCAGCCTTGAAAATGATCCTTATTTAGGATATATTATCAGCGGAGAATATGATTTCGGTAATGGTGATTGGAATAATGATTATATCGTAACCGATTTGTTGGAATCGGGTTCCATGATCTGGACTGCAAAAGACGATGACAACGATGTGAGTAAATATGTTCGTTGTGAAAAAGTACCTGCATCGATCATAGAAGAAGCCAAGGTGGACAAAGACTAAGGCAGAAGCGAGGTATATTAACGCAAAAAGGTCATCTTTCAAAAGGTGGCCTTTTCGTTTGAATGGATTTTGTAATACTTCTCTGCAAAAAAAGATTGAATTTATTTGGAAATGATATTGGGACTTTCTATATTTGCATCAGATTTACAATTGTAATGAATACAACTTTGAAAAGAGGGAGAACTTATGAAACCATACGAACGATTGTTAGAGCATAATATAAAGCCTTCCATGCAGCGCATAGCGATCATGGAATATTTGATGAATCATCCCATTCATCCCTCGGCTGATGATATCTATACAGCGTTATCTCCTTCTATGCCGACACTTTCGAAAACGACGGTATACAACACTTTGAGATTGTTTTCGGAACAGGGAGCTGCATTGATGCTCACGATTGATGAGAAGAATACAAATTTTGATGCGGATACTTCTGTTCACTCTCATTTCTTATGCAGGTATTGCGGACATATTTACGACTTAAAATCTCCGGAAGCCGTGAAGAAAGTTGAAAGTCTGGAAATGGATGGGCATCAAGTGACGGAAGTTCATTATTATTATAAAGGTATATGCAAGAATTGCTTAAGAAAAGATAAAGAAACACGTATTGACTAATTAATTTAAAATTGAGAAGAAAATGAAAAAATTTAGATGTACTGTATGCGGTTACGTTTATGAAGGTGACGCAGCTCCTGAGAAATGTCCTTTGTGTAAAGCTCCTGCCAGCAAATTCGTAGAAGTTGTTGAAGTAGAAGGTGGTGCATTGTCTTTTGCTGACGAACACGTGATTGGTGTTGCAAAAGGTTGTGACGAAGAAATGATCAAGGATCTGAATAATCACTTTATGGGTGAATGTACTGAAGTAGGTATGTATTTGGCTATGAGCCGTCAGGCTGACCGTGAAGGTTATCCTGAAGTAGCTGAAGCTTTCAAACGCTATGCTTGGGAAGAAGCTGAACATGCTTCTAAATTTGCAGAATTGCTGGGTGACTGTGTTTGGGATACAAAAACTAACCTGCAAAAGCGTAAAGATGCTGAACAAGGTGCATGCGAAGACAAAAAACGTATAGCTACTCGTGCTAAAGCTTTGAATCTGGACGCTATTCACGATACTGTACACGAAATGTGCAAGGACGAAGCTCGTCATGGTAAAGGTTTTGAAGGACTTTACAACCGTTATTTCGGAGATAAGAAATAATAAAGCCTTATAAATAACTTTTAAAAGGTTTGTGTTCTATAGTGAATGCAGACCTTTTTTGTTTATATTTGCCTATCAACTTTATAAATACCACAATTATGAGAAAGGTACAACTATTGTTCGTTTGTTTAATGCTTTCAGCGGCTGCTTTTGCTGCTGATAAGGTTGTTAAGTTACCAAAACCTAATTTAAATCGTACTGGTACGGTGATGAAGGCATTGTCTGAACGTCAATCTACGCGTGAGTATGCTTCGAAAGCGTTAACTCTTGCTGATTTGTCAGACTTATTATGGGCGGCCAACGGAATCAATCGTTCGGATGCTGGAAAACGAACGGCTCCTTCCGCTATGAATAAGCAGGATGTAGACGTATATGTGATATTATCGGAAGGAAGTTACTTGTATGACGCAAAGAATCATCAGTTAAATCTGATTGCTGAAGGAGATTACCGTGGAGCGGTAGCGGGTGGCCAGGCTTTTGTAAAAACGGCTCCGGTATCTTTAGTATTAATCAGTGATGTTTCCCGTTTTGGTGATGCTCAGAAGATACAGAATCAACTAATGGGAGCCATGGATGCCGGTATTGTTTCTCAGAATATTTCTATTTTCTGTTCTGCGGCTAAACTGGCTACAGTGCCACGTGCTTCGATGGATGCCGCTCAGCTGAAGAAAGTATTGAAACTGAAAGATAGTCAGATTCCTATGATGAATCATCCCGTGGGATACTTTAAATGATCTTTATTCTGCATATAAAAATGGTGACACTATCCACACCGGATAGTGTCACCATTTTTATATTATAATGTCATTATCCTGACCGGATAGTGTCACTATAATTAGGGCTCTTTATTTCAGTAGAAATTCATCGATAGCTTTCTTGTAAGTTGCTTTGTCAGCCGCTCCACGGAAAAGCTGCGGATCTCCTTTCATAGGAATGAATACAAACAATGGAATGCTTGTTGCGTTGAACAAGGCAGCAAGTTCTTTCTGTTTGTCTACATTGACTTTGTAGATTGTTATTTTCCCTGCATATTCCTTTGCCAATTCTTTCATGATTGGGGCTGTCTGGCGACAAGGACCACACCAGTCTGCATATAAGTCGATGATGGCAGGTTTGTCACCTTTGTATTTCCACTCTTTTGATTTTTCATAATCGAAGACGTCTTTCAGAAACATTTCTTTGTCCATTACGACGACTTCACCGTTACCTGTTACCTCTTTTTTACCTTGATTGGCATCCGGTTTGTCATTGAAGGCGTATACGATAACGCTCAGCATGACAAAAGCTACCATTGCTAATACTTTCTTCATTCGCTATTTTCCTTTTATATGTAATTTTGTTCGATGATTCCTTTTAATTCACTACTGTGGATAACTCCGGAATGTCTCCATACGGCTTCTCCATTTTTGAATAAAATAAAAGTCGGCACTGCCTGTATGCGATATTTAGTAGCCAAATCTTCATGTTGGTCAACATCTATCTTCACAATACGGGCTTTATCTCCTACCATTGTTTTCAATTCTTCTAAAACGGGTTTCATTGCTTTGCAGGGTCCACACCATTCTGCAAAGAAATCAACTAAAACGGGTATCGGTGACTGTATTAAATCTTCAAACTTTTCCATAATCTTTCCTTTCTTAAATTTAAATATCAGTCTTTGAAGACTGCAAATATAATTTCTATTTTATTAATATAACGGGAAAAAGCTGTTTTTGTTCATAAAATAGTAATTGTAGAGTCATCTTATTGTAATCTGGAAAAGGGAACTTTGCATAACGAAAAACAAATAAATAAGAAATAAACTAATAATGATAGCCTCATGAAATTTTTATTTATTGTACAAGGCGAGGGTAGGGGACACTTGACACAAGCTATTACCCTTGAAGAAATGTTGTTGCGTAATGGACATGAAGTAGTGGAAGTATTAGTCGGTGAGAGTTCATCACGTATCTTGCCCGGATTTTTTAACCGGAATATACAGGCACCGGTCAAACGTTTTATCAGTCCTAATTTCTTGCCTGCGGCAGATAATAAACGAGCGAATCTAAAGAAAAGTTTTATTTATAATTTACTGCGTATTCCGGAATATTTTCGCAGTATGTGCTATATTAACCAGCGGATTAAGGATACAGGGGCGGAAGTAGTGATCAACTTCTACGAGCTTTTGACAGGACTTACCTACACACTCTTTCGTCCCTCCGTTCCATATGTCTGCGTCGGACACCAATACTTGTTTTTACATCAGAATTTTGAATTTCCGGATAAAAACTCTTTTCAATTACGGATGCTGCGTTTCTTCACCAAGATGACAGCTGTAAGATCTTCGAAGAAACTTGCTTTATCTTTCAATGATATGGAACCGGACAGGGTAGAACAAGTGGTGGTAGTTCCTCCTTTAATTCGGCAGGAAGTAACTGCTATTCAACCGGAAGAAGGAAATTATATTCATGGATATATGGTAAATTCCGGTTTTGCAGATAGTGTGGAGGAGTTTCATACGATATATCCGGAAGTTCCTTTGAGGTTTTTCTGGGACAAAGCAGATGCAGATGAGGTGACCAGGATTGACGAAACACTAAGTTTCTATCAGATAGATGATGTGAAGTTTCTTAATGGGATGGCCGGTTGTCGTGCTTATGCTACCACTGCCGGGTTCGAATCTATCTGTGAAGCAATGTATCTGGGAAAACCTGTATTGATGGTTCCGGCACATATTGAGCAGGATTGTAATGCCCATGATGCAATGAGGGCAGGAGCAGGGATTATCAGTGATTCTTTTGATTTGAAGCCTTTACTCCGTTTTGCCGGAACGTATTCTCCTAATCGTACATTCGTTCGTTGGGTACGTAGTGGTGAACGACGTATTATTCTGGAACTGGAAAAACTGGCTGCTCCACAATCAGCAATTACTTCAATACCAACATTTACTAATTATTTACCGATATGAAACTGAATAAAACAGATTATGTACTTGAGCGGGCGTCAGATGGCGGATATTATGCCTGGTTGACTGTGAATATGCAATGTAATGCTTACGGAGAGTCTCCTGAAGAAGCTGTGTTGAATTTGCAGGAAACAATGAATGAAATGATAGATGAGATGTATATGGTAGAAGAGTTTATTTAATGGAAAATGGATAATGGAAATGTCACCCTACATAGGGACTTTCCATTATCCATTTTTCATTATCCATTTATTCAATACTCAGTTCATCAATAATGTGGGAGGCTCCTGCATATTTATCGATAATAAATAAGGTATAGCGGATATCTACACAGGCGGCACGTTGTGAGGAGGGGCGGAAAGCGATGTCTCCGGTCAGACCTTCATAGTTGCGGTCGAAAGCTGTGCCCACTAGTTGTCCTTTGCTATTGAATACCGGACTGCCGGAGTTTCCTCCTGTATTATCAGTATTAACAATAAAGCAGACAGGCATTTCACCGTCTTTACCATAGCGTCCATAGTCTCTGGCTTTATATAGTTCCTTCAACTTCTGCGGAACTACAAATTCCCAGTTTCCTGGATCTTCTTTCTCCATAACTCCTTTGAGTGTAGTATGAGCATCATAAACTACTCCGTCGGCAGGTTCGTAAGGAAGTACCTGTCCGTAAGTCAGTCGTAAGGTTGAGTTGGCGTCCGGATAGATAGGCATTCCTTTTTCCTGTCTCATGTCCATCATTCCTTTTACCCATACCTTATGAGCAGCGTCGTAGTTCTGATTGGCCTCTTTCATGGCAATGGCAGTTTTCAATATTCCATCTGTGATGGAGTATTTGAAAAGTACCATCCAGTCATGACCTATCTTATATAAGCTTGGCTTTTTAATAAACTTTTCAAAGTTTTTGGGATTACCAAAAATCGAATATTCAAAACAAGCATCTACAAATGAATCTATATTTCCTTTGAAACGTGAGTTTATGATCTCGAAAATATTGATTCGTTGTTCCTCCGGAATGTAATTGGCATAAGTTTGCAGCATGGTTTTGGCAACCATTCGCTCTACTTCCGGGAAGGGAATGGAGGCAAAGTATTTTTCACCGGCTTGTTTCAGATTTTCGGTAGCTGTTTTTATTTGTTCTTTGTTTTTTGACTTAAGGGCAGTGACCATTTCTGTTGTAGAAGGGAGGCGCATAAAGTCAAGTGCTGTGACAAGTGCTTCGTTAAGGGCTTGCTGGTGATAGAGTGCATCCCGTCGATGAGCAACGATAGAACGTATTTCATCAAATGCCTTCTGATAAGAATCATCACCTTTTTCGCGGCCACGGGCCAAGAGTTCTTCTTGTTGCTTACGCTTGGTATCCAGTACTTTGAGACGTACTAATCCTTCGTTCATACCAATTGCATTTTTCCAGTAATTGGCTGAAGATGCATACTTACTTGCATAATGGATTCGTACGGCAGGATCTTTCAGCATCTGCTCCATCAGAACTTTCTGACGGGCCCCACGTACATGTTGACGCATAAAGTTGGTAGTCTGCATACGCTCTTCCACTTCGTCAGAAATCATATATCGCCAGTTGCGTCCCGGGAATCCCATAACAAAGGTGAAGTCACCTTCCTGTACTCCGGCAATGCTGATTTTCAAATGTTTTTTTACCTGCAAAGGAACATTGTCTTTAGAATATGCGGCAGGTTTCCCGTTTTTATCAGCATAGATACGGAAGAGGGAAAAATCTCCGGTATGGCGGGGCCACATCCAGTTGTCTGTGTCGGCTCCGAATTTACCGATAGAAGAGGGAGGAGCACCTACCATGCGGATATCGCTGTATACGGTCTTTACAAACATATAATATTTATTTCCTCCGTAAAAAGCTTTAAGTTCAAGTTTGGTTGCAGGAGTGACTTCTATATTTTCATCTTTGGCGAAGCGTTCTGCTACTTTGCTCAGGTAGCTTGGCGACAGATAATTAGTACCGTTCGGATCTTCATCTTTCTTCAACTGATCGGTTATGTAACTGGTTACATCAAGGATACGGTCAATAAAAGTGACGGTCAATCCCGGTGTGGGAAGTTCTGCATCACGATTCATGGCCCAGAATCCTTCTGTCAGGTAATCATGCTCTATGTTACTATGTTGTTGGATAGCTCCGTAACCACAATGATGATTGGTGAGTACCAGTCCTTCAGAAGAAATGACTTCTCCGGTACATCCGCCACCGAAGTGTACAACAGCATCTTTCAGAGAGAGGCCATTGGCATTGTATACCTCTTCAACAGGAATCTCCAGACCGAGTTCCCGCATGGCAACTGCATTTTGTGCTTTCAGGTCAGTTAGCATCCACATACCTTCATCGGCGTGGATGCTAAGAGTTGCCAGTGAAAAAATAGCAAATATAATTTGTTTTCTCATTTATTCTACGATAGTCATTTCATTAATCAGATGGCCGCAGTTTCCTAATTTCTCAAGGATAAACAGGACGTAGCGGATATCAAGATTGATACAGCGTTGCAGGTTGTTATCAAAGTTAATATCACCACTCAGAGATTCCCAGTTACCATCGAATGCACAGCCGATCAATTCTCCGTTTTCGTTCAATACCGGACTACCGGAGTTACCACCGGTAATGTCATTGGTTGACAGGAAGCAGACAGGCATATCACCGTTAGGTAATGCATAACGACCGTAGTCTTTCTTTTCTATAAGTTCTTTCAACTTGGCCGGTACCACAAATTCGCGGTCTTCCGGATTTTCTTTTTCAAGAATACCTTTTGTTGTTGTGTAATAGTTATAGTGTACACCATCTTTCGGATCATATGGTTTTACGTTACCATAGGTCAGGCGAATGGTAAAGTTTGCGTCCGGATATGAAGGAACAGGCAATTTCATTTCGCCTAAACCGCGGATGTAAGTTTTGTGGAGCAGAGCAAGTTCTTTGTCCAGCTCTTTTAGCTGATCAAGGAGATTGCCGTATTGATCGTATTTGGATTGAGCATATTGCAAAGCCAGATCCTCATCAATAGCTTTTACTGTCGGCTTTTTGAGGAATTTATCAAAGTTAGCCTGATTAGCAAAAATAGACTTGTCGTACATGTCGTCTACGAACTTATTGTAGTCTCCTTTATATTTCTGTTCAATCACTTTATAGATAGCAGGGCGTTGGTTTGCCGGAATCATTTCTGCATAGAGAGGAAGCAGTACTTTAGCTACTTTGCGGTCTACTTCATGATCATAGTCTTTGTTATGGATGCTTTTGAAGTTTTCTTTCAGACCTTCCAGACGAACTTTGATCAGAGAGTCGTTTTTATCAACCAAAGCTTCCCGTGTTTTAGTTAACATTGAGTTACCAAATTCGATAGCTCCGAAGAAAACTTCAGTCAGGCAAGTCAGTTGATAATTGAGAGGGGCTGTTTGTGCTACCAGATCATCGATCTTTTTCACAACATTGGCATATTCGGTATTGTTTTGTGCCTTTGCAAATTCAGCAAATTTAGCTTCCTGTTCTGCTTTAGTGTCCAATACGTCATTGTCAATGATCGCTTTGTTCATTCCGATAGAGTTTTTCCAGTAGTTACTGGAGCCTGCATATTTGTTTGCATACTGAATACGGATTTTATCGCTGGCGTTCATCACTTCTTTCAAAACAGCCAGGCGTGCACCACGAATGCGGATACGCGGTTCATTGGTTGATTCCATTCGTTCTTTTACTTCTGACACAGTCAGATAACGGCTGGTTCTTCCGGGGAATCCCATGATCATTGCATAGTCTCCTTCTTTTAAACCTTTGATGGAGATTGACAGATGTTTCTTCGTTTTCAGCGGAGTATTGCTTGCGCTGTATTCAGCCGGCTCTCCGTTGGCATCTGCATAGATACGGAACATGGAGAAGTCACCGGTATGACGGGGCCACATCCAGTTGTCTGTTTCGCCACCGAATTTACCTACAGAAGAAGGAGGAGCGGCAACCATACGTACATCCGGATATATTTTCTTGTAGAACAGGTAGAATTTGTTTCCTGCGTAGAAAGGAAGGGCTTGCGGTACAATTCCTTTCTTATCTTTCAGGTCACTTTTCTCATAGAGTTCTTTAGCCAGTCCTTCAAGGAAAGCACCGGTGAATGACTGAGATTCTGTAATCTCTTTGGCAGCGATTTTAGCATTCACAACATCTGTTATATCTTCGATACGTTCGATGAAGGTGAACTTTAATCCCGGAGTAGGAAGTTCCTGATCTCTGGATGTAGCCCAAAAACCATCTGTCAGATAATCGTGTTCTACACTACTGTGTTGCTGGATAGAAGAATAACCGCAGTGATGGTTAGTTAGGATCAAGCCTTCCGGTGAAATGATTTCTCCCGTACATCCTCCTCCGAATATACCGACTGCATCTTTCAAAGAGACACCATTGGGATTATATAAATCCTGGGCTTCCAGTTTTAATCCTTGCTTCTTCATCATATCTATGGAATGTTGCTGTTGCATTAGTTGCAATAACCACATACCTTCGTCCGCTTTTACGGTACATACCAGCAGCGCTGTCAGCGCTAATAAATAAAGTCTTAGTCTGTTCATTACTTTATGATAACAATTATAAATTATGATGTTAATATTCTATTTTTAAACTTCCGTCTTTTAGTGCTTTCATGATGTTGGCAGGAGCCTGTTGATTCATTAATTCTTTTTTCATGAAATCCATATAGGGAGCTACATGCTGAAAGTATTGGTAATATCCTTTGCACAAATAGTTCAGACCGGGTTCGCCGTCCGCTGTCCGACTGAAGCGGTTCTTTGGACATTCTCCGTTGCAGGCAAATAGAAAGTCGCACTCCTTGCATTGTGTTGGGAGTGATTGGTATTTCATTGTCCCGAAGCTATGCTGTCGTTCACTATGCATCATTTCCACCAAAGTCTGGCTATAGATATTTCCCAATTTATATTCCGGGAATACGAAGTGGTCACAAGAGTATACGTCTCCGTTGAATTCCATAACGCCGGCATGTCCGCAATGCTTCGCCATTGTACATACGCCCGGTTGCTCACCCATCCAGTTAGCCAATGTAGAATCGAATATCTGTATGAAGAATTTGCCCACATCTTCTTTTACCCATTCATCAAAAATTGTACAGAGAAAGTTACCCCATTGTTCCGGACTTATGGAGAAATCAGCCAATGCTCCTTCTTTACCTTCTGCCAGAGAGGCAAGATGACGACCGTCCTGATGTGAAACAATGCGTTCAACAATCGGGGCGAACTGGATATAATGGCAATCTATTTCTTTGAAGAAATTATAAAAGTCTAATGGATATTCGGCATTGAAATCGTTCACAACAGCCATAGCATTCCATTCTACTCCATGTTTTTTCAGGAGATTAATCCCTTGCATCACTTTGACGAAAGAAGGTTTGCCCATTTTGTTCTTGCGGTATTCGTCATGAAACTCTTGCGGGCCATCAATAGAAACCCCTACCAGCCAGTTGTTTTCACGGAAGAACTCGCACCATTCGTCTGTGAGTAAGGTCCCATTCGTCTGGATACAATTGTCAATCGTACGTCCGCGGGCGTATTTCTTTTGCAGTTCCATCGCCTTTTTATAAAAAGAAAGCGGACGCATCAGCGTTTCTCCACCGTGCCAGGTAAAAAGCACTTGAGGCATGGTTTGAGAACTGATATACTCGTCGATAAACTTTTCCAGTAGTTCATCGCTCATTACATGTTTGGGGTTTTCTTTGTATAGGTTCGCCTTTTCCAAATAATAGCAGTATTCGCATGCGAGATTACATACGGCTCCCACGGGCTTTACCATGACATAAAGCGGTTTGGCAAAAGGTGCATAAGTTGTTGCTTTCATGACTGCAAATTTAGATAAACTAAATGAAAAAAATGATCTCCCACCTCTGTTTATAAGGATTATTAAAGAAAAGAGTCTTACAAGTTTTAAATATTGATAAAATGTTTCTTTTAAGTCCGAATCAGTTGTACCTTTGTACCCAGAATTTAATGAAACAATGAACGTGAATAAGATTTTGCCTTTTGTGCTTTTGCTTCCCTTTCTAGCTTCGTGTACTCATAAGTATAAGATAGAAGGAACATCTTCAGTAAATGGTCTGGATGGAAAAATGTTATATCTGAAGACTTTGAGGGATGGAGAATGGACAAAACTGGACTCGGCTGAGGTAGTACATGGATCATTTTCAATGAAAGGGAAAATCGATTCTGTACAAATGACAACACTTTATATGGATGACGAAAGTGTCATGCCGGTTGTGTTGGAAAGTGGCAAGATCGTTATTACTATTAGCAATACCGATCTCAAAGCGGTTGGAACTCCTTTGAACACAGCATTGTATGACTTTATTGCAAAGAAGAATGCAATGGAAGAAAGTATCGGTGAACTGGAAAGAAAAGAAACCCGTATGGTGATGGATGGTGCTGATCTGGAAGAAGTTCATGAACAGTTACTTGCAGAAGGAGATTCACTGATGAAAGCGATGAATCAATATGTCAAGACTTTCATCTCGGATAATTATGAAAATGTATTAGGACCTAATGTCTTTATAATGCTTTGCAGCTCTTTGCCATATCCTATTATGACTCCACAAATAGATGATATAATAAAGGATGCTCCCTATTCTTTTAAGAGTAATAAGATGGTGCGAGAGTTCTTGACGAAGGCCAAAGAGAACATGCAGTTGATAGAAGAACATCAACGGATGCAACAAAATGTAGGTCCGAAGAAATAAATCTTGAGTTTTTTGCGTATTTTTGCATAAAACTCAAGATAAGATGAAAACGTCCTTTTCTATTCGTATTGCTTTTTTCTTTATTCTTTCTTTTTTGATAGTTTCCTGTCATAGAGATATGGACGCTCTCAACATGACTTTTTCAAAAGTGGAAAAGTGTATGGATCTCTGTCCGGATAGTGCTCTAAATCTATTAAAAGGTATTCCTGAACCTGAAAAATTGTGGGGCGAGTCACAGGCGACTTATGCTCTTCTGATGACGCAGGCAATGGATAAGAATTATATGAAGTTTAGTTCGGATTCGTTGATTGCATTAGCCTTGAATTACTATACAATAACTCAGACTTCCCCAGTAATGTATGCAAAGGCTCTATTTTATCATGGAAGAGTTATGCTTGAATTGGATAAGGAGGAAGAAGCCTTGAAATTTTTTCTTGCTGCTAAAGATATTTATGAAAGAACTAAAGATCATAAAATGTTGGCATTGATAGCAGAAGAGGTTGGTATGATTAATCGAAAACAGGACTTGTACGATGATGCTTTGACGAATTTTAGGGAAGCACTTACTACATATAAGCAGTTAAAGGATTCTCTTTCGGTTATTAGTGCTAGTTTGAATATTGCTAGAGTTTATTTGTTTAAGTCTGAATGGGATAGCTGTTCCTTATATTATAATAATGCATTAGAAATAGCAGTACAGAAGAATTATTTATCTGAAATTACAATATTGCATGAATTAGGTATATTGTATCGCTCCATGCAAAATTTATCAGAAGCAGAACGTTATTTCTTAGCTGCTTATGAAAAAGAAACAGATGAAGAAAAGAAATATATGGAATGTTTGTCTTTAGGATATTTATATATGCAAATGGGGCAGACAGAAAATGCTAGAAAATATTTAATGATGAGTGCGAACTCTTCTAAAGCATATACACAGATTAGTGCATACGATTGTTTATATTTCTTGGAAAAAGACATTGATAATTTTGAAGAGGCAATAGTTTATCATGAATTGGCAGATTCCATAACTAATGCTATGGAGGAGCTTAACTCACGAGAGTTAATAGCAAGCTTACAGAAAAAATATGAGAATGAAAAACTACGGAATGATAATTTGCAAATGAAAGTACGATATACGAACTTTATTCTGTGGGGTACGATTGCTTTTTTATTTGTTGTTGCATGTATGTGTTATTATTATTATAAAAATCGGAATAACAAAAAGAAAATAGCCGAGATTGAATTACAGATTCAAGAGAATGAAGAAGAAATAGAACGATGCCAACAGGAAATAGAGGATATTCAAATATCAAAAGATCAGGTGTTAAAGGAAAATCTGGTGTTAGAAGAAAATCGTACTAAAGTAGGAGAACTCAATGGAAAGATTGTTCTTTTAACCATGCAGAATAAAACTTTGTCGGAACATCTGAAAGAACTGGGGGGTGAATTAAATGTTGGTATATCTTCAGGCTCATTTATACATGCATTTCGGCTTCTATTGGCAATAAAAGAGGGGACCTTAAGAGGAAAACTTTCTAATGAAGAGCGTCAGAAGTTATTTAGTCTGTTTGATTTGATTTATTGGAATTATGTTAGTCGTTTATTGGAAAGAGCTCCAACTCTTACTAAACATGATCTTGAGATTTGCTGTTTTCTTAAATTTGGTTTGAGTCACGAAGAGCTAAGTTGTATCTTTCATACTACTTCTGATTCTGTAACGAGGGCAAAAGGCAGGCTTAAAGGTCGATTAGGCATTTCTCCGCAAGATGATTTGGACCTTTTTTTGAAGGAATTCTGAGAAATAAAAAATGGATTGTCCGGGTAAATGTTAAATTGATAATTAATAATATGTTGATTAATAGGTTGTTACTTTTCATTAACCTCTTGTAATTTGTCCGGGTTGATTTTTTTGTTTTTTCGAATACATACCGTACTTTTGGCGAAACAAAAAAGCAATATAATTATGAAAGTACGTTTTATTTTATCTTTTCTAGCTGCATTATTTATTGCAGGGAATATGATCGCTATTGAGAGTACAGAACGGGTAGAGAGAAAACTGCCTCTTGTGTTAAAAGGAGAAGTTCCGACTACGACAAGTCGTTCTATTCCTGTAATACCTATTAGTGCGTCTGTTTCTACAGATGATAATATTGTAGAAATCATTTTCACAGTTCCTTTGGGCGAAGTGAAAATACTAGTGGATGGACAAGTACAGGAAGTCTGTCAGGTAACGGCTCCTGGACAAACAACTTCTTTCTCTATAGAAGGATGGGCTCCGGGCGTTTATAAACTAGAATTTAAAGTCGCCGGAGGCGGATACGTATACGGAGAACTAGTAATAGAGTAAATAAGGAACTAGACCTTAACTTTTATATAATGAATAGTCATCATACAGTTGCTATTGGCACTTGGGAAGGTGACAAACAGCAATCTATTGAATATAATTCTTCTATTGCAGTCGGGATTGATTGTCCCCGTGCAAAATTGAGAGTAAGTATTCTATTAGATACAATACAAGAGTATCAGGTGAGATATATCTTTTCTGACGAGGAGATAAGTGAAGCTGTAAATGAGGCTGGGCTTATCATTGGCGCAAGGGGTATAGCCTATGAAGGGGTATTACAACGAAAACCGGTTATTGTAGTGGGGGAATATGGTTTTGGAGGTTTAGTTACTCCAGATACATTGCATGAACAATACAATAATTATTTTAGAGGCAAAATCAATGGAATAAAAGCAGAGTACTTCTCTTTAGAGCGATTAGAAGAAGAAATAAGAAGAGGATTTGCTTTGACATTCCAGGAATTGCAAATGATGTCTAACCAGACAATAAGATTTCTACATAATATATAGACTTTTTGATTTAATAGATTAATGCATAAAGACTGGTTAGGTATGCGGGGGTGCGTGAGTATCCCCGCATTTCGTTTCTTACCGATCCTGGTCTTCGTTTGTGATCATTCCTTTATGCTTTTCAGGAAGTGCACTCTCAACAGCAGCATAAGCCTCTGCCATAGTAGCTTTTATGTTTTCCATACCTTTTCCTTTAGGAGGAATAGGGTCATGAATGGTCAGAATCATGCGATGGCGATGTATCCATTTGCCTGTACGTGGCAGGATTTCAAAAGAACCGTCGATTGTAACGGGAACAACTGCCAGCTGCAAGTCATCTGCCAATTGAAACGCCCCTTTTTTGAAATATCCCATGTGTCCGGTGAAAGTACGTGCTCCTTCGGGAAAAACGACTAAGGATACCCCGTCTTTCAGCGAATCTTTTGCTTGCCGAATGGTCTCCAGTACTTTTTTGGGACCGGACCGGTCTACAAAAATGTGTCCTGCACTTTCACATGCTTTTCCTACAAATGGTATCTTACGCAGGCTTTTTTTCATCATCCACTTGAAATTTCTTCCGATGAATCCATAAATAAGAAAAATATCGAAGGATCCCTGATGATTCGGCACAAAGATATAAGAGGTCTTCCCGTGTAATTTTTCACGACCGTGAATCTTTACAGGAATCAACAGAAAAAGACAGATGAGTTGTGACCATATTTTGCCCGGATAGTATCCCCAGAAATGAGCTCCTCCTAGTAAAGAGCCTACAATGGTGACAATCGCTGTAAGAATAGTCAATACCAATAGGATAGGTAAAGCAATACAAATTTGATAAATATAATATAGTATCTTCATGGGGAGTTTATTTTTATATATATGCAAAGATACATGATTATTGGTAAAAAAAGCAGTAGGATACAACATAATCTTTGCGATTATGTTATTTTTGTCTTCTGTTATAGACAGATAATGATATGATACGTATACTACATACTGCCGATTGGCATTTAGGACAGACATTTTTTGGTTACGACCGCGCGGAAGAACATAAGGCTTTTCTTGATTGGCTGGCCGAAGAAATCCGACAAAACGAGATTGATGCATTGGTTATAGCCGGAGACGTGTTTGATGTTTCCAATCCTTCTGCTGCGTCTCAGCGCATATATTATGAGTTTATTTATCGGGTGACTGCGGAGAATCCGAAACTGCAAATTGTGATTGTTGCCGGTAATCATGACTCTGCGGCGCGTTTGGAAGCTCCTCTGCCTTTGTTGCAGGCGATGCGGACGGAAGTCAGAGGGGTAGTGCGCAAATTGGAGGGCGGAGAGATTGACTATGATCATTTGACAATAGAATTGAAGAATAGAGAAGGGGAAGCAGAAGTACTTTGTATGGCTGTTCCTTTTTTGCGGCAGGGAGATTATCCGGTAGTGGAGACAGAAGGAAATCCATATATGGAAGGAGTTCGAGAACTTTATGCGCGACTTTTGCAAAGATTGTGGGCACGCCGGGAAACGAATCAGGCTATTCTTGCTGTCGGTCATTTACAGGCTACCGGATCAGAGATTGCCGAGAAGGATTATAGCGAACGGACAGTGATTGGTGGTTTGGAATGTGTATCACCCGATACTTTTTCGGAAAAGATAGCGTATACGGCTTTGGGACATATCCATAAAGCACAGCGGGTATCCGGCAGGGAGAATGTAAGATATGCCGGAAGTCCGATTCCTATGTCTTTTGCCGAGAAGCATTATCATCACGGAGTGGTGATGGTGACTTTAGATGAAGGCTGTGCGGTTGATATCAGAAGGATAGAGTGTCCACAATCCATACCTCTTATCAGTGTGCCGGGTGGAGAGGCTGCTTCACCGGAAAAAATAATAGAAATATTAAGAGATTTACCGGAGGTGGATGGAGAAGCTCCTTATCTGGAAGTCAAGGTTTTGCTTGAAGAACCGGAACCTATGCTTCGTCAGGAAATAGAAGAGGCATTGGCTGGTAAGAAATATCGTCTGGCACGTATCGTTTCTGCTTATCGTCAGGAAGAAAGAGTGGAAAAGGAGGCTGATGGCTGGAAAAAGGGATTGCAGGAAATGTCTCCGTTGCAGATTGCTCAATCTGCATTCGAAAAGGTTTATCAGACGGAAATGCCTGCCGACCTGACTGATTTATTCCAGGAAGCATATATTTCCGCAACTCGTAAAGAAGAGGAGGAAGGAGAATGAAAATTATAGCAATAAGATTGAAGAATCTGACTTCGATAGAAGGCAGTGTTGAAATAGATTTTACGGTGGAACCGTTATCTTCGGCTGGTATATTTGCAATTTCCGGTGCTACAGGAGCGGGAAAGTCGACTTTGTTGGATGCTCTGTGTCTGGCATTATATGATAAGGCTCCCCGTTTTGCGGCTTCGGTGGAGAGTATCAATCTGGCAGATGTGGGAGATAACCAGATCAATCAGTCAGATGTGAGAAATCTGCTTCGTCGGGGGACGAGTGACGGATATGCGGAGGTCGATTTTCAAGGAGTGGACGGACATCGATATCGTTCCCGGTGGTCGGTCAGGCGGACAAGGAATAAGGCGAGTGGTTCTTTACAGCCTCAAGTGTTGGAAGTGAAAGATTTGGATACGGAAAAAGAATTTCAGGGAACGAAGAAAGAATTGCTGGCACAGTTGGTAGAGTTGGTCGGTTTGACGTATGAGCAATTTACCCGTACCGTATTGCTGGCACAAAACGACTTTGCAACTTTTTTGAAATCCAGAGGGGCAGCGAAAGCGGAACTACTGGAGAAATTGACGGGAACAGGAGTTTATTCCCGCATCTCCCAGGAGATTTTTGCCCGGAATAAGGCTGCACAAGAAGAGGTGGCAATGATTCAAAGTAAGATGAGTGTGATTGAGTTGTTGCCGGAGGAAGAACTTTTAACCTTGCAAAATGAGAAAGAACAGTTGGTTGAGAAACGTGCGGCAGGGATTAAATTGCTGGCAGAACTGAATGCGCAATTGAATGTGGTTCGTTCATTGAAAATTCAGGAAGCTCTTTGGATGAAAAAGCAGCAGGAAGAGCAGGAGGAACTGAATAAACAAAAGAATCTACAGGATGCTTTGGTTGTTCAGGAAGAAGGACTGATTCATTTTAAAGCGCAGTGGGAAGCGATACAGCCGGATCTGAAAAAGGCACGTCAGCTGGATGTACAAATACAGTCGCAGCAGGCGGGGTATATACAGTCGCAACAAATTTTGCAGGCTGCCCGTCAGCAGGTGGCGGATCAGGATAAGAAATCTGCATCTGCAGTAGAGCAGTTACGGATTTCCTATCATTCTTTGAGTCGTCTGTTGAATCGTACGGATGTGGAGTCACTGCAGCTGGAACAGATTGAAGTCATCCTTAATGAGGAAAAGGATACATTGGAAACATGGACAAAGGTGAATGAAGAACGCCTTGGCCGGTTAAACTCTTTTGGTTATCCTTCTTTGGTAGATGAGCAGGGTAAAATTCAAAAAGAACTGACGCGCTTGCAGAATATAAAGAAATTGACTGAAGAACAATCGAAGTCGAAGCAGGATATAGAGAAACTGGAAAAGGAAGTGACTGCTTGTACACAGCAGTTGGCAGAGCAGGATGCTGTAGTTAAAGCTTTGCAGCGGCTTTATGAAAATGCCCGTATGGCGGTAGGAAAGGATGTGAAAGCATTGCGTCAGCAGTTGCAGGAAGGGGAGGCCTGTCCGGTTTGTGGAAGTACGACACATCCTTATCATCGGGAACAAGAGGTAGTGGATACTCTTTACCGGAATATGGAACAGGAATATAATACCGCAGTGTCTGCTTATCAGCAGATAAATAATCGCAGCATTGTCCTGCAACGAGATTTAACCCATCAAAGGGCAACTGGGGTACAGATAAAAGAACAGTTGTCCGTTTTACAACAAGAAGGATTGCCGGCTGGAGAGGAAGAACATATACAGAATCGGTTAAATGAGTTGGCGGAACGTATTTCAGCTTATCAGCATCTGTATGCGGAATGGCAGCAGAACGATGAGAAAATAAAGAAATTGCGGACACACTGTGATGCTCTGCGTGAGAATGTCTCACAGTGTCGTTTGGCTGCGCAAAAGGTATCAGCCGCTAAAGAACAGTCGGCTATTTTACAGAAAGCAGCTGTTGATGAGCAACAAAGATTCGAAGTGATCGCTAAAGCGTTGGATGCACTCCGACAGGAACGTTCTTTGTTATTAAAAGGGAAGAGTGCGGACGAAGCTGAGGCTGCTGTTGCCCGAAGAGAAAAAGAATTGAATGAGGCGTTGGAAAGGGCTCGTAAACAAGTGGAAGGAGTACAAAATCGTCTTTCCGGCCTGCAAGGAGAAATGAAACAACTGTCCGTTGTCATTGAAGAACTTCGGGAGCAACAGAAAGGTATTGAATTTCCGGAACAGCTTCCTCAGGCTATAGCGAAACAGCAGGAAGATAATCTTAATACGGAACGTACGTTATCGACTGCGGAGGCATGTCTGTTGCAGCAGGCAAAGAATAAAACAATCTTTGAGCAGATAACCAAAGAACTTACCGAAAAACAGGCAGTTGCCGTACGTTGGGCTAAATTGAATAAATTGATTGGTAGTGCCGACGGTGCTAAATTTAAAGTCATAGCCCAAAGTTATACTTTAAATCTGTTATTGCTTCATGCCAACAAACATCTGGCTTATCTTTCCAAACGGTATAAGTTACAGCAAGTTCCCGATACACTGGCGCTTCAGGTGATTGATTGCGATATGTGTGACGAGATACGTACGGTATATTCGCTTTCGGGAGGTGAATCTTTCTTGATTTCACTGGCACTTGCATTGGGCTTATCTTCGCTTTCGAGCAATAATCTGAAAGTAGAATCTTTGTTTATCGACGAAGGATTCGGTTCGTTGGATGCTGACAGCCTGAGAACAGCCATGGAAGCTTTGGAGCAGCTACAGATGCAGGGACGGAAAATCGGAGTCATTTCCCATGTACAAGAAATGAGTGAACGTATTTCAGTTCAGGTGCAGGTACATAAGAAGATCAATGGAAAAAGCGTGCTTACCGTCGTAGGGTAAGCACCGTTATTTCCGGCCATGCACCGAAGCGAAAAGGAAGTCCGACATAGCCGATGCCTTCATTTACGTACAAACCACGTGTTCCTTCCAGATACATCCCGCTCCATTCGGGATAGATGTAAGAGGAAGGAGAATGATTACCGAATTTTAACTGCATGGCGTGGGTATGCCCTGCCAGCATTAAATCGATGTCTGTTTGTGGGAGTACTTCCCGTCTCCAGTGGGTAGGGTTATGGCTTAAAAGTATCTGGAACATTCCTTCGGTTCCCCGCATCGCTTCGGGGAGATCAGCATATTGGGAGAAAGGAGGTTCTCCTTCGTTTTCAACTCCAATAAGGGCGATACTGTCGCTGCCCTGAATCAGAATCGTATGAGAATTATTCAATAACTTCCAGCCCATAGCGGCTTGTCTTTGCAGAAGATCGTTCAGATTATCATCTTGCTCATCTTTGCTTTTCCAGCGGAAATAAGGACCGTAATCATGATTCCCTAAAATGGAGTAGACTCCATCTTTGGCTTTCAGTCCGGACAGTATATCTTGAAAATCATTTAGTTCGACTGCACGATGATTAACCAGATCTCCGGTAAAGACAATAAGATCGGCCTGTTGCTCATTCACCAGTTTTACTAACTTCTGAATAGCGGAAGTATTTCCCTGCCAACTTCCGATGTGAATATCTGATAACTGGACAATACGGTATCCATCGAAAGCCGATGGAAGCTTGGGCGAGGAATAAGTTACCTCTTTGACGTCAAACTGCGTGCGTCCGATAAAAGACCCGTAGATGATCATTACGATAGAAATCACGGCTAATGTCAGCCCGGTACAGATAAAGGGAGTTCGGGGCCACCGTAGCCATTTGTGGAAAGGTACCCCGATAATCGTGCAGAGAGACAGCAATAGTTTAGGAGCCGTAAACAGGAAGAAAAAGATGGAAAACCATCCAATAGCCTGTGTATGGCGTTCGGCAAAGGCGTTATTGGAGAAGTAAACCAGATAAAGTAATCCTGAGGATAGCAGGAAAGCGGGCAGCCAGTAGAGGATTCTCAGCCAGCGTTTTGCCGTCAGATGAACGATAAATCTGAGATACAGATAAATGTCTGGTAGAATAAGGAAAATAAGTAAAAATATAAATAGGCGTTGCAACATAACAGCACGGATATTAAATTTTTAGTTGAAATAGGCGAAGCATCTGACTCTGGTCAACTGTCTATGATTTTAAGTTCGTCCAGGTTCTTCTTGATTTCCTGAATACGGTTCAGGAATTTCTTGCGATAAATCCACAAGATCAGCCCCAGCCCAGCTCCCCAAAGCAGGATAAAAAACAGAATGATGGCTATTCCATATTGCCATATCTGCCAATAAATAAATGAGAGTACTGCCAGTATAAGAAGGAAAGCAGTAGCAATCAGACGTTCCCGAATCATCCATCGGTGGATGCGGTTGACACGACTGATCACCTCTATCAGAGGCATTTCGTCCACTTTCGTCTGTTGTAGAAAACGGGTGGTGGTGATGTCCCAGTAGAGTGCGGGAATCCACGATAGAATGATAATGATATAGATCGGATTCAGTCTGCCGTGCAACAGGACTTCCAGCAGGAATAAGACCAATACCGGCAAAGAAATCAGGATGAGTTTGATATTCAGCCGGGCAATGGCATGGATACCTTTGTCTGCATGTCCTATCAGTTTGCCAAGTTCTTCCTCTTTGATCAGCTCCTTGTCTTTTAAGTGCTCATCCAGGGCATTCCATGATTTTTTCAGTTCTTCCAGTTCCATATATGATTACTCCTTTTTCATTTTTTTTAGTTTGTCTTTGATACGGCTCAGTTTGGTAGCCACATTGGTCACCGTCAGTCCGGTGATCTCCGCAATATCTTCGTAACTTTTGTCTTCAAGATAAAGCAGGATAATTGATTTGTCGAGTTGTCCCAGCTGATTGATCATTTGATAAAGTTGCCTCAGCATTTCGTGGATCGGGTCATGTTCCTCTATCATCCAGTCCGCTTCGCGGGTGAGGGTGACGATTTCCGGTACATTCTTTTCTTTGCGGAAAAAGCTGATACACGTGTTCAGAGCGATGCGGTAAATCCATGTGGACATTTTGCATTCTCTTCTGAACTTGGGATAGGCTTTCCAGAGGTTGAGTATTACATCCTGATAGAGGTCATTGAGCGGGGCGTTAGGATTGGTATATAAGTAACATACCTTGTAGATCACCCGTTCATATTCGCGGATGACCGATAAGAACTCCTGTTCAATAGGGTTGGTTGCCTCTGTTGTTCGTTCTCTCATGAATTAAATGGGTTACTTTTCTGGTTAGTTAGTCGTGCGAAAAGGAGAAAAATCACAAGTAAACGAAAGTTATTGCAGATTGGCAGCCAGGAATTTTCGCATTTCCTCCGTACTTTTTCCCCGACGGCGGGCATAGTCTTCGAGCTGGTCTTCTCCTATCTTTCCGACAGAGAAGTATTCGGCAGCCGGATGGGCAAACATCAGACCGCAGACCGAAGCATGAGGGTACATGGCACCATTCTCGGTCAGTGTGATGCCTATCTGTTTCATATCCAGCAGTTCGTCCAACAGGAAATTGATGGATTGATCGGGCAGGGACGGGTAGCCTACGGCAGGGCGAATCCCTTGATATTTCTCGACCAACAGATCGGGCATTGACAGACTTTCATCTTTGGCGTATCCCCACGCTTCTTTGCGTACATATTCGTGCATCTTTTCCGTAGCAGCTTCTGCCAGACGGTCGGAAAGAGTCTGGACGAGTAAGTGTTTGTAGGGATCCTGCTCGTACAGGCCTTCCATATCTGCATCTATGCAAGAAGCAAAGGTACCTATTGTATCCGGAATGCCGGAAGAAAGAGGGCGGATAAAGTCACTCAGGCAAAGGAACGGGCTTCCATCCCGTTTAGGCGTCTGCTGGCGGAGCAAAGGGAAAATTAGGAATTGATCGGTTTCTTTTTCAATCACCAGGTTGTCTCCGTCCGAGTTTGCTTTGCAAAGTTTGAAGATAGTTCTCACTTCATAATCCCTGTCAAGTAAATCCAGCATCCGGTTGGCTTCCTTAAACAGTTGCATAGCTTCGGAAGCCTTGTTGCGGTCTTCTTCCGGAAAAGTAGTCAGCCACGAAGCACGGCAGACATCGCAACCGTGAATGTTGGCGATCGCTGCGAAACGAGGTTGGAATCCCCATGCATGGAAAAAGTAAATCCAATTGATGTAGGGGGCGACGTTATGTATCTTATAAGATAAAATCATATGTTTATAAGTGACGAGTTGCTGTTTATCTGAATCTTAACTCCTGTCCACGATAATTCTCGTCAATGGTTCCGTTATCATATAACAGATGACCGTTCACAAATGTTTTTTCTACTTTCCAGTGGAAAGTATGACCTTCCAGCGGGCTCCATTTACATTTGCTCAGGATGCAGTCTGTGGTAACAGTCCACGCACTGTCGGGACGAACCAAAACCAGATCCGCCTGATATCCTTTCCGGATAAATCCGCGATTACATATCTCATACATTTGTGCAGGAGCATGAGACATCTTCTCTACTACCTTTTCGATGCTGAAAGCACCCTTGTCTGCCAATTCGAGCATACTGACCAAAGAGAATTGTATGGTCGGCATGCCGGACATGGCTTTTAATGCGCCTCCTTCTTTTTCACTCAAGCAGTGCGGAGCATGGTCGGTCGCAATAGCGTCGATCAGGCCGCTGTTGACTGCCTCCTGCAAAGCCTTCCGGTCTTCTGCCGTTTTGATGGCAGGATTACATTTGATGCGCGCTCCTAAGGTCTGATAATCTTCTTCGGTAAAAATTAGATGAGACACACACGCTTCGGCAGTAATACGCTTCTCTGCCAAAGGTGCTTTGGAGAATAAACTCAGTTCTCTGGCAGTAGAAATATGCATAATATGCAGACGCGCATTGGTCTCGCGTGCCAATTGTACCGCCAAAGCGGAAGAACGGTAGCAAGCCTCTTCCGAGCGGATGACCGGATGAAGTGACAAAGGTACATCGTCACCGTATTCTTTTTTATATTTATCCGTATTCTCTTTGATGATTCCCTGATCTTCACAGTGTGCTGCAATCAGTAAATCCGTACCTCCGAAGATATTGCGCAGACTTGCCATCCGGTCTACCAGCATATTTCCCGTACTGGAACCCATAAATAACTTCACCCCACATACCCGGTTTTTGTCCAGCTGACTGAATAACGGATAATTATTGTTAGTCGCTCCGAAATAACAGGAGAAGTTGACAGATGATTTTTCCGCCAGCAAAGCCAGTTTGTCATTCAGCGCCTCCAAAGTTGTGGTCTGAGGATTTGTGTTCGGCATATCCATAATCGAGGTAACTCCTCCGGCTGCCGCGGCATGGCTTTCCGTTGTGATATCTGCTTTATGAGTCAGCCCCGGATCGCGGAAATGTACGTGCTCGTCAATAGCTCCCGGCAAAAGATAACAGCCGGATGCGTCAATCGTTTCGTCACAAGGCATGGCAGCCTCTTGTCCGTCAACTAAGATCTCAGCAATCTTCTCACCTTCAATAACAACAGATCCCGGAACTTTTCTTCCTTCGTTGACAATTACGGCGTTTTTTATCAGTATACGTTTCATTTCTTTTGCGGGAATTTATGGAACCAACTATTTATTTTTAACTTGATCACTCCGAATATGGCTTCTCCAAAGATACTGCTGTTCATCTTGGAAGTTCCCAACTCACGGTTAATGAAGATGACGGGGACTTCTATGATTTTGAATCCGCATTTGTAAGCAGTGAACTTCATCTCGATCTGAAAAGCATATCCTTTGAAGCGAACATGGTCCAGATCGATTGTTTCCAGTACCTGACGGCGGTAGCATACAAATCCGGCAGTCGTATCATGCACCGGAATACCGGTAATGAAGCGGACGTACTTGGAGGCAAAATAAGACATCAGCACCCGTCCCATCGGCCAGTTGACTACATTCACACCACTTACATAACGGGAGCCGACAGATACGTCTCCTCCTTCTTTTGCACAAGCTGCGTACAAACGGGGCAGATCATTCGGGTTATGGCTGAAATCGGCATCCATCTCGAAGATATATTCGTATGCGTGCTCCAACGCCCACTTGAATCCTGCGATGTAAGCAGTACCCAATCCTAACTTCCCTTTGCGCTCGATCATAAAGAGGCGTTCGGGGAATTCCTGTTGCAAAGTTTTCACAATGCTTGCAGTGCCGTCCGGAGATCCGTCTTCTATAACCAGTATATGGAATACCTTGTCTAAACCGAAAACGGCACGGATAATATTTTCTATGTTCTCCCGTTCATTATAGGTCGGGATAATAACGATGCTATCTGATAATTGCATAGAAGTCCTATTTTTAAGACAAATGTAGCGCTTTTCCTTTAGTTATAGAGGGACTAAGGATAATTTAACGCGTTTGTATTTGTTCCCCGGTGTGAAACTATTGGTTTCATGCCTTGAAACTTTTAGTTTCATTGTTTGAAACCAATAGTTTCAAGGCTTGAAACAATCTTGAAGAAGAAAACTTCGGTGTGACTATATCAATCCCGGTTCTTTTTTCGTACTTTTGCGGTGAAATTTTATAGCTATGACAATAACTGAGTTGCAACAACAATATGCCGCTCATCCTAATACAGCAGTCATGGAACGACTGCTGAAGGATGCGTCCGTTCAAACTATTTTTTGCGGGGGCTTATGTGCTTCTTCCGCTTCTCTTTTCTCTTCTGTATTGGTGAAACAAGATGTGTGTCCGTTTGTCTTTGTACTGGGCGATCTGGAAGAGGCGGGCTATTTTTATCATGACCTGACACAAGTGCTGGGAACAGAGAAAGTGTTGTTCTTCCCGTCTTCATTCCGCCGTTCCATCAAGTACGGACAAAAGGATGCGGCCAACGAGATTCTGCGTACAGAAGTACTGAGCCGGTTGCAGAAAGGAGAAGAAGGTTTGTGCATCGTTACCTATCCGGATGCGCTAGCGGAGAAAGTAGTATCCCGCAAGGAACTGAGCGATAAGACCTTGAAACTGAATGTGGGAGAGAAGCTGGACACTACTTTTATCACAGACGTGCTGCATAGCTATGGTTTCGAATATGTGGATTATGTGTACGAGCCGGGACAATATGCCGTTCGGGGTAGTATCATTGATGTCTTTTCGTTTGCTTCGGAATATCCTTATCGTATTGACTTTTTCGGTGACGAAGTAGAGAGTATCCGTACATTTGAAGTAGAGTCGCAGTTGTCCCGTGAGAGGAAAGAGGGAGTGGCTATAGTCCCTGACCTGGCAGTGACGGGAGATGTGACAACTTCTTTTCTTGATTTCATTCCTAAAGAAACCGTTTTGGCAATGCGTGACTTCCTTTGGTTGCGCGAGCGTATCCAGGTAGTGCACGATGAGGCTTTGACGCCACAGGCTATTGCCGTACAGGAAGCCGAAGAAAATGGCGGTATCACGCTGGAGGGCAAGCTGATTGATGGCAGTGAATTTACGGTACGTGCCCTCGATTTCCGCCGGATGGAGTTTGGGAATAAACCGACTGGTACGCCGGATGCAAAGATCTCTTTCCATACTTCCGTACAACCTATTTTTCATAAGAACTTTGATCTGGTGGCCGGTTCTTTCAAGGACTATCTTGAACAGGGATATTCACTTTATATCTGTAGTGACAGCACTAAGCAGACCGACCGTATCAGAGCCATCTTTGAAGACCGGGGAGATAAGATTCAGTTTACTCCTGTAGTACGTACGATACATGAAGGCTTTGTGGATCATACGCTGCATCTGTGTATTTTTACGGATCATCAGCTGTTCGACCGTTTCCATAAGTACAACTTGAAAAGTGACAAGGCCCGTTCGGGTAAGGTCGCTCTGTCCCTCAAAGAATTGAATCAGTTTACTCCGGGAGATTATGTGGTTCACACGGATCATGGTATCGGTCGTTTCTCCGGTTTGGTACGCATTCCGAATGGAGATACTACGCAGGAAGTGCTGAAACTTGTCTTTCAGAATGAGGATGTCGTGTTCGTTTCCATTCATTCCCTTCATAAAGTTTCCAAATATAAAGGTAAGGACGGAGAAGCTCCGCGACTGAATAAACTGGGTACCGGTGCCTGGGAGAAACTGAAAGACCGTACGAAGGCGAAAATTAAAGATATTGCCCGCGACCTCATTAAACTATATTCGCAGCGCCGTCAGGAAAAGGGTTTCTCTTACAGCCCTGACAGCTTCTTGCAGCGTGAACTGGAAGCCTCCTTTATCTATGAAGATACGCCCGACCAAAGTAAGGCAACGATGGAGGTGAAGGCCGATATGGAAAGCGACCGTCCGATGGATCGCTTGGTGTGCGGAGATGTGGGTTTTGGAAAGACAGAAGTAGCAATCCGTGCAGCGTTTAAAGCCGTAGCCGATAATAAACAGGTGGCGGTCCTTGTGCCGACGACTGTTCTTGCCTATCAGCATTTCCAGACATTCCGCGAACGTTTGAAGGATCTGCCCTGCCGGGTAGAATATTTGAGCCGTGCCCGTACGGCAGCTCAGTCCAAAGCCGTATTGAAAGGACTGAAGGAAGGAGAAGTCAGTATTCTTATCGGCACCCACCGTATTTTAGGAAAAGATGTTCAGTTTAAAGATTTAGGCTTGCTGATCATTGATGAAGAGCAGAAATTCGGAGTCTCTGTGAAGGAGAAGCTGCGACAGCTAAAGGTGAATGTGGATACATTGACCATGACTGCCACACCGATTCCACGTACGCTTCAGTTCTCGCTGATGGGAGCCCGCGACCTGAGTGTAATCTCTACGCCTCCGCCTAACCGCTATCCGATTCAGACAGAAGTACATACCTTTAATGAGGAAGTGATTACGGACGCGATTAATTTTGAGATGAGCCGCAACGGTCAGGTTTTCTTTGTCAACAACCGGATTGCGAACCTTCCGGAACTGAAAGCGATGATCGAACGTCATATTCCCGATTGCCGTGTTGCCATCGGGCATGGACAGATGGAGCCCACACAGCTGGAACAGATCATTTTTGACTTTGTCAATTATGACTATGATGTGCTTTTGGCGACTACTATCATAGAGAGCGGTATCGATATTCCGAATGCCAATACGATCATCATCAACCAAGCGCAGAACTTTGGTCTGAGTGACCTCCATCAGATGCGTGGACGTGTAGGGCGCAGTAACAAAAAGGCTTTCTGTTATCTGCTGGCGCCTCCGTTGAGCAGTCTGACGGCAGAAGGAAAACGACGCTTGCAGGCGATTGAGAACTTCAGTGATTTGGGGAGTGGCATCCATATCGCTATGCAGGATTTGGATATACGTGGAGCCGGTAACCTGCTCGGAGCAGAGCAGAGTGGCTTCATTGCCGATCTGGGGTACGAAACGTATCAGAAAATTCTTGCCGAAGCAGTTCATGAACTGAGGAATGATGAGTTTGCAGAATTGTATGCAGATGAAATAAAGGGAGAAGGTCAGATCAGTGGAGAAGAATTTGTAGACGAATGCCAGATAGAAAGCGATCTTGAACTTCTGTTGCCGGCCACCTATGTGACGGGCAGCAGCGAGCGTATGTTGCTTTACCGCGAACTGGACGGACTGACGTTGGATAAAGACGTGGATGCCTTCCGTTTCCGCCTGGAAGACCGCTTCGGACCTGTTCCGCCGGAAACGCAGGAATTGCTTCGCATCGTTCCCCTCCGTCGCTTGGCGGCGCGATTGGGAGTGGAGAAAGTCTTCTTGAAGGGCGGACGTATGACGTTATTCTTTGTCTCCAATGCGGATAGTCCGTTCTATCAGAGTCAGGCGTTTGGCAAAATGATAGATTACATGATGAAATATACCCGTCGCTGTGACCTGCGTGAGCAGAACGGCCGACGGAGTATGCTGATAAAGGATGTGACTAATGTGGAAACTGCCGTTAGTGTGTTGCAGGAGATTGTAGCGTTGCCGGTAAAAGAACAGGATGATCATTAATTGATAAATAATAAGAGCAATGTTTGTTTTTTATATTCAAAAATGCTTATCTTTGATCTAAAGACACAGATAAGAACAGGTAAGAGCCATTTAAAATCTAAAAAAGAATGAATATGAAAAACATGCTGACATTGATCGTCCTATTATCATCGTGGTTGACGGTGTATTCGCAAGAGAGTTATACGGAAGCTGAACTCAAACAGAAATGTGATTCTATTGTAGAAGAAGCTAATACTTTGTACAGATATGAAACGGCTGCCTGGAATTTCACTGATATGATCTTTGCCAAACCGGGGTTAATTGAAACAATTCAGAATATTCTGACTTACCACCAGGGCGATTCTATTAAATGTGTTGCTATTGATAAGCAGTCTTATTGTATCTATGAGGCAACTTTTCTTAATGAATCAGCTCCATGTTCGGAAGTAACTACCCGCAGGAACTTAACAGAACAGGAAATACTTTTGGCTAAGATAAAAGAAAAGATACGGAGTGAACTTGCTGACCATGAAAAATATCCAATTTATCGCTACGATAATTATCCTCTGAATTGGGATCTCATACCATTTGCAGATGGATATAAATTCTATGCTATTTCAGGAGTATCTAAAGGGCGTGCCATACCTTTCGGCAATGATTACTTATTTATTGCTAATAAAAAAGGAGAAATTCAATCGTGGAAGAAATTTCATTCCAGACTTATTCCGGTGGAAGCTACAGAACAAATGCCGATGATTGCTTTTCCTGTTCACTCGCATTTGAAGTATGAACCATTCATTTCAGCTACTGATATTTGTACATTTAGATTATATTACAACAAAACCGGTAGTACTAAGTTTGCTGTATATTCTACAGCTCTTTCCATGTATTTCATTTATGAGTTAGCTACCAATACCATCACTCCGACAAAGGATATAAATTTTAATTCGGCTCCTCTTTCTGAAAAGGTTGCCCCATGATTTATTTATCATGATTGGAAAGAGAACAGGAAGGCATTAGTAAAAGTATATTGTTCTTTGTAAATGTGTGAATATATTTGCGTCTGATGCTTTTCTTCTGTCATCTGTGATTTTTGTTTTCTCTTTCTTATACAAGTTGCTTCATAAACCCGCAGCACGTTTATAATAAATAGTGAGGACGTTTATTATAAACGGGTCCCAAGTTTATTATAAACTATATTTTGCCAAATTCTTCGGAATGAGAGGAATTAATTAAACAAAATGGGGTAAAATCCTTGCGGACTTCACCCCATTCTTATTCCTTACAATGTACTCTCATACATGTAAATTATATCTTTATGTCTTTATATTTGTACATTTCATGCTTTTGATTCCGGATTTGTTTCTACAAATATACGAAATTTAAAAGGCAAAGTCAATAGGGAAGCCGTTTTAATGGTTTCATTTGTTTCTCTTTCCGTATAACTTGTCTATCAGATCCTGTCGGCCGATACGTCTTAACTCATTCAGAATATTCTTTCGTTCTTCCGGCTTATACCAGAAGAAGAATTGTCGTTGCGCCAGTTTCTCCCGTTGTGTTTTGGCGCTGAATACAGGCTCCAGTGTATAGGGATGAAATCCGCTGTACCATGCTTCGGTGGCTACAGTCATCGGAGTAGGGGTAAAGTCCTGTACTTGCTCCAGATGAAAGTCCAGCCGCTTGGTGATAACAGCCAGTTCCGCCATGTCTTCTTCCTTGCAGCCGGGGTGCGAAGAGATAAAGTACGGTATAAGTTGCTGACGTAGATTCTCTTCCCGGTTGATACGGTCGAATATTTTTTTGAAAGTTTCAAACTGTTCGAATGAAGGTTTGCGCATGATGGATAACACCCGGTCGCTGGTATGCTCCGGAGCTACTTTCAATCGTCCGCTCACATGATTGACAATCAACTCGCGTGTGTATTCAGCCGTGCTGCGATTGGTGGCGGCGTCTTTACTCTGATGGAGCAATAAGTCGTAGCGCACTCCACTGCCGATAAATGATTTTTTTATGCCGGGGATGGCATCTACCGATTTGTATATGTCCAATAACGGGCGATGGTCTGAATTGAGATTCGGGCACACTTTGGGATGAATACATGACGGGCGTTTGCATTTTTTGCATATCGCTTCATCTTTACCCTTCATCTGATACATATTGGCGGAAGGACCTCCAAGGTCACTTAAATACCCTTTGAAGTCGGGCAACTGCATCACCTCCTTTACTTCATTCAAGATAGACTCCTTGCTGCGGCTGACGATAAACTTCCCCTGATGTGCGGAAATGGTGCAGAATGCACAACCGCCGAAGCATCCCCGATGGATGTTGACGGAGAACTTTATCATATCATATGCGGGAATCCGCTTTCCTTTGTATTTAGGATGGGGAAGGCGGGTATAGGGCAGATCGTACGAATGGTCAAGCTCTTCCTGGCTCATCGGAGGATAAGGAGGATTGACAACGACTACTTTATTATCTACCGCTTGTGTGATACGGGAAGCCGCATATTTATTGGATTCTTCTTCGATGTGCCGGAAATTACTGGTCTGTTTCTTTTTGTCAGCCAGACACTCTTCATGTGAGTAAAGCTGAATATCGTCTGCGGTAGGAGTCCACTCTGTCGCACGGCAGAGATAGGCTATCTGAGGGATAGTTCCCGCTATTTTCTTGAGTTCACCGGCTGTCAATGAAGCATCCTCCGCAGGAAGCAGTTCCTTCATTTTCCGGGTTAGTTCTACAATCGGCTTTTCTCCCATACCATAGATCAGCAAGTCTGCGCCACTATCGCATAAGATACTTTTCTGAACTTTATCCTGCCAGTAATCATAATGACTCAGACGGCGCAAACTCGCTTCAATACTTCCTAATATAACAGGAACGTCCGGATAGAGTCTTTTTAGAATCTGACTGTATACGATGGAAGGATACTCCGGACGCATATCCGGACGGCCGTCCGGAGTATACGCATCCTCACTGCGCAGACGCTTGTTGGCAGTGTATTTGTTAACCATCGAGTCCATACTTCCGGCAGAGATGCCGAAGAATAATCGGGGACGACCCAGCTTTCTGAAGTCACGCAGGTCATCACGCCAGTTGGGCTGGGGGATGATCGCAACTTTCAAACCTTCCGCTTCGAGGATACGCCCGATGACGGCAGCGCCAAATGAGGGATGGTCTACGTAAGCATCACCGCTGAAAAGAATGACATCCAGTTCATCCCATCCGCGGAGTTCCACTTCTTTCTTGGTGGTAGGTAACCAATCGGTCAATCGATATTCTTTCATGCCGCAAAGATACGGATAATAAAAAACATCCCAATGATTTTTTTATTCATTGGGATGTTTAACTTCAATCATTAAGATGTTTTTTTAAAACTTCTCATTGATTGTAAATTGCAATGTCATTTGCTCTCCGTCATAGATTTCACGAAAACCGATGCTTTGCTCGGAAAGATATTCCTTTAAGTCTTGGAAAGCATCTGCATGATTCATGATAATTTCGAGCGTTTCACCGAAAGGAGCCTCGCATATAGCTTTGATTGCAGGAATCAAAGGACTGTAAGCTGTTGTTCCGCAGGTATCTACCGTAATCATTATTCTTCCTCCTCTTCCGCATCCTGAGTGGAAAGCCAGGTGAGATAGAGCTTGATGAGTTGTTGCAGGCCGAATGCTTTCATGTTATTGTGATAAATAACATCTATGCAAAGATCCAGCAATTCTTTACTGTCCTCTTCCTGACTGGCAATCAGGGAACGAATATTTAGTTTCAGTTTATCCAGTACGGGTTCGTCTACAATTCCGGTACTATCGATGAGATGGCGGAATAAGGCATATTTCTCGATTGTTTTCAGATTTTCGCTGGACACCTCTATGCTGCGTGTACCGCTAGGGTTTGCTTGTATAGTATACATCGTTTTTTAGTTTTAAGGGTTATTACTAGGAGCAAAGATAGAATTTAAAATGAAAAACGGATTAAAAAAGCCCGGATATTTTTATCCGGGCTTTCAGAAAATAAATCTTATATCCGTGAGTACTTTATTTCTGAGTAAAGAAACCTAGTATCCCTGCCATAATGCTGGCTCGATCTGTTTCGGACTGAATGCTTTCGAAAGGAAAGCCGAGTATAAAGGTACGATAGTCCGCCCCTTTGTAAGCAATACCTGCCGACTGATTGCCACGTGCATAAGTAAATACTGGAAATGCGGGAGCTACCGGAACAATACAATCCGGTGCTGTAACAGCATAACTGTTTTCATTGGGCAGGCGGGGGATCGTGATGCTGCGTCCTAATCCATTGATTTGACCGGAACTTTTGTCTGTCAGACTGTTCTGATAACCGTATTTCAAAACTTTCTCTGTAAACTCCCGGTTCCCTTGTGTTCCGCTCATGTCACTTCCCACATACGCACCGCTGACGAACAAGTTACCTCCTGACTGGCAATAGCTTGTAATCAGTCTTTGCATCGGTGAAGAGAATGTTTTGTAATATGCTTTGGCTATCGGGTCTTCCTTTTCAAGTCCGAGTATATAGTCTACGATCGGGTAATCTTCTAAAGTGACGATTCCATTTTCTACCGCTTCGTCGCTGCACGAAACAAAACTGTATTTCCCTGCTGCCTGAATGGCTTTTCCATGGATGAAAGGATAATCAAACGTATTTCCTGCTATCTCCATGCCTTCCAGTTCTCTGCCGCTATGTCCCAGGCTGCCTTCTCCTTCTTTTCCGGCTTGTGAACGGTTGAATCCGCTTTGTGCCCCACAAAAAGAGATATTGGACAAATAAGGCACTCCCGGATCCTGTTCCAAATCAAATCCGGCTTTGTCCGGTGTGTTAATGACAGCCGGACCGCTGATTCTGTCGAATCCATTGATAATCAAGATTCTCTCTCGTTCACGTTTTGCCTTATAAGCCGAAAGGATTTCAGAAGGAAAACTTTCTCCTCCCCGGTTTACGGCTGTCACTTTGAATGAATAGACAAGTCCCGGTTCTACTTTGACACTGTAATAGGGTTTGCTGACCAGAGTTCCGTTGTCGAATCCTCCGTATCCGATACGTGTATATACCATATATTCCCGTGGACGGGCTGTCGGTTCCAGCGGATCGTCTTCCCCTTTCCAGGTAAGTTCCAGTGTATTTTTCTTTTTTCCGAAATGGATAGCGAAGTTGCTGACCGGAAGAGGTTGTACTACATAGTCTTTGCCATGCTGACTGTTTATAAATTGCAGGATACCCTTGTAGATAGCACGTCCTACGGTAAACTTAAAATTCGGATTATGGCCGAGCTGCATATCTGCAAAGTTCTGATGAGAGAGCAATTCGATAATCGTGGAAGGAGTGGCAGGAAGTCGTGTCTCACTGTAATTCCGGTTCCACATACTGCGGCGTGTCCATGGTAGATTGTAGTTCGTACGAATATCTTTCTGAATTTGAGTCAGCAGGATATCCGCAAGATCACGTGAAGCATATCTGTCCATTCCCGAATTTAGTTTGCCATTATTGAAATCGGTGGTATAGATGCCGAGTGAACCGATGATTTCATTGTCTTTACTGCATCCTGCGTCACTATGAAGTGCCATAGTCATTTCCAGAGGTACACCTAAACCCGCTTGTCCCGGATTATAGACAGAGCCTCCCGACAGATAGTTGATTGTATTGGAACGTGTATTGATATCGTCTGTATAATCGTTTTCTCCTTTACGCCCGGCATATACATCGTATGGCATACCGGCCCACTGGGATGAATATCGTGCTCCTTCCAGATAACGGGGAAGTCCGCTTATTTTTCCTCCTCGTGAGATATTACCCATTCCGCCTCCGAAGCGTACGGCATCTGCACACACTACGCCATGCTCGCTACTTTCATTACTAAGCACAACCATACCGTAGTCATTATTTCCTTTGTCAAACTCAAAAGTTCCGAGATACACCCAAGTACCGCCGCCTATTTTCTGATTGACCTTAAATTCCGTGACACCCCCATTATGAAAGACGAGGTATTTGGCATCGCTCACGCTATTGGGTAGTGTCTGATATGAAACATAGACCGCATATTTTCCGGTTGCCGGCAGGGTAGGTACCCATTCGGCAAAAGCCTGATCCTTATTTTTCTTTTTTTTCTTTTCTGTTTGAATATATCGGCTGGTACCGTCAGTGAAAGGGTTTTCCCCGTCTTTGTAAATGGCTTTTTTCTGGGCGAATCCTTTCACGGAAGTAGTCGTCCAGCGTGCTTTCTTACTGCCTACTTCCAAATAAAGGGAAGCATTCGGAGTATCGTTGTCAACGATGATTTCATTCTTTTGTGTATCCCGTTCGCGAGGAGTATACACTATGGCACCGGCATTTTCCAACATCGGAATGACATATGGAAGAATGAAAGACTGAGTGAACATATCTTCTGTAGTGCAGAATAATCGGGGGCGTTGCCATCCCCATTCGCCTTTGTCATTCTTATAGTAATTACCGTGACTTTGCCAGAGGGCAATATGCCGGTCCTGCAATCCTCGGGATATCTCATTGGGGCGGGAAGTGTTTTTCACCCATGGAGCACCTTTGTATTCGGTGTTCAGCGCCATTCGTTCTTTATCCTTTTTCTTGCTTCTGTATAAGTTGGGAATTAATTCTTCAATGGGCTTTCCATCTGCATAAATGGTGATCTGATAATAGTTTACCGGACCGGGGAGCAGTTCCTTCATCTGATTGTAGATGGTTTCTACCGTTTCCGGCAGAAATGGCTGGTAAGCGAAGCTTTCCGAAGCATAAATCTGAATGGTTCTGCGGTCATAATCAATATCGAAACTATTCAGTTTCGGTGTACTGATTTTTGCTGTCGCTGTGTATTTGGCAAAGTAATCCGTTAACCGCTCTTTTATATTTCTCTCAATGTCCTGAGCGAAGAGGAGACTGGTGCCCATTGTCAGGCACAGAAGAAAGACTATTATTTTTTTCATCGTTCCACTCTTTAGGTTGCATCCTATGATTATCTATGTCCGCCACTTTCCCCTTGATGGCATTTCCCCTTTTGGAAGGAGAATACGAAATGAATCTCGCGTTCATGTAAGTCCATTGCATTCTGTGGCAAAATCTCCTGCAAAAATAAACAAAAAAAGAGTGGGAAGTATCGAACTGCCCACTCTTCTTTGATTGTTTTATATTCTATTAATTAAGAATCTTCTTTCTTATAGAGGAATGTATTCTACAAATGCCTCCATTGCCTCATACGATGCCAGTCCTAACTGATCATACAACGTTGCTGTGCCACGGTTACGGTCTTCACTACGTTGCCAGAACAGACGTTCGTCATTACCTAAGAACGGAGCGCTTTCCATCTGCGACTGATGCTTCAGGATAGAATTACGTTTTGCACGAAGCTCTTCCGGACTGATAGGCACAGCCATTTCGATGTTCTCAATTTCCCATTCAGCCCACGCACCACGATACATCCAGATACGACAGTCTTTCAACCATTTGGCTCCTTCTTCTTTTTCAAGATCGACAGCAGCGAATACGGCATCCGTACATACACGGTGTGTGCCATGCGGGTCAGCCAAGTCTCCGGCTACGAAAATCTGATGAGGCTTCACTTCACGAAGTAGGTTGCGTACGATCTCTACGTCAGCCTCGCTAATCGGATTTTTCTGAATCTTACCGGTTTCATAGAACGGCAAGTCAAGGAAATGTACCCGATCTAACGGAATATTATTGTAAGAAGAAGCGGTACGGGCTTCACCACGACGAATCAAACCTTTGATAGTCAGAATGTCACGGCTGTCCATATCACCGTCTTTCTTTTCTTTCAGGAATTTGCGTATTTCTGCATATTTCTCGCTGATTACCAAGTCTTCGCTGTTATTGAAAATCTGATTGAATCCGTTAATGAAATGCATGAAACGAACCACTTCCTCATCACCTACGGCAATGTTACCGGAAGTTTCGTAAGCTACGTGTACCTCATGCTTCTGTTCTACCAGGCGGCGGAGGGTTCCACCCATGGAGATAACGTCGTCATCCGGATGCGGAGAGAAGATAACCACACGTTTCGGATACGGTTTGGCACGTTCCGGACGGTAGGTATCATCAGCATTAGGTTTGCCACCCGGCCATCCGGTGATGGTATGCTGCAAGTCATTGAAAATCTTGATATTTACATTGTAAGCAGAACCAAACAATGCCAGAAGTTCGCTCAGACCGTTTTCGTTGTAGTCCTTGTTGGTCAGCTTCAGAATCGGTTTGCCTGTCAACTGGCACAGCCATACGATAGCGCTGCGGATCAGTTTATCATTCCACTCGCAGGATGTTACCAGCCATGGACGTTGAATGCGTGTTAAGTTCATGGAAGCCGAAAGGTCGATCGCTACATGAGCATTGTTGTGAGTTTGCAGATAAGATGCAGGAATTGTGTCACTAATCGGACCTTCCACACATTCTTTGATCATTGCTGCCTTATTTTCCCCCCATGCCAGCAAATATACCTTTTTAGCGCCAAGAATGGTAGATACTCCCATTGTGATAGAGCTGATCGGAGTATTTTCTATCGTTCCGAAAATCTTGGATGCTTCGTTGCGCGATGCATTGTCCAATAAGATCAGACGTGTGGTAGAGTTCAGACGTGAACCCGGTTCGTTGAATGCGATATTACCTACACGACCGATACCCAGCAGGGCAATGTCAATGCCTCCGAAACTTTCGATGCGCTGTTCGTACAGACGGCAATATTCAAAGATGGTATCTTTGGCGATAGTTCCGTCGGGAGTGAATATATTCTGTTTGTCAATATCGACATGATCCAGCAACATTTCCTTCAAAGCATTAAAGTTGCTGTTGATAGCATCGGCAGTCAACGGATAGTATTCATACATATTAAATACGATCACGTTACGGAAGCTCAGTCCTTCTTCCTTATGCATGCGGATCAGTTCCGAATAGACATGGCTGGGTGAGTTACCTCCGGGGAGTGCTAGTACGCAAAAGCGTCCTGCTTTCTGTTTTTCGCGGATGGTTTGTGCTATTTCGCAAGCAATGTAGTTAGCCCCTTCTTCTACAGACTCATAAATGTCTGTAGGTATTTTCTCGAGTCTTGTCAAGACTGATTTTTCAAATGCATTCTCCGGTCTGTAGTATCTGGGGGAGACCCTGTGGAGAGTGATTTGAGAACTAAGATTTGTTTTCATAAAGTTGTTAATTAAGTTATGTAAGATTAGCGTCCTTACGACTGTATTTTCACGACAAAGATACAAAAGAAGTCTATATAATTAACTACTAACTTCTAGGTATTGTTGCACCTTCAAATCGTTTTTAACATTTGTTTTATCACGAATGGCTGAGTTGGAATTCGTCTGCATCTTTCCATACCGGAAACTTTTCTCTGAACTGATGAAGTGCGGTCAGATGAAGCGTAGCAGTTGCTATACCCTCTGTTTCGTCGGGTACGGAAGCCGCTTCTTCTCCGAGCGCTGAATAGATTTTGCTTCCTCCGTTGTATTTCAGCCGATATCCGTCTATACCTACTCTGTTAACCCCGCACACATAACACTGATTTTCCAAGGCACGGGCACGAAGCAGTGTATCCCATGCCAGACGGCGGGGGATAGGCCAGTTTGCTACATATATTAATAGGTCATATTGATTGGCTACGTTCCGGCTCCACACCGGAAAACGAAGATCGTAGCATACAAGCGGGCAGATATTCCAGCCACGGTAAGGGATAATCAGACGTTCATCGCCTGCCGAGAAATGTTCTGCCTCACGTCCCATGCGGAACAGATGGCGTTTATCATAATAGAATTCTTCTCCTTCCGGCGTCAGAAAGAAGGCGCGATTGTAATATCGTCCGTTGTCTACAGTAATATAACTCCCGCAGATGGCCACTTGAAACAAAGAAGCCCATTGTTTCAGTGTTGTAATCGTCTCGCCGGAATTTGCTTCCGCCAGCATATCACTTTGCATGCTGAATCCTGTAGAAAACATCTCCGGTAAAACAACAATCTCCGTTGTTCCACGGAGACTTTGCAGCTTCTCGTGGAGCAAACGGAGATTTTCTTGTTTGTTTTCCCAAACGATATCGGTTTGTACTATGGAAATACGAATCGAATCCATGATGCCTGTTTTAAGTAATAGGGAATAAGTAATAGGTAATAAGGAATAAGTAATAGGTAATATACCATGCGGAGCAGCATTTCAGCAGCTACGATTAATACTTAATACCTATTACTTATTACTTTATTCTTAAAGTTCTCCAAGTGCAAAATTCTCAGGATGTTTTCCTTTGAAATCCTTGAAGTACAGTTTGATTTCCCGCATATCTTTATTAAGATCTCCCGTCGGCATAATTGCTTTAGTGGACGTTATGGTCTTTGTACTATAGTCAATACCTATCAGAACGATAGGCACTTGAGCCTTAAGGGCGATGTAATAAAACCCTTTTTTCCAGTTCGGGTTCGCCTTGCGGGTTCCTTCGGGTGTGATAGCCAGATGAAACTTTTTGCATTCAGCAAAATGATGAACCATCTGATCAACTAACGAAGTTTTCCGACTACGGTCTACGGGAATTCCGCCTACAGCTTTAAAAATAATTCCTAACGGAAAAAAGAACCACTCTTTTTTCATCATGAAACTTGTTTTACGGCCTAATGCTCCATAAAACAGTTTTCCAATAAATAAATCAAGGTTCGTTGTGTGTGGTGCGGCACATATCACGCATTTATCATAATTAGGTACCGTAACGTTTGTCTTCCACCCTAACAGGCGGTAATAGATAAAGCTATAAATTGCTTTCTTCATTCTGATCTTTAGTTCAATTTTCCGATGGCCTCAATAATCTCGTTAACTTTTGCATTGAAATCTACTCGGAATTTCTTATAAAAACCTTTCACATTGCCCGGTTCTGTATGGCTGATGCGGCTGACAAATTCATCCTGCATCTTTAAAACCTCAGCCATCAGTTCATCAGCTTTAGCCTTATCAGTACCAGGGATAAACATACTATTGATTAAGCACTCAGTGAATAATTCTCCTGCGATATAGTTTACGTTCTTTTTAAGTTCTCTTCTACTTGCCATAATATTTACATTTAATGGTGAATAATAAAAATTGCTTGGGGTAAAGATAGGGACTTTCTTTGATTCTAGCGAATAAATGGATTGAATTTTTTCTTTTTACTATTTGCTCTCTAAGTGTACTCTGCTTGGATATACAACTGACTAATCCACCGGATTTTGAAATGTTGAATTAAAATTGAACGGATTTGAATGAAATTTAGTCAAACGGGGAATTGCCCTCGACAAGGATGAGGTATTTTATTTATTACTGTTCCCTTTTGAATGATTATAGAACTTTTCCCATTTAAAAAAGAATTATCTTTGAATAATTACTTAGCAATGATATTTTTAATAACTATAATTAATTAAATGAGAAACAATGGATTTAGATTTATCTAAAAGAAGTAAGCCCTGTTTTAAGAAAAATAGGACGATGTCAATGGGAAAAGTAAAGAATCCTTTTTTAAAGGTTTGTGGTATTGGGTTGTTGACAGTAATATGCATTTCTGTTAAAGCCCAAAAAGTAAACTTTACAGTGAATTCGAAAACTGGAGCTATACAATCAATGAATATTGATAATGATAAACAGAACATGAATTGGCTGATAGCAACAGATGGTAGCCAATATCCTTGGATAAAGGAGAATTATGGTTGGGGACTTGGCTATTTCACTGAGGTGAGAAGAAATCAGAAAAACAAGCTGTTTTGGAATCTTCCTGCCAGTATAAAGCAGGATGGGAGAGAAGTTACTTACCGAGTTGGAGATATATGTATCCTTGTAGAAAGGAGTATGAAAGGAGAAGATTTAATAGAAGAGTATACTTTCCGAAACGATGGAACAGAGGAAATACTTTTATCGGATATAGGCATCTATACTCCATTCAACGATAACTATCCAGGGGCACAAGCTTGTATAAATATGCGGGCTAACGCTCATATATGGGAGGGTGATAATGCAGCTTATGTAAACGCAACACGTATGGGAGGATATGCTCCACATTTGGGACTGGTTTTGAGGGAAGGCGAAATTAAAAGTTATGAAATATCAGAGCGTGATAGAAATAAGGGTAACTCTCATACAAGAGGAATTATTTCTTTGAATCTTCCGGATATGAAATTGATGCCGGGTGATGAACAAGTATTTTCGTGGTATATCTTTTCGCATAAAGGTGGAGATGATTTCCGTCAAAAGTTATTGGAAAGAGAGAGTGTCTGGGTATCTTGCAACAAGTATGTATTTGAGAAGGGAGAAACTGCCCTTGTGAAAATATCAGGTGGGCAGATGGTAAAAGACTGTATACTTAAAAAGAATGATGTCACTATCCCTATGAAAAAACAAGGAACAGCATGGTATGCTGAAGTAGTAATGGATCAGTTGGGAGAAGTGCGTTTTGATATACTATATGGCGCAGGGAAAAAAACTCATGCAAATTGTTTGGTGATTAGTAATGTGAATGATTTGATTAAAAAACGAGTAGAGTTTATAGTTGCAAATCAACAGATGAAAAGTTCGAATACGCGTAGAGATGCTTATATGGTTTATGATAATGAAAAGAATGAAATATATCTGAATAATACGCATAACTGTAATCCGGTTGACAGGGATGAAGGTGCTGAAAGAGTCGGTATGGGGGTACTTTTAGCAAAGTATTATCAATTGCATCCTGTTGCTGAAGTAAAGGCGTCTTTATTGCGATATGCAAGTTTTTTGCGTAATAGATTGCAAGATGCTGACTATAAGACTTTCTCTTCAGTCGATCAGAAGGGACGTAACAGGGCGTACAATTATGTATGGGTAGCGGATTTTTATTTCCAGATGTATAAAATAACCAATGACAAACAATATGCTAAACATGGTTATATGACTTTGCGGTCTATGTTCAAACAGTTCGGACATGGTTTTTATGCCATAGGTATACCGGTTCGCTTAGGACTACAAACTTTAAAAAATGCTGATATGCAAAGAGAATATCAAGAGCTGGAGAATGATTATATTGCAGTTGGTGATACTTTTTTGAAAAATGGTTTGAATTATCCGGCTAGTGAAGTAAACTACGAACAAGCCATTGTAGCTCCATCAGTCATGTTCTTGCTTCAACTTTATATGGAAACCGGAAGGCAGAAATATTTGGATGGGGCAAAGATTCAAATGCCTGTATTGGAAGCTTTCAATGGCAAACAACCCAGTTATCATTTGAATGAAATAGCTGTTCGTCATTGGGATGGTTATTGGTTTGGTAAGCGGGAAATGTGGGGAGATACTTTTCCACACTATTGGAGTACATTGTCAGGAGCTGCTTTTTATCTTTATTCGCAATGTACGGGAGATCATTCATATAAAGAGCGTGCAGAGAATATTGTGAGAAATAATCTGTGTTTATTCTTTGAAGATGGAAAAGCTTCTTGCGCCTATATTTATCCAAATAAGGTTAACGGAGTAAAGGGCGGATTCTACGATCCATATGCAAATGATCAGGATTGGGCTTTAGTTTATTATTTGCTTGTACAAAATGGTATATATTAACGAATAATGGAATCGTTAAATACAGAAAGCTTAATAGGGTAACTTTTTGTGATCGATGCAAAATGAAAAGCCAGTCAACATTTAAATAGTTAACTGGCTTTTTCTAATACACTTTGCTTTCTTATTTATTGTGGTTTTCCGTAAGCAGCAAATTCATAAATGCCATCTGCCCACATTGCAGAATTGTTTTTATGTACATTGACAACACCGTATACGCGGAGCCGTAAATATCTGTAGAGCGACGGATCTTCAATATTCAGAATCAGAAATCCTACCTGCCAGTTTAATTTGCCGTCTACGAGCATTTTATAACTTTTTCCATCCCGGCTTCCTTCAATGGTATATTTGTAGGCAGCCTCGGAACCGTTAACCAATCTTGTCGAAAGATTAATCTCAGAAATCACGGCTTCTTTCTGCATATCTATGGTAAACATATAAGGAGAACCTGTAGCAGCATTTGAACTTTTCTGGAAATAAGCAGAAGATTCTGTACAAGCTCCATCCGTGATACAATCAGCTTTAATTCCTCTCGCTCCTGGGACAGCGGCTGTCACCGGTACATTTAATGTCAGGTTTCTACCGTTCTGAACAGGGATAATACCATATTTGTCACTAAACTCTAGGTATCTGTAATAATCCATCGAAGCATATCCTTTGTTAAATGCGGCTATTGAAATTCTCGGGAAATTACCGTCCGGAGTTTTATATTTTCGTTGCGCTCCCCAGTGGTAACTCCATACTCCGCAGGTTTTTCCAACTGTACTGATTCTATTAAACTGTGCATCAAAAGTAGAATTGTTGCCGATTTCTCTCATAGGTGTCCATTCACCTCCTAAATCAGTGGCAGATGTATACATGGTTTGACTCGGATACCATCCGGAAGCCTTTGAACTGAAGAAATAGTATTCTCCGTCTTTTTTGATGATTGCAGGGGTTTCCCGATGCAGTCCTTTACATATTGTATTAACTAATAAAACAGGCTTAGTCCATGAAGTATCTAGCTTATAGATATTTATATCTCTGTTCATATTTGTAGCTGAAAGGAGATAAGCTGTACCGTCATCGTCAATGAAAAGAGATTGGTCTCTAGACTCATGGCCCAATGGTCGTTCCACAGTGCCTACTTCGAGCTCACCTTTGGGAGTTATTTGTGCCAGATAGATTTTAGCTGCAACATATCCACTTTGATCTTCATAATGTGCTGAAAGTACTACCTTGCCGGTTTTTGCGTTATATCTGAAAGCAATACCCTCAAATTTTACATTTGGGTAAAAAGCCAGTTCACGGGAAGCACTCCAACTACCATCGAGTCCTGTTGGAGAAAAGCTTTCTGTAGCTAGCCATCCTTTGAGTGTTTGTCCATCTATTTCCTTTTCAACGTTTTCCATTTTATAAGAGAAATAAAGATCTCCAATTTTCATACCCTGAGGTTTCTTGATAGATTCTTTGGTGATATATTTCCCGTTTAGATTATCATAAATTTTAGTTTCGCCGCTAGGGGTAAAGGTTGTTGCTTGTTGAGAAGCGGACGTGGCTATTTTCTTCCCCTCTTTAAATGCTTCTACATGGTAGGTAAAGGTTTTATCTGCTTTCAGATTATAATCATCGTATGTATTTCCTTTAGCTTCTCCAATACAATTTCCGTCCCGGTAGATTTTATAAAGGTCAGCGTCCTCTCGTTGCATCCAATTCAGTTTTACATTGTTGACAGCTTTTTCACCGACAAGTTTGAATACAGTGGCAGTGGCTGCCCAGATATCTGTTGTTATAACTTTTTTCGATTGAGTTGCGAAAGCTGGTTGCAAAGACAGACTGCATAGATATATAAATATGAATAGAAAACTATTTTTTGCCTGTTGACTTTTTATGTTCATAATGTAACAAATTTAATTTATCAGAATTACATATGAGAAATTTATTGGGCTTCCATCTGTTTTAGATTATTAGCCTTGTAGGCAGCAGAGAATATATCTGCTTCCTTATATTTATATTTATTGGAATCGAAATATACTGCAAAATCTTGCATTAACTTCTTGGATAGTTCAGTAAGATATAAATTACTTCCGGCAAATGTATTTGAACCGGAAACTGTCACATACTTCTTATCCTTCAGATTTTGTATCTGATAATAACCATCTTCCTGTAGGTTGAATACCCAGCATTGAGCATCATCTTTCTTCTCGGGATTGAGGCGTAAAGTTCCGAACAGTGATTCCAAAAACTTTCCGGTTTTGGTATCTTTTATTTTATATACGTTGGGTATATTAGTCTTTATAAACTCCAGACTTAGATTGATGTCATCATCATCATCCGCTATACTGAAACCATTGGCAGGTTTAGACACTAAACGATCAGAGGTCTTTTCTAATAATGAGTATATATTACCGGGTATGATTTCTGCAGCTCTTTTATAACGATACATACTATTAAACACGGTTAAATCCCATTGATCATACCATTTTACGACAGGATAGCCTGAGCGCATACTAATGGGCAACCACACATGATGAGACTTTCCTACATCCTTAGAGTTCCAACGGTCACCCATGTATATATAAGCTTTTTCTTTACCCTCCACTTTAAATACATAACAGCTTTGTGAGTTGTAAGTAACTTGTTTGAGTTTGTCTACAGCAAAATTATTCCCTGTTGTCCAGTTCCCCAGTATATCAGTACTGTAGGCACTTCTCCCGGGATTGGGTTCCCAGCCTGTGCAACCGGAAAATAATCCAAAATACATATCCCCAACCTTAAAAATAGCGGGTGCCTCATATTTAAGTCCCTTTAAAATTTTAGTTTCTGTTGGAGTCGGCTCCAGATAATCGTCTCTAAGTAATGCAATATTCATGTTGGTATTCATATCCGTAGAACAGAAATGATATGCTTTTCCGTCTGTATCTACGAATAACGTCTGATCACGGGACTCGTTTTTATTAGGGCGAAATGTTTTGTAAAGTACATAAGGCCCCATTATTTTATCGCTTGTTGCTACACAAACACGTGCAGCTCCATATCCATCTCCACTTTCCCAATGGCTCCACATTACCCATTTCTTAGTTTTGGGATTATAAATTACTTTGGGACGTTCAAACAAACGTCCCTGCGATATATCATTCATGTCTTCTCTGGCTTCACCTGTCGTTTTCATCGACAACCCCAGCCGTTTCCAGTTGTATAAGTCTTTAGATTGATAACAGCTTACCCCATTTGATTTAAAACCTGTACGATCTTCTCCAAACCAATAATAAGTTCCTTTTTCGTAAACGACACATCCACCGTGCGCGTTAATTTGCTCCCCATCTATGTCATTCCACAAAACACCCGGACTGATCTGGGTGTTTTGTGAAAAAATAGAGGTGAATGAGAACATAAAGCAGATAAATAAAGTTATTCTCATGTTTTCGTTATTTTAGTCTTCAATGTTAATCGTTATTTCAGGCTGTGCTGGTGCATAGGCTCCGGATTCATCAATTGTGAAATATTCCACATCGGCAGTATTATCTATAAAACCGAATTTGGGCGAGTATGTACGTGATGTGCCGGTCAGTTTAGCGTTGTCTACACGGACAGCTCCGATATCATTTCCCCATCCTCCACGTCCTACTGTAAAGGATACACGAATTTGGTTACATTCGGCAGAAGTAGTATAGTCCATTGAATAAGTTTCCCAGTTGTCACTGGCAATTTCTGTGATGACTTTTTTTTCAGGGTCTTGCACTTCTTCTATGATCATTTTACCGGTGAGTTTTCCTTCTTTTTTTGCTATTCCTCCTTTTAATAGAGCAGATAGTGTGTAACTTTCATTCGGTACAACATCTACCACTTGCATTAGGATACCATCACTCCAGCCAGCTGCCCATTTATAGGGTCTAATTTCAAAAACATGATTGTCCAGGTCCTGATTATTATCAATTTCTTCAGGAAGAATTTGTTGTTCTGAATTCCAACGGTCGCCAATAACAACATCCCACCCCTCAACTCTACTAACTAACTTTGTTTCTGGATTTACATCAAATTCTCCTTCGAAGTTTGGGTTCTTCAAAAGATTTTCTACTGGTTTGCCAACTTTCTCTGCAAAGTTTGGCTGGGGAGCGTAGTCTATAATTCTAACGGAATCTACAGGAATTCCATCTCTATAAATGAAGGCACGGTTATCTGGTGTTATGGCAAAACGATAAACATGTGCTTGTCCATCATTATTATAGAACTTGCCTTTTCCCCCTGCTTTTCCATTTGTTGCAGGATTATTGATCTCTTTTTTGTAGGCATTGAATAATCCAATTTCATTAGAGGTAATATACGCTTTGAATCCATAACCTTTTTCGTTTACAAAATAAGGATAAAAGTTTTTCTCCGAGTCATCTGTTTTTATTTTGAACTCAATAGTATATCCTTTTGAATTTGGAGTGAATGCTTTGGTAAATTCCGTATCATTCCCTTTCTTATAAACAGGAGATGCTGCAATGTCTTTCACTGGAAGGGCAGTTCCAAATCCTTTTACTTTTATATATGAACGGATATCTCCACTTCGCAGAATAATTTTCCCTTCAGTCAGTCTTTTAGTACTGTTTAAGATCACTTTCACTTTTTGTTTCCCAGAGTTGGCTGCTATAACAGTCGGAGTTACGGTGAAACCGTTTGGAGCTGTAATTGTTATTTCTTTGCCGAGTAAAGCCTCGGAATTGACAATGAAGGATGATGATGCGTTTGTACCATTAATCGTTAGTAATGGTAGATGTTCCTCTGTTGAGGTTTGTAAGGCTTCATTTTCTTTTTTATCATCTTCGGGTTGAACTGCATAAGTAGCTGTTGTGCTAATTGTCAGCAATGACAATGATAAAAACATAATCTTTACATATTTTTTTTTCATGATACAGAAATGTTTTATAAATTAATTATTTATGATTGAACTGATAATCAGTGTTTACTTCTTGTTTGCAAAGTTGCTGAATCATATTCATATATAGGTGCTGGAATGATTCAAATACGTATAATTTTAAGTTATCTGTTCAAAGTGGGATAAAAATCATTCAGAAAGGTTTAAAAATAGACCACATATGTTTGTGTTAGTCTTAAATTAATATATTTTAAGGGATTTATGAACAGTGATAGCTTTCTTTATTTTAATATTGCATAGAAAATACGTCTTTATATTTAATTCTACTATGAAACATCAAATAAAATTCTATATAGTACTGTTTTTTATTCAATTGTTTTCGTGTGCCTTTGCACAACAAATGTCGGTATCTACACTTCCATTAAATAATTATTTGCCGTCAAGTACTGTTTTACGGGTTCATTGTGACCGAGAAGGCTTTTTGTGGCTAGGAACCAAAGATGGCTTGTGTCGTTATGATGGCTATCGATTACTTGTTTTTCGTTCTGGGTTGAAATCACCGGATCTTTTGACGAATAATGAAATTACTTGTATTGCGGAAAATAAAAATGGATATTTATTTATAGGAACTAAAAAAGGGATTAATATACTGGATAAGCGAACTTATCAGATAATACCAGTTATACACAATGATTTGAAAGATCAAGAGATTCGGACAATGATAGTGGATAGTGATGGATGGATATGGGTTGGGACGTTAACTTCTGTTTTTCGTTGTTCTGCCGATTTCTCATTTTGCAAAAGATATGATTCTACTTTACCTGTTACTAGTGTGAATTCTATTTATGAAGATGCAGATAAGAATATTTGGGTAACTTTATGGGAAAGGGGATTACATCGATATAATTCAAAAACAGACTCATTTATTGCTATGCCTCATATTGGAGTTTTAAATAATCCATTTAAAGTTTTTCAAGATAATAAGAAGCAACATTGGATTTTAACATGGGAAAGCGGGATCTTTTTACTTTATCCGGAGGAGAAAGATGATTTAATGTATAGTCATGTGGATATTAAAAGTAATGAGCATTGGGACATGAATGGTTGCTTTAGTATTACTCAGGATGATAAGTATGGTTATATATGGATTGTATCTACACAGGGACTTTATGCACTTCAAAAACGTCCTGGAAATATAATTAATACTGTGGATATATCTCATATTTCTTCTAAGTTAAATAATATTTTTAGTGAAATAGTAAAAGATAAGTCAGGTAATTTATGGATTGCTGCCTTTAATGAAGGAGTATCAATGATTGATTTAAATAAACCTTTAGTACAAAATTACTCTTTTCCAGTTATTCGGGAAAAGACGGGATTTGTTACAAATATAAAGAACATATATGAAGATAAGGAAGGAGATTTATGGATAGACCAGAATCGTTGGGGAATAGGAATTTACAATCCGGATTCTAATAAACTTCTCTTTTATAAAGATATTCCTTCTCTAAAAAACATTACTAACTTGAGAAATGTAAGCTGCATTACTTCTGCTCCATTGCTTAATGAGATATGGCTGGGGTCTGAGTATTATCCGGAAATTTACAGGGTGAAGAAGGATAAAAAAGAAATAGAACTATTGGGGACTTTGAAATTAACTGATTATGTGGATAATTCAGGATTCCCGCGTTTATTTTATACTGATAGTAACCATAACCTTTGGGTGGGAACAACTAAAGGTATTTTGGTTAAACCGGCAAACGAAAAGATACTTCAAGATGCTAAGTTTCCATTTGTAGATATAATAGGAATTGGAGAAGGTAAAGATGGTTCCCTATGGATTAGTACAAGAAAGCAAGGCGTGTATAATGCAAAAATATCCTCTGATCTGACATTAGAAGAGAAGAATTTAAGAAATCTGAAGACTCACGCAGAGGGAGTAATAAGTGATAATATTGGAGCAATCTGTGTGGATGATAATGGCTTGGTGTGGATGGGTAGCCAGGATGGGGATGTATTCACTTATGACCCTCAAACCAATAAAGTGGAAAACTTATCTGATATGTTTGATATGCTTGAAGAAGGTATTTTTAATATTATAACAGATCAGTTGGGACATATTTGGATTTCTACCAATAAGCGGGTAATTGAATACGACCCTAAAAATGGTGGTATCATGGATTACTCGACAATGACTGATGTGATGGTAAATTCTTTTATGCCTAATTCTTATTATAAAACTCGTGCTGGGAAAATATTATATGGAGGAAATAAGGGAATCTCAGTATTTACTCCTTATGATCATTTGTCTGATAATCCTCGTAGAATTAGAACGATGGTGGCAGATGTTAAGATAGATGGTGTTTCTAGTCTTTTGGAGAAAAACAACCAACGTTTTAATTTAAGAAGTCAGATCATTTCTTTAAATGCAGGAGATAAAAATATTGAGATAGATTTTTCTTCTTTAAATTATGCGTTTCCTGACAAAATTAAATATGCATATAAAATGGATGGAGTTGATGATGATTGGGTGTATGTCAGAGGCGATCGTCAATTTGCATTTTACAATCAATTACCTAAAGGTAAACGTACTTTTTATCTAAAGACAACTGATGTAAATGGCTTATGGAGCAATTATATAGCAGAAGTTCAGGTGTTTAAACAGCCTGCTTTCTATGAAACATTGTGGGCTTATTTATTTTATATTGTGTTTACACTTTTATGTCTGTATCTTTTCTATCACAGGATGAAGCGTCGTATTCAGTTGCGGCACGAACTGAGAATAGCTCAAATAGATAAAGAGAAGTCAGAAGAATTGGTGCAAACAAAATTACGTTATTTCACAAATATATCGCACGATTTATTAACTCCCTTAACTATTATTACTTGTTTGATTGATGATGCGGAAATGACGAATGGTAGTCGGATTTCGCAGTTAACTATGATTCGTTCTAATGTGAATAAATTACGTAGACTATTACAGCAAATTTTAGATTTCCGTAAGGTGGAAAGTGGGAACATGAAATTATCTGTATCAAAAAGTGATGTCATATCATTTATAGATGATGTTTGTAAGATACACTTTACTCCATTGATGAGAAAGAAAAATCAAACCTTTACATTTTTGACTGAAGATAGACATTTGATGGCTTATTTTGATAGAGATAAATTAGATAAGATAGTATCTAATTTATTATCTAATGCTTGTAAATATACAGCTAATGGTGGAGATATAAAATTAATAGTAGATTCATATTGGGAGTCTGAATATCATCATTTACGAATACAGGTCGTTGATACCGGAGAAGGTATTGCTCCTGCTGATTTGGAGAATGTTTTCAAAAGATTTTATACAATAAATAAAGGAGATGAAAGTGAATCTAATGGGATTGGGTTATCCTTAACAAAGGATTTAGTGGAGTTACATCATGGCACTATTAATGTTGAAAGTGAATTAGGTAAAGGAAGTACTTTTACTGTAGATCTTCCCATTAATAAAGATAGTTATCAGGAAGATGAATTAATATCAGAACATATTTCGGTAAATGGCATAAATACGGATCTTATTTTAGAGAAAGAAGAATTGATTGATTCAAAGGTTGGCGAAGGCGAAGATATGCAAATAGCTGACGTTCATTTGTTATTGGTGGAGGATAATGAAGAATTGTTGTTTTTGATGGAGAAGATTCTGTCCAAGCATTATCATGTACTTATTGCAAAAGATGGATTAGAAGCTCTGAACGTTATAAAAGATAATGAAATAGATATTATTATAAGTGATGTGATGATGCCTGAAATGGATGGTCTAGAGTTTTGTCGCACTTTAAAGTCAAATTTGGAAACCAGTCACATTCCTATCATATTATTAACAGCTAAAAATACCGTGGAAGATCGCATTGAATGTTATAATGCGGGAGCGGATGGATATATATCCAAGCCATTTGAATTAAAAATATTAGAGGCTCGTATTAATAATTTTATAATGCATAAGAAAAACAAACAAGAAGAGTTTCGATCTAATGTAGAAGTCAATATTGATTCTTTAGAACCTTCTTCTATGGATAAAGAGTTTTTGGATAAAGTGATTTCTGTTATAAAATCAAATATGTCCGAAGGAGATTTTGATGTGGTTCAATTAGCGGACGCATTAGCTGTGTCTAAGTCTTCTCTATATAGGAAAATGAAAATAGCAACAGGGCTGTCCCCCATTGAGTTTATTCGAAATATAAGACTAAAACATGGTAGTCAGTTATTGAAGGATAAATCAATATCTGTAGCAGAGGTAGCTTATGAATGTGGATTTTCTAATCCTAAATATTTTGCAACTTGTTTTAAAGAAGAATTTGGTGTAACTCCAAAGGAATATCAAAAATCTTGTTAGGATAAAAAATAATATGAACTTAAAATGCACAAGTACGTATCTTAATGGAAGATGCGTACTTTTCTATATATCAATGATCTATCCCTTTTGAATGATTTCTGAACTTATATTGAACGATTTTTAGACCTATGATAGTTAATAGCGATTATGGTCCAATTTTGGAGGTTTTTGAATGATTAGAGAACTTCTTTCTACTGGATAACTCGCACTTTTGTGATGCATTTGATGCACAACTAATACTTATTTGGTCTAAATAACTTTATAAATCTAATAGTATGGTGATAATTTTACCTAATTTCTTTTTGCAGAAGCCTGTTTGTCGTTTGCTGGCTGTCATGGGCTTTTTAGGATTTAGTGGAGCGATAGCGTCTCAATCAAGTTCGCCTGTGAATATTGATTCTGTGGAGACCTATATGAAAAAAGACTCTTTTGAGAAGAATGTAGGATCTCGTTTCGTTACTAATCGTAGTATAGACTCCTTTGGGGTGAGTGATACTGTTGATATCAGGATGTTGCAGCGCTCTCAATTTTTATCTATTCAGCAATTACTGAAAGGGAATGTGGCCGGTGTATATGTACAGGAAAATAATGGAGAGCCTGGTACCATTCAAAGCATGCTGGTTCGTGGCTTATCTTCACCTGTCTTTTCAAATAAAGATGTGTCCGGTGTTCAGCCGACGATTTATTTGAATGGTGTTCCTTTGATGTTGGAAAACAGCTATGTGTACGATATCAAACAGTTTGATATTAATCCGATAGGAGCTGCTGCCAATATGTTGGCGGGACTGGATATATCTTCCATAGAGTCAATAGAAATTATCAAGGATCCGCTTCAGCTTGCCAAATTAGGTCCTTTAGCTGCCAATGGCGCCATCTGGATAACGACCAAAGACGGTTATTATGGTGGGGAGAACGTCTCTATCGGAGTTTCGGCAGGAATGGCCTTTGCTCCGTCTTCGGTTCGTATGACGAATGGATCATACGAAAAAGCATTCCGTCAACGTTTCTATGATACGTATTCTCTTACACCGGGCAAACAACCCGATTATCTTATGGATACAAGAGATGTACGTTATTTTGGTAAACCGGACTGGGCAGACGATTATTATCAGTCATCACTCTTATATAATGTAAATGCTTCTATCGGTGGTGGTTCAAAAAAAGCGAATTATGTATTTACACTCGCAACGACAAAAGATGCGGGAGCAGCGGACAATACCTCTTATACGAAATATAATATTGGTTTTGCCTTGAATATGGTTCCTTTGGATGGCTTGAATGTTAGTACAATTATTAATGCCGCTAAGATAGACCGTGTCAGGAATCGGAATTTTAGAGACAGGTTTGCTGAGATGGAGTATATGGTTGATTTTTCAACTCCGCTTGCACCTGCCGGCAATTTGTATAATGACTTTTTAATATCCAATGATTTGACTAAAGATGATAATTATAACAATTTACTGAATGGATTGTTGGCTTTGAGCTATACTAAGCAAAGATTCAATGCTACAGCCAGCATCAAACTTGATTATACAACAAATGTTCGTCGCGCTTTTTGGCCTATGGTTTTGTTGGAGTCCGTCAACTTTGTCTCTAACTATTCAGGATACAATCAACGGATTATAGGTGAAACTTCAGCGAGCTATTTGTTGCCTTTAGCTGATATTCATAAGTTGAATATTCAGTGGAATGGCTCTATAACCAGCGATTTGTATCACTATAATTATACTCGTGCCTATGATGGTGATGATGATATGAAGCCGACAACAAGTACCGGGAACTTCAAGCAGTATCGTTATGTTGATCGTTTGGAGAATAGGTGGGTATCGACTTCAATAGCTTTAGATTATAAGTATAAGAATTTGCTTAATGTGGGATTATTGGCAAGATACGACGGAAATTCCGCTATCCAGTCGGATCACAGATGGATGTTTACACCCGCTGCCTCTGCTGAATGGAATTTAAAGAATCAATTTTTTACAGGTAGTACTGCATTGTCTGGATTGTCTTTGCGTGCATCTTATGCACGAATAGCCAAATCATTCCAGTCCGATAGATATGAATTAGGTCCTCAATACTTGGCTACAAGTATCACATGGAGTGGCGAACCGTTACTTTCCTCAGCTAATGGATTTGCAACAATCACTCGTCCGTATGCATCGGGTTGGGTTGGTTATGATTTAAAGCTTCCCTATTCTGATAAAATGGAGCTTGCTTTGAAAGGTTCTTTTTTCGACAATCGCATTATTGCGGAAATAAGTCTGTATAAGAATTATGAAAAGAATTTATTGACATATTTGCCTGTCACTCAAGAAATGGGATATGAGTATAAACTGGCCAGTGGAATGGATATCAGTAATCAGGGATTGGAATTAAATCTTTCGGCATCCATTTTGAAGAACACTCCGTTGAAGTGGGATTTGTCTTTCAATGCAAGTTATAATAAGAACAAACTAGAGAAACTTCCCGAAAACCAGAAGACAACTGTGATAGGCGACCATAAACTACAAGTAGGACAGTCAGTTGATGCCTTTTGGGTGTATCAAAATAAAGGCATTTATACAAACGACTCAGAAGTTCCTGTTATGAATGGGAAACCACTGAACGTAAATGGAGTTCCTTTTAAAGCAGGAGATCCTGTTTGGACAGACGTTGACGGAAACAATCAGATTAACGACAATGACCGTGTGCTGACCGGACATGCCATTCCACCCTATACAGGAGGATTGACTAACCAGTTTGCTTATAAAGGATTCGATTTCAGCTTCAATCTCTTCTTTGCTTTGGGGCATAGTGCTTTAAATATGCGCGATCAGCAACGTTACGACTTTGCGACTTTGGATAATATTCAGTCCTTGCAGTCTATTAAAGAGATTTTCTTTTGGCAAAACACTAATCAGCGTGATAATTATCCTATATACAATCCGCAAAGCAGTGTTCATCCTTACCGTGCAGAACAGGATTTGTTCCTTGAAAAGCTATCTTACCTGAAACTGAGAAATATAACTGTTGGTTACACACTTCCTATAAAGAAAGTAGGTAGTAATATACCTAAGAGTTTGTATTTCTATCTGACAGGATCTAATCTGTTATCTTTCAGTAATTTTTCAGCAGGTGATCCGGAATTAGTAAACTTCAATGGCACCTATGACGGGTATTCGCTTCCCATTCCTCGCTCAGTTTCACTTGGATTGAGATTTAAATTCTAATTTACGTTTAATTAAAGAATAAGAATATGAAATTATTTGTAACAGCATTAATATTATTCAGCTGTATTTCTTCTGGTTATGCGCAAATAAGTGATGAGGAATTTGATTCTGAGATTGATAAATTATTAAAAGTCCGAACTGAAGATCTTTGGCAAATGTATGAGAAACATAATAATAGGCGTGTAGAATTAGAAAAAGAGTTATTTGCAAAGAAGCAGAAAAATAATATAACTTCCGATGAAGAAAAAGAACTCCGTAAAAAGATTGCAGTAGAGAAAGATTCTTTGGAAATGAGGAATAAAAAGCTGGCTGTTATTCGTCAACGGTCGGATAGTTTAAGAATTAGATGGGTGCGTGGTGTGTTGCCGCCAAAAGAATCTTCTGCATTTGTAAAACGTCTTTTAGAGATAAATGAAGAAGGTGATCGCCACAAGTTTTTTCCAGAATATATACGAACTGTATGGAAGCAAGATTCTATAGCGGGTATATCTGAAAATGTTCGATCTAGACGTATTAAGGCATTTTTGCAACTTTTTCGAGTGTATGAACAAAAAAATGTACAAAAGCCTAAACTTATTAGAAAAGTTAGTGGCGGGAAGATAGAATTTTAAATTTAAACCAATTGTTAGAATGATATAAACTCTTTTATTTGGTACTGCACGAGGTGGTCATAATTTTACCATGTCTGCAAAGATTTATCGATATGGAATACCTAAAAGGATAGATTAAAAAAATAATACTTATGAAGAATTATAGTATAATAAAAGTGAATAATGTGGCTACATTGCGGTTAGCTCTTTTCTCCGCACTTGTTTGTCTATTTCTGCAGTCCTGCAATGACTTTCTGGATGTAGATCCCAAACATGCAGCTTCGGAAACCCAACAATGGAAGACCCTTGAAGATACTCGATCAGCATTGATGGGAGTATATGGCTTGACACGCGCAGCCTTGGCCGATAACAATACTCATTGGATATGTGGTGATTTGCGGAAGGGGGATTTTACGGTTTATAAGCGTAGTGACTTACAAGCTGTGTCTGATAATGAATTGAACAAGCCATACGACTTGTTGAAGAAAGTATCTAACTGGAGAAGATTTTATGCGGTAATCAATGCGGCATCTGTTTTTATGGAAAAAGCTCCACGAACTGTCGAACTTGACCGGTCGTATTCTGAACAAAACTTGAAATATGACATTGCTCAAGTACGCGCTTTGAGGGCATTTGCTTATTTTTATATGGTAAGAATTTGGGGAGATGTGCCGTTAGTCACCTATTCTTATGATAACGGAACTTTTCCGTCTATGCCTCGTACAGACGCTCAAACGGTGCTGAGTTATGCTAAGGCAGAACTGTTGACAGCTATAAAGGATTTACCCTATCAATATGGTACTCAAACGAATTTATATTATGGTTCATATGGGGCCCAATGGCAGGGAAAACTGTTCAATAAGTTATCTGCATACTCTGTATTAGCTCACATCTGTGCTTGGCAGGGAAATTATGCAGAAGCCGAGACATATTCTGCATTTATAATAGACCATGCATCTGAGATTAATGCAAAATATACTTCCATTACCGATTTGACTTCAGAAACAGGGCTGTTTTACTCGAATGCGAGTGTAAAAGGTTCGAGGATTCTTGGATTTAATTTTGCTCACAATGATAACGAAGCAACTCAAAGCGGACATCTTGAACAGTTGACTTTAGCTTATCCGTTGGTACAAAAATCCTATCCTGAAATATACGTTTCAAAGGACAGCTTATTTTCGATTTTTACCAATTTCGATGACTTGCGGTTTGGAATCATGGACACCATCAAATATTCATCCTATTATGTTCAGAATTTGAATGAAGAAATTCCGGTGTTCAGTAAAATAAAGATTATTCAGGATGGATCGGCGAAAGACAATGATTTCGGAGTATTTGGCTCGTCAATTGTTTTCACTCGTCTTGAAGATATCACCTTACTACGGGCTGAAGCATTATGCGCACTAAATAGAAGCACAGAAGCTGTATCCTACCTGAATATGGTCCGAACAAATCGTGGATTGAGAGAAGTATCCTTTAAAAAGGATTTTGGGAATAATCGCGAAAGCTTAATTGCCGAGATATTTGAAGAGCGTCGCAGAGAGCTTATGGGAGAAGGCTGGAGATGGTATGACCTTGTCCGTCGGCAAAAGCTGATGAAAGATAATGAGACATTCTTGCGACTGATCAGCAGTGGTGGAATCTACTGGCCGGTATCGGAAGATATCATTACTGCTAATTCACAGATTGAACAAAATGAGTTTTGGAAATAAAAAGAAAACGACAATGAATAAGATACTATTTATTTTATGTCTGACTTCGGCTTCCCTTTGGATGCTGTCTTGTACAGATTACGAAGTGGCTTCATATCCTGAGGAAAATGAAACCGAAGTATTTAATGGAACCGTTCTGGATTATTTGTCCACAGGGAATGAAAGGTTGAATTTGAAATTTGATTCTATGATGGTTCTTGTCAACAATATTCCCGATTTCATACAACAGATGGAACAGACGGATGTGCAATATACAGTTTTTGCCATACCGGATGCATGTATCCGTTCCTCATTGGCGCAACTTAACGAGTACCGTAAACAAAAGGAGTTGGGTGAAGCGATTTATTTGAGTGATTTATTAATTGAACCGTTTGTTGTTAAAGATACGATCGTTAATGTTGTAACACCGACTTTAAATGATACGATCATTAACGAATATCATTATGATTATAGAGCTGATCTTGAGCGAATGTTATGCAAGTACATTATTAAAGGTAGTTACGATACCGATAATATTCTAGCCAACGAAGGAAATAACTCCTTAAATTCTTTGAAGTACAATTATCAAATGAATATAGAATGTTCTCGCAAACCGGCATCCGGATTTGTAGGCGGAGGAGTCAAACAGCTTATTTTTAGTGATATGAAAAACTCTCAGGTAAAAGATAACTGGAACAGAGTTTCTACGGTATGGAATGATGTTTATACAAATAATGGTATCATTCACATCCTTTCTCCACAACACAGTTTCGGTTTTGATGAATTTATTTACGTATTTAATAATTATGGCAATGAATATAAGAAGTAAAAATATTGCGCTGCTGTTTTCCTGCGTATTATTAAGCATATCGTGTGTCGATAAATATTTGCCGGATAGTTTGGATGCTTTCGACAGAGACGTCAATTTTACTACAAAACTATATCGTCCTCAGCTAGGAAAAAATACTTTGATGTCCGACAACTTTTCATCGGGTAATTCAACGCTTCCTCTTACTTTCGAAATATCACGAATCGTGAGGGCCGATGGAAGTCCTGCACCTGAATTGACGGAATATTTCCCGGTAAAAGTTTGGAAAACTCCATATATGGGTACCGAAAAGTCTATAGAAGAAATAGAAGCTAAAAGAGAAATAGAATATCGTACTCTTTTTCAGGTTAAAAAGCATTCCGGAGAATTTATGATGTGGTCTAATGCCGAATCTTCTTTTGTGCAGTGTGCTCCGAGTGACGGTTATATTTTTGATGTGCTGGTGAAAAACTCTGGAGGATATAAAACTTTTACCGATATGCAGCTTATACCTGTCAGAGAAAGTGATTACGAACCGAGTATATACGATCCGGAAACAGGGTTGGTGCAGGGACAGGACTATGTTACACCCAATTCGTTAACCCTTTTTCAAACAGAAAGTGGAGACTATATGTTTCCTGAAGATGTACATATTTATTTTCGTGAGAATCAGGATAATGACGATGATGTAAAAAGTTTGACTTTCCGTTTTTATGGACCGGATTATACACCGATCTCACCATCATCTTTTAATCAGACAGACTGGGCTAATCTGATTCATGGTTTTAATATGGAGAAAACCGATGAATATGTAAAGTACGATGTCGTTTATCCGATGCCATTGGTTGAAATGAAATCAAAATATACCAATAAAGATGGTAATAGAATAAATGTCAATTTCTTATACGACCGTATTACAGCAAGTGGTTATCGTATGACATCCACTATGTCATTTGAATTTGCGATATACAAGGAAGCTCATTGGGAGATAATAGTTGTATTTACAGCAGGAGCCCCCTTGTTTGAAGATGGAAAATAACTAATTAATACCATGATTCTAATATGAGAAATATATTTAAATATGGCTTATTGGCTATGGCGATTGCCGTCACCTCAGTTGGTGTTCGGGCTCAGGATATTCCTGTCAGTGGTGTAGTCAAAGATAAAAGCAATAATACTACATTGCCTTATGCTTCTGTTATTGTTAAAAATGAAAGTGGAAAAACTGTGCCTCAACTTTCAACTACAACTGATGACGACGGAAGATTTTCTACAAAAGTAAAGAGTGGTTATCGACTTGTATTCTCTTTTCTGGCGTTCGACACTCTCTCAGTCAAAGTAACTAAACCCTCAGAACGCATGCAAATATATTTGAGTCCGGTTGAGAACATGATTGAGGAAACGGTTGTGGTCGGATTTAAAAGAGTTAGCAAAGCTGCGGTAACAGCATCGGTTACGGTTATTAAAGCGGAAGACTTGGTTAATACCCCTGTTGCCAATCCGATGGAGTTGCTTCAAGGGCGTGTTCCCGGGTTAAATATCCAGGTGAATAATGGTACTCCCGGAGGTCTTCCAAGTTTTTCAATTCGAGGAGTCTCGGATATTTCCGTTCAATCTTCCGGTGATGGCGAGTTTATGATGGGACTGACTCCTCCTTTGTTTGTTGTTGACGGTATACCGCAGGAAGACGTAACGGGCTATGATGCAGCTGGTTTGCTGTCAGGTGCGACAGTCAGTCCGTTGGCTATGATTCCACTTGAAGATATTGCGAATATCCAAGTATTGAAAGATGCAGCTGCAACCTCTCTGTATGGTTCAAAAGGTGCTTACGGAGTAATTCTTATAGAGACCAAAAGAGGAGAAACAGCCAAACCGAAAGTTTCTTATTCAGCTAACTTTGTAGTCAAAACCCCACCGAGGTTGAGAGATGTACTTGCAGGCGGGGCGGAGAGAGCGCTTAGAATTATGCAAATTTTGGGAAATGATACATCCGCCTATCACGGATATAATGAAATCCATAAATTGCAGGCACTGTCAGATAGCTTGAATCCTTATTACAATAATAATACGGATTGGCAGGGTGTCTTTTATCAGACGACTTACAATCAAACTCATAATCTTAGTTTCTCTGGTAAACCCAATGAGAAATTTGACTATAAGATCAATGCAAACTATTATACGGAAAAAGGAATTGTGAAAAACACGGACTTTAACCGATATGGTATCAGGGCAGCAGTAGGATATAAGCCTAATGATAGATTTCATTTGAATCTAAACCTTGCCACTACATTAACCCGAAACAGTAATGGTAGTGGAAATGCTTTCTCACAATCCGGCGTAGCCGCAGGTTCGGCAGCTTCTTCCTTGTTACCTCCACCGTCTATGTATACAGCTTCTAATTCTGCATTGTCTGTTTTTTCCGTTCAGGCAGATAATCAGAATGTAGTATATGATGCAAGTATGAATGTCATGTATCTGTTGCCATTTGATATAAGATGGACAAGTACTTTAGGATATAAATACGGAACTGTCGAGAATGAGAAATTTACACCGGGTATTTTGAATGCCAATAGGGCTGCTTGGAATAACGGTAGTGAATATAGTTATAATATGTATGTTCGTTCATTGTTGTCAAGAGCCGTAAAATTGGGAATTGTGAATTTTGATTTACAGGGAGGTTTTGAACTTTCATCCGAAAAGTATAGCGGTAACTTTATTACGCTGAATGGATTGGCAAGTGACCATATATGGTCGTCCGGTATGCCGTCCATGGCAGCTGGAAGGTCGAATTTTTCAGATAAAAAGAATACGTTTGCACTTATTATAGATCCTCAGTTATCGCTGCCTGGTGGGAAATACGTATTTACTCCCAATATTCGTCCTGAAATAAATTCATCTTATGGGTCGCAGGCGAAGTGGGCAATAAATCCTTCATTGGGATTTCGCTGGAACTTCAGCCGTGAATCTTTTGCTAAAAAATGGAAGTTTCTGGATGCCGGAGCTCTTCGTGTAACTTGGGGACGTAGTACCACTTATAAAGCTAGTATTTATGATATATGGGGAAGTTACAATCTGAGCAAAGATACTTATAATGGAGTTTCTATTATTCCTATTGATAAAAACGCTATGCCGAATCCGGATTTGAAGCCGGTAACGTCAACATCATGGAATCTCGGAACAGACTTATCATTCCTTAATAATAAAATTATGTTCGTTGCCGAGGCGTATTACAAACAAATTGACAATCAGCTAAGTTCGATAGAGTTGGCTAACCACAATGCTTTTAATTCCGTAAGAAGCACGAAAACGAGTCTGGTTAACTATGGATTGGAGTTTTCGTTGAACGTCCGTCCGTTGTCAAGGCAAAGTAATTGGGATTTGAATGTGGCGACTTCACTGGCAATTAATAAAGACGTGATCGCAAAGCTGCCTAACGAGGTACGGCAGATTATTAACAGTGATGCGGAAGTGGTGAATAAATTAGGTTCTAACGCGATGGGGAATTATCTCTATGTGTATAAAGGCGTATATGCGACTGACGAAGACGTGCCTGTTAATCCGCTGACCGGAGAACGCTTGCGGATGGGAGGGAATACTTCTACTCAAGCATACTTTAAGGCGGGAGACCCTATTTGGGTGGATGTAAATGGTGATTATATCATCGATGAAAAAGACAAGATGATTGTAGGTAATTCACAGCCGCGCATGACCGGTGGTATCAGTATCAATCTTCGTTATAAAGCGTTTTCTATCAACACTAACTGCTCGTTTACCTTGAGACGTGATATTATCAACAAGGCTCTGGCAGACCGTTTTAGGGCTTATGGAACACCTGTAGCAGGTAAGGTAAACCTTACAGGTAGTGGAGCTTTAACACCTATTGAGGCTTATAATTTCTGGACAGAAGATAATATCTATGCCCAATATCCTAATCCGTTTGATTATACCCGTTCAAGTATTATTCAGCCTTTCAGGTACGACCAGACATTGTTTATGGAAGATGGCTCTTATTTTAAAATTAACGGTATATCTGTGGCTTATACTATTCCAAAGAAAATGCTGGATTTTTTTAGGATCAGCCGATGTCAGCTTAATTTTAGTATGAACAATATTTACACTTTCTCCAAATATTCAGGCATCAATCCCGAAAATGTAAACAATTTGGGATATGACACATCCGGTGGTTATCCCAATGGTCGTACTGTGACATTTGGTGTCTCAATGGATTTTTAGATGAACGATTAAATATAGAAGAATATGAAAAATATAGTTTTAATAATGACTTTGATAGTATCTTGCCTGTTTGCCGGTTGTGATTCGCTTGCAAATAAGAGTGAAGACAAACTATCGGGTGATGATTTTTGGGCGCAGGGAAATGAGACGAATGCGGAAGCATTTTTATTGAGCATATACAATTCATTTCGGAATGCAACAATGTCACAACGTCCTTTCCTTACGTATAGCGGAGATATGCGGTGCGCTCCAATAACAGCCTACAGCACTGGGGATAAATATGTAGCTTATCTGGCTAACAACGATATGGGTGAATTGCGTAATACATATCCCGATGATGCTAGGGGCGGTTTAATAATGCAATGGGATGTGTTTTATACTGCTATTCAGGATGTCAATATTCTGCTTGCTGAAATAGACAAAGTGCCCGGCATGGATGCCTTGAAACGGAGTCGTTTTAAAGCAGAAGCTATTTTCATGCGTAGCTTGTCTTATTTCTTCATCGTAAGGGCCTTTGGAGATGTGCCTTATTATACAAATGCCTATAATGAAGCTCCCTTGCCCAGAACCAATATGGTTATAGTTTTACAAAATTGCCTTGCCGACTTACAACCTTTGCTTGACGATGATCCGGGAGCGGAAGTACTACCATGGTCATATTCATCTTATTCGAGCAAAGGGATTAGAGCCTCCAGAGGTTCAGTCATTGCGCTGATGATGCATATAAACTTGTGGCTTGTACAGTTTGATGCAAAAAATAAAGAGCAATATTATAGGAATGTTGTTTCGCTAGGCGAGGAGCTGGAACGTAACAATGGAGCTTATTCACTGCTTGATATAAATAGAAGTTCCGTCATTTTTGCTGGAGGGTCAGACGAAGGTTTGTTTGAGATTGCACAAAATATAAATTTCAATGAGATATTTATGATGAATGCAAAGTTTTCTGATAATGTTTCCTATTCCTGTCTGAACAAGTCTACACCAGTATTCTGTTATTCAGGAGATTATCTAATGAGTCTGTTCCCTATGTATGAAGACGATGCGAGGAAAGAACTATGGTTTGACGAAAAGATATATTCTACTTCGGTTTCAAGTTCTGCTCCTAAGGAAATCAAGAAGTTTTGGAATATTGATACTTATGGAAACGGAACAATTACGTCCAACTCCGGCAATCAAATAGTATTCCGTTATGCAGGTGCACTTTTGTTGTATGCTGAAGCTCTTGCCGCTTTGGGGACTAACGATACGAAAGCCTGCGAATTACTCAACCGGGTCCGCAATAGGGCACATGCTTCCGAAATTAATGCCTCGGGTAGTGAATTGATGGATGCTATTTTCTGGGAACGCTGCAGAGAGCTTATCGGTGAAGGACATTACTATTATGATTTGGTTCGTACAGGAAAGGTGTATAACAGAAACTATTGTATGAATCCGATGACGCGTACTAATTTTAATGTGGGGGCATGGACATGGCCTATTCATCGTAATGCGTTGAAAAACAACACACAGATTGGATTGAATTTATTTTGGGAGTAACTCTGATAAACTTAAAATGTATAGATATGAAAAATAATATCAAATTATGGAAGAAAATTGTCGGATGTTGCCTTTTGGCAATACTCATGTACAATTGTGCCGATGATAGTTATTTAATTGATGGTGGAAAAGCGAACCCTTATTATAATGGGAATATGATGCAATATTTGGAATCAAGACCCGATTATTTTAAAGATTTGGTGGAAGTCATCCGGCTGTCCGGTATGGAGGATGTTTTTGAAGACGAACAAATTACCTTTTTTGCACCTACCGATTGGTCAATCCGTGGTAGTTTTAATTATCTGAACCGTATTTGGTATCGTATGGGGCATGATAGCATCAAGAGTTTTAGTCAGATAAAACCGGAAGTTTGGCGTGAAATGCTGTCAATGTACATCGTAAAAGATAAATATTTGCTGAAAGATATCCCTCAAATTGATACGACTGCCATTGCAGCCTATCCGGGACAGGCATTTCTATCATACGGTCAGCAGCCTATGAACATGGGCGTTGTTTATTATGATGCAAATAATGTGAAATATGCCGGTGCAAGACAAATCATATACTCTTATGTCTATGATTTCACAATAGGTGATATGAAAAACGCTTATGTAGCAACATCTGATATACAACCGACCAACGGAGTGGTACATGTGCTCAGGTTAACCGATCATGCATTTGGTTTTGAACCATATCTTTTTGCTACAAAGGCTATAAATGCGACAATAGAAACAGAACCGGATAATTAACTATAAATAAAGATAGTACAATGAAACATATTACCATCTATTCGTTAATGATTGTCTGCTTCGTATTCACTTCGTTATTGGCTACATCCTGTAACAGTGATCTGAACAGCAATATAAAAGATGATCCGTACAGTGGGGGAAAAGCTCCGCTCGGGATCGGTTTGCTGGCTGAATCTCCTTCTCCGGAAAGCGCTTATCCCAATGATACGGTTGTATTTAAAGCTAAAGGGATGTTGAACTGGTGTGACCCGCAATCAGGGCGTTACGATTTCAAGTTTTATATTTCTGATGAAGAAACCAAAATTGTCACTGCTACCGACACGACAATAACGGTGAAAATACCTGGCAATCTCAGTTCGGGTACCGCATATATTGTGTTGAAAGAACAAGTTTTCTATGGACCTCGTCTCACTGTATTAGGAAATATTAGGATAGATCAATCATACGGCTTTAAAGGCACTTCGGGACCTATTTACGATTGTGCGGAGCATTATTCAAAAGCACGGGTATATTACCCTGTTGGCGACTATATGCAGGCCTACTACAATGAAAATAGCTCGCAGAGTTTTTCTTGTATATCTATGGTTTTGACAGACGGTTCCGTATCGGGAAAATGGGTAACAGACTTCAAACTTGATCCTGGTCAGGGAGCCGGCATTGATCTGACCAATCCGGGAGTGACAGATATTGAATGTTACCTTAATTCATTTACTTATTTTCCTAGTGACCACAGGGTTCTTCTGTCGGGTAAATTTTCAGAATACGGCTGGGATAAGTTGCCGGTCAATAACATCACGATAGCTACTAATGAAGTAGCCTCGTATTATAAAACTGTAGCGCTGCCTTCGAAAAAGAATAATACAAGCATAAATTGTAAGATACCGGTATTCAACGGGGGAACCCTTGAAGCGCCTGTCCGTACATTTATAACTTCCAATGAGAAGGTGGTAGCAGTAGGAAATATTACAAACTACTGTCGTATTAATACCGAAAAATCCTATGCTGAGAGTATGGTTTTGGATTATTCGAAGGTTGCAAGTGTATTGCGTATGTCAAGGACTGGAGAACTTGATGATAGCTATCGCAGGGATGCAGAAGGAGTTATCGGGCAGATTTTAGATGCTTGTATGGTCGAAAGTGACGGTATTGTCATAGTAGGGACATTCAGCAGTTTCGATGGACAGTCTGTGAAGAATATTGTGAAGTTGAATGCCGAAGGTACCCTTGATGAAACTTTTATGAAAAACATCGGTACGGGCGCAAATGGAAGTATTACTAAAATCCGGTACAATAAAAACAAAAAGAAAATCCTTATAACTGGGGAGTTTTCTGAGTTCAACGGTATTCCTGCACAGAGTGTAGTTATGTTGAATGATGATGGCACACGTGATGAAATTTTCAAGATCGGAAAAATGGAAGGAGGATTGGCAAATTTTGCCTGTCTGCTTGATAATGATAATATTGTTGTTTCAGGTGCGTTTACGAAATACGATGGTGTGACTCGCCGTGGTTTCCTTATATTGGGTCGTGATGGAAAGGCGCTGCAACAATTTAATGTACCGGGCATCTTCCAGGGTGAACTCTACAAAGTAATTGAAACTCGTACTTCGACCAATTCAAACGGATTGCTGCTGCTTGGTGATTTCAGCCGTTTTGATGGTAATATGGTTCGCAATGCGATAATGATAGAAGTTGATTATGAATAACTTATTATGAAATACAATGGAAAAGTTGATAAAAAATATAATGCTTTGCCTGTTTGCTGTATTTGCATTCTCGTGCAATGAGGAGATGGAAAGGCTTTTGACTGATGATTATCCGGAGTCGGGTACTGAATATACTACGGGACACGTATTGATGGTGGTTATCGACGGTGCATCCGGAATAGCCGTTAATGAGGCGTACAATACACGAAAGGCTCCAGTTATCCGCTCCATGACGGATAAATCTTTGTTTACTTTTTACGGACTTGCCGACAATGAAGAAGGGGTTAGTAAAGAACGTGGATGGGCAAATTTGCTGACCGGAACAACAAAGAACGGGCTTGATGTCAATCAAGGAATTGACGAACTCGAAACGCCTTCTTTTCTTCAACGATTGAAAGAGGCGGATGAAAATCTGAAAGTCAGCTTTTATTCTTCTGATACGGAGTTTTTCGGAGCTTTCGGGAGTGTTGCCGATACTAAAAGAAAGACTTCGGCCGACAGTGAAACCGCTGATGCTCTTATTGCTGAAATCAATGGTGAAACAATCTCGGATATCGTAGTTGCACAGTTCGGCGGTGTTCAACAGATTGGTGAGCAACATGGATTCTGGAGCAATGAGACAACTCCTACCAGTGAGGTTATTGATGCGATTTACAATGTAGATGCTTTCATCGGTAAAATAATGAAAGTACTTGAAGCGCGTCCGCGTTACGTTCAGGAAAACTGGCTTGTAGTTATTACATCTTCTTATGGTGGTGTTTATGAAGGTAATGTAACTCCGGCATCGTTGTATGATGATCCGCGTCTCAATTCTTTCATGATGCTTTATAACAGTCGGTTTGCATCCAAATTGTTGCAAAGGCCGGGCTCGGATGAACTACAATACAAATTCTATAGTCCTTATTTCGTCGGTCCCGGACAAAAAGCGACAACAAATGCCGTTATGACTGGAAATACCGAGTTCTTTAATATGGGTAAACGATGGAGTTCCAATCCGGATGAAGAGGTGGATAAAAGTGGATATACCATTCAGTTTAAAATGTTTGATAAGCACGGCGACCCCTGGGGTAATAGAAATATAATATCGAAAAGATATCAAAAAGCAGGTACAGGCTGGCAGCTAATGTTCTCTAATAATACGCAAGTCGAATTTGCTGCTAATTTTAAAGAGGGTTCTTCGGTTTTCCGCTTACCATCTACGAGACGTGACGGATCATGGCATTCTTATACGCTAGTTATAAAAGAGGTTGATGATACCCAGAAAGGTGACTCCATCTTATTTTATCTTGACGGTAAGTATCAGATGGGATGTAAGATAGACGGCAGTAAAGATATGTGGACAGATGCGCCGCTTGCCATCGGACATACGTTTTCTCCGGACAGACCTAATCAGGCAAATCTATATATAAACGATCTCCAGTTTTACAACGTTGCTCTACCTGCTGATATTATTGCGGAGTATCATTGTACTACAAAACTGGACCTTTTGGGTGAATTATATCCGTATTGGAATAATCTGGTGGGTTATTACCCCAACGATCGCGAAGATGATATCGGATTATCTTATTTGGAAGATTATTCGAAATATACATCAAAAGATAAAAGATTATACTTCAATAAACCGGTTGGTACGTTTGCGCCTACCGATGATTACGTAACGCGCAGGCAGGAGAGTATTGTAACGGATAAGGTATGCCCACTTATAGACGATTCCTACTATAAAACGGTTCTTAATACAGTCGATTTATCCTATCAGATTTTTCAATGGTTTGGAGAGCCGGTTGATTCTTCCTGGAATTTCGATGGTGAAGGCTGGGCATTAGATTACGTTTCTTTAAATAATTAAATTAGAATGCAATATGAAATGCTTTAATAAACTAAAAGCCGATTATGCAGTTTTGCTGTCATTCATTTCCTGTATGTTTTTTATGGGAAGCTGCAACATTGCTTATCAATATGATATCGAAAGCGGGACAGAAGATGATACCGCTGATTCTACCAATGTAACCATAGTAACAGGTGAAGGAATCGATGTCAGTATGTATGAAAGTGCCCGTGTTTTTCCGGGTTTGGTAGATACTTTAGTCGATAATACTGTCAATACACTGCTTGCGCTTGATTTAAGCAAGAGATACATTCCTGCATACGATCTTGACGTGCAACAAGTTCCTCGTCCGATATACAGTACCGGACTTTATGCCGGAGCAGGTGAATTGATTACTATAACCATTAATGACAACACTATGGGGTTGACGGTTATCATCGGTTCTCATTTAGATGATTTGACGGATATTTCTCCCTACTTGCGTTTGCCGGTAGTTACTACTTCGAAGCAACTGTTCCCAGGAAAAAACACCATTCGTAATCCTTTGGGAGGCATGATATGGATCGAAAAAAGCAAGGATGTGAATGGTAGTGCGGATTTTGTTATGGAGATTAACGGGGCTTATCGTTCGCCTGATTTTATTGTCGGTTCTACTGATGTAACAGCGTGGGTTGAGCAGTTGCGTACAACGACTGTACCGTGGCTCGAGTTGCGTGGCCGGCATGTCGCTTTTTCCGTTCAGCGTGAGCGATTATTGGATATGATAAATGATGATCCTACCATTGCTGAAAAGATGCCGAACACACTGGAAGCATGGGACAATGCTGTCGAGACCTATTATTATAACTATTACAGTTTGCAGGTTGGGGCACAGGATTTTTCAATGCGTGCTCCCGATTTTCCTGAGCGTGTGGTGCTGGATGTGGAGTTGTTGGACAATCTGTATATTCGTAATGCCGATTATGGTGTAGTGGCATTGAATACAAATTATCTGTTGAATGAGCTGGCTAGCTATCAAACGTTGAAATCCGGTAATTCTGTTGCTATTTTTAATGCGTTATATAGAAATTACTCTTTCAGAGATATAAAATCACCCTGGTGGAGCGAAGTATCTGATGCGGTAAAAGCAATTCCCCTATATCGCATGGCTGAGAAAGGATTAAGAGAGGATGGGTATCCGATGGGACCGATTTTCCCGGAAGAAGGCAGTAGCATTGCGGAGCAATTCCCCAAAGCATTGGCATATGCAGATACCGATAGTAGCCGCTGGTTTGTATCTGATATAAAGTCGGAAGTACGGCCGACATACGCATTGGCAAGCCTCGTTCAATTAGCTAACTACAAAGATGACGATTGGGCTTTTTATATAGAGTTGAACCGTATGATTAAAGATAAAATTTCCATAGATCATTCTACTTCTACCTATTTCTTTAAGGCTTTATGTGACTATTTTAAGGAAGATTTTTCACCATTCTTTGAGCATTGGGGCTATTCGCTGACAGACGAAGCCCGTAGTTATGCATCGAAATATCCGCTGATGGATAAAGCCATATGGAAATACTCGCCTCTGGCAGAAAATCCATCAAGTGGTGTGGTTGATTTCCCAAGTAACGGGTATCACTACCGTCATAATCGAGCTGACTGGGAGATTTATGCACTGGATGCAAATGGAAGCGATAACTTTAATTCAGGGCAGTCGCCGGACCGATTGCTGGACAGCGACAAATCAACAGGATGGACTTCATATTACAACAACGATACAAGTACTCCGCCACTTCCGTATTATTTGTTTATTGATATGAAAGAGACGACAGATGTTAATGGTGTATTTCTGGCTGGCAACAACTCAGACTTTGCGGCAACTAAGCTGATTATCGAGACTCCTGTCAATCAGGATATTATTAATGATCCGCTTGACGAAAATATAGTTTGGAGGGAAATTGTGCAGATTGATTCCATTGCACATCCCGAGTTGCCCAATATTAAAAGTGAGGGTTTCTATGATTTTCCGTCAAAAGAACAAGTGAGATATCTGCGTATAAAACTTCCTGAACCTAATCGTAATGATAACTGGAATGAAACAGATATGTCTCGTTTTAGGTTCAGAGTACAGTCGTTTACCGAGTTTGGTACATTTTATTATAAACCGTAAATTTATATCAGATGAATAAACTATTAAATATTCTCACATACAGCTTGCTTGTTGTTTGTGTCCTGGCATTTAACTATGCTTGCACGGAATACGATACACCTGCTGAAATAGCAGACGATGGAACTATAGATACCGGCATATCTACCAAAATCCATCGTAAAGTATTATGGATAAATATAGATGGTGCGGTTGGTGAAGTGGTGAAGAACTCCCTTCCTGCCGATGGCGCCATTGCTAAGATGTTGAAAAATAGTAAATATTCGTGGACAGGAGTTAGTGACAATCGAACCCTGTCTGTCGAGAGGAACGAAGACCCTGTAACGTGGGTAACCATGCTCACTGGGGTCATACCCGAAAAGCACAGTATAACCGATGAATCTTATACTGCTAATGTGGAGTACAATCCGAACAATCCGAATGAAAAGGTAATTCACTATCAAAACATTATTAGCTATATTTCGAATAATGACGTGAATATGCTTTCATTGTGTGTGACACCTTGGGCGAAACTGAACAAAAATATGCTTAACAATGCTAAGACTACCATTACTTCAGAAAATGACGTTCAAACTCGGGATGTGGTTCTCAATCATATTGCGAATGAAGATTACACATTCATTCTGGCCGATTTTTCAGGAATGTTGGAGGCCGGGAAGAGTGGGGGATTCAAAGCGGACAACGCCGCTTATGTCAGTGCACTTAAAACTATAGACGGATACATTGGTGAATTTTTATCGGCGATTGATGCCCGTGAGAATGCATTTTACGAAGACTGGCTTATTGTTGTAACTTCCAATCACGGTGGATCGGCTGATGGTCGTTATGGTGGCACTTCGGAAGTGGAGCGTAACACGTTTGGTCTGTTTTACTACAATCATTATACGGAAAAACAATTGAATGGTAATAGACTATACGGTGCATATTTTGATTCTCAGAATGAATACAAGGCTGTCGTTTTTGATAGTATAGGTAAATATTATTCTTTAGGTATGGATGCATTTTCAATGGAGATCATAATGCGTATGGTTCCTAGGCAGGACGGTACATATAATGGTAACAATTGGGATCGCATACTTGGAAAAGCCGGCTGGGGACTATATAGGCAGAGAGGAACTGTATCCATGAGAACAAATCCTAAGGAAGGTCCTGCTCTTGAGCAAGCTATTACCGGATACAATGATTCTAAATGGCATCACTATGGTGTTAGCATAAGTTCCGCTGCCTCCGGAAGGAGAAATTGGCTCATTACTTTAGATGGTAAGTTGCAGGGATCTGGAACTACGGATACCCAAGGATTAGCTCCGGATTCAAGCCTTTTGGCGATAGGTGGTTATTCTGTGCCAACTTCCTATTATATATCGGAAGTACGTCTATGGAAAAAGGATCTTGCTGAAAGAGAATTTTTGCAACTATCGGGAGAAATTGATATTGAACCTTCTAGTGATATGCTCGGCTATTGGAAATTCAAGCCAACAGAGCAACTTGAGAAATTAGAGGAGGATACATTAGTAATTAAAAATCAGATACAAGGTGGACTCAATATGTATTATATTAAAGATAAAACAAGCAGTTCTCCGGATATCGAACAGAAAGCTTCTGCCATGTTTGCAAATACATTGCCTACCAATGTCAATGCTGAAAGAATCTGTGTTGAGAATACGCTGATAGTACCGCAAATTCTCTATTGGTTAGGCATCTCGGTGCCATCCACATTAGATGGATACGTGTTTATCAATAACTATGCGCTTTCAGAAGAATGGCGCGAAGAGGTGGATACGGAATAATTTGACGAAAAAAGAAAACTTTGTTTGATGCTGGAATTAATGGAGGAGTATCGATTAAATATTTATGTCGGTACTCTTCTCACTCAATTAATAAAGTTGTGATTATAGTTTTTTATCAATCATAAAAGACATCTGTAAGAAATATTATGAAAACAATTAAATTATCAATCCTATTTCTTGTCCAGATACTATTACTTTCATGTAGCGAACAAGTGTATGTCGATGGTACTTCCAAGCAAGTTATAAAAAGATATAAGATGATTACTCAGGCTATCAGCCAACTTACACCCCAAAACAAACTGCTTGTAGAGGAGATTAATAAAAATGTTCAGGATACCATACTTGAACGATTAAACATGAATATTGCAGGGAGATGGAATGATTCATCCTTGTCCTTAACTTTGATGAAGTCCACTATAAAGTTTGTACCGGTTATTGATTCGCCTTCAAGATTATATTTAGTGAACGATTCAGAAAAGGTATTTAGAATTCCAGAAAAGTTTGCTTGTTTTTATGGGCAGAATGATAATGGGGAAACAATATATTTTTATGCTATATATCATGCTGAAAACTTTATGAAAGACACGAATCCGAAAAGTTATTATCAAGGATATGTTGAAGTGTTTGGGAAGGAAGCTGCGGACAAGATGGTAGAAAGTAGTATAAAGAGGACAGAAGCGGAAAGATGGGAAATTATGTCGTTTACACCGCAGAAAAATGAAACAAAGAAGTTTGAATATGCTAGAGAGCATTCTGATGATGGGACATTTTTTATTTTAACTCGAGAAAATACTTATCCTCATATATGTTTCTTTAAGGATAAAAAGCCTTATTATTGTTGGGGAGCAAATCAAGATGAATTGTCTATGGAACCTTTGGAAAATTATTTGAAACCATAGTTAATACGGAATAGTTCTGTATAATTTATCAGCCCTTCACCTTCTCTCTACATCCCTTATCAAATGGGGAAGAGCGGGTGAAGGGCTTCCTGTTTCATGGCTCTTTCATCGTTCTTTATATTTTAAATCCACCGACACCCTGTAATTACCCGGAACCGGAGTATATATCGGTTGATAGATCGTCCCTTTATTTTGCAATTTCTTTTCTGCCATTAACCTCTTGATATGGCGATATGCAGTGATTTGTGTCATTCCGCAGAGATATTGAAAATCTTTCCGGGTGATAATCTGATTTTCAGCAAAATATTCAGTTAGTTTCATGTCTATTTCTACTTCTGATAAATTGGCGGAGTGCGGTCTGATTTTAGAACGCTGGAATTTCATGTGACACAATTCCCCTTTCAATTCTTTATCAGCTTTAAACTTTATAGCTTTCAATTTTACCCGGTGTACACGTTTGTCTTTCGGGTTACGTATTTCTTCTTCGCAGGAAAGAGTGACCTGAAAGAATCCTAATCCATCGACATGCACCTTTTTACCTTCCAGGAGGCACTGAGCTACTTCATTTTTCAGTTCTTCCAAGGTTGAAATAATGTCCGATACTCTTAATGTGGAGCGATCATGGATGCGATAAGCCAGTTTCTCGGTATTGACGGTCTCAAAACTTACCGGACGGGCATGATAACGCGTCTTGTTCTTTTTCTCCTTTGGCATCGGAGTCTTATATAATTCAAATTGTACTGCCATTTCTGCTTTATCTTTAAATGATTTCTTGTTTTTAGTGCTGATATTTTATACTTATCATTACTATGATAAGATCTTATCACAATAATGATGTTACTTTATCATAGTAGTGATAATATCTTATCACATTGGTGATAAATATAATTTGTCGGTGACAAAGATAAGGTTTAATAGTATGATAAACAAGAAATGATAGGATATTAATGATAAGTCTGGTTTTCATAAAATGAATAGGATAAAAAGTTGCAAATGGCTTTTTTTTGATATTATATTCGCATCCATTAATCATAAAAAAAAGAAGAAAATGGAACAAAAAAATGGTTGGTTTGCCTTTTGGCAAAAATTGATGAAGTGTCTTTCAAAACAAGATGAAACGGGAGTAGGGGATACAAAAAGTGTAGCACCTGTCAATACTATTATTCAGTCGATTAAGGGGGTATCATCGTCTAAAGAAAAAGACTCATCGAAAGTGAAGTCACTAACTGAGAGCGTAGATACTTTTTTAAAATCCCGCTATGATTTCCGCTACAATGTGCTGACAGAAGAAACGGAATATCGTTTGTTGGAACGAATGGAGGAAGGATTTGCACCTGTGAATCAGCGTGTCTTAAATACATTCTGCCTGGAAGCTCACGAATCAGGTATTTCTTGTTGGGATCGTGATCTTTCACGCTGTATTTTCTCCACCCGTATTGCAGAGTATCATCCTTTCAAACTTTATTTGGAAGAATTGCCGGTATGGGATGGAGTGGACCGTTTGGCGGCTTTGGCACGCAGAGTTTCGAGAGACCAATTGTGGGTGAAAGAATTCCATATATGGATGCGGGGTATGACAGCACAATGGATGGGGGTTACGGGAAGTCATGCCAATAGTGTGGCGCCTTTGCTTATCAGTACGGAGCAAGGATATTTAAAGTCTACCTTTTGCAAATCGCTACTTCCTCCTGCGCTTCAGCGTTATTATATGGATAAGGTGGATTTAACCAGTCAAGGGCATATAGAACGGAGATTGGCGGAGATGGGACTTCTCAATCTGGATGAGTTTGATAAATATGCTCCGACGAAAATGCCGTTATTGAAGAATCTGATGCAGATGGCTTCATTAAGCCTGTGCAAAGCTTATCAGAAAAATTATCGCTCGCTACCTCGTATAGCTTCTTTTATCGGGACATCGAATCGAAAAGATTTATTGACTGACCCGACTGGTAGCCGCAGGTTTATTTGTGTGCTGGTAGAGTATCCTATCGATTGTGAGGGGATTGACTATGCACAACTTTATGCTCAATTGAAAGCGGAGATTTTGACGGGTGAACATTATTGGTTTACAAAAGAGGAAGAGACGGAATTGCAGCAAAGTAACATGACGTTCTATCGTCAGGGACCTGTGGAAGACGTATTGCGTTCCTGTTATCGGGCGGCAGAAAAAGGAGAAGGGTGTGAACTTCTTTCGTCTGCTGATATCTTTCAGCGATTGAAGAAGATAAATCCGGCAGCTATGCGTGGGGCAAATCCGGCGAGTTTGGCACAAATACTGATAGCAGTGGGGATAGAACGTAAGCATACCAAGTTTGGGAATGTGTATCGGGTAGTCTCCGTCTGATGGGAGGTGAAGCGGATGGTGAACAGGAGACCTTCACCCGCAATCGTCGTGCTAGAGGGAGTTGTGAAGGGTGAAGGGAGGAAAAAGGAGGAATGAAAATTGTATCCTTTTTGGGGACACTCTTTCCTTTTCTTTTTCGTTTTTTCTTCTTATCTTGCAGACTATAATTAGAATAGAGAGGTTTGATAATAGAAAACGTGAAATTGAAGTAGCACACCATAAATTCTCATTTATCAGAGATTTTTTCTGATAGATAAAACTTGAATATAAATAATGAGTAAAGAATCTAAAGCTGGGAAGGTAACCTGTCGTATACTAAAAGAAATCAGGCAGCAGATAGCTAATGCAAATGATATAAAGTTTGTTACCTCTAAATGTCGATATCAAGGAGATTGTTTGGGGACGTGTCCGAAGTGTGAGGCTGAAATTCATTATTTGGAACAGCAACTTCTCTCACGTCGGATGGCAGGGCTGAATGTAAAGGTGATAGGTGTTTCTTTGGGATTATCAGCACTGTTTTCCAGTCCTTTGTATGGACAAGAAACGGTAAAAGATAGTTTAAAGGATACTTCTAATATACTTCCACAAGTAGAAGTGATTGGTTATAAAAGTGTGACGAAAGTGACAGTTTGCGGTGGACTATCTATTGTTGAAGCAGAGGAAAAACATGTGGTAAAAGGTATTGTTGTAGATAAATGTGGCAATCCATTGATCGGTGCAGTCGTAACAGAGAGAGGTATGAATAATAGTACGACCACTGATCGTGAGGGGTATTTTTTACTTCGGGTCCGAAAGGGAAGGTCAGTATTGGAAGTGAGTTCTGAAGGTATGAAAACAAAGAAGATAAAAGTGAGAAAAAAGAAGGCAACGAAGATAAAAGTTGTTTTGCGTAAGGATAAACACAGCTACAAGCAAACGATGAATGCTAATCTGTAGTTGAATGGGTATTGATGTAACGTTTTAAAGTAGAGAATAATCTTAAAATAGAAAATTGTTCTACTATGTTATTGTTTTTTACTTTAGTTTATTTATTTAAAATGTGTGCTTGCTAATTTTTTTATGAAGCCGTAGGATGAATTTGGAATTTGATTTTAAAAATAAAGACCATCTTTTGTTAAACATCTAAAATGTAGAATTATGAGAAAATTATTGCTTGGGGCTATTACAATTCTGATTCTCGCTTGTAGTGAGAATAAAGAAAATGAAGGGATGCAATCTGCATCATCTGCAATAAAAACACGTTCTGGGACGTGGATTCTTGAACAAGTAAAGGATACTTATGTTTTTGGTGAGCAATTACAGCTCCAATGTTCCGGTGAAGGATATTCTGGTAAGATACATAGTGCTGTGTTAGAAATGAAAACTGATACAAACGAGAAGTATTTAGCTATTTCATCGGGATCTTGCGCTGATCTTGATTTTAATAATGTTTATGCTTTTAAATTGGGTAAGTGTTATATTAAAGTAACAATATTTGTACTTACAGATACAGGTGGAGGAGACCAGGACTTTGTAGAAGAGGAAACTAATGTTCTTGAATTTAGAGTGAAGGGACCTTCAATTAGCAATATAATGAAAATGAGTGAAGTTACCCAACGGATGGATGAGTGTTGGAAAAATTCAATGTCATCTGAGAAATCTCACTCCAGAAGAGAATTTGGATTTACTCTACAGATGCATACTTACAGTAATGCAGCCCCAAAATACTCTTTCATAGATGGATCGGCCATGTCTTCAAATGATTGTTCAACAGGAGGTATAAATACGATAACTTTTACTATTAGAACTAATGAATATAACGAGTCTGCTTCGTATAGTGTAGCCTTGTTTCATACGCATCCACCTTTAACAAATTGTCCAAGTACATCTTCCCGGATCACTGGACCTTCTAGTCTTGATGATGATACAGCTAATACAAATAAGATTCCATCTGTAATATTCGATTATGGTGACAGGAATGAACAAATATATGGAGGACATAGCTCTAATTTACCATATGTAATTTCTTATGCCGGAAGCTACGACCAAAGACTATGATAAAATAACCAATTAAACAATTATATTATGAAAACAACAATTCAAAACTTAGCAGTACTAATTCTACTAATATCTACTATGAATGTTTACTCCCAAGAGTATGGCTCTCATGGAATTAGAGAGGATAGTAGTCGTCCAATTGCAGGTCTTACTATCCAAGAGATTCGGAATGCAGTTTATGGAGTACCGGCTTATCAGGAGGGGAAAACAGTACTATCGGTTAGTAATATTCCAGTGATGAGAGATTCTATGGAAATGAAAAAAATAGCAACAACCCCTATGTTGTATATTGACTCGCTTATTTATGAACATATATTAGATGCGCCTCTTTTAGATTTTCAAGAATTGCTTCTGAAAAGATTTCCATTTTTAATTATGCAACGTATGAGACCAACCGAAAAAATTATGAAAATTATGGATTCTCTAGCATTAAAGAAGCCAGACATTACTACAGAAGAATATTGGCGTATATTGAAGAGAGATTACGCTGATGTAATCAAGGACAATTTTAAGATGTATGATTCGAAACAATTTATCTTTTATCCATTCCGTAAAGTAGGGAATATTAGAGCTTTTAGAATGTTATTTCATGGTCTTTCTTATTTTCCCATGGAAAAGGCCATTGATATAAATGCCAGGCCGTATTTGGAAAAGTTAAAAGCATTACCACCCGATTCGTTGTATTTTGTTAAGCCACAGCATTACATTATTACAACCCAATAAAAACTACTTGCAAATGTGTTGTGTCTGCCGTATCGTATAAGCTATTAATATTCGATGCGGCAGAAAAAAAAATAGTTGGAAATTTTAGGTAATGGATTATTTTTAAACCTATTGAGCGATTTTTGAACTCTTTATTCTGTATCATTTTAAGGAATTGGAGTATTTTGAATGATTTGAGTACTCATTTCTTTTCTATTTTTATCAACTTTGCCACTGTGAATCATTCGATGATTTGCGGTGGCTTTTAAATTTTAATAAATAATAGAATAGACATGAATTGCACAAAGATGAAAAAACTTTTTAGAAAAGGTACGTTGAGTATACTTCTTTTAGGAGTAATAACGTTTTTCACTTATCCGCTCTCAGCCCAAACAAATAGTAGATCCGGTAAAGGATTATATGAAATGTTTAGTACTAAAATACCGGACGGGGCGCAGTGGAAAGCTCAGGATAATAAATTTGTCCGTGATGGGGGATACTCTAAAAAATCAGAAAATTATATATATGTAGGAGCCTCTAAAAGTCCGGCAGAACTGACCGGGCTATCCATTCCTATTCGCGAGAATCCAGGACCGGGTGAGTTTCGCTATATCACTTTTGCCTGGGTAAAATGGGGAGGTGATCAAATTGGAATGAAATTTCATGTTTCCGAAAAGTCTGCAAATCAAAAAGGCAAGAAATATGATTTTACTTATATAGCCGGCAAGTCCAAGGATTTGATAAATCCGATGGAGGGTCTTAATCTCGGTGAACTACCGGGACACTGGATGGTGATGACCAGGGACTTATGGAAAGATTTTGGTAATATTACGTTGACTGGTATTTCTTTTATCTGCCCGGAGAGACGTGATGCGGGATTTGATGAAATTTTTCTCGCTAAGACACAGGATGATATAAAGAATGCTCCGAAAGTACTTCCGAGCGAAATTGCAACTCCGGTACCCGTTGATGGAGAAGAGGAAGGGCTGGTATATGAAGAGGGAACAACTAATGAGGATGAACAACCGCAAGGAGTACAGATTGACTGGGCTGCACAGATTAAAGCGGGAGGATTCATGATGTATCCGTTGTATTTGCTTGGATTGCTTGCCTTAGTAATAGCTTTGCAACGCTTGCTAACTTCAAGAGAAGGAAGACTGGCACCAAAAGGACTACGTAAAACAGTCAGCGAATGCCTTGCACAAGGAGATTTGAAAGGTGCGATTGCAGCCTGTGATAAATACCCTTCCACATTAGGAAATTCGCTGCGTTTTATTTTCGAGCATGTGAAAGCCGGAAGAGAAGTTGTCAGCCAGACAGCTGGTGATATGGCCGCACGTGATATCCGTACACATTTGTCACGCATATATCCTTTGTCAGTCATAGCTTCCCTGTCGCCCCTTATCGGTTTGCTGGGAACAGTTGTCGGTATGATCGAAGCGTTTGGTCTGGTAGCATTGTATGGTGACGAAGGCGGCGCTTCTATATTGTCCGATTCTATTTCAAAAGCTTTGATTACGACTGCTGCCGGTTTGATCATCGCAGCTCCTGCCATTGCTTTGTATTTCATTATTAAAAATCGTATTATGAAATTGGCTTCTTTGGTGGAAGTAGAAGTTGAAAATGTAATTACTACGCTCTATCTGGAAGGAGATTCGACGGATATGAACACACCGGGGAGTAAGGAGGAGAAGCATGAGACTAAACTATGATGAAGAAGACAAAGTAGAGGTGCAGATGTCACCCTTGATAGACTGCGTCTTTCTGCTACTGATCTTCTTCCTTGTGACTACTATGATGAAGAAGTGGGAAATGCAAATACCTTTATCACTTCCTTCAATGACTTCCAGCTTGTCTACCACCCGCGCCGGAGAGGAAGCTGTTATCATAGCAGTGGATGAGGAGAAAAATGTGTATCAGGTAGTAGGACATGATGCGTATACTGGTGAGAACCACTATGTGCCGATTTCTGATCTGAATACTTTCCTTACAGAACTCCGCAACAGTGAAGGTACGGAAATTGCTATTGATGTGGCGGCTTACCGGACTGTACCCGTAAATACGGTAATAGAGATATTCGATCAATGTCAAATACAAGGATTCACGCGTACGCGTGTCCGTTTGGGTAGTAAACCTTATTAAGCTTATGAGATTATCACTATTTAATAATGAAGATGAACCGGAAGTGTCTATGTCGCCCTTGATCGACTGTGTGTTTCTGCTATTGATCTTCTTTCTTGTCTCTACAATGACAAAGGTGAAAAACAGGGATATTTCAGTGGATCTGCCGACTTCGGAATCAGCTATAAAACTGAAACCGGATGATAAACAGGCTATTGTAGGACTGGATGCTGAAGGTAACTTCTATTGGGACGGACAACCTTGTTCGACTAATTTTATGATGGAACAATTGCGGGAGACCTGTATCTCTGATCCGGGTCGGCGTATCCGCATTGATATGGATAAAAACACTCCATTCGGACGTTTTGTGGAAGTAATGGATGCTTGTCAGTTTTATAATTTAACGAATATAGGAATACGAACATATGACGAAAACTACAACAGGGAGTAGCCGTCTGACGGTTATCCTATCATGGGTTATTGCGCTGGTCTGCCTGGTAGGAGGAGCGTTGTTTATCTGGCTGATGCCATCACCAGGACAGGGAGCTATTGACTTGCAAGCGAAAAAACAGAAATCTCCGAAAAGTATCAGTGATAAAATAAAGCAGGAGCAGGCTCAGCGGGAGCTTCCCGCTAATTATTCTGAGCAATTAGTGAAGCAGTCGGAAGTATTGGTCAAGAAAAATTTGGAAGATCAGCTTCGTAAATTTCAGGAAATGGCTAAGAAGATGAGGCAGCGGAAAAATGAATTGTTGACTAAAGTAGAGCAAAGAAAGTTACCACGTACGGCACCGGATGATGCTAATGATACTTCGAAAGCAAGGAATATTCCGCAGGCGGGCAAGTTATCTGCGAATCCGTCGGTAGATGATATGTATGCTCTTTTAAGAGAATATGAGGCTGAAATACAGCAGAACCATTTGGCTGCCAATGCAGCTAAACAGGCGCTTTCCAAGGGACTTTCGTTTCCCGAGGTTTATAGTTCTCTGAAGACAGGTTCTTCCCGTATGCCAAGTTTTGATGAACTGATTCGAATGCAGACTAAAGGGGGGGAATGGGCTACTTCAGCGGGAAGTAATGCCAGCGCAGGTCTGGAAATAAAAAGTACGGCAGACTTGAACAATTACCGTGGTCTGTTGGGACAAGCGACCCGACAAGCCGGACTTGCTCAATCTCGGTTGGAAAATCTCTTTGGAGTAGTGAAGCAGGTCGGAAAGCCCGGTGGCGGCTTTGGAATTGGCAATGGTCAGCCGGGCGGAGGTGAAGGCAGTGGCAATGGGAACGGTTTCGGTGGCATGGGGGAGGCAGCTCAGGGCAGTGGAAACAGACGTCCGATGAATGCTTATGCAGGTCCCCGGCTTAATCAGGAAATGGTAAAAACTCAGGCATTGCCCGGACGGCGTTTCTCAAAAAGCGCGGATCGTAAAGGGTGGTTATATATTAACACATGGTATATGATAGGACCGTGGGAAAGTTTTGGGCGAGAGGACTTTTCGATTGTCCATCCGCCTGAGATATCTGTGGACTTTGATGCGGTATATACTGACGGACAAGTAGGTACAGGGGTGATGGAAACGGATTCTCATCCGATAAAGGTCATAGGGGAAGAAGTGTATTTGGATGGTACGCTGCGATGGAAGTTTATGCAAAGTGAATCAATGCATAATACGGTTCCTGTCACTACCGGACATTCTACTTATTATGCTTATACGGAACTTTATTTTGATGAGGCTACTACCATGCTGGTTGCCATCGGTACGGATGATAGTGGCCGGGTATGGATAAATGGTAAGGATGTATGGCGCGATTATGGTACCAGTTGGTATAATATTGACGAACATATTACTCCTTTCCAGTTCCGTCAAGGGTGGAACCGTATTCTTGTGCGATTGGAAAATGGCGGAGGAGGAGCGTGTGGTTTCAGTTTCTTAATTATTCCACAAGAGTAAGATGACACACGTTGGCCGGCTTATAGAAGATGAACTACATCGACAAGGATTGTCTGTCACTTGGTTTGCAGAACAGCTTTGTTGCGCGCGGACCAATGTGTATAAAATTTTCAGGAAATCAAGTATTGATACCGAACTCCTTTTGCGAATTTCTGATATCTTGCAATATGACTTTTTTCAATGTTACTCAGCGTGTTTAAAGAACAAAAAGGAAATGATGTAGTTGTGGATACATCATTTCCTTCTCTTTTATAATTTTAGTTTTGTACCGATTGTCGTTTTCTTTTTTGTCCGAAGGTATTGAACCGATACGCAATATATGCCATAAAATATACGTTAGAAGTACTGGATTCTCTGTCGGTGATAGAATTCTCGGAAATGGAACGTTCCGAACTTTCATTCTCACGAAGTATATCATATAGGTGAAATCGGACGGTTGCCTTTTTCTTCTTGAGGAAGCTTTTCGATATTTGTGCGTTCCATAGGGTGCGGTTAGTATCATTTTTACCGCCATATCCTCTTTTTAATCTACAATTGATATTGGATGAGATTTTTATATCCCAAGGTAAGTTTAAGTTTGCTTCAGTTCCGAATGTATAATCAAATGTTTCCCGTCGGTTCTCTTTTTTGATAGAATGTTCTGATTTTCGATATCTGACTTCTGCAGATAACTCAAAGTCAATCAGATCGCTACGGTAGCTCCCTTTTAAGCGTTCTGATAAAAAGAGGTTAGTCGTATTACTTTTAACTGCATCTGACTCTTTGTTGAGCACAGTGAAACCGACAGAGTTGCCGTAATTTGTATTGGTGTGTGTATTTACTGTGAATTTTTTGTTGGATAATGGAGTACTGAAGGTAAGCGAACCGTTTATTCGCCAGTTCCCGTTCACATTAGTCGGTTGGGTAGTCTGTCCTCCGGTATTTTCGTCATATGTGACAATACGTGTTGTACTATTCATTGTATTATTATAGGAGAGGTTAGCATTCAAACTACGGGATGTTTCAGTAAAGTAAGTATTAAATGTAGCTGATATGTTGTTATTGAATGATGGTTTAAGTTCGGGGTTAGCTAGCCGTATGTTTAAAGGATCAGAAATATCTTTTTTTCTATATAAGTCGGTCATACCGGGTTGTGCCGTTCTCCCACGATAGTTTATTTTTAAGGTTGTTTGTTTAGAGAAGGTATACTTAAAGTTTATGGTGGGGGAGTAGTTTATTGCATTTCTGGATAAATACTCAAAGGTCGTGTCCCGCATATAGCTTTTATTTGTCGTTTTTTGTGCCTCAACTTCTATACCTATATTATAAAAATAGTTGGTGCGGATAGTACGGAAAAATATGCCGGTTTGGTGGGTGGAATATTTATTTTTGTAGCAATCACTGTGCGCTGTGTCAGGATATTGACTGTATGTATCTTCTTGTTTATCCCAGTCATAGGCATATTTTTCAGAGAGTGAGGAACGGTGTTGATAGCTATAATTAATTTCGATAAACCGATTGGTAAATACAGGTTCCATATATGTTATCTGAACTTGATATTTATTGTTTTTGTCAAGTTTTTCAATCCATTGGTTCAAAGTTTTTATACTATCACCATACTTCAAGTAATAAGTATTCGAAAGACTATACCGATCGGAATTGCCGTCATCCAGATCGTAATAAAGACGTAAGGCGATGTTTCTTCCTTTGCTGTTTAATTTGCGGTTCAACTGCAAAGAGCCATTGGTGGAGAATCTGTCATTCGTTTGGTGGTTTGTGGCTTCTTTCCGGTTGATAGGAGTTGACTCGTTGTTGAGCGTTTCTGAGAAGTTGCCTGAATTGGAGTTTCCTTTGGAAAAATTAAATGTCGGTCGATACATAATAGTGGTGAGGCTGTCTAATTTCCATTCGAAACGAAAATTAGCGGAAATAGCACTTGTCTTTCCATCGGATTGGTTGTTCTGCAGGGAAAACTGAGAAGTGTTGTCTGACAAAAAAGATTCTGTATGACGCTTGCTCCATGAATCGCGTTTATTTTCCCGGACTTCAATACTACCTCCATATTTGAGTTTCTGAGTATTCTGAGAATAGTTGGCACCTATTCTTTGATTGGAATTAATTCCATTGTCGTTGGCGGTACCATTGATTGATAAGTTCATTTTGTTTTTGAAACGATTGGCCATTCCTTTTGCCCTATAATGGTCGTCATTTCCATATCCTGCTTCAAAGTTACCATTCCATCCTTTTCTCATACTTGGTTTTACGCGTAAGTCGAGTACCATTTCTTCTTTACCGTCATCTACTCCGGTAATACGTGCCATGTCTGATTTCTTTTGGTAAGTTTTTAGTTGATCTATCATATCGGCTGGCAGTTCTTTTAAAACCGTATTGGGGTCGTTAAGGAAGAATTCTTCTCCGTTCATCATGATTTTTTTGACTTCCTGACCATTAATGATTAATTTCCCTTCTTCGTTTATTTCGGCTCCGGGTAGCTTTTTGACTAGTTCTTCCAATGCAGCACCTTCACTGACGCGGTAAGCGGAAGTATTATATGCGGTTGTATCACCTGTGACGACAACAGGCGGGGCTTGGGCTACAATGACGGTTTCGTTAAGAAGTACAGCATCAGGTTTCAACTCTATTTTGCCTAGTTGAACAATAGTCTGGGTTGTGTTTATTTGCAGGGGCTTATATTCGGTAGCGAGGCCTATGAAAGAAATTTTTAGCAAAAAACGTCCCGGGAGAGTTGTGAGTGAAAATTTTCCCTGTTCCAAGCTGGAAATGCCTTTTACATAATTACTGTCGGGCAAGGATAACAGTTGTATGGTAGCTTGCTCAACAGGGAACTGTGTGTCTTTTTCCAGAATACTCCCCTGTACTGTGACACGTTGAGTCTGTGCTTGAATATAAGCAGTATTTATGTATGATATAATTAATGTTATTAGTAGTATAAAAGTCGTTTTATTCATAAGGTCTCCCGTTATGAGGTGTTTTAGTGTTTATGGTATTTCTTGCAAATATCTTGATTTTTTCTGTAAAAAGAGTTCATAAAATGATAAATAAAGTTCATTTGAACGATATTCATACCCTTTTGACTTATTTGAGGACCTTTGTTTACGCATAATACCTCATCTTTGCACCGTACTCAGTTTTCAATAGGTATTATTTTAGTTTTTAGGAACACTTGGATTATTTTCAAATTCGCTGTCGGTTTAATGGAAACATTAGCCGATAGTGAATTCTCTTTATTAAGTATGAGATATATCATGAAAACAATAGATAGAAAATGAAGAAACCTTTATTGTATTTACTTATTTTAGTAGTGGCTGTTCTTGGCAGCTCATGCTCTCAATCTTCGGAGGGCACATTTGAAGTGGGGAAGAATACTTTCTTGCTGAATGGAAAACCGTTTGTTGTAAAAGCGGCAGAGATTCATTATCCGCGTATCCCGAAAGAATATTGGGAACATCGTATTAAAATGTGCAAGGCACTGGGTATGAATACGATTTGCTTGTATGTGTTCTGGAATTTTCATGAACCGGAAGAAGGAAGGTATGATTTTGCCGGACAGAAAGATATAGCTGCGTTTTGCCGTTTGGCTCAAGAGAATGGAATGTATGTCATAGTGCGTCCCGGACCTTATGTCTGTGCGGAATGGGAAATGGGCGGCTTGCCTTGGTGGCTGCTGAAGAAGAAGGATATCAAACTTCGCGAGCAAGACCCATACTACATGGAACGTGTGAAACTCTTTTTGAACGAAGTGGGCAAACAGCTGGCTGATCTTCAGATTAGTAAAGGAGGGAATATCATTATGGTACAGGTGGAGAATGAGTATGGAGCATTTGGAATCGATAAGCCGTATATATCCGAAATCCGTGACATGGTAAAACAAGCCGGTTTTACAGGTGTTCCTTTATTCCAGTGTGACTGGAACTCGAATTTTGAGAATAATGCACTGGATGATTTGCTCTGGACTATTAATTTCGGTACGGGTGCTAACATCGACGAGCAATTTAAACGGTTGAAAGAACTACGGCCGGACACTCCATTGATGTGCAGTGAATTTTGGTCCGGATGGTTTGACCATTGGGGAGCCAAGCATGAAACAAGAAGTGCCGAAGAATTGGTAAAAGGTATGAAAGAAATGCTGGACCGCAATATTTCTTTCAGCTTGTATATGACTCACGGGGGGACTAGTTTCGGGCATTGGGGAGGCGCGAATTTCCCGAACTTTTCACCGACTTGCACATCGTATGATTATGATGCTCCTATCAATGAATCCGGTAAGGTGACTCCTAAATATCTGGAAGTACGGAATCTGCTTGGTAACTACCTGCCGGAAGGTGAAACCTTGCCGGAAATTCCGGATTCGATACCGACTATAGCTATTCCTACTATTAAAATGACTGAAATGGCAGTCTTATTTGATAATCTGCCTCACCCCAAAGAGAGTGAGGATATCCGGACAATGGAAGCTTTTGATCAGGGATGGGGTAGTATTCTGTATCGGACTTCATTATCCGCTTCTGATAAAGAACAGACATTACTGATCACAGAAGCTCATGACTGGGCACAAGTCTTTCTGAATGGTAAGAAACTGGCTACTCTGAGCCGTTTGAAGGGGGAAGGTGTAGTAAAGTTACCACCATTGAAAGAAGGTGACAGACTGGATATCCTGGTGGAAGCAATGGGAAGAATGAATTTCGGCAAAGGTATTTATGACTGGAAAGGTATTACCGAGAAAGTAGAACTGCAATCTGATAAAGGAGTTGAACTGGTGAAGGACTGGCAGGTATATACTATTCCGGTAGATTATAGTTTTGCCCGTGATAAGCAGTATAAACAACAGGAGAATGCTGAAAATCAACCGGCTTATTATCGGTCGACGTTTAACCTCAATGAGTTAGGGGATACATTCTTGAATATGATGAACTGGAGTAAAGGTATGGTATGGGTGAATGGCCATGCGATTGGTCGTTATTGGGAAATCGGACCTCAACAGACCTTATATGTACCGGGCTGCTGGTTGAAGAAAGGAGAGAATGAAATCATTATATTGGATATGGCTGGTCCTTCAAAAGCTGAAACTGAAGGTCTGCGTCAACCAATTCTGGATGTACAACGTGGTAACGGAGCTTATGCTCATCGTAAGATGGGTGAGAACTTGGACTTAACAAATGAAACTCCTGTTTATCAAGGGATATTTAAGTCAGGCAATGGTTGGCAACATGTGAAATTCGGTAAGAAGGTGGAGACTCGTTTCTTCTGTCTGGAGGCTTTGAACGCCCATGATGGGAAAGATTTCGCGGCTATTGCAGAATTGGAGTTGTTGGGCGAAGATGGCAAACCGGTATCCCGTCAGCATTGGAAAGTGATTTATGCCGATAGTGAGGAAACGGATGCCGCGAACAATATTGCAACAAATGTTTTTGATTTGCAGGAATCAACATTCTGGCATACCAATTATTCCTCTTCCAAACCTGCATTCCCTCATCAGATTGTGATAGATCTTGGTGAAGATAAAGTTATTACGGGATTCTCTTATCTACCCAGGGCTGAAGCCGGTAAAACGGGGATGATTAAAGACTATAAGGTATATTTGAAGATGCAACCGTTTAAGATATAATGTTTGAGATTTTTAAGAAAAGGTTAATTATTTATTAGTTTGTTCATTAAGTTATGAAAATCAGAAAGCGACTTTCACGTGAGTGAGGGTCGCTTTCTGATTTTCGTTCGAAATAAAATAATTCTTGTGATGGTTAAAACCCTAAGAGGAAGTATATTTGTTCTCTCATCTGAGATGATTTATATAATTAACTAGTGTATAAATGATGAAAAAAAATGGGTTTAGCCGATGCGCTGAGATGTACATCGGTCGTTTACGAAAAGAGGGGCGCTATTCTACTGCGCATGTGTATGAAAATGCACTTCTTTCTTTTAGAGGGTTTTGTGGCACTCCTACCGTGTCATTCGGACAAGTAACCCGCGAACACTTACGGTGTTACGGGCAGTATCTTTATGAACGTGGCTTGAAGCTTAATACGGTTTCGACGTATATGCGTATGCTGCGTAGTATTTATAATCGTGGAGTAGAATCGGGAAGGGCTCCTTATGTTCACCGATTGTTTCACGGGGTGTATACGGGAGTGGATGTCCGTCAAAAGAAGGCTTTGCCGGCAACTGAGTTACATAAGCTTTTATACGGAGATCCGAAATCGGATATTTTGCGACGTACACAGGCGATTGCTGCTTTGATGTTCCAATTCTGTGGTATGTCGTTTGCTGATTTGGCGCATTTGGAGAAGTCGTCTTTAGACAGGAATGTTCTTCATTATAATCGTGTTAAAACGAAGACTCCGATGAGTGTGGAAATATTGGATACCGCTAAAGATATGATTGATCAGCTTTGGAACAGGCAGCCTGCTTATCCGGATTGCCCTGATTATCTATTTAGTATTCTGAATGGTGATAAAAAGCGGAAAGATGAAAGTGCTTATCGAGAATACCAGTCTGCCCTCCGGAATTTCAATAACCATTTGAGAGGACTGGCAAAGGCTTTGCATCTGACTTCTCCTGTCACTTCTTATACCATTCGCCATTCGTGGGCTACCACTGCGAAATATCGCGGAGTTCCTATTGAAATGATCAGCGAATCGTTGGGACACAAATCAATCAAAACAACACAAATCTACCTTAAAGGCTTTGCTTTGAAAGAACGTACTGAAGTAAATAAAATGAATTTGTCTTACGTAAAGAATTGCTTGGTAAAACGTGTAAATGATATAAAGTGTTAATAATCAGTATAAATATATGCGAGTTACTTCTTAGGTAACGGAAATAATAATGGCACAAAGATAGACAAAAAAATAAATAACAAGCAAATAAACTGTCCTTTTTTTCTTTTTTGATTCAAAAATAAGATAAAAATAGCCTGGAACATGAAAGAACCCTTTTTTTCATATTCTAAGATTTTTACGTCCCATAATCAAAGAAATTTCACCCTACGCTTAGACTGAGCTTCCTTTGGTGGCTTGGCATGTCCTATCTTTCGTATTTTAAGAGATTTTTCCCTTCCCCCCTGTGTTTTCCGTTACCTAAGAAGTAACAGAAAAAAGAATGGTAAAAATAGAGGATTTATGAATCAAATTGGGGTAAGGTCTCTATTTAGGAATATACATAGATAAAAAATGAAACAAACTGAAGCTATTTTGGGGGATATGCGATTTATTCCATTAAAGGGTGTTGTATTAATTCTGATTCTAATCTTGACAACAAGCCGGATTCATGCACAATATGCTCTTGGGGCAACTGGGCAGATGATGATACCTACAGCCGAGATGCAGGAAACAGGAACCTTTATGGGAAGCGCAAACTTCCTTCCTGAAGAGGTTACGCCTAATAAGTTTAACTATCCTACCATGAATTACTCCGTAGACATGTCTTTGTTCTCTTTTGTTGAACTGACTTACCGTATGACGTTACTCAAAATGCGAACATATAATGGCAGAGTCGGTTATCACAACCAAGATCGTTCCAATACTATCCGTATTCGTCCATTGAAAGAAAGCCGTTATTTCCCTGCTGTGGTAATTGGTGCTGATGATCTTTTTACAGAAAAGGCTACTCAGTATTGGGGAGATTATTATGGTGTCTTAACTAAGACGTTTGGTTTCTGCAAGGGGCATCAGTTGGCTGTTACAGCAGGCTGGTATTTTCATCAGGGCAATCAACCGGCTTTCAAGAAAGGCCCTTTTGGTGGTATTCGTTATACTCCCGCTTTTTGCCGTGAGTTAAAGCTGATGGCAGAGTATGATACCAATGGATGGAATTTGGGTGGAGCAATACGTTTTTGGAAACGTTTGTCCGTCCATGTGTTTACACGCGAATTTACCTGTGTTTCTGCCGGTTTGCGTTATGAATGTACATTAATACATTAAGAAGATGAAAAGAGTATTTAGTATACTATATATAATATGTTGCTGCACTTTGGAAAGTGTGGATGCGCAATCTGCTGGGATATCTGAAGTCCTGAAAGAATTGCAAATGGAAAATATTTCTGTAGCACAGAAGCAGGATACGATTACGGCAGCATTTGAGACTTCCGTATATAGGGGATCTTATAATGGTATAGGCATTGCAATACGTCGCCTGATCACTCTTCCGGAAGTCTCTACATTGCAGTTGGTCATATTGGATAATGCTTTGCCGCAACTTTGTATCACTTTGCCTGCGAAGCTGATTGAGGATTATCAATCGGGAAAATGTGATTTGGATGGAGTTTACCGTAATATGCAGATGACTACTTCCACCAAAACTGCAATGGAGGCCTTAAAAGGAACCAAACGAGAGTCTACTACTTTTGGGAAAGTGGACGTAGTGGTTTATCCGGGGGTAATGTTAGTTAATAATGTTACTTACAAATTATATAAAGCAGCTTTTGAATTGCAACCGGCTGTAGAAATGCAACTTTGGAAAGGTGCTTCATTGAGGCTGCAGGTTTGCTTACCTATCGTCAATAATGAGCCGGGCAAATGGGATTGCATCCGACCGGGGTATTTGACATTGCGCCAGGAATTTCGTCTGGATAATCATTGGAAGGGATACCTGACTGGTGGAAATTTCTCGGATGATCGTCAGGGACTCGCAGCCGGTATTGGTTATTTTTCTTCTGACGGCCGTTGGACAGTAGAAGGAGAAGGTGGTATAACCGGTTCGTCTCATTTATATGGCAACGACTGGGGAATGAGTAAATGGAAAAGAGTGAATGGACAGCTTAGCGTAGGTTATTTCATTCCACAAGTGAATACTCAATTGAAAGTTAGCGGCGGACGTTTTATATATGGAGATTATGGGGTATGCGGAATTCTTTCACGTTACTTCGGTGAATATATCGTGGGACTTTATGGCATGTATACAGATGGAGAAACAAATGCCGGATTTCATTTTTCGATTCCATTGCCGGGTAAGAAGCGTAGTCGTCACGCGGTACGTGTGATGCTTCCGGATTATTTCGCTTTTCAATATGACATGCGTAGTGGGAATGAATTTGCTCGCCGTGCTTTGGGGGTAAGCTATAGAACCGAACCGAAATCTGCTGAAAACAGCCGTTTCTGGCAGCCGGATTATATCCGTTATTATTTGATTCGTACCAATGAAAAGACAAAACTTAAATAAGAGTTGATATTAGTAATTTAAACAAAAATTGAACAATTATGAGAAATTTAAAATGGTTGTATGCATGCTCTTTGGCGATAGCCTTCGGTGTGTTGTCTTTTGTAACAGTTTCCTGTCATGATGATGACGATGAACCAAAGCAAGAACCGGGTGAAGTGATTGAAACTCCCGCTCCGGTTGTTGAGTATTACATTATGGGTACTGTGACGGATGCCGGGAAAGGTGTGTCTGGTGTTGATGTAAAAATTGGTACTGAGACAATTAAGACTGACAAAGATGGTAAGTTCTCTGTAACAGAGAAGAATGTAGGTAAGTATTCTGTAGAAGTTGCTCCTAAAGGTTATCTTGCTCAAAGTACTTCTGTAGAAATTGCTGCTAATGCGGAAAATCGTAGTGTGGTGACTGTTGCTGTGGCTTTGACTAAGCAAAGTGAACCGGAAAATGTGAAGAAAGGTGAGGATGCTACAGTAAAAGATAATAGTGACTCTAATAAAGACATTCCGGACCCAACTACAACTCCGGCAGATGAAGTTGTTGAGGATCTTCCTATTACAACAGTAGAAGTAACTATTCCTGCTGATGCGCTTCCTGAAAGTGGAACGGGTATCAATGAAGACGGTTCAGCTGATATTAGTGTAACTACTTATGTTCCAGCTCCCGAAGAAGTAACAACGGATGTAAAACCTACAGAAGAGAATAAAGATGTAGAAAAGACTATTCCTTTGGCAGCTGCTCATTTTGAACCGACAGGTTTGGAATTTGTAAATCCGGTCACTATTTCTATACCTAATCCTATTCCTGATGTAACTTTTGCTGAATCGGATATGCAGCTTACTTATCTGAATACCGAAACAGGAAAATGGGAGGTACAAACAAGTAAGGTAAACTTGAAAGGTGGTAGCTATCAGGCAGATATCAAGCACTTCTCATCTTATGCTGTAGAAAATAAAGTAACTAGTAAGGTTAGTTCTGAAACAGTTGTAAAGAGTGAAGTTTTGGGACAGGCAAGCCGTGATAACAGCGAAAATCCTAAAGCTGTAACTGGCATTGCATTGACTTATAAAGAGAAATCCGGTTGGGAATGTAAAGATGCAGATATCACCAATGCTGTAAAGAGCAAATTGTCGGGTGCTAGTGATGCAACAATTAATGCTATGGTAGCTTTCTTCAAAACTCGTTTGTATTCGTTGATGGGTTCAGCATCAGGTGTGAAAACAACAGAACGTACTTATAATACTGTAAACGTGAATGGTTATACGACAATGAACTATACTTGTTATGCTAAGACTCGTACTACTACATTGTCTACTAAGGTGCTGTATAAAGGAAGTCCTGTTACAATTTCAGTAATTGCAACACGCTATACCGGAACTGATCATCAGTATAAGACAGTGACTACTAATCCTACTCATAGTGGTGGTAAGGGTGGAAGTAACTAATAAATAATTAAGATCATAAAAATAACCCTTTTTTAATAAAACCCTTTTTTATAAACCCTGTTGGGCAATAATCATATGGGATATGAGGAGGAAGAGGTCACTGTGAAGTGGTTTCTTCCTTTTCGTTTATGAGATATATGGATGTTTGTTGAATGTTCATTTTAGACAGAATTCTACTAATATAAGTTAATGTTTATAATTATGATTTGTATCCTGTAAATAAAGCCTATCTTTATCACCCAATACAACATAGGACAAATAAAATGTCATGAGCATAATTATTAAGAACCTTAATAAGATCTATCCAAACGGAAATCATGCCTTGAAAGATGTCAATCTGGAAATACCTGCAGGGATGTTTGGCTTATTAGGACCCAATGGCGCCGGCAAATCTACTTTAATGCGTATTCTTGTAGCCCTTATGGAACCAACTTCCGGGCAAGTAGAAATTTGCGGTTATGATTTGATGAAACAGCGGAAAGAAATACGCGGTATTCTGGGGTATCTTCCTCAGGACTTTCGTTTTTTTGCCAAATACAAAACGTATGAGTTTCTTGATTACGCGGCGCGTCTGTCCGGTATGACCCATAGCAGGCAGAGAAAACAGGCTGTGGATGAAATGCTCGAAAACGTAGGGTTGTTCGATGTTCGCGAACGATATGCCAATAAATTATCGGGAGGTATGAAGCGGCGGTTAGGAATTGCACAAGCGCTGATACATCATCCTAAGGTAATCATTGTTGATGAACCTACTACCGGACTTGACCCGGAAGAACGTATCCGTTTCCGTAACCTTCTTTCGGAGGTCAGCGAGAATGATGTGACTATTATTTTGTCTACTCACATTGTCGGTGATATTTCCAGTACTTGTAATAATATGGCGTTAATGAACCGGGGACAAGTTTCCTTCAACGGTTCTCCGCAAGATATGCTGAAATTAGCCGAGGGTAAAGTGTGGAGAATCAGGGCTGCGGGAGATCAGTTGCATGAGATCGATAAAAAATATCCGGTAATCTCCACGATTCCATCGGGGACAATCTGGGAAGTACAGGTGGTTGCCGATAAAGTAGAAGGATACGAAGCGGAACCATTTCCCCCTAATCTGGAACACGCCTATGTATATTATATGGAGAATCAATTAAACCTTTGGACAAACGACTAAACACGATATGCTGATATGACCTTTATATCTAATATACAATCGGTAGCAAAATATGAAAGTAAATTATTAATCAGAAGCTGGTTCTTCAGAGTATTCACGGTACTCGCTGTAACTATCATTACTTTTTTCAATTTCCAGTTGTTCGTATCGGAAGATAGCGGAGGCTTCTGGATTGCTACAGCCATTCCATCGAACATTCCTTATCTAATTTTACTGTTGCTAAATACAGGGCAGGCTGTTATTGCTATCTTTCTGGCATCCGACTTCCTGAAAAGAGATAAAAAGCTGGATACATCAGAAGTCTTTTATGTCCGTCCATTAAGCAATGCTGAATACGTCATCGGTAAGATTTGGGGAAATCTGCGCGTCTTTTTGTTGCTGAATCTCATTATTATGGCTATTACGGCTGCATTCAACCTGACATTGGGAGAAGTGGACTGGATGGCTTACTTGCTTTATTTTCTGTTGATCAGTGTCCCTACGCTGATTTTCATCATCGGCCTGGCTATCTTTCTGATGCTGGTATTGAAAAATCAGGCACTGACATTCGTTTTATTGTTAGGATATATCGGACTTACCGTTTTCTATATTGAAGATAAGCTTTATTATCTTTTCGATTATATGGCTTATAGTCTTCCTTTGGTGAAGTCCAGCATTGTCGGTTTTTCCAACTGGGAGGTGATTTTAAATCATCGTGGCATCTATTTTCTTGCCGGACTGGCGTTTGTCTTTTTCACGATTTCCCTGTTCAGGCGTCTGCCGAATTCATCACACAGTAATTATCCGTGGCTGGTTATTTCTTTTTGTACTCTCATGTTAGCTTTCGTATGCGGTTATTGGCATATACATTCGATTTTATATCAAAGTGATATACGCGCTACCTATACGAAGATCAACAACCAATATGTTTCTACTCCGAAGATGTTCATTCATGAATATGATCTTTCTGTAGAGCAGCATCCTGAAGATTTTCTGTCGGAAGTAACTGTGAAAGGAGTGGCATTGGACTCATCTGCCGTATTCACCTTCTGTTTGAATCCGGGATTAACCATTCATTCCGTTCATTCGGCCGGACAGCAACTCAAGTTTAAACGTGACAAGCAAATAGTATTGGTGGATTTCGGCACGAAGCATGCCAAAGGCGATACAATCTCTGCAACATTCAGGTATGACGGACAGATAGATAACTCATTCTGTTATTTGGATATCCCTCCCGAAGTGCTGCAAGCTTCCAATAAAAAGTTTCTGTTCAACATAGACAAGCAGTATAGTTTTCAGACGAAAAATTATCTGATGCTTACCCCTGAAACTTATTGGTATCCCCGTGCAGGAACAAGCTATAGTGATAAAAATCCTGACTGGCAGCAAACTTATTTCAGTAATTATCGCTTGAAGGTCAAGCCTCTACCGGGGTTAGTTCCTCTTTCTCAAGGGGAAGGAAAGTGTGATGAAGAAGGAGTGTATTCGTTTAAAGGAGATTATCCGTCTCAGACACTATCGTTGGTTATAGGTGACTATCAGCAAAAAAGTGCTTATGCGGACAGCATTCTTTATAGCGTTTGGCATTTAAGGGACCATGACTATTTTACTGCTTCGTTTGATTCTATTCACGATACCATTCCCTGGCTGATACGTAATGTGAAAGAGCAACTGGCACGGCAATATAAACTGGATTATCCTTTTAAGCGATTTTCTATTGTAGAAGTTCCTGTGCAATTTGCCAGCTATGAACGTGCCTGGTCGCAAGCGCAGGAGACAGTACAACCTGAAATGGTATTGTTCCCCGAAAAAGGAGCTATATTCTGGGAACTGGATGTGAAGAGGCAGGTGAAGAATCATATCCGGTGGTCGGGAAATAATGAAATCAGTCTGCAGGAAGCCCAGATGCGGACTTTTAGTAACTTTGCCTGGATGTTTTTGCAGACAGAAGGCGATTATAACTTTTCGTCGGGTAGTAGAGGACGGGGAAATCTTTCGTCTACGGCAAATCCTTATTTCCTTTTCCCGCAGATTTATAATTTCCGGTACAATATTTACTCTTCGGAATGGCCTGTTGCCAATCGTGCTATTGAGCTATATCTGCAAAAGAAGTCGGAAAATGAAGGGTGGGAACGTCAGATAAATGGGCTTAGTAACAATGAAAAGGCCAACCTGCTGCTGGAAAAGCATACGTTCAAGGAGTTGCTGGCTGATGTGGAACAGCGTAATCTGCAAAATAATATCGTAGGACTGGAGGCAAGCCGTCTTTTTGCCCGGTCAGAAATAAACATGGGCGTAGATGCTTTCCGGGATTCACTATATGCGATGTTGAAGCGTAATACATTTCTGAACATAAAGTTCGAAAATATGCTGGATACTCTGGGAGAAATGAGCCGGACGGATCTTTATTCATATTTGAAAGAATGGGAACAGTTGACGCCTCTTCCTTTTTATTCGATCGGAGAGCCCGAACTGACCAAAGTTGTCAATAAAGGAGGAGAAGAATTCTTTGTCTTGAAAGTACTGGTGAGCAATAACTCGGATTATGACGGAATCATTCAGATGAACGTTCTTCAAAATGGCTGGTGGTATCAACCGATGGAAGATCCTAGAGCCAGAAAAAAGGTAGAGATAGCTGCCCATACAAGCAAAGAATTTGTTTCTGTCTGGGAAGAACAGATACGTGATGTGGAAATCAATACGATGGTTTCCGGCAATCTTCCTTATATGATACGGCAATCCATTGGTAATGTAAAACAAGAACGGAATAAAATAGTCAAGGACACTATCTATACCTTGCCGGAATCATCCTTAGAAATGCCGGGAGAGGTTATTGTGGATAATGAAGATTCCACTCTCTTTGTACTTTCTACCCCTGCTGTCGTAGGACTTCTGCCTAAATGGCTGGATAAAGTGGAGGATACTTCCTTTAAATATTCGGGCATATCCTGGTGGCGTGCGCCTTTACAATGGACAGCTACCACCAATGCTAAATACTATGGCAAATATATCCGTTCGGCCTATGTGATTAAGAGTGGAGACGGCAGTCAGACGGCTACATGGAAAATTCCTGTGCCGGAAGCCGGTCAATATGAGCTTTATTATCATGTATTCAAGGATGATGAACTGCGATGGAATGATCGCCTTCAGGGTGAATATCATTTCAGGGTGGCATACGACAGTGAGATGGAAGATGCCTATATCAATCTGAGAAAAGCCAATGAGGGTTGGGAACAACTCGGTACTTACTATTTTAGTGCCGATACGGTTCGTGTCGTGCTGACGGATGAATGTAAGCTGCGCTCTGTGACAGCCGACGCAGTGAAAATAGTGAAACGATAATTATTAAAACAGCAAACTATATGCAAAGTGACTTACTACTATTAAAAAGAATGCTGCTGACAATCGTAACTTTTACGGGAATTGCCCTGACATCACAAGGACAAATTCCTTTAACGATTGACAAGGCAATGGAGATTGCGCAGGAGAACAGTCCTTCTCTTCGCCGTTCCTACATGAATTTGGAGAGATATAAGCAGAATCTGCTGGCGCAGAAGGCTTCATTAAAGTCTCGATTTTCATTAAATCTGAACCCGGTGGACTATAACAAGAACAGGCGTTTCGATAATCGTCTGTCACAATGGTACACGAATGAAACATTCAATACCAGCGGGACCTTTCAGGTCGATCAGCCCATTCTATGGACAGACGGTACTATTTCTTTAATCAACCGTTTCGGCTGGCAGGACAACAGTTCCATTATAGAAGGCGATAAAACTAGTAACCGGGCATTCAGCAATGACCTCTATCTGCAATTGACTCAGCCTATTTTTACATACAACAAGCGTAAAATGGAACTGAAGCAAATAGAATATGATTATGAAAATGCCAATATCAGTTATGCTTTGCAGCAACTGAATACGGAGAAAAGTATAACCGATCAGTTCTATTCTGTCTATATGGCACAGAGTAATCTGGAAATCAGTCGTGAAGAACTGGTTAATGCCCAGCAAAGTTATGATATTATCAAGAATAAGGTAGAAGCGGATTTAGCAGCGAAGGACGAACTCTTTCAAGCGGAACTGAATCTGGCTACGGCACGTTCGTCTGTAGACGAAAGTCAGGTGAATCTGGAGAATGCGAAAGACAAACTCAAACAGACTCTCGGAATGAGGCTGGATGAAGATATTCTCGTATTTGCGGAAGTGGAGATTAAACCGATTCAGGTAAATCTGGACCAGGCCATATCGCATGGATTGGGTTCGCGTCTGGAACTTCGTCAGCGTGAAATAGAGAGCAAGGAACTTGAGTTCGATATGATTAAGACAAAAGCGCTGAACGAGTTTAAAGGAGATGTATCCATCTCTTTCGGATTGATAGGAGATAATAGCCACCTGAATAAAGTCTATAATAATCCGACACAGAATCCGAGGGTTTCCATCAGCTTTGCTGTCCCTATTTTCGACTGGGGTGAAAAGAAAGCAAGGATTAAAGCACAAAAGATGGCTCAACGGATTAATGAACTCGAGTTTCAAGAGGATAAAGTGGATATCGAGCTGAATATTCGTCAGGTATGGCGTAACCTCGAAAACCTCCGGACTCAGATTAAGATCGCCGAGCAAAATGTACAGAATGCACAGTTGACCTATGATCTGAATCAGACTCGTTACCGGGAAGGTGACATAACCGGTATGGAAATGAGCCAGTTCCAGACTCAGCTTTCGAATAAGAAGATTACTTATACGCAGGCGTTGATTAATTACAGAATAGAATTACTTAATCTTAAAATCCTTTCATTGTATGATTTCGACAAGAATATCCCTCTTGTTCCTATGAAAGACATTATTGATAAAAAATAAGCAGACCATGAAACAGTATCAAATTTTTATTGCATCTTCTTTGTTAACAACCTTATTGTTAACCGGCTGTGGCAACAAACCACAAAACGCACCCAATAATATTGCAACTCCGGTATCTGTCGTGGAGCTGAAGAAAGGTTCTATCAGTAAATTAATAAATACAACAGGAACAGTGCAGCCGACTTACGGTGCATCTCAGAATGCGGAAATGAGCGGATTTTATAAACTTCAGACTAATCCGAGAACCGGAAAACCTTTCAAAATGGGAGACAGGGTAAGTAAGGGGGAACTGATAATCCGTCTGGAAGACAAGGAGTATGAAAACGGAATCGCTATTGACGCTAAAAAACTAAGTCTTGAAATTGCCGAACAGGAACAGTCAAAGCAGAAAGCTCTCTATGAAAAAGGAGGGGTGACGATGAGTGAAATGCGGAATACGGAAGTAAAAGTAACGAATGCCCGTTACGATTATGAAAACGCAAAACTCAATCTGGAGAAGATGAAAGTGAAAGCTCCTTTTGATGGTGTGATTGTCGATTTGCCTCACTATACGGCTGATACAAGAGTGGAGCAGGGGAAGGCTATGGTGAGTCTGATGGCTTATGATAAAATGTATATGGATATCAATCTGCCGGAAAGCAGCATTCGTTATGTCAAGGAAGCGCAACCGGTATATATTACTCATTATACCATCCCCGGAGATACTTTAAAAGCGAGAGTCGGTGAGCTGTCTCCTGCAATCAGTACGGAGACACGTACTTTTAAAGGAAAGATTCTGATTGATAATGACCAACTGAAGTTGCGTCCGGGTATGTTCGCCAAAGCAGATATTATCGTTGACAGAGCTGATAGTTCTATCATTATACCTAAAGACGTAATCCTGTCCAATCGTCGCCGGAAATACGTATATATCGTCGAAAAGAATACGGCAAAGATACGCAATCTGCAAACAGGTCTGGAGGATGAATATAATATCGAAATTCTATCCGGACTTAATGTAAATGACAATTTGGTAGTGAAGGGTTTTGAAACACTGAAAGAAGACGCCAAAGTCAAAATCCAAAAGTAAATCATGGATGCGATATATGAACGCATCTTTTGAAAATAGGAAATACTTATGAAGAATATAATCAAATTTGCAGTAGGCAATCCGGTTACGATTTGTATGGTAGTATTTGCCCTCTTATTGTTGGGAAAAGTATCATACGATCAGTTGAGTGTGGATTTATTGCCCGATCTGAATAATCCCCGCCTGTTTATTGAATTAAAGGCGGGTGAACGTCCTCCCGAGGAGATCGAAAAGCAATTCGTTAAAAATATGGAGTCTATGGCGATCCGGCAGAGTGATGTTACTCAGGTCTCTTCCGTGATTAAAGCCGGGACGGCACGAATTACTGTAGAATATACCTGGACAAAGGATATGGATGAGGCTTTTCTAGATTTGCAGAAAGCCATGAATCCGTTTGCCCAGAACAAGGATATCACTGAACTGAAGATTACGCAACACGATGCGAACTTGTCTCCGGTAGTTTTGGTGGGAATGTCTCATCAGAGTATTACAGATATGGCGGAATTAAGGAAAATCGCCGAAAGCTATATCCGCAATGAGTTGATTCGTCTGGAAGGCGTGGCTGAAGTGACGCTTTCGGGAGAAGAAGTCAGTACTCTTACCATTCAGACTGATCCTTATAAACTGGATGCTTTTCAACTGAAAATAGAAGATATCGCTTCGCGCATCGAATCGAATAATCAGAGTATATCCGGTGGACGGGTCAGTGAACTGGGATTACAATATCTGGTGAAAAGTTCGAGCTTGTTTGCTTCGGAAGATGATTTTGAGAATCTGATTGTCGGATACAAAGCGATACAACAAGAGGAAGCATCCGGAAACAATGCTACGGGTACAGCAACCGCCAACAGTAATAAAGCTCCTGTTTTTTTGAAGGAAGTGGCTACTGTGCAGTTTTTGAACGCTCGTCCGGAGAATATTGTACGGATTAACGGGAAGCGCAGTATCGGACTGTCTATTTATAAGGAGATGCGCTTTAATACTGTAAAAGTGGTGGATGAGGTAACCCGCCAATTGGCAGTGATAGAGAATGCATTGCCCGGTTATCATTTTCAGGTGATTTCCAATCAGGGTACTTTTATAAAAAGTGCGATAGGAGAAGTGAAGAGCAGTGCTGTTCTGGGTGTTATTCTCGCTATTGTAGTCTTGTTTGTATTCCTTCGCCGGATGGGGACAACACTGATTGTCAGTCTTGCTATTCCCATCTCGATTGTGGCTACTTTCAATCTGATGTTCTTCAACGGACTGTCACTGAATATTATGACATTGGGAGGACTGGCGCTCGGGGCGGGTATGCTCGTCGATAATGCCATTGTCGTCATAGAAAGTATCTTCCGAAATCAGGAGAAAGGATTGAGTATCAAAGAGGCTGCTATTAACGGGACGGCAGAAGTTGCCAATGCGGTAATAGCTTCTACTCTGACGACTATTGTCGTCTTCCTGCCGATTGTTTATCTTCACGGAGCTTCGGGCGAACTGTTTAAAGATCAGGCATGGACGGTTACTTTCTCACTGGTTTCTTCTTTGTTTGTGGCTATCCTGGTGATTCCGATGTTATATATCCAGCTTTCCGGCAAGAAGGTTAAGCTGGAAGAAGTGAAGTCCATTCGTATTACAGGATATAGCAGAGTGCTTCGCAAGCTGATTCAGCGACGTTGGCTGGTGATCGGTATGGCAGTGTTACTCCTTATCGTGACTGGATTGCTGACTCCGTTTATCGGAACTGAGTTTATGCCCCGTGCGGAAAGCAAGACGTTTACGGCTGTAATCAAAATGCCCGAAGGCACACAGATGGAACGCACTTCCGCTGCTGTAGGTAATCTGGAAGAATTGTTATATGCTATCGTTGGCGGTGATTCTTTATGTACGGTATACAGTCATATCGGAGAGGGGAGCGGTTCGGAAAATGCGATATTTGAAGGAGAAAATACAGCAATGATGAAAGTGATCCTTTCACCGGAATGTACACTTTCACCGGAAAAGGTGATTGCGTCTTTCGTGGAATCGGCCAAGAATCCTGACGGACTGGAACTGACGATTCAGCAGGATGAGAATTCTCTGAGTTCACTGTTAGGAAGCGAAGGGGCTCCTATTGTTGTGGAGGTCAAAGGAGAGGAGTTGGATGAGATTGCTCAGTTGACTGAAGAGGTGAAGGAACGGATGATTGGCGTAAATGGAATCTATGATGTTATTACCTCCGTGGAAGACGGTGCTCCGGAAGTTGTGATCTCGATTGATCGTACAATAGCCGGTATCAATAATTTGAGTGTGGCTATGGTAATCGAACAATTGAAGCAGCAACTAAGCGGTAAGGAAGTCGGTAAGATGGAATATCGCGGTGAGATGCGTGATATCGTCATAAAGGTGCCGGATATCCCGTTGGGTTCTCTTGGTGCTCTTGTCATCAAAAGTGGAACACAGGAATTTGTATTACAAGAGATTGTTACCATTACTCACGGACAAGCGCCCAAGGAGATTCTGCGCCGCAATCAAAGCCGTATCGGTAAGGTGATGGCTAATATGGATGCGAGTAAATCACTGGATAAAGTAGCAGCCGAAGTGCGTGAAACGGTGAAAGGTATTGAATTGCCTGCTAACTACAGTATTACAGTGACAGGAGAGGAAGAAAAACGGCAAGAATCAATGAACAGTCTGTTGTTTGCTCTGATGCTTTCTGTTGTACTTGTCTATATGGTGATGGCTTCCCAGTTTGAATCCTTGCTGCATCCGTTTACGATCTTGCTGACTATTCCTCTGGCTGTAGTAGGTGCTATCTTACTTTTCTTCATTACCGGAACTACTATCAATATGATGGGAGTCATCGGTATTGTCATGCTGGGAGGTATTGCCGTCAATAACTCTATCATTCTGGTGGATCGTATCAATCAGCTTAGTCAGGCGGGAATGGAGTTGACTGATGCCATTGTAGAAGCAGGGCAACAGCGTATCCGTCCGATCATCATGACTACTTTGACTACGATTCTGGCCATGCTTCCGATGACATTCAGTTTTGGTGAAGGTGCATCTTTACGTTCACCGATGGCTATAGCTGTGATCGGAGGATTGATAACTTCTACTCTGATGAGTTTGATGGTTATTCCTTGTGTCTATTATGTCTTGGAGAATATCAAAAGACGTATAAATCGCCGAACTAAAAACAGCTGAAGATGAACTTTTTACTAAATAGGAGAATAACGATTTGTATGCTGTTTATTGCACTCAGCCTGCTGGGCTATGTGTCGTATAAACAACTTCCGGTGGAGTTGCTGCCCAACGCAGAACTTCCGGTTCTGTTTGTCCAGGTGTCGTCACAGCAGGATATGGACCCTTCGTATGTAGAGTCGGAAGTGATTATTCCACTTGAAGGAGCGGTCAGTGCGATAGGTGGAGTAGACAAACTGCAATCCTACATTGACAGGAGGCAGTCCAGCATACAGATTGACTTTAAAAAGAATATCAACTTCAAGATGACCAGTCATAAACTGCAGGAGAAGGTGAATGAAATCGCTGCCTCCCTGCCGACCGGTTTTACCGTACAGGTACAGAAAGTGGATATTGCTCAGATGAATAATAACTTCATGGTGCTTCAGGTGCGTGGTACGGGAGGAACCGACCGTGTCCGGAGTCTGGTAGACGAGGATGTTCGTTCCGATCTGGAGAATATAGATGGGGTAGCTTCCGTCAATATCTACGGAGGACGGCAGAAAGCCATTGAAGTGCGTCTGAATCCGGAGGCTTGCAAGGCTTTGAACCTCACTGCTTCCAAAATAAGCGGTTTGCTTTCGCAGAATACCCAGGAAAAGACATTTGTAGGCTTCGCAGATGAACCCGACAGCAAGAATTTTGTCCATGTCAATGCGATGTATACCAAAGTCTCTGATTTGGAGAATATAGTTGTCGCTCCCGGTCCTATTCTGCTGAAAGACGTGGCAACCGTCTTTTTTGACTTGAAAGATGAAACCACTTATAGTCGTGTGAATGGAAAAGAAGCCGTCTCGGTTGCTTTGATCAATGATTCACAGGCTAATCTGATTGAACTTTCACACCGTGTATCCGATGTGATTGAAAAGCTGAATGAGAAACTGGCTCCGCTCGAACTGGAAATTGTCATTCAGGAGAACAAGGCTGAAACCATGGAAAATAATATCAACCAGATTATTAATCTGGCATTGGTAGGGGGATTATTGGCTGTGTTCGTTCTTTGGCTTTTCCTGAAGAATATGCGGCTGGTGTTTTTTATCGCACTTTCCATACCGATTTCTGTCTATACGGCTTTCAACTTCTTCTACGCTTTTGGTATCACTATCAATAGTCTGACCTTGGTAGGAATGGCGTTGGCCATCGGAATGCTGCTGGATAATAGTGTCGTGGTGCTTGAGAATATTTATCGTTTGTCGGGAAACGGCTATACGCCCGAACGTTCGGTAACGCAGGGAACAAAAGAAGTGTGGCGCTCCATTGTGGCGGCTACCCTGACTACCATTACTGTATTCCTGCCGTTCGTTTTTTCTGATAATTTCCTGATAAAACTGATCGGGCACCATATCGGAGTATCCATTATATCAACTTTGACGATCTCGCTGTTTGTAGCTTTACTTTTTATACCGATGATTACTTACCTTCTTTTGAAGAGTAAGAGTGGGAACAGTGTCGTTTATGAAAAAGTATCGATCGTTCAGCGTCCGATGCAGGTCTATCTGGTCTTATTGAAGACTTGTATGCGTAATCCGGGAGTGACAGTCTTTGGAGCTGTAATCTTGCTTTTTGCAACATTGATTTTGTCATTGACCTTGAATGTGCAACAGATGAAGGAAGTTGCTTCAGACCGGTTCAACATCAGTGTCGTGATGCCTACCGGGAGTACGCTTGAAAATACGGATAAGATTGTAAAGGTATTGGAAGAACGTCTGGAGGATTTTCCGGAAAAGAAAGATCTGATTTGCCGTATTCGGGAAAAAGAGGCGACTCTGACACTCGTTTTGCAGGAAGATTACACAAAGATCGCCAAACGGAAAATAGCCGATATAAAAGCGGATGTGCAGACTAAAGTCGCCAATATCAATGGGGCGGAAATCTATGTCTCTGATGCTATGGGAGGCGGAGGAGATAACTCGGCTCTGAGCAGTCTGGGCGGATTCATGCGTTTGTTGGGTATCGGTGACAACAGTGAACGGGTGGTGATCAGGGGATCTGATTTCGAAATGATGCAGATGGTGGCAGAGGAAGTGCGTTATTTGTTGGACGAACAGGATTTTGTACAGCATACTCATGTTTCGTATACTCCCCGTCAGGCAGAAATAAATCTGAACTTTGACCCTATTCTGCTGACTGCCTATGATATTAACCGTGGCAATATTACCACCGGATTGACTGCGCTTAATAATGAATACTCTTCCGAAGCTACTTTCAAGGTGGGAGAGGATATTTATGATATTATTATCCGTGACGAAATACCGGAAAAGGAAACTGAAGAAGAGGCACAGGAAAAAGCTCAGAAAGAGAAAACTGTGGATGACTTGCGTGCTATCCGGATAGAAAATGCCAATGGCGGTATGCACAATCTCGAAGATATATCGTCTCTGAATTATGGACGTGGGCGTTCGCGCATCATCCGTGTCAATCAAGATAAGCAGATTGAGGTATACTATGCTTTTCCGAGAGATGTTCAGTCTTCGAAAGATTTATTGGGAGGATATCGTTCCGATATCGACCAGTTGATTGCCAGTTATAATCTTCCGTCCGGAGTCGCTGTGCAGGTATTCCATGAGGAGGATGAATTCGGGGATTTCAAATTCCTTATTCTGGCAGCTTTTCTTTTGATATTTATGATCCTTGCTTCAGTCTTCGAGTCTGTAGTGACGCCTTTTGTGTTGCTTTTTACCATTCCGTTGGCTGCTATCGGTTCTTTGCTGGCATTATTGCTTTCGAGCAACAGTCTGATGAATGCGAATACACTGACAGGGTTCCTTATTCTGTTGGGAGTAGTCGTCAATAACGGAATCATTCTGATAGATTACGCCAACATTTTGCGTAAACGGGGATACCGCCGGAACAGGGCGTTGATGACTGCCGGTATGTCACGTATTCGTCCCATTCTGATTACTTCCATCACCACGATTGCTGCCATGCTTCCGTTGGCTATGGGAGATACGGAGTATGCAGGGGCTATCGGTGCACCTTTTGCCATTACAGTGATAGGCGGACTTTTCTTTTCTGCCATGCTGACGCTGATTTTAATTCCGACAGTTTGTATGGGACTGGAAAATGTGCTTCAGTGGTACCGTTCGTTATCCCGTAAACTATGGACCATTCACCTGATTCTTTTTGTGTCCGGTGTAATCTGTATCTGGCTATACACTGACGGAATGCTTTGGCAGTCAATCTATCTGGTAGCACTGATTGCAGGCATACCGGGGATGACATACTTTGCGCAAACCAGTCTTCGGAGAGCTAAGGCGGAGGTTATCAATCCGGATGAAGAAATACGTATTTCTGTCCGCAATCTGGTTAAGATCTACGATTGGCCTGGACACATCAGCCGTCAGTGGAACAGTGGTTTGCAATTACGCAAACGTCTGGGATTGAGCAATGAATACCATTCTCTGAAGGACTTTATCAATGTGCTATGGCAGTTTGGAATCTTACTGTTTGCCATTTATTTCACCTATTTCTTCATTCATAACAGGCTTTGGATATTCCTGTTCTCGTTCGCTATTTATGCAGCGATACTGTATTTGTGGAGAAAGGTACGTTCCTATTTATATTATCGGTACGGAGATAATCGGGTAACAAAGATCGTAAACCGGGTGATATTCTGGAGTCTTCCTCCCCTTATCCTGTTTCAGTTATTCCGGAAACTGGATAATAACGGACTGGTCATCATGATCGGATTGTTATGGCTGGTGGGTATTGCCATCTATGTCACTTCCCAGTATCTGTATGATCACGATGTAAATATAGAGCGTGTCACCGGACGATTTGCAGGGCTTCGCCGTTCCTATTTCCGTATGGTGAAGAGTGTTCCTATGATTGGAAAACGACGTAAACCTTTCAAAGCATTGCGTGGAGTTTCATTCGAGATTCAGACGGGTATGTTCGGACTGCTGGGACCCAATGGGGCCGGTAAATCGACCTTGATGCGTGTTATCTGTGGTATTTTTGAGCAGAGTTATGGTAGTATCTGGATCAATGGTCTGGATACCCGTATCTACAGAGAAGAACTACAGAGTCTGATAGGTTTCCTTCCACAGGAATTTGGAACTTATGAGAATATGACTTCGTGGGAGTTTCTGGATTATCAGGCTATACTGAAAGGGATTGTAGACGGTGAGTTACGAAAGGAGCGTCTGGATTATGTACTGAAAGCGGTACATATGTACGAGCGGAAAGACGAAAAGATAGGTTCTTTCTCGGGAGGTATGAAACAGCGTATTGGCATTGCGCTTATTCTGCTTCATTTACCGCGTATCCTGGTAGTGGATGAGCCTACAGCGGGACTCGACCCTCGCGAACGTATCCGTTTCCGTAATCTGCTGGTGGAATTGAGTAAAGACCGCATCGTTATTTTCTCCACTCATATCATTGAGGATATATCCAGTTCCTGTAATCAGGTAGTGGTAATCAATAAAGGTGAACTGAAATATTTCGGTGATCCTTCGGATATGGTGGAAATGGCTAACGGAAAAGTATGGCAGTTTAATATAGATAAGACAGAATTTGAAAAAGTACTGGACAAATCGTTGGTAATACATCATATTCAGGAAGGCGATACGATTCGGGTGCGCTATCTTTCTGTCGGACAGCCTTATGAAGGGGCTGTAGAGGTAGAAGCTAATTTGGAAGACGCTTATCTCTGTCTGCTGAAGAATATGAATTAAAAAGAAAAGAAGGATATGACATTTAAACAATTGATACAACTGTTGCCTAAAGTAGTCAGGTATAACCTGAAGATTATATTTGCCGGGAAGTTTTTCTGGTTTCTGTTGGCTGCATTTGGCTTTTTTGCTCTTTTCATGTTTCAGAATGCCTGGAAACGGGAGGAGATTAACGAGGGACTCATCTATAGCATCCTGATGTTTCCGTCTATGCTGCTTATTTTCTATCCGGCTGTATTCGGCATTCAGAATGATGAAGATAGCCGGATATTGGAGATTCTTTTTGGAATCCCTGACTATAAGTATAAGGTTTGGGGCGTGCGGTTATTGATGATTTATGTGGCAATTTTTGTTATTCTGATTATCTTTTCATACATAGCCATTTTATTGCTGTATCCGGTCAATCCGCTTGAGATGGCATTACAGTTGATGTTCCCGATACTCTTTTTCGGAAATATGGCTTTTATGCTGTCTACCATTACGCGGAGTGGAAACGGAACTGCCGTATTTATGATTATTATAGGCATTGCATTGATGTTCTTAGGTAAGCCGGATTCTTTCTGGAACGTTCTGCTGAATCCTTTTCGTGTTCCCGATAATGTTCATCCGATCATTTGGGAGGGAATCCTTATCAAAAACCGCATTTTCCTTTTATCCGCCAGTTTAGTTTGGATGATGGTCGGATTACTTTATCTGCAGAAAAGGGAAAAGTTTGTATAACAGCAGATTAGGATGCTGAATATTCTCAAGTGTTCTTGCTGCGATGAGAAAAAATTCTCACTATGATGAGAAAAAAGTCTCATCGCAGTGAGAATTTTTTCTCATCATGGTAAGTATAGTCCTATGTATGCGGGAACAGAAATAGGGAATCAGAAGTAGTATCCCAGATTCACATAACAGCTTCCTTTATCAGTCTGATTGGAATATCCGAACGTAATCTCCAATGGACCGAAAATACTGTCCATACCATATCCGGCACTGATACTAAACAGTTGTTTCCCTTTCAGTATTTCGAAGAAGTGACTGTCCGTCAAGCCATAATTACCTGTCAGAGTGAGATAATGAATGCTTCCCATCCGTTGTCTGAGTTTCACGGATGCAATCATGATAGAATTGTCCATCAGTTCCATATTGGTCACACCGGCAAACGGCAGTTGCTGTGGAATGTAGAGTCCGTATACTTCGCCGCCAATGGCATTTTGCAAGGGATAGGCGATGTCTTTTCCAATCAGAACACGACCATAGATGGATGGAATGATAGAAAAACGTCGGGTTACGGGAACTACGCTGGCCCATGAACCGCTCAGTGCGGAGAACGGGGCGTGATCATTATACTGAGCCATATTATCGGTGTAGAGTGAATAGGCAGCTTTGAATTCAGTTCCTTTGGAAGGGAAATATCCCTTGTCGAATGTACTATAGTGTACCTGAGCGAAATAACTCAGGAAATGTTCGGATTCTACATCCAGTCCAATGAGTTCCGGTTTCTTGAAAAGAAAATCTTTGTATTTATAATATTCGAAACGAAGTCCGAGTCCGAAGCGGAGGTTTTTGTACCAGACATCCGAAAAGCCAAATTCAGCTAAATGATACTTGTAAGTAGTGTTATAGGCACGTTCACCTTCATCATAGATGTTGATGTCATTATATTGAAACATATATGAGAAATTGAAATTGCGTTGCTGCATCGGTTCGAGAGTGTAATCGATGCGTGCGGCATATCGCTTTCCTAATCGGCCGGTCAGGGATAATCGGGAAGGAACATGAGTTTTGAGATCCGCTGTGGCATTAATCAGCAGGGATGCTATTTCTTCCGAGTCGAAACGGATGCCTAGATTGATTCTTTTCTCATATTTTTCTTCTAACAAGAAATTAAGGTGATACCCTTCGGGAGTGTCGGTAAGTGTGTAGCTGGCGCTTGAGTAAGAATGACTGCCACGCAACTGATACACAGCTTGTTCTATCTGCTGAGTGGTAATGTTACTGTTCTCTTTGAGATTACACTTCTTCATCAGCCATTTTTTGTCATCAGCCTCTACGCCGGAGAACGATATATCTGTGACGTATACTGTCCGTGAATTGGAAAGAGAAGAGTACGGTCCATGTTGTTTGGGGACATAATTGTCCGGTATACCGATTTCTTTTTTTAAGGCAATCAGGGAATTCCACTGTGCACGTGCGGCTTCTTCGCCCCGACGCATCAGGGAATCGATGGCTGCCGAAGTGAAGCTGGCGGAAGAAAATCCGTCTACATTTACCTTGATATAGGTATCAGTGAGTTCTACATTCTTTTCATGATTGGTCTGGCAAGTGAGATCAACAATCTGCCCCAATATGTCCGGAGCGCTGTTGAGCTTGTCGGCACTTTTCAGCGCATTCTGAACATCGACTCCGATAATAATATCGGCCCCCATTGCTTTGGCCACATCTGCCGGATAGTTATTGACAATTCCACCGTCGACCAATACCATGCTGTCTTTTCTCACCGGAGTGAATACACCGGGGATGGCCATGCTGGCACGCATCGCAGTAGAGAGTACGCCATCATGGAATACGATCTGGTCCCCATTGACTACATTGGCCGATACACAGGCGAAGGGGATCGGTAACTTATTAAAATTGATCGAGTCATGGTAGCCCACTGTCAGATCAGAGAACAGATTGGCAAGATTCTGTCCTTTGATAATTCCTCCGGACATGGCAGCTTTCGGGTTCTTTGTGAAAGGAAGCGAAACAATGTATTTTGCAGAGCGTTCGCGTTCGGTGAGCGACATGGCACTGCGTTTGATACGATCGCTCAAAAGGAAAGTCCAGTCTTGCTTGCGTACCATACTGTCCAGTTGTTCCGGAGTATAACCGATGGCGTAAAGTCCACCGACTATAGATCCCATACTGGTGCCTACTATATAATCGATCGGAATGCCTGCTTCCTCAATGACTTTCAGTGCTTTGATATGTGCCACTCCTTTGGCACCACCGCCACTGAGGACGACGCCGACCTTCTTCCGTTGTTCCTGTGAATAAACAGAAAAAGGTAATATCAGGCACATTGCAAAAACTAATGTTGAAAAGATTTGTTTTTTCATTAGGACATGTTATTGTGTTGATGTACAATATAACTACAAATGTAGGGGATAAATTGTTTAGTTGATGAAACAAGAACTATAAAAAATGTTCTAAAAGTCGGAAATGTGGATAAATTCTACACTTTAAGGATGTTTTCCACACTTCCGTCTTCAAGAGGAAAAATGTAATATGTTGATAATAAACAGATAAGATAAAACAGGATATTTTGGTATGTGTATTGCATAATAGAGTGTAGAACAAACATAAGTTAAATTAAATAATAAGATTCGATATGAGATTATTCTTTTCGAAACATGAGTTGAAACTGAGGAGAAAGAGAACCATTGCTGCTGTAGTATGTATGGTAATTGTGTTGGGAGTGTATTGGATACTGACCCGACCTCAGAAGGCTGCGCCGGAAATGCCGACAGTGATTGTTGAACCGGTTATAAAAGATGATGTAGAGATATTCGGAGAATATGTGGGGCGAATCCGTGCCCAGCAATTTGTCGAAGTACGTGCCAGGGTAGAAGGCTATCTGGAAAACATGCTTTTTGCCGAAGGCACTTATGTAAATAAGAATCAGGTCTTGTTTGTGATCAATCAGGATCAGTATCGCGCGAAAGCCGACAAGGCACGGGCTCAGCTGAAAAAGGATGAAGCACAGGCATTGAAAGCTGAACGTGACTTGAAACGTATCCGTCCGTTGTACGAACAAAATGCTGCTAGTCAGCTGGATCTGGATAATGCGGAAGCAGCTTATGAAAGCGCTGTTGCGACAGTAGCGATGAGTGAAGCGGACTTGGCGCAGGCTGAACTCGAATTAGGCTATACCATCGTTCGTTCACCTCTTGCCGGACATATCAGTGAAAGAAATGTAGACTTGGGAACGCTTGTTGGTCCGGGAGGAAAGTCTCTGCTGGCTACAGTAGTAAAAAGCGATACCGTATTGGTCGATTTCAGTATGACGGCACTTGATTATCTGAAAAGTAAAGAACGTAATATTAACCTCGGACAACAGGATTCTACCCGTTCCTGGCAACCGAACATTACTATTACTTTGGCGGATAATACGGTTTACCCCTATAAAGGATATGTCGATTTTGCAGAACCGCAGGTCGATCCCCAGACAGGTACTTTCTCCGTACGTGCAGAGATGCCTAACCCGAAACAGGTATTACTTCCGGGACAGTTTACCAAAGTAAAACTACTTTTGGACGTGCGTGAAGGAGCTATCCTTGTTCCGATGAAAGCTGTTACCATTGAAAAAGGCGGAGCTTATATTTATACAATGCGTAAAGATGATACAGTAGAGAAACGTTTTATCGAGTTAGGACCCGAAGTGGGGAATAACGTCGTAGTGGAAAGAGGACTTGCTGTAGGAGAGACAATTGTTGTAGAAGGTTTCCATAAGTTGACTCCGGGCATGAAAGTACGGATCAGTCAGCCGGAAATGGAGGTGAAGGATACCACTATGGTGGCAGGTGATTCTACAACAGGAATGAAGGATAACGCAAAAGGAGAATAATCAATGAAAGTTAGTTTTTTTATAGACAGGCCGGTATTTTCGGCTGTCATTTCCATCGTGATTGTGATTGTCGGAATCATCGGGCTGACCATGCTTCCGGTGGATCAATATCCGCAGATCACGCCTCCGGTGGTAAAGATCAGTGCGTCTTATCCGGGTGCGAGTGCGCTTACCGTGTCACAGGCGGTGGCTACTCCGATTGAACAGGAAATCAATGGTACGCCCGGTATGCTTTATATGGAATCAAACAGTTCTAACTCCGGTGGCTTCTCGGCAACAGTTACCTTTGATGTATCTGCCGACCCGGATCTGGCTGCTGTGGAAATTCAGAACCGTGTGAAGCTGGCTGAATCCCGTCTTCCGGCGGAAGTGATTCAGAATGGTATTTCCGTAGAGAAACAGGCACCCAGTCAGTTAATGACACTTTGTCTGACTTCTACCGATCCTAAGTTTGACGAAATTTACCTGAGCAACTTTGCTACGATCAATGTGCTCGATGTGATTCGCCGTATTCCGGGAGTAGGACGTGTATCCAATATTGGTAGCCGTTACTATGCTATGCAGATATGGGCAGAGCCTGATAAGCTGGCTAACTTCGGATTGACTGTACAGGACTTGCAGAATGCCTTGAAAGACCAGAACCGTGAATCGGCAGCCGGTGTATTAGGTCAGCAGCCGGTACAGGGACTGGATATAACGATTCCAATCACTACTCAAGGACGTCTTTCTACAGTAGGGCAATTTGAGGATATTGTGGTACGTGCCAATGCCAATGGTTCCATCATCCGGCTGAAGGATGTGGCACGTGTATCCTTGGAGGCTTCTTCATACAATACCGAGAGTGGTATCAATGGTGAGAATGCAGCGGTACTGGGTATTTACATGTTGCCGGGTGCCAATGCGATGGAAGTAGCCAAGAATGTAAAGAAGGCGATGGAAGAAATCAGCGAGAATTTTCCGGAAGGATTGAGTTATGAGATTCCGTTTGATATGACAACGTATATCTCCGAGTCTATCCATGAGGTGTATAAAACATTGTTTGAAGCATTGGTGCTGGTTGTGTTGGTAGTGTATCTGTCTTTGCAGAGCTGGCGTGCTACATTGATTCCGGTGGTAGCAGTACCTATCTCCCTGATTGGTACTTTCGGATTCATGCTGATTTTTGGTTTCTCTATTAATATATTGACCTTACTCGGTTTGATTCTCGCCATCGGTATCGTGGTCGATGATGCGATTGTAGTGGTGGAAGGAGTAGAGCATATTATGGAAACGGAGAAGCTGAGTCCCTATGAGGCGACAAAGAAAGCGATGAACGGATTATCAAGCGCATTGATCGCTACTTCACTGGTATTGGCGGCTGTGTTTGTTCCGGTAAGTTTTCTGAGTGGAATTACCGGGCAGCTGTATCGTCAGTTTACGGTAACTATCGTGGTATCTGTACTGATTTCTACTGTGGTTGCTTTAACGCTGAGCCCTGTGATGTGTTCGCTCATTTTGAAACCGGATAGTGGCAAGAAGAAAAATATAGTATTCAGAAAGATCAATGAGTGGCTGGGTATCGGAAGCAATAAGTATGTAGCTGCCGTCACCCGTACTATCAAACATCCTCGTCGGGTTTTGAGTGCTTTTGGTATGGTATTGATTGCTATTCTGTTGATTCACCGGATTATTCCGACTAGTTTCTTGCCGGTAGAAGACCAGGGATACTTTAAGATTGAACTTGAACTGCCGGAAGGAGCTACCTTGGAGCGAACACGTGTAGTGACGGAACGCGCGATTGCTTATCTGGAGAAGAATCCATATATAGAATATGTACAAAACGTGACCGGAAGCAGCCCGCGTGTAGGGAGTAATCAGGGGCGTGCCGAGCTGACCGTTATTCTGAAACCTTGGGAAGAGAGAAAGAGCACCAGTATTGAAAAAATTATGGATACGGTAGAAAAACATTTGAGAGAATATCCCGAATGTAAAGTCTACCTGTCTACTCCTCCGGTCATACCGGGACTGGGCAGCTCCGGTGGTTTTGAAATGCAGCTGGAAGCTCGTGGAGAGGCTACTTTCGATAATTTGGTAGATGCGGCAGATACGTTGATGTATTATGCTTCCAAACGTAAGGAGCTTACCGGTTTGTCTTCTTCCTTGCAGTCTGAGATTCCCCAGCTTTATTTTGATGTGGACAGAGACAAAGTGAAAATGCTGGGAGTACCTTTGGCAGATGTGTTTTCTACGATGAAAGCGTATACAGGTTCGGTGTATGTGAATGACTTTAATATGTTCAACCGTATATATAAGGTATATATTCAGGCGGAAGCTCCTTATCGGGAACATAAAGACAATATCAACCTGTTCTTTGTGAAAGCTTCCAATGGAGCGATGGTGCCGCTGACTTCTTTGGGTAATGCTTCTTATACGACAGGACCGGGAAGTATCAAGCGTTTCAATATGTTTACTACTGCCGTTATCCGGGGTGCTGCTGCACAGGGATACAGTTCCGGTCAGGCAATGGAGATTATGGAGCAGATCGCCCGTGACCATCTTCCGGATAATATCGGACTGGAGTGGAGCGGACTTTCTTATCAGGAGAAACAGGCAGGCGGTCAGACGGGTATGGTCATGGCACTGGTGTTCTTGTTTGTCTTCCTCTTCCTTGCCGCACAATATGAAAGTTGGACAGTGCCGATTGCTGTATTGCTATCCTTGCCTGTAGCAGCATTGGGAGCCTATCTGGGAGTTTGGGTGTGCGGACTGGAGAATGATGTTTATTTCCAGATCGGATTGGTAATGCTTGTCGGGCTTGCCGCCAAGAATGCCATTTTGATTGTAGAGTTTGCCAAAGTGCAGGTAGATAGAGGTGAAGACTTGATTCAGTCGGCAATCTACGCAGCGAAATTACGTTTCCGTCCTATTCTGATGACTTCCCTTGCATTTGTACTGGGAATGCTTCCGATGGTACTGGCGAGTGGTCCGGGTTCGGCGAGCCGTCAGGCGATTGGTACGGGCGTATTCTTCGGAATGATATTCGCTATCGTATTTGGTATCATTCTCGTGCCGTTCTTCTTTGTGATGGTGTATAAAACAAAGTCGAAAATCTTAAAACATAAGAAATAATGAAACTGAATAAACTATATATTGCTATACTACTTTTTGCAGGAATACTGACTTCCTGCAAAGTAGGCAAGAGCTACGTCCGTCCTGATCTTCATTTACCCGATAGTCTGGCTCAACATCAGGATACGGTCAGCTTTGGAGATCAGGATTGGGAGGAAATCTACACAGATTCCACACTCCGCAGTCTTATAGACCGTGCGTTGGACCATAATAAAGATATGTTGATAGCGGCTGCCCGCATCAAGGAAATGGCAGCTCAGAAACGGATATCCACCGCCGCGCTGCTTCCCGATATTAAAGGTAAAGTGACTGCCGAGCGTGAACTTGAAAATCATGGGGGAGATGCTTTTAAGAAATCGGATACTTTTGAAGCGCAGTTCCTAGTTTCATGGGAACTCGATCTTTGGGGAAATCTGCGATGGGCACGTTCTGCCAGCATCGCCGAATATCTGCAGTCAGTAGAAGCGCAACGTGCGCTTCAGATGACGATTGTGGCGGAAGTGGCACAGGCATATTATGAGCTGGTTGCCTTGGATACGGAACTGGATATCGTCAAGCAGACTTTAAAAGCTCGTGAAGAAGGGGTTCGTCTGGCACGTATCCGTTTTGAAGGAGGACTTACTTCGGAGACTTCTTATCGTCAGGCGCAGGTAGAGTTGGCACGTACAGCTACTCTGGTTCCTGATCTGGAACGCAAAATATCGCTGAAAGAGAATGATATTGCTTTTCTGGCCGGAGAATACCCGAATCGCATAGCCCGTTCCCGTTTGCTTCAGGAGTTTAATTCCCCGGAAACTCTTCCGATAGGGATGCCTTCCACTTTGCTTGAACGCCGTCCCGATATACGTCAGGCAGAGCAGAAGCTGATCGCTGCCAATGCAAAAGTAGGTGTGGCTTATACGAATATGTTTCCTCGTCTGGCACTGACGGGTGGTTTCGGTAGTGAAAGCACGTCTTTGTCAGAACTTCTAAAATCGCCTTATGCCGTTATGGAAGGTGCTTTATTGACTCCTATTTTTGGCTGGGGAAAAAACCGTGCTGCGTTGAAAGGCAAAAAAGCGGCCTATGAAGCAGAAATACATAGTTATGAGAAAACAGTCCTGACGGCTTTCAAGGAGACACGTAATGCGATTGTCAACTTTAATAAGATAAAAGAGGTGTACGCGCTTCGTGCCAATCTGGAACGTTCGGCTAAGAGTTATATGGATTTGGCGCAGTTGCAATATATCAATGGAGTGATCAATTATCTGGATGTTCTCGATGCCCAGCGTGGTTATTTTGACGCACAAATTGGTCTGAGTAACGCTATTCGTGATGAACTGATCACCGTAGTACAACTGTATAAAGCACTTGGCGGTGGCTGGAAGCAATAGCCTCTGTAACTATGCAGCGAAATAAAATGAGGGCTTCTCTTTCATAATTCGAGGAAAAATGCGAAATTTGCAACGCTTTTCAAGTTTGACAAGAAACTTACTAACACCTTTAAATAAAAATAAAGAAAATGACTAAAAGTGCATTGCAAATCGCAAGGGCTGCTTATCAGCCCAAACTTCCGAAAGCATTGGCAACAGGAGCCGTTAAAGCTGTAGCAGGTGCTGCTACTCAATCTGTAGCCGATCAGGAAGCTATCAAAGCATTATTCCCTAACACGTACGGAATGCCGTTGATTACATTCGAAGCGGGTGAAGCTGTTCAACTTCCTGCTATGAACGTAGGTGTAATCCTTTCCGGCGGACAAGCTCCGGGCGGACACAATGTAATCTCTGGTTTGTTCGACGGTATCAAAAAGCTGAATCCTGAAAGTAAGCTGTACGGCTTTATCTTGGGTCCTGGCGGTCTGGTAGACCACAACTATATGGAACTGACTGCTGACATCATTGACGAATACCGTAACACAGGTGGTTTCGATATCATCGGTTCGGGACGTACGAAGCTGGAAACTGAAGCTCAGTTTGAAAAGGGATTTGAGATCATCAAGGAATTGGGCATCAAAGCACTGGTTATCATCGGTGGTGATGACTCTAATACAAACGCTTGTGTGTTGGCTGAATACTATGCTGCCAAGAAGTACGGTGTACAGGTGATCGGTTGCCCGAAGACGATTGACGGTGACTTGAAGAACGATATGATTGAAACTTCTTTCGGTTTCGATACAGCTTGTAAGACTTATGCTGAAGTAATCGGTAACATCCAACGTGACTGTAACTCTGCACGTAAATACTGGCACTTCATCAAATTGATGGGTCGTTCGGCTTCTCACATCGCACTGGAATGTGCTTTGCAGGTACAGCCTAACGTATGTATCGTTTCTGAAGAAGTGGAAGAAAAAGATATGTCTCTGGATGATGTAGTAACATCTATCGCTAAAGTGGTAGCTGACCGTGCTGCACAGGGAAATAACTTCGGTACAGTATTGATTCCGGAAGGATTGGTGGAATTTATTCCGGCTATGAAGCGTCTGATCGCTGAATTGAACGACTTCCTGGCTGCAAATGCAGAAGAGTTCTCTCAGATCAAGAAATCTCATCAACGTGATTACATCATCCGTAAGCTGTCTCCGGAAAACTCTGCTATCTATGCAAGTCTGCCGGAAGGTGTAGCTCGCCAGCTGACACTGGATCGTGACCCGCACGGAAACGTTCAGGTATCACTGATCGAAACAGAAAAACTGTTGTCTGAAATGGTAGCTACCAAATTGGCTGCTTGGAAAGAAGATGGCAAATATGTGGGTAAGTTTGCTGCACAGCACCACTTCTTCGGTTACGAAGGACGTTGCGCTGCTCCGTCAAACTTTGATGCTGACTACTGCTATTCTTTGGGATACACAGCTTCTATGCTGATTGCTGACGGTAAGACCGGTTATATGTCTTCTGTACGCAACACAACTGCTCCTGCTGCCGAATGGATTGCAGGTGGTGTGCCTATCACCATGATGATGAATATGGAACGCCGCCACGGTGAAATGAAACCGGTGATCCAGAAAGCATTAGTGAAATTGGATGGTGCTCCTTTCAAAGCATTCGCTGCACAGCGTGACCGTTGGGCTGTTGAAACGGATTATGTATATCCGGGTCCGATTCAGTACTTTGGTCCTACAGAAGTTTGCGACCAGGCAACTAAGACTTTGCAATTGGAACAAGCTAAATAAGAAAACTTCACCGGACTGTAGTAAGAAACAGTTGCAATGAAGAGCTCTTTCAGGCACGGATTACGCGGATTGACGCGGTTTTAGTTATACTATTTCTTAAAACCGTGTATTCCGTGTAATCCGTGCCTATCTATATTACATTCATCACTCAAAGTAAATGTCGTCACGTAATAATCCGATTTCTGCTGTCCAAAAGAAAAGAACTGCTTCCACTACCCCAAAAAAGAGGACGGTTTCTTCTTCCAGACCTTCCCGTGCTCCGAAAAAGGCACCGGTGAAGCAGCATTATTCGATGCCTGGTTGGCTTCGAAATATATTGGCTGTGGCAATTGTCGGTTGTTTCTCTATGGTTTTCTATTATTTCTTTATACGTCCTTATGCTTATCGGTGGAAACCTTGTAATGGTTTAAAGGAATATGGAGTTTGTATTCCTTCCGGATATGATATTCATGGGATTGATATTTCCCATTATCAAGGAAAAATAGACTGGGGGAGACTTTTACAGAATAAACAGACGGCAACTCCTTTGCACTTCATTTTTATGAAAGCGACGGAAGGGGGAGATCATAACGATACTACCTTTCAAACCAATTTTGCTAATGCGCGTAATCATGGCTTTATCCGTGGCGCTTATCATTTCTATATTCCCGGTACAGATGCTTTGAAACAGGCGGACTTTTTTATACGTACGGTCAAACTGGATTCCGGCGACCTGCCTCCGGTTCTCGATGTGGAAGTGACCGGTCGAAAAGAGAAAAAAGAATTGCAGCAAGGCATTAAGCGCTGGTTGGATCGTATAGAATCCCATTATGGGGTGAAGCCCATTCTTTATACCTCTTATAAGTTCAAGACCCGTTATCTGGACGATTCTATTTTCAATGCTTATCCTTATTGGATCGCTCACTATTATGTCGATTCGGTGAAATATCAGGGCAAGTGGAATTTCTGGCAACATACTGATGTCGGAAATGTACCCGGTATTAAAGAAGATGTAGACCTCAATGTATTCAACGGTACATTAGAAGAACTCAAAAAGCTGACGATCAAGTAGGATGATTGATCTGTCATACAACTAATCTCTTCTCTCATTTGTTATAATCGTATTATTACTAAAAAGATACGATTATGAACTTTGATATAGCTATTATTGGTGGTGGCCCTGCTGGTTACACAGCTGCCGAAAGGGCAGGGGCAAACGGACTGAGAGCCGTTTTGTTTGAAAAAAAGGCAATAGGTGGGGTGTGTCTGAATGAAGGATGTATTCCTACTAAAACGTTGTTATATTCTGCTAAAATTCTGGATAGCATCAAGAGTGCTTCCAAATATGGCATTTCTGCCGAATCTCCTTCGTTTGATTTAACTAAAATAATGAGCCGTAAAGAGAAAACGGTGAAAATGCTGACTGGTGGGGTAAAGATGACTGTGAACTCTTACGGAGTGACGATCGTGGAAAAAGAAGCCTTTATAGAAGGAGAAGAAAACGGGCTGATCCGTATCATCTGTGACGGAGAAAGATATGAAGTGAAATATCTGCTGGTATGTACCGGTTCCGACACGGTTATTCCTCCGATACCGGGACTGTCGGAAGTTAGTTACTGGACGTCAAAAGAGGCTTTGGAGATCAAAGAGCTTCCTGAAACGTTGGTTGTTATAGGTGGTGGAGTCATAGGAATGGAGTTTGCTTCTTTCTTCAACAGTATGGGAGTGAAAGTGCATGTTGTCGAGATGATGCCGGAGATACTGGGAGTCATGGATAAGGAAACCAGCAGTATGCTTCGTATGGAATATGCAAAACGTGGAGTCACTTTCTACTTGAATACAAAAGTAATAGAAGTGAAACCTGACGGAGTCGTCATAGAGAAAGATGGGAAGGCTTCTACTATCAAAACGGAAAAGATCTTGCTCAGTGTGGGGCGTAAAGCAAATATTACCAATGTCGGATTGGATAAGCTGAATATAGAACTTCATCGGAATGGGGTTAAAGTAGACGAATATCTTCAGACTTCTCATCCCGGAGTATATGCGTGCGGTGATATTACAGGCTATTCTTTATTGGCGCATACGGCAATTCGGGAGGCGGAAGTGGCAATCAATCATATTTTAGGAGTGGAAGACCGGATGAATTATAACAGTGTGCCGGGAGTTGTCTACACCAATCCGGAAGTGGCCGGCGTAGGTAAGACAGAAGAAGAGCTGACCAAACAGGGCATTCCTTATCGTGTTACGAAGTTACCAATGGCTTATTCCGGACGTTTTGTTGCGGAAAACGAACAGGTAAATGGAATATGTAAGCTGATACTTGATGAAGCTGATCATATTATCGGTTGTCATATGCTTGGAAATCCAGCGTCGGAATTGATTGTGATTGCCGGAATAGCCATTCAGAAGGGCTATACGGTTGAGGAATTTCAGAAGAATGTATTTCCCCATCCTACGGTTGGAGAGATTTATCATGAGGTGCTTTCATAACACTTTTACAGATATTTATTTTCATCTGGCGGCAGAAGAGTATTTGCTGAAGCAGGAAACAGATTCTGTTTTCATGCTTTGGCAGGACACTCCTTCTGTAGTGATGGGAAAACACCAATCTGTACAGTTGGAAGTGAACCGGGAATGGGCGGAAGAACAACAGATTCAAATAGCCCGTCGGTTTTCGGGTGGGGGAGCTGTATATCATGATTTGGGTAATGTCAATTTAACTTTTATCGAAACAGTGTCCCGCTTGCCTGATTTCAGTCTTTATCTTCATCGGATACTGGATTTCTTAAAACAGATAGGATTGCCGGCAAAAGGAGATGAACGGCTGGGTATCTATCTTGATGGTCTGAAAATATCGGGGAGTGCCCAGTGCGTACACAAGAACAGGGTGCTTTATCATTGTACTTTGTTGTATGATACGAATCTTACCGCTTTAAACAAGGTACTGAATCCGGAGAGGAACATTGAGACGGGTGTGGCATCATCTGTGTATGCTGTTCCGTCTGTCCGTAGTGAAGTCACAAATATCAGTCGTTACTTACCTATGGAAACGGTTGATCATTTCAAAGCGATACTTTTCGAATATTTTAGTCAGAAGGGATGTGCTGATACTTTCAGTGAGAAAGAATTGGAAGCAATCCATAAACTTCGGACTGAGAAATATATTTGCGAAGAATGGATCTTCAGTCGTTGAGTCCGGTTAAAAATACTTTAACTTAAAACTTTCTTTTTCAGCGGGTTGTTCTAATAGTTCAAGGTTGAATAATAAATTTACTGTCTATGTCAAGATTCGAAATAAAAATGCCTAAGTTGGGCGAGAGTATAACCGAAGGGACGATTGTCTCTTGGTCTGTGAAAGTGGGGGATATCATTCAGGAAGACGATGTTCTCTTCGAGGTAAATACGGCGAAAGTCAGTGCGGAAATACCTTCACCGGTAGCCGGTAAGGTAGTGGAAATCCTGTTTAAGGAAGGAGATACAGTCGCTGTGGGTACAGTGGTTGCTGTTGTAGATATGGGAGGTGAAGAGGCATCCGATGAAGAAACTGCAAGTGGAAAAGAAACTCCAGAAAGTAAGGAGAATACTTCTTCTGATGCAGGAAAAGTATCTTCTCAGGTAGCAAAGGCTGAAGAACGCTGGTATTCTCCTGTGGTGATTCAATTGGCACGAAGTGCGAATATTCCGAAAGAAGAACTTGATTCGATACAAGGCACAGGATACGAAGGCCGGTTGAGCAAGAAAGATATAAAGGATTATATTGAGAAGAAGAAAAGGGGAATTTCTGAAGTATCGAAGGCGGCAATACCTACCGGTGATGCACCTACGGCTTCTATGCCTTCTTCGACTGGAGGGGCTGGCTCTATGACAACTTCTCCTGTGGCGGCTTCCGTGCAAACTCCTGTTGCTGCACCGTCTGCTCCATCTAAACAAGCACCTGCGGCTGCCAATATTCCGGGAGTAGAAGTGAAAGAAATGGATCGTGTCCGCCGGATTATTGCGGATCATATGGTGATGTCCAAGAAGGTTTCACCACACGTAACCAATGTAGTAGAGGTAGACGTAACCAAACTGGTACGCTGGCGTGAAAAGAATAAAGACGCTTTCTTCCGTCGTGAGGGAGTGAAACTGACCTATATGCCCGTCATAACAGAAGCTGTTGCAAAAGCATTGGCAGCATATCCTCAGGTCAATGTATCTGTTGACGGATATAATATTCTTTTCAAGAAACATATCAATATCGGTATTGCTGTTTCTTTGAATGATGGCAATCTGATAGTTCCTGTGGTACATGATGCCGATCATCTGAACTTGAACGGATTGGCTGTAGCTATAGACTCGCTGGCATTGAAGGCTCGTGATAACAAATTGATGCCGGATGATATTGACGGAGGTACGTTTACCATTACTAATTTCGGTACATTCAAGAGTTTGTTCGGTACGCCGGTAATCAATCAGCCCCAGGTTGCCATTTTGGGAGTGGGATATATTGAGAAGAAGCCTGCCGTAATAGAGACACCGGAAGGTGATACGATTGCTATCCGTCATAAGATGTATCTGTCCCTGTCTTATGACCATCGTGTAGTTGACGGTATGCTGGGAGGCAACTTCCTGCACTTCATTGCCGATTACCTGGAAAACTGGAAGGGCTGATAACAGATTATTTCATTCATTAAGAACTTCATTAACTATGAAAAAGAAATATGATATAAAGACTACGGATGTTGAAACACTGAAAAAGTGGTACCATCTGATGACATTAGGGCGTGCTTTGGACGAGAAGGCGCCGTCTTACCAGCTGCAATCCTTGGGTTGGTCATACCATGCTCCTTATGCGGGGCATGATGGTATCCAACTGGCTGTCGGTCAGGTTTTCACATTGGGAGAAGATTTCCTGTTCCCTTATTACAGAGATATGCTGACTGTGCTTTCTGCAGGAATGACTGCGGAAGAGATTATATTGAATGGCATTTCGAAAGCAACCGATCCCGGTAGCGGCGGACGTCATATGTCGAATCACTTCGCCAAACCGGAATGGCATATTGAAAATATATCTTCTGCTACCGGAACGCATGACCTTCATGCGGCAGGTGTAGCAAGAGCAATGGTATATTATGGGCATAAAGGAGTAGCAATCACTTCGCACGGAGAATCTGCTACTTCCGAAGGCTTTGTTTACGAGGCTATCAATGGAGCTAGTCTGGAACGTCTTCCAGTGATTTTCGTTATACAGGATAACGGATATGGCATCTCTGTTCCTAAATCCGAGCAGACTGCCAATCGTAAAGTAGCTGAGAACTTCTCCGGTTTCAAGAATCTGAAGATTATCTACTGCAATGGAAAAGATGTGTTCGATTCCATGAATGCCATGACTGAGGCACGCGAATATGCGATCAGTACCCGTAATCCTGTGATTGTACAGGCTAACTGCGTTCGTATCGGTTCTCATTCCAATTCGGATAAACATACACTTTATCGGGACGAAAACGAACTGGAATATGTGAAAGAAGCTGATCCGCTAATGAAGTTCCGGCGGATGTTGCTGCGCTATAAGCGCTTGACAGAAGAGGAACTGCTGCAAATTGAAACTGAATCAAAGAAGGAACTATCTGCTGCCAACCGCAAGGCGCTGGCTGCCCCTGAACCTGATCCTAAAAGCATTTACGATTTTGTGATGCCCGAACCTTATCAGCCGCAAAAATACAAAGAAGGTACTCATCAGGAAGAAGGAGAGAAGACTTTCCTGGTCAATGCAATTAATGAAACATTGAAAGCGGAATTCCGCCATAATCCGGATACCTTTATCTGGGGGCAAGATGTGGCTAACAGAGAAAAAGGCGGGGTCTTTAATGTGACCAAAGGCATGCAGCAGGAATTTGGCGAGGCGCGTGTATTCAGCGCACCGATTGCCGAAGATTATATTGTAGGTACAGCCAATGGTATGAGCCGATTTGACCCTAAAATCCATGTAGTGATAGAAGGAGCTGAGTTTGCAGACTACTTCTGGCCTGCCGTAGAACAGTATGTGGAGTGTACTCATGAATATTGGCGCAGTAACGGTAGGTTTGCTCCGAATATCACTTTACGGCTTGCTTCCGGAGGATATATCGGTGGTGGATTATATCATTCCCAAAATATAGAGGGTGCTCTGACAACGTTGCCGGGTGCACGTATTGTCTGTCCTTCTTTTGCAGATGATGCAGCCGGATTGTTACGAACCAGTATGCGTTCAAAGGGATTTACCTTGTTTTTGGAACCGAAAGCTCTATATAATTCGGTAGAAGCAGCAGCTGTTGTTCCGGAAGATTTTGAGGTTCCTTTCGGAAAGGCACGTATTCGTCGTGAAGGAACGGATTTGAGCATTATTACTTATGGCAATACGACCCATTTCTGCCTGCACGTAGCAGAGCAACTGGAAAAAGAAAGTGGCTGGAAAGTCGAAGTGATCGATATTCGTTCATTGATACCATTAGATCAGGAGGCGATTTTCGAATCGGTGAAAAAGACCAGTAAAGCATTGGTTGTTCACGAAGACAAGGTGTTCTCCGGTTTCGGTGCGGAACTTGCTGCTATGATCGGAACGGATATGTTCCGTTATCTGGATGGTCCGGTGCAGCGTGTCGGATCTACATTTACTCCTGTCGGTTTCAATCCGATTCTGGAAAAAGAGATATTGCCGGATGAGGCGAAGATCTATGAGGCAGCTAAAAAGCTATTGGAATATTAATGGAATAAAATGGAGGTATAGTATATGAAGAAGATTGGTTTGTTTTATGCCACCAAAGCTGATAAGACTACTTGGGTGGCAGAGAAAATTCAGAAAGAATTTGGAAAAGATAAGATAGAAGTGGTGCCTATTGAGCAGGCATGGCAAAATGATTTTGCAGCTTACGATTGTTTTATAGTAGGTGCTTCGACCTGGTTTGACGGAGAACTTCCTACCTATTGGGATGAGTTATTGCCGGAACTTCGTACATTGGATTTGAAAGGGAAAAAAGTAGCTATCTTCGGGTTAGGAGATCAGATACGTTATCCCGAAAACTTTGCTGACGGAATCGGGTTACTTGCCGAGGTATTTGAAGGAGACGGGGCTACATTGGTCGGTTTTACTTCTTCCGAAGGATACACTTTCGAACGTTCCAGAGCGTTGCGTGGTGATCGGTGGTGCGGTTTGGTCGTCGATTTGGATAATCAATCCGAGCAAGCGGAAAAGAGAATCAGGGAATGGTGTGAACAGGTAAAGAATGAGTTTGATTCAAAACCTTAATACTTTATATCTGTTTCCCGGTAACATAACAGAAGGAATATTATACCATACCATTCTTTTCATTAAAGGATGGTATGTACCAGATGCTCATCTCGTACGCTACCGGATGTGCATCTGGGGTATAACAAGATGAGCATGCCGTACAGTACGAGATGAGCATCTCGTACATCTTATCTCTACCACAAATATATGCTGTCTTTTAAAGATACGTGGTCTGTGTCTTCTTGAAACAGATAAGGAAGATTAATGCTTAATATGTGAACTTCACTGCTGCCCAGCGGTTTTTCTCCTTATGATGTACGAAGGTCAGTCCATTCTTTTCTGCTTCCCGGTGGATGAAAGGAATATCGTCCACATAAAATCCACTCATATAAAGTTCCGATCCTGGGTGCATGCAAGCAATGTATTGCTTCATGTCGTTCAATAAGATATTCCGGTTTATATTAGCGATGATGATATCAAAGGGGCCTTTGCCAATAAGCGATGAGGCATCTCCTTGTGAAACGGCGATGTCGTCTACGTGATTTAATTCAATGTTCTCAATGGAGTTTCGTACACACCATTCGTCGATGTCGATAGCGGTACATGGGCGTGCTCCCCGCATGCGGGCGAGGATTGCTAAGATCGAAGTTCCACAGCCCATATCCAGAAGTGATTTATCTTTCAACTCATTGTCCAGTAACTCTCCGATAATGAGGCTTGTCGTTTCATGATGTCCCGTGCCGAAAGCCATTTGCGGATTGATAACGATATCATAAGTTGCCTGGGGTACATCTTTATGGAAGGTACTATGGATAACACATCGGTTGTCGATCACAATCGGTTGAAAGAAATTCTTTTCCCATTCTTCGTTCCAGTCTTTGTCTTCCGCTTCAACGTACGTATAGGAGATTTCCGTATCAGGCAACGGGAAGTCGGCTATCGCATCCTTTATCGTGCCTTCATCACATAATGCCTGCTGTATGTATGCAGTCAGTCCGCCTTCGCTTTCAACAAAACTTTCAAATCCGGCTTCGCCTAATACGGCAGCCAGTACATCATTTACTGTTTCTGTGCATGGACTTGTATGGAATGTGAACTCAAAATACTTCATAGTTGTTTTTAATTTGGTGAATCTTTTGCAAAGATAGTTAGAAATAGGGATTTCCCTATTATCCTTTGGGGAAAATCTCCCTAGAGTGGCGAATCTCTTCCTTATCTTTGTAATGTGAATAAGTTTAAGTAATTACATAAACCGAGATGATATGAAAAAGATTGTTTATTTCTTGCTAATTGCTTTATGCCTCCCTATAGGCTTGATGGCACAAAGCGTTGATGACGACCTTTATTTCGTACCTTCTAAAGACAAAAAGGAGAAGAAAGAAACGACTCCGGAAAAGAAGGAACCGAAAAGACAAGTCACGACCAACATCTATACATCACCGGGCACTACCGTTGTAGTTCAGGACCGCAAGGGAAAAACACGGGATGTGGATGAATATAACCGCCGTTATGACGCTCGTGAGAATGAATTCGTAATGGAAAACGATACCTTATATATAAAAGAGAAAGCTCAGCCAGACTTGGAAGGAGAATGGGTAACCGGTGAATTTGATGGTTCGCAAGAGGACTATGAATATGCCGAACGTATTATCCGTTTCCGTAATCCACGTTTTGCTATCAGCATTAGCAGCCCACTCTATTGGGACGTAGTTTACGGACCTAATTCATGGAACTGGAATGTATATACCGATGGCATGTACGCTTATGCTTTCCCGACATTTAGTAATCCGCTTTGGTGGGATTGGCGTTACAACTCCTACGGTTGGGGATGGAACTATGGCTGGGGATGGAATCGTCCTTACTATGGCTGGGGATATTACCCGGGTTCATGGGGCGGCTGGTATGGTGGCTACTGGGGTGGCTTCTATGGCGGCGGTGGCTATTGGGGACATCATCACCACTGGGGTGGTGGTCCTAGCTGGGGCTGGGGCGGTGGAGGCGGTCATAGAGACATGCTATACACCAACCGTCGTTCTCCTAACAGGAGTGTTAACCGTACAACTAGTGGTACTAGATATACTTCTAACCGATATCAATCTTCTCGTTCTTCATCTGTTCGTACATCTTCGAATAGAACAACTTCGGGACGTGTAGTAGGAACCAGAGAGAATAGTACACGGACAGGGGTAAGTACAAGAACTAGCTCTTCTCGTAGAGATACTTATACTCGCCCGAGTAGTACTCGTACTAGTACATCTTCAGGAATCAATCGTAGTAGTAGCACTCGTACCTCTTCTTCAAGAAGTGAAGGTACTTATAATAGGGGATCTTCTTCTAGAAGTAGCGGAACTTATTCAAGAGGAAGTAGTAGTTATACACCTAGTCGCTCTAGTAGCTCTCGAACATATACTCCTAGCAGCAGTAACCGCTCTAGTAGTAGTTCTCGAACATATACTCCTAGTAGCAGTAGTCGTTCTAGTAGTTCCAGTTCTTATTCTCCTAGCAGCAGTTCTTCTCGTTCTAGTGGTTCTTCATATGGCGGCGGAAGCAGTAGCAGTAGTCGTGGAAGTTCTTCCGGTGGCGGAGGTTCAGCTAGAGGTGGTAGTAGAAGATAAAACTATAGCATAAATAATATTTAAGGAAACGTATGAAAAAGAAAATAAATATAGCTGCACTTGCTCTTATTATGGTGGCAAGTGCAAGCGCCCAGACAATATACGATGGTGCTAAGTTTACGCAGAAGGATTTGAATGGAACTGCCCGTTTTGTAGGAATGGGAGGAGCAATGGGCGCATTAGGAGGAGATATTTCTACTATGGGGACAAATCCGGCTGGTATTGGTATATATCGTAGTAATGATATAATGGGAACTTTCGGCTTTTCTTCATTTGGTTCGGAAAGTAAATATGAAGGATCAAAGTTTAATGTTGATAAGACTCGTGGATCATTTGATAATATTGGATTTGTGTTTTCTTCTAAAATTGGAAATCAGACCGCTCTGCGTTATGTGAATTTTGGATTCAGTTATACTCGTTCCAAGTCATTTGATAAGTATATGACAATGGAGGGTTTGATTAATCTGGGGCCCGGAGGAACAATTCTTTCTCAGACTAATCAAATGACGAATCAAGCAAACACTATGATTAAAGAGAATGGTGATTTTATCAGTAAGTTGGCTGATGATAAGATTAATCTGTTTACTGATAGTCAGACTGGTTGGCTTGCTGCTACTGGTTGGAATGGGTATTTATATAATCTAAATGAAAATAAGGATGGTTATATAGGTTATTTGCCTCAGCCATATTCATGGTATGATGGACATGAAAAAGGAGGAATCAATCAGTATGATTTTAATGTTGCTTTTAATATAAGTGATCGTGTTTATTTAGGATTGACTATTGGTGCATACGATGTTAATTATTCAAAGACTTCTACTTATGGAGAAGAGTATGGGGAATATATCGTAGAAAATGTGAATTATGGTACTCCAAGTTATGAAATGACTACTGAGAATAAAATAGATGGTTCAGGTGTGGATTTTAAGTTTGGAGCTATCGTGCGTCCATTTGAAGACTCTCCATTCCGTATTGGTGTTGCTGTTCATACTCCTACATTTTATAATTTGAAAATTAAAACGAATGTTAGAGCAGTGACATATACCCCTGATTTTGACTCTAAAAAATTAAGTGAGGCTGTTGTAGATTCTTATGATTTTACGAATGGTGTTGATTATGGATATGACTTCCGTTTCCGTACACCATGGAAATATAATCTAAGTCTTGGGTATACTTATGGATCATCTTTCGCTATTGGAGCAGAATATGAATATCAGGATTATTCCGCTATGCATTTTAGCTATTCGGATGGAGAAGCAATGGGATGGCAGAATCCTACAGCAAAAGAAATGTTGAAAGGTGTGAATACTTTCCGTATCGGTGCTGAGTGGAAAGTTATTCCTCAATTTGCTTTTCGTTTAGGCTATAATTATATGTCAGCAGCATTCAAAAAAACAGCTTTTAAAGATTTGAGCTACAATTCAATTAATACGGATACGGATTTTGCGAATGCAAAAGCAAATAATAATTATACATTAGGTATCGGTTATAGAGGATCGACTTTTTACGCAGACTTAGCTTATATGTATAGTACTTATAAGGAAGATTTCTATCCATTTGATGATGGAGCTTTAAAAAAGACTGATGTGACGAATAGCCGTAGTAAAGTGATGATGACTTTAGGTTTACGCTTTTAATTAGAAACTGTTTTCAATTTCAATAATAACTTTTGTGTGTTAGAGTCCCTGGAATGCTGAGTGTCTACAGCGGTTCCAGGGATTTCTTTTTTGTTTTTTATCTAAATCTCAATGTTATTGTAATTAATGGTTTATTATTATGATAGCTTGTTTATAAAATTGTATCTTTGGAAGGAAAAAATACTTGATTATTCACAATGAAGATTTTATTAGGTTTTATATTGATAACTATTGTCATGTGTGTTTTTATGTCATGTGATAAAACAGTTAAATATGATGATAACTTATTGTTTGCTATGAAGCTATTAGAGGAAAATCCAGATAGTTCATACTCTATATTGGAAAGTATAACTACTCCTCAAAAAATGTCTCAAAGAGATTATGCTTTATATTGTTTGTTGTTGACACAATCTATAGAAAAAACTTATCGTCCTTTATTATCGGATTCACTTATAAAAACATCATTAAACTATTTTAAAGATAATATGGATCGAAAATTATTAGCGCAATCATATTTTTACGCGGGTAGGGCTAATGAAGAAATGAAAAATGTCTTGAAAGCAATAGAGTATTACTTAAATGTTATAGATTTATTAGTTGACTCTGATGAGAATTATAAGTTATTATTTTTATCTCATTACTATCTAGGTAATTTATATTCAGAACAGGAACTTTTTGAGGATGAATTGTTAATGCATAAAAAGGCATATTATTATTCTACTTTACTGGGAGACAGTATGAATATTGCATATGCCTTACAGGCGATAGGTACTACCTTTTTAGAAATTGAGAAGAAAGACAGTGCTTTATGTTATTATGAAAAAGCAGCATCTTGGATACATTTAGATGACAGCATTTCTTTAGCCTATATATATAATTGCGTTGGAACTACTTATGATAGATTGGAGAAATATGATTTAGCTTTGAAATACGCTAATAAATCAGGGAATATTCAGCCTGAAAAAGACGAATTGTGCTATTGTTATATATTAAAAGCACAGATTTTTGTGCATATGTGTCAATTTGATTCTGCAGGAATATATTATGGTAAAAGCATAAGTAGTGATAATCTATATACTAAAGCTGCCAGTTATGAAGGACTTGCTGATGTTGCTGAGATGGTGGGAAATTGTAAACAGGCTTTGAGGTATAGGAGGATATACGATGTCTATAGGGATTCTATAGAACAAGAAACGTATACGAATACAATAACTAAAATGCAGGAAATATATCAAAATGAGAAGTTAGTAAATGAGAATGATTCTTTAAAGCTTTCGAAATTACAGATGGAAAAAAATATATATAGGATATGTCTTTTATTTTTTATAATAATTCTATTTATAGTATATTCATATTATAAATATCGTATAAAAAAAGAATTTAGGATTCGGTTGCAACAGAAATTAATAATGCAAAAACAAAAGGAAGTACAAGATATAGTATTAACGCAATTGGAAACCGAGCAGAAATTACTTGTAATGCAACAAAAGGAGATTTTATTACGTGAAGAGTTTTTCAAAAGATTAATAACCGTCTCAGGAATTTCATTGACTACTGGGAAAGCGGGGCATATTAAATTCTCTAATGAAGATTGGGATAATATAGTTAACAATGTAAATGTTGCTTTTGATAATTTTACGCTGAAATTGAAAGAGACGTATCCTGAATTAACAGATTTGGATATTCGTTTTTGTTGCTTATTGAAAATGAATCTAACAATAAATGATTTGGTTGCAATTTATTGTTTAGACCGTAAATCTATTTATAAGAAAAAAGAGCGCATTAAAAAGGATAGAATGCATTTGAATGATTCGAGAAGTTTAAATGAAATTTTAAACTCTTTTTCGACAAAATAGTTCTATGTTTTTTCTTTCTTTGATTATAATGTCGATATATCTTGAATGTAATATTGTGTAATTGTTTGATAATTAATGTGATATGGTTTTATGGATATCGACAGCTTTTTTCTCTCTCTCTTATTAATTACTTTAATTTTGAGCATTATTTTTATTACTAACTAAAAATTATGCTATGCTTAAAAAATTAATTGTAATGTTATGCCTGTTGGGCTTTATTATTCAGCCAATTCTGTGCGAAGTTGAATCTAGTAGATATATTCGTCTACATAGTACTCAAAGCTCAAAAACTAAAAAACGCCCACGGTCTGTAGCCTTGCCTATAGAAATAACTATTGATGAGCAATATTTAAATATTGTTTGTGAAAATAGTATGCAAGATGTATGTGTCTATATTTCTAATAAGAGTAATGGAAGGTAAGCCCCCGATAAAGTACCCGTATAAAAAAGAATCGCTATAGCAAATCGAAC